>NZ_JBIUYQ010000024.1:0-110552 GCF_044744605.1 Kitasatospora sp. NPDC087271
AGGGGGGACCCTGTGGGAGAGTAGGACGCCGCCGAACAATCATTCACAGAGAACCCCCATCCGGGAAACCGGATGGGGGTTCTCTGCGTTTCCGGGGCTTAATGGCTTAATGGCTGAAGGGCGTTAGGGCCTCAGAGCTGGAGTTTGAATCCGGGGTGCGACGGGACGAAGCCGAGCCTCTCAGAGAGGCGGCGGTCGTCGGTCATGCCAGGTGTGCGCATGACTATGGACAAGGGGGGTGATCGAGCCATCGCCCTGACCTGAATCTGTCGACAGGACCGTTCGACGGTCGCGTCGCCCCCGGGCTCCCGCACCCCCTTGACGTGCACCTCCGCAGCCGCCGTTCGAACCCGGGAGGGGGCGCCGGCCGTGATATCGGCCGAGGCCGGTCGGCGGTCGGCGGTCGGCGTGAGGACGGATGTGGGAGGACAGCGATGGCCTGGTACCAGGGGCAGAGCCGGATCACGGTGACGGCGGTGGAGGGGCAGTGGCCGCAGCGGGCGGTGGTGACGGTGCGCGGCGGCCGTCCGGTCGAGATTCCCGGGACGGTCGGGGCGAGCCACCTCGTGGACGCCGAGCGCTGGGAGCTCGACCTGGAGCACCGGCGGGAGGGCGAGTGGTGTCCCAACATCCGCGCGGTGCAGGGGCGCTGGCAGGAGGTCCGGGGGGTGCTGACGCAGGTGGTGCACAGTCGCAACCGGGACGGGGGCGGTGACCGCAGCGACCGGAACCTGGTGCTGCGGATCGAGCGGGTCGAATCGGGCGGCGGCGCGCCCGTGGACGTGGCCGCGCAGGGCCGTGCGACCGCGCCGCGCACCTCGACGGGCGGGCCGGCGGCGGCGTCCGGGGCGTCGGCCCCGCGGACTTCGGCCGCGCCGGTGCGCGGGACGTCGACCACCTCGTCGGCGCCGACCGTGCGGACCAGCGGTTCGGGGGCCGGGCCGGCCCCGTCCGCTCCGTCGCGCGCGGTGACGTCCACCGGTGGCACGGCGACCCGGCCCTCGACCGGCAGCTCCTGGCAGGGCTGACGGGTGTTCTGAGCCCCGAGCCCGCCCGCGTTCCGGCGCGCGGCGGATCCGCTCGGTCGCCCCGCGCCCCGGGGTGGCCGAGCGCGGCGGTCCTTCCGTGGCCCGGGGGCGGCAGGCGCGAACCAGGGCACGCGCAAGACGGGGCGCGCGCGCACCACGGCAGAAGCGCGTCAGAGCACGCGCGCACCACGGCACAAGCGCATCGGGGCACACGCGTATCAGAGCCCTCATTGATTCACTCGCGACGCACCTGATCTGTTCCGTCGCATTCCTGCACAACCGCCCCAGGCGTCAGGGGAATCACTCGGCTATTCCCCGCGGAAACCCGGCCGGGCGGCCGGGGGGATCCGGGTGCCACAGTTTCGGCCAAAGAATTCACACCCGTCATCAGGCGTTCCGGGCGTGGCCGGGAGTCACACCAGCGATTTTGCGGTTCCGATTCCGGGGAGAGTCGCTTTCCGTTCAATCGCCAGGGGTTGCGAGCGGGTGACCCGCCGTGAAGACTGTTCCGCGTTCGTCGTTCCGAGCGTTCGGGCCGTCAAGGTATTGCCCGGTCCTCGCGACGGTCGTGGCAGGTTCCGCACGGTGGTTGCGGGGAGGGATCGCAGGGGGGATAGGCATGCCGGGCGCAACGATCGCACAGGTCAGGGCCGTCGGAGCGGCCGACTGGAGCGTTCGGGATTCCTGTCCGGCCCCGCCTGCGGGGTGAGGTCATTCGGCGGTCGGCCGTTCGCCGCCCACCGTTCCCGCTCACCGTTCCCCCGTTCGCCGTTCCTGGGCGGCGTGGAATTCGGGTCGCATTCGCACCGTCCGGTCGGGGAGCGCCGAAGCGGCCCGGAACGGTTCCCCCGGGGCGCGTGCGGCGCCCTGCCGGGAACCGTCGGGGATTCCCGTTCGCACCCGTCGGCCGTCATCGGCAGGGCTTCCGTCGATTCCCGTTGTTCCCGCGAGTCTTGAGTCGAGGAGCGCAGGTGGCAGGAAATTTCACGGCGTGCTCCACAGTAATCCGGAATTCATCCGCGGACGCTCGCCGCGCCCGCATCTGAGAACCAGTCAACGGGAGCGTCCGCCCATGCCGTACCCCAGTTCCGCGCCGGTCCGCGAGCGCGCGCCGTTCCTCTTACGCCGCGAACTGCAGCACCGGCTCGACACGCTCGCGCGCACCCACCGGGTGCCCGGCGCCCAGGTGGTGCTGGACACCGGCTCGGAGGTCGTGGCCCTGCACACCGGTGTGGCCGACGCCGCCACCGGTGCGCCCTTCACCGGGGACACCGTCGTGCCGGTGGGGTCGCTCACCAAGCCCTACACGGCCGCTCTGGTGATGCTCCTCGCCGACGACGGCGACCTCGACCTCGACGACCGGGTCGCCGATCACCTGCCCGAGCTCCGCCGGATGCCCGCAGTAACGATTCGCCAACTCCTCAGCCACACCGGCGGACTGCCCACCGGGCCGGACTCCGACGCCGCCGCCCGGACCACCGCGGCGCACTACCTGTCGTCCGTGTGCACGGCCGGGGACGCGCTCTTCCCGCCCGGGACGGACTTCTCCTACTCCAACGCCGGCTACGTCGCCGCCGGGCGCCTGGTGGAGGCGGTGACCGGGATGCCCTGGCACGAGGCCGTGGCCGCCCTGCTGCTCGAACCGCTCGGCACCGTGCCCGTGTTCGTCGACGCGAGCGCACCCGCTCGCCCGGTCGCCGCCGGGCACGCGCTCAACGCCGCGACCGGCCGGGCCCGGCCGGTCCGGCAGAACCTGGCCCCGCTGGAGGCTCCGGCCGGCGCCCTGCTGGCGAGCGCCGCGGACCTCGCCGCGCTCGGCGGCGCCCTGGTCGGCCGGGCCAAGGCCCTGCCCCCCGCCGTCGCCGAGGAGATGCGCCGCCCGCAGCCCGGCGCCCGGCCGGGTGCGCTCGCGGACGGCTGGGGCCCGGGGCTCGCCCTCTACCAGCAGGACGGCCGGCTGTGGTGCGGCCACGACGGCAACGCCATGGGGACCTCCTGCCACCTGCGGGCCGACCCCGACAGCGGCGTGGTGGTCGCCTTCGCGGGCAACGCCGCCGCCGCCACCGCGCTCTGGCGCGAGCTCGCGGCCGACCTGGCCGGACTGGCGGGCGTCCGGGTGCCCGCCGCGATCGCGCCCGTGGGCGCGGGCGAGCCCGTCCCCCTGCCCGAGTGCGCGGGCACCTACCGCAACGGTTCGATCCGGTACCTCGTCGAGCCCGCGGGCGACGGATCGTCCACGCTCTCCGTGGACGGAGACCTGCCGATACCCCTGCGCTGTTTCGCCGACCTCTCCTACGATCTGCTCGCCCCCGACACCGGCCGCCCCGAGCCGGGCGGGCGCTTCCACCGCGACCCCGCCACCGGCGTGATCGACCGGGTGCAGGTGTCCGGGCGCACGGCGCGTCGCGCCGACCCCGCCTGAGGCGCCTTTCGCCCGCCTGCCGCCGCCGCTGCCCGTCGCCTGAGGCGTCCGCCGCGCCGACGCCGCTCCACCGGGCTCACCCCCCGCTCGTTCCGTTCCCCCGGCCCCCGTTCCCGGGTCCGAGGGCCTGCCCCCGCCTGCCCCGGCGCCCGCATCGCCTCCTCCCCGTCCGGAAGGACCTTCCGCCATGACCGACCGGCCTGCCCAGCCCGTGCGTTCGTCCGCTCCGCCGCAGGCCGGCGACACCCCTGGCGCCCCGGGGACCGATGCCGCCCCGCCGCCGGCGCACCGGACGCTCGACGCGTTGTTCGCCGCCCAGGTGGCCCGCGCGCCGCACGTGCCCGCGGTGACCGACGGCCGGCGCAGCTGGACGTACCGGGAACTGGCCGACCGGGTCGAGCGCCTGGCCCGCGACCTCGCGCGGCGCGGCGCCGGGACGGACCGGACGGTGGCGCTGGTCCTGCCGCGCTCGATGGAACTGGTCGCGGCGGAGCTGGCCGTCGCCCGGACGGGCGCCGCCTTCCTGCCCGTGGATCCGGCCTACCCCGCCGGGAGACGGGCGCTGATGCTCGCCGACGCCGCCCCCGCCGTCGTCCTGGACGATCCGGCCCGGGTCCGCGCGCTGCTGGAGGCCGACCCGGCCAGCGCCGCGGACCGGGCCGACACCGCGGACGCGCCCGGCAGCACGGACACGCCCGGTACCGCCGCCGCGCCCGACGCCGGCCTGGCGGGCCCGACCGGTACCGCGCTGCCCGGCCCGACCGGCACCGACCACGCGGCGTACGTGATCTACACCTCGGGCTCCACCGGGACGCCCAAGGGCGTGGTCGTCACCCACCGGGGGATCGGCGGCTTCGCCGAGGCGGCCCGCGCGCACTACGCCGTGCGCCCCGGAGACCGGGTGCTGCAGTTCTCCTCGCCCAGCTTCGACGCCTCCGTCCTCGAACTGTTCATCTCCGTCCTGGCCGGGGCCACGCTGGTGATCCCCCCGCACGGCCCCTGGCTGGGCGAGGAACTCGCCGCCGTGCTCGACGAGCACCGCATCACCCACGCCCTCATCCCGCCGGCCGCCCTGGCCACCGTGCCCGGCGGCGCGGGCCGCCACCTGCGCACGCTGATCGTCGGAGCCGAGGCCTGCCCCGCCGAACTGGTCGACCGCTGGGCGCCCGGCCGGCGCATGGTCAACTCCTACGGCCCGACCGAGGCGACCATCGTCGCCACCTGGACCGGCCCGCTGACCGCCGGCAGCGGCGCACCCCCCATCGGCGGCGCGCTGCCGCACACCCGGGCGTACGTGCTCGACGCGGCCATGCGGCCCCAACCGCCAGGTGCCGACGGCGAGTTGTACGTCGGCGGGGAGGGCGTGGCCCGCGGCTACCTGGGCCGCCCCGGCCTGACCGCCGGGCGCTTCGTCGCCGACCCCTTCGGCCCGCCCGGCGCCCGGCTCTACCGTACCGGAGACCGCGCCCGGTGGACCGCCGACGGGGAGCTGGAGTTCCTCGGCCGGCTCGACCGGCAGGTGAAGATCCGCGGCTTCCGGATCGAGCCGGGGGAGATCGAGGCCGCCCTGCGGGCGCACCCCGCCGTCGACCAGGCCGTCGTCGTGGTCCGGGAGGACGAACCGGGCCGCGAACGCCTGGTCGGCTACGCCACGCCCGCCGACCCGGAGCACGCCCCGGACCCGGCGGAGCTGCGCGCGGCGCTGGCCGCCGCCCTGCCGGCCCACCTGGTGCCGTCCGCCGTGGTCGTCCTGGCCGCGCTGCCGCTCACCCCGCAGCACAAGATCGACCAGCAGGCGCTGCCCGCCCCCGCCCGCTCCGGCGCGGCCGGGCCCGTCGCCCCGCGCACCGAGCGCGAACGCGCCCTGGCCACCATCTGGGCCGAGGTCCTCGGCGTCGACGCGGTGGGCGCGACGGACGACTTCTTCGACCTGGGCGGCGACTCGATCCTCGCCGCCCGGACCCTGGCCCGGGTCACCGAGCGGCTGGGCGTCCGGCTCACGCTCCGGGACGTCTTCACCGCGCGGACCGTCGCCGCCCTGGCCCCGCTGGTGGACGAGCGGCACACCGCCGCGCCGCCGGAGCCGATCCCGCCCGCCCCGCGCGAGGAGCCGCTGCCGCTGTCCAGCGCCCAGCGCCGCCTGTGGTTCCTCGACGAC
Source organism: Kitasatospora sp. NPDC087271 (assembly GCF_044744605.1). Taxonomy (NCBI): domain Bacteria; kingdom Bacillati; phylum Actinomycetota; class Actinomycetes; order Kitasatosporales; family Streptomycetaceae; genus Kitasatospora; species Kitasatospora sp. NPDC087271. Next base: position 5,609 of record NZ_JBIUYQ010000024.1, read on the forward strand.
CTCACCGTCGGGGGGACGGAGTACAACACCGGCGTGGCCCTGCGGCTGCGCGGAACGACGGACCCGGAGGCCCTGCGCCGGGCCCTGGGCCGACTCGCCGCCCGCCACGACTCGCTGCGCACCACCTTCGCCACCGTCGACGGGCAGCTCGTGCAGCGCGTCGCGGCGGAGGGCACCCTGCCGCTGCGCACCGCTGACGTCGGCGACCGGCCGGCCGGGGAGCGCGCCGAGGCGGCCGAACGGCTGCTGACCGAGGAGCTGAACCGGCCCTACGACCTGACGGACGGCCCGCTCGCCCGGGCCCTGCTGGTCCGCCTCGCCGCCGACGAGCACCTGCTGCTGCTGGCGCAGCACCACATCATCACCGACGGCTGGTCGGTGGGCGTCCTCACCCGCGAACTGGCCGCGCTCTACCGGGCGGAGGTCTCCGGCGAACCGGACGCGCTCGCCGCCCCCGCCCTCCAGTACCCCGACTTCGCGCGCTGGGAGCAGCACCGGCGGACCCAAGCCGGGGCAGCGGACGCGCCGGACCTCGCCTACTGGAAGCGGAACCTGGCGGAGCTGCAACCCCTGCAACTGCCCACCGACCGGCCCCGGCCCGCCCAGCGCACGACGAACGGCGCGGCGCACCGCCACCGCCTCCCGGCCGAACTGGTGGCCCGGCTGCGGCACCTCGCCGCGGGCCGCGGTACGACGCTGTTCACCCTGTTCGCGGGGGCGTCCGCGCTGCTGTTCTCGCGCTACTCCGGCCAGCGGGACGTGGCGTTCGGCACCGTCACCACCGGGCGCGACCGGCGGGAGCTGGAGGAGGTGACCGGCTTCTTCGTCAACACCGTGGTGCTGCGCGGCGACGTGGACGAGCGGGCCACCGTCGACCGGTTCGTGGAGAGCGTGCGCACCACCCTGCTGGACGCCTTCGCCCACGCCGCGGTGCCCTTCGACCGGGTGGTCGAGGAACTGGCCCCGCCCCGGGACCCGAGCCGCACCCCGCTGGTCCAGGTCATGGTCGTCCAGCAGAGCCCCACCACCCCGCCGCCCGCCGGAGGCCTGCGCTTCGAGGACCACCCGCTGCCCCGCCCGGCCGCCCGGTTCGACCTGGTGCTGGAGTTCACCCCGGAGGACACCGACGGCTGCGCGCTGACGGTGGAGTACAACACGGACCTGTTCGACGCCCGGACGGTGGCCCGGATGGCGCGCCACCTGCACCGCCTGCTGGCGGGCATGGCGGACGGCCCGCAGCGCATCCTCGCCGAACTGCCCATGCTCTCCGAGGAGGAGCAGCGCACGCTGCTCGACTCCTGGAACCCGCCCGCGCACGCCGCCGGCGACCTCCCGGACACCGTGCCGCCCGTGCTGCCCGGGCTGTTCGAGGCGCAGGCGGCCCGTACGCCCGGGCGGACCGCCGTCGGCTGCGGCCCGGTGCGGCGGGACTACGCGGAGGTCAACCGGCGGGCCAACCGCCTCGCCCGGCTGCTGGTCGCCCGGGGCGCGGGCCCCGAGCGGCTGGTCGCGCTGTGCCTGCCGCGCTCCGCCGACCTGCCGTCGGTGCTGTGGGCGGTGCTCAAGTCGGGTGCGGCGTACCTGCCGGTGGACCCGGGCTACCCGGCCGAGCGGATCCGCTTCATGCTGGCGGACGCCGGGCCCGCGCTGGTCCTCGCCACCCGGGAGACGGCGGCCGCGCTGCCCGAGGGCTGGCCCGTCCTGCTGCTGGAGGACGGCGCCGGCCTGGCCGCCGACGCCGGCGGCCAGGCGGACACCGGCGACACCGGGGACGCCGACCTCACGGACGCCGACCGCCTCCGGCCGCTGCTGCCGGAGCACCCCGCCTACGTCATCTACACCTCGGGGTCGACCGGCCGGCCCAAGGGCGTCGTGATCACCCACCGCAGCGTCGTCGCCCTCGCCCGCTGGGCGGCCGAGCGGTTCGGGCCCGGCGGGCTGGACCACGTGGTCGCCGCCACCTCGCTCAACTTCGACGTGTCGGTCTTCGAACTGCTCTGCCCGCTGCTGGCGGGCGGGAGCGTCGAGGTGGTCGCCGACCTCGCCGCCCTCGCCGAGGAGCCGGCCCCGCGCCGCGTCGGCCTGGTCAGCGGCGTGCCCTCGGTGATCTCCCGGCTGCTCGCCGGGGGCGCCGCCCCGGTCGACGCGGCCACCGTCGTGCTGGCCGGCGAGGCCCTCTCCGCCCAGGCGGTGGGCGACCTGCGGCGCGCCCTGCCCGGCAGCGCGATCGCCAACATCTACGGCCCCACCGAGGCCACCGTCTACGCCACCGCCTGGTTCGCCGGTGACCGGCTGCCGGAGCAGGCGCCGCCGATCGGCAGGCCGCTCGCACTGACCCGGACGTACGTCCTGGACCCCGGGCTGCGCCCGCAACCGCCGGGCGTGGTCGGCGAGTTGTACCTCGGGGGCGGCGGCCTGGCGCGCGGCTACCTGGGCCGCCCCGGGTTGACCGCCGCCCGGTTCGTCGCCGACCCGTACGGCGCGCCGGGGGAGCGGATGTACCGCACCGGAGACCGGGTGCGGTGGAACGCCGACGGTGACCTGGAGTACCTCGGCCGGATCGACCAGCAGGTCAAGGTGCGCGGCTTCCGGATCGAACTGGGAGAGGTGGAGGAGGCGCTGCGGCGCTGCGAGGGCGTGGCGGAGGCGGCCGCCACCGTCGCCGACGGCGGGGGCAACCGGCGCCTGGTCGGCTACGTGGTCCCCGTCCCGGGCGGGCGGGTGGAGCCCGAGGCCGTGCGCCGGGCGCTCGGCCTGGCCCTGCCCGACTACCTGGTGCCCTCGGTCGTCGTGCCGCTGCCCGCGCTGCCGCTCAACCCCAACGGCAAGCTCGACCGGAGCCGGCTGCCCGACCCGGGGCCGGCCGTGCCCGCCGTACGCCACGTCGCCCCCCGGACCCCCGCCGAACAGGCGCTCGCCACCATCTGGGCGGAGGTGCTGCGGCTGGAACGGGTCGGCGCGGACGACAACTTCTTCGACCTCGGCGGCGACTCCATCCTCGGCATCCAGGTGGTGGCCCGCTCCCGGCAGGTGGGGTTGGCGGTGACCTCCGGGGACCTCTACCGGCACCAGACGGTCGCCGCGCTGGCCCGGTGCGCGGACGACGCCGAACGGCCGGCCGTGACCGCCCGGGTGGCCGCCACCGGGGCGGGCGTCCTGACCCCGATCCAGCGCTGGTGGCTCGACCGGGCCGCCGGGCGCGCCGGGCACTTCAACCAGGCGCTCTCCCTCCTGCTGGGCGCCGACGTGGACCGGGCGGCGCTGGAGGACGCCCTGAACGACGTGGTCGCCCACCACGACGCGCTGCGCTCGGCCTTCACGGCCGACGCCGGAGAGTCCGACGCCGGAGAGCCCGACCCCGCAGAGCCCCGCGACGGCGAGGTCGGTACCGGTGCCGGCGTGCGCTGGCGGATCGACGACCGGGCGCCCCGGATCCGCCTGGGCCGGCACACCGGCCCGGACGGCGACACCCCGCACTTCGGCCCCTTCGACCTGGGCGGCGAAGGCCCGCTGCTGCGCGCCGTGCTGCACGAGCGCGGTGCGGGGCAGCCGCCGGTCCTGCACCTGGCCGTCCACCACCTGGTCGTCGACGGGGTCTCCTGGCGCGTGCTGGCGGAGGACCTCGACACGGCCTACCGCGCCCGCCGCGACGGCCGGGACGGGGCGGCGGCCCTGCCGGCGAAGTCCTCCCCGCTGCGGCAGTGGGGCCAGCGGCTCGGCGCCCACGCCGCGGCCGGCGGCTTCGAGGACGAGACGGAGTACTGGGCGCGGGCCGTCCCCGCGCAGGACGGTGACGCCCCGGCAGACCCGTTCCCGGCCGACCTCGCGGGGGCCGACACCCACGCCTCGGCCCGCTCCGTCACCGTGCGCCTCGACCCCGCCGACACCGCCGCCCTCCTGCGCACCCTGCCCGACACCTATCGCACCCAGGCCAACGACGTGCTGCTGAGCGCCCTCGGCCGGGCCCTGTGCGGGGCGAGCGGCCTGGAGCGGGTCGTGGTGGACGTCGAGGGGCACGGGCGCGAGGAGCTGTTCGCCGATCTCGACCTGAGCCGCACGGTCGGCTGGTTCACCACCCGGCACCCCGTGGCGCTGGCCGTGCCCGCCGGGGCCGACTGGGACGGCGTCCTCAAGCGGGTCAAGGAGCAGCTGCGCGCCGTCCCCCGACGGGGCCTCGGATTCGACGCCCTGCGCCACCTGGGGCGCCCCGGCACGGCCCCCGACGTCCCGGCCGCGCGGATCAGCTTCAACTACCTCGGCCGGATGTCCTTCCCGCAGGACGCGGCCGGGCTCTACCACGGCACCTTCCGGCCCCTGGAACTGGACGCCGACCCGCGCGTCGAGCGCCCGCACGCCCTGGAGGTGGTCGGCCGGCTCGACGGCGACGCGCTGGAGTTCAGCTGGTTCTACTCCGGCGCCGTGCACCGGCGCGACACCGTCGAGGCCCTGGCCCGGCGCTTCGCCGCCGAGCTGGCCGACCTCGCGCGGTACGCGGCCCGCCCGGGCGCCGCCGGGCGCACCCCGTCCGACTTCCCGCTGGCCCGGCTCGACCAGGCGGCCGTGGACCTGATCACCGGCGACGACCCGGGCGCGGTGGAGGACGTCCTCCCGCTGACGCCGACCCAGTCCGGGATGCTCTTCCACGGCCTGGCCGAGGAGGACAGCGGCGCCTACTTCCAGCAGCTGGACTTCGTCCTGGACGGCGTGCCCGACCCGGGGCGGCTCGCCGCCGCCTGGCAGTGGGTCACCGACCGCACCCCGGTGCTGCGCGCCCACGTCCGCTGGCAGGAGGTGCCCGAGCCGCTGCTGGTGGTGCGGCGGCGGGCGGCCGTGCCGGTCACCCACCTGGACTGGCGCGAGCTGCCCGAGTCCGAGCGCCGGGGCCGGCTGGCCGAGCTCCTGGACCGCGACCGGGCCCGCGGCCTGGACCTGGCCCGGGCCCCGCTCCAGCGCCTGCTGCTCATCCGCCTCTCCGACACCCGGGTGCGCGTGCTGTGGTCCTTCCACCACCTCGTCCTGGACGGCTGGAGCCTCTTCCAGGTGCTGTCGGACGTGTTCGCCGTGCACGCCGCGCTGGCCCGCTCCGGGCCGGAGACGGGAGAAGTCCCGTCCGGTACCGTGCCGTCCGGCACCGACCCCTTCGGCACCGAGCCCTTCGGCACCGTCCCGTACGGCACGGTGCCGGAGCGCCGGCCCTACCGCGACTTCGTGGCCTGGCTGCGCGAGCGCGACCCGGCGGAGGCCGAGCGGCACTGGCGCGGGCGCCTGGCCGGGCTGGCCGAGCCGACGCCGCTGCCGTACGACCGCGAGCCGCGCCAGAGCCACCGCGCGGAATCCACCCGGGCCGTGCCGTTCACCCTCCCCGCCGCCGCGACCCGGGCGCTGGAAGGCCTCGCGCGCAGCTCCGGCCTGACCCTGAACACCCTGGTCCAGGGCGCCTGGGCGATCCTGCTGGGCCGTCAGGCAAACCGGGACGAGGTGGTGTTCGGCACCACCTCGTCCGGGCGGCCGCCCGAGCTGCCCGGCGTCGAGTCGATGACCGGCCTGTTCATCACCACCCTGCCCACCCGGACGGCCGTGCCCGCTGACGGCACCCTGCTCGACTGGCTCCGCACGCTGCAACGGGAGCAGGGCGAGGACCGGCGCCACGGCTTCGTCCCGCTCACCCGCCTGCGGGCCGCCACCGTCCTCCCCGAGCAGACCGCCCTGTTCGACAGCATCGTCGTCTTCGAGAACTACCCGGTCGAGGACGACGCGGCCGCCGCGCACGGCCTGCGCCTGCGCGACCTGGACGGGATCGAGACCACCAACTACCCGCTCGCCCTGCTGGCCTACCCGGGGCCGGAGCTGGCCCTGCGGCTGTGCTACGACCCTCGGCTGTTCGACGAGGCCACCGTCCGGCGGATGGCCGGGCAGCTCACGGCCGTCCTGACGGGACTGCCCCGGGGCGCCGGGAACCCGCCCGCGCGCGTGCCGCTGCTGACCGCCGGGGAGCGCCGGCGGATCCTCGTGGACTGGAACGCCACCGCCGTCGAACGGACCGAGCGCGACATCGCGGACCTGTTCGCCGAGCAGGTGCGCCGCAGCCCGGACGCCGCCGCCCTGGAGGCGGGCCACGAGCGCCTCAGCTACCGCGACCTCGACGCCCGCGCCGCCGCCCTGGCCGGCCGGCTGGCCGCGCTCGGCGTCGGCGTCGAACACCCGGTCGGCGTGCTCATGGACCGCTCCGTCGACCTGGTCGTCGCCCAGCTGGCGCTGGTCCGGACCGGCGGGGTCTACGTGCCGCTGGACGGCAGGGCGCCGCGCGAGCGGCTGCACCTGATGCTGGCCGAGGCCGGCGCGGACCTGCTGCTCACCGACGCGCACCGGGCGAGCGCCGCCGAGGAACTGCTCCCCGCCGAGCGGGTGCTGCGCGTCGACCGGCCGGACCGGCCGCACGCCGCCGACCGGCCGCACGCCGCCGACCGGCCGCACGCCGCCGACCGGCCGGGCCCGGCCGCCCCGGCCGCGGCCCCGGTGCCCCACCCCGACAACGTCCAGTACCTGATGTTCACCTCGGGTTCCACCGGCACCCCCAAGGGCGTCGCGGTGCGCCGGCGCGACGTCGCCGCGCTCGCCCTGGACCGCGCCTTCACCGGCCACGACCGGGTGCTCGTGCACTCCCCGCACGCCTTCGACGCCGCCACCTACGAGCTGTGGGTGCCGCTGCTGCGCGGCGGCACCGCCGTACTGGCCCCGCCGGACGACCTGGACGCCGCCGCCGTCCGCCGCGCCGTCACCGAGCAGGGCGTGCAATGCCTGTGGCTGACCGCCGGCCTGTTCCGGCTCCTCGCCCAGGAGGACCCGGGCTGCCTGCGCGGCGCCCGGGAGGTGTGGACCGGCGGCGAGGCGGTGCCCGGCGCGGTCGTGCGCCGCGTCCTGGAGGCCTGCCCCGACCTCACCGTGGTCGACGGCTACGGCCCGACCGAGACCACCACCTTCGCCACCCGCCGGGCCTTCCGCTCGGGGGACCGGCTGCCCGCCGTGCTGCCGATCGGACGCCCGCTGGACGACACCCGGGTGTACGTGCTGGACGGCGCCCTCCAGCCGCAACCACCCGGCATCACCGGCGAGTTGTACATCGCCGGCGCCGGAGTCGCGCGCGGCTACGCGGGCCGGCCCGGCGAGACCGCCGCCCGCTACCTCGCCGACCCCTTTGGGCCGCCCGGCGGCCGGATGTACCGCACCGGCGACACCGCCCGGTGGAGCGAGGACGGCGAACTGCACTTCGTGGGCCGCGCGGACGACCAGATCAAGATCCGCGGCTTCCGCATCGAACCCGCCGAGATCGAGGCACGGCTCACCGCCCACCCGGCCGTCGCGGAGGCCGTCGTCTCGCTCCACGAGGACGCGGGGCGCAAGCGGCTGGCCGCCCACCTGGTGCCGGCCGGCGGCGCCGAGCCGCCCTCCGCCACGGCGCTGCGCGCCCACCTGGCCGCCGACCTGCCCGACTACATGCTGCCCGCAGCCTTCGTCACGGTCTCCGAACTGCCGCTGACCGCCAACGGCAAGGTGGACCGCCGGCGGCTGCCCGTCCCCGACTGGTCGGCGACGGGCGACCGCGCCCACCGCGCCCCGACCACCGACACCGAACGCGTCCTCACCGCGATCTGGGCGGAACTGCTCGGCGTGGAGCGGGTCGGGGTCGACGACGACTTCTTCCTGCTCGGCGGCGACTCGATCCTGAGCATCCAGGTCGTCTCCCGCGCCCGCGCCGCCGGTCTCGCGCTGTCCCCCCGCGACCTGTTCCGGCACCCCACCGTCGCCGCGCTGGCCGCCGCCGCCGGTACCGCCGTCACCGTCGCCGGGACCGAACCGGTCAGCGGAGAGGTGGGCCTGACGCCCATCCAGCACTGGTTCCTCGACCCGCACCCGCCGTACGCCGCGTCCTTCGACCAGTCCGTCGTGGTGGAGGCTCCCGGCGAGGTCGACCCGCAGGCCCTGCGCCGCGCCCTGACCGCCCTGTGGGCCCACCACGACGCCCTGCGCTCCCGCTTCACCACCGGGGAGGACGGCGTCTGGCAGCAGCACTGCGCCCCCGCGGACGCCGCCGCCCCCGAACTGCTGGAGGTCGTCGACCTCGGCGCCCTGGACGTGGCGGAGGCCGAGGCCGCCGAGGCCCGGGCCACCGGGGCCGCGCACGCCGCGTTCCGGCTGGACACCCTCCCGCTGCTCACCGCCCGCCTGTTCACCACCGACGGCACCCGGCCCGCCCGGCTGCTGCTGGCCGTCCACCACCTGGTCGTCGACGGCGTCTCCTGGCGGATCCTGCTGGAGGACCTGGAGACCGCCTACCGGCAGGCCGTGGAGGGCCGGCCGCTGCGCCTGCCCGCCCGCACCACCTCCGTCCGGGAGTGGACCCGCCGCCTGCGCGAGCACACCGCGGCCGGCGGCTTCGCGTCCAGGCGCGCCCACTGGGCGGCGGCCGCCCGGCACTGCGCGGACGCGCTGCCGGTGGACGGCGACGGCGGCAACACCGCCGCCGACCTGCGCGCCGTCACCGTCCGGCTGGACCGCGAGCGCACCGGGGACCTGCTGCGCAAGGTCCCCGGGGTCTACCGCACCCGGATCGACGACGTCCTGCTCACCGCCCTGGGCCGGGTGCTCGCCGAGTGGACCGGACGGCGCACCGTCGCGATCGGCCTGGAGGGGCACGGTCGCGAGGACCAGCTGTTCGAGGACATCGACCTGTCCCGCACGGTCGGCTGGTTCACCTCGCTCTTCCCCGTCGCCCTCGACGTCCCGGACGGGGACTGGGGCACCGCGCTGAAGGCCGTCAAGGAGCAGCTGCGGGCGGTGCCGGAGCGCGGCCTCGGCTACGGTGCGCTGCGCCACCTCGCCCGGGACGAGCAGCTCGCCGACGCCCCGGCCCCCGGGATCAGCTTCAACTACCTGGGCCGCTTCGACTGGTCCGCCGACGGCGCCGCCCTGGTCCGCGCCGTCCCCGGCGGCCTCGGCGGCGCGGAGGCGCCCGGCACCGAGCGCCCGCACCTGCTGGACGTCGTCGCCCGGGTCGAGGACGACCGGTTGGAGATCGGCTGGTACTACAGCGCGGGTCGGCACCACGAACGGACCGTCACCGCGCTCGCGGACGCCATGCTGCGCGCCCTGGAGGACCTCGTCGCCCACTGCGCCGAGCCCGGCGCCGGCGGCCGCACCCCCGCCGACTTCCCGCTGGCCCGGCTGGACCAGGCGGCGGTGGACCGGATCGCCGGGGACGGCCGCCGCGTCGCGGACGTGTACCCGCTGACGGCGATGCAGGCGGGCATGCTCTTCCACAGCCTGCTGGACCCGGACGCCCACACCTACGTCAACCAGGTCCAGCTCGTCCTCTCCGGGGTCACCGACCCGCACGCCCTGGCCGCCGCCTGGCAGCAGACCGTGGACGCCAACGCGGTGCTGCGCACCCGGCTCGCCTGGCAGGACACCGCCGAACCGCTCCAGGTCGTCCAGCACCGGGCCGCCGTCCCGGTGACCCACCACGACTGGACCGGCCGGCCGGCCGACCGGATCGAGCGGGACACCGCCCGGCTGCTCGCCGAGGACCGGGCGGCCGGCCTCGACCTGGCCGCCGCACCGCTGATGCGGCTGACCCTGGTCCGGCTGTCGCCGACCCGGGTGCGGGTGGTGTGGACCTTCCACCACGTCCTGCTCGACGGGTGGAGCGCGGCCCAGGTCTTCGACGAGGTGTGCGAGCGGTACGCCGCCCTGGCCGCCGGGCGGCGGCCGAACCCGGCCGCGCGCGCCCCCTTCGCCGACTACCTGCGCTGGCTGTCCGGGCAGGACCCGGCGCGGGTCGAGCGGTACTGGCGCGACACGCTGGCCGGGTTCCCCGCCCCCACCGAACTGCCCCGCGACCGGCGCCCGGCCGAGGCGCACCGCGCCTCCTCCTCGGCATCGGTGCGGGTGACCCTCGACAACGACCTGTCGGAGCGGCTGCGGACCACCGCCCGGCAGGCCGGGCTGACCGTCAACACCGTGCTCCAGGGCGCCTGGGCGCTGCTGCTCTCCCGCTACGGCGGTGGGGACGACGTGGTCTTCGGCACGATCGTCTCCGGCCGGCCCGCCGAACTCCCGGGCGTCACCTCGATGGTCGGGCTGTTCATCAACGCGCTGCCCACCCGGGTGCGGATCGACGCCGGCCGCTCGCTGCTGGAGTGGCTGCGGGAGCTCCAGGACGCCCAGTCGGAGGCCCGCCGCTACGACGCCGTCTCCCTGGCGCAGCTCCAGAACTGGAGCGAACTGCCGGGCGGCACGGCCCTGTTCGACAGCATCGTGGTCTTCGAGAACTACCCGTTCGACGCGCAGGCGCTGACCCGGCACGGCCTGGGCGTCGAGACCGAGCACGTCCTGGAGCCGACCAACTACCCGCTCGGCGTGGTGGTCGCCCCCGGCGACGCCATCGCGGTCAGCCTCGACCACGACCCGGCCGTCTTCGACACCGCCACCGTCGAGGCGCTCGGGGCGGGCCTGTGCACCCTGCTGACGGCGATGGCGGACGGCCTCGACCGGCCGGCGGCGCACCTGCCGCTGCTCGACCCGCCGCGGGGGCGCGAACTCGTCGACCGCTTCGGCGGGGCGGCGGTCGAGGCACCGCAGGACACCGTGCCCGAGGCCTTCGCCCGGCAGGCCGCCCGCACCCCCGACGCCCCGGCCGTCCGCTGCGGCGACGTGCAGCTGACCTACCGGGAGCTCGACGAACGGGCCAACCGGCTGGCCCGGCTGCTGATCGCGGCCGGCGCCGGGCCCGAGCGGTTCGTCGCGCTCGCGCTGCCCCGCACCGCCGACCTGGCCGTGGCGCTGCTGGCGGTGCTCAAGAGCGGCGCCGCCTACCTGCCGGTCGACCCCGGGTACCCGGCCGAGCGGATCGCGTTCCTCTTCGCGGACGTCCGGCCCGACGCCGTGGTCACCGACACGGAGACCGGAGGGCGGCTGCCGGCCGGCCCGTTCACCCGGATCGTGCTCGACGACCCGGGGTGCGCCGAACGGCTCGCCGCCGCCCGCCCCGGCGCCGTGCGCGACGACGAACGGCTCGGCGCCCTGCTGCCGCAGCACCCCGCGTACGTCATCCACACCTCCGGCTCGACCGGCCGCCCCAAGGGCGTCGTGGTCGCCCACGCCTCGGTCCTGGCCCTGACCGACTGGGCCGCCGCCGAGTTCGCCGACCACGGCCTGGCCCACGTGGTGGCCGCCACCTCGTTCAACTTCGACGTGTCGGTGTTCGAGATCTTCTCGCCCCTGCTCGCCGGCGGCTGCGTGGAACTCGTCCGGGACCTGCTGGCCCTGGCCGAGCGCCCCGGGCCGTGGCGGGCCGGCCTGCTCAGCGCGGTGCCCTCCGCCCTGGGCGGCCTCCTCGCGGAGGACGCCGTGCACCTCGGCGCGGACACCGTCGTCCTGGCCGGCGAGGCCCTGCCCGCCCGCACCGTGCGCCGGCTGCGCGAGGCCGTCCCCGGCTGCCGGGTGCTGAACATCTACGGCCCCACCGAGGCCACCGTCTACGCCACCGCCTTCGCCTGCGACCCCGCCGACCCCGACCGCGACCCGCCGATCGGCCGCCCGGTCGGCGGCGCCCGGGCCTACGTCCTGGACGACCGGCTGCGCCCGGTGCCCGTCGGCGCGCCGGGGGAGCTGTACCTGGCCGGCACCGGCGTCGCCCGCGGCTACCTGCGCCGCCCGGGCCTGACCGCCGCCCGGTTCCTGCCCGACCCCTTCGGCCCGCCCGGGCGCCGGATGTACCGCACCGGGGACCTGGTGCGCTGGACGGCCGACGGCGACCTCCGCTACCTCGGCCGCGCGGACGACCAGGTCAAGGTGCGCGGTTTCCGGATCGAACTCGGCGAGGTCGAGGCCGCGATGGCCCGCCACCCGCAGGTGTCGGCCGCCGCCGCCCGGGTCGTCGACCACGACGGCCACCGGCGCCTGGTGGGCTACGCGGTGGCCCGCGACGGCGCACTGCCCGACCCCGCCGAGTGGCGCGCCTTCCTCGGGCGCACCCTCCCCGACCACCTGGTGCCCGCACTGGTGGTGCCGCTGGACCGGCTGCCGCTCGGCGCCACCGGCAAACTCGACCGCCGCGCGCTGCCCGCCCCGGTGTGGGCCGCCCCGGCCGCAATCGGTGCCCGGCCTCCGCGCACCGAGGCCGAACGCACCCTCGCCGCGATCTGGCGCGAGGTGCTCGGCGTGCCCGACGTGGGCGCGGACGACAACTACTTCGCGCTCGGCGGCGACTCGATCCTGGGCATCCAGATCGTCTCGGCGGCCCGCCGGGCCGGCCTCGCGCTCACCCCCCGGCACCTGTTCGCCCACCAGACCCTGGCCGAACTCGCCCTCGCCGCCGAGGAGTCGCCGAGCCCGGCGGTCGCCGCCGAGCAGGGCGCCGTGGTCGGCGACGCCCCGCTCACCCCCGTCCAGCACTGGCTGCTGGACACCCTCGGCGGGGACACCGCCCAGTTCACCCAGTCGGTCTCCTTCGCCCTCGCCCCCGGAACCGAGGAGCCCCTGCTGCGGGCCGCGCTCGCCGCCGTCCTGGACCACCACGACGCGCTGCGCCTGCGGTTCGAGCCGCTCGGCGACGGGCGGTGGCGCCAGCACGGCACCGCGCCCGGCGACCTGCCGGAGCTGCGCACCCACGAGCTGCCCGCCGCACCGGCGCAGGAGCGCGAGGCGACGCTGCGCGAGCTGGCCGAGCGCCTGGCCGCGGGCTTCGACCTGGCCGAAGGGCCGCTGCTGCGGGCCGCGCTGTGCCGCTTCGACGGCGAACGGCACCCCGTCCTGCTGCTGGCCGCGCACCACCTGGTGGTCGACGCGGTGTCCTGGCGCGTGCTCCTGGAGGACCTGGACACCGCCCACCGTGCGCTGCGGGCGGGCGAACACCCCGACCTCGGCCCCAAGAGCACCTCCTTCCGGGCCTGGGCCGAACGGCTCGCCGAGCACACCGCGGCCGGCGGCTTCGACGACGAGCACGCCCACTGGTACGGGCCGGAGCACGGCGCCGCGACCGCCCTGCCGACCGACCTGGACGGCGCCAACACGGCCGCCACCGAGGAGTCGCTGGACCTCGCCCTGGACGCCGAGGACACCCGCCGGCTGCTCCAGGACGTCCCGGAGGTCTACCGCACCCGGGTCAACGACGTCCTGCTCTGCGCCCTGGGCCGGGTGCTGGCCCGCTGGACCGGCCGGGACCGGGTGACGGTCGCCCTGGAGGGCCACGGCCGCGAGGAGCTGTTCGACGGGGTCGACCTCTCCCGGACCGTCGGCTGGTTCACCACGCTGTACCCCGTGGCCCTGGACATGCCCCGGGACGCCGACACCGGCACCGCCCTGAAGACCGTCAAGGAGAACCTGCGCGCCGTACCGCGCGGCGGGCTCGGCTACGGTGCCCTGCGCCACCTGCGGCCCGCCGCCACTGTCGAGCCCCGGCTGCCCGACCTGCCGCAGATCGGCTTCAACTACCTGGGCCGGCAGGACTGGACCCCCGCCCCCGGCGGCCTGCTGCACGCCCCGTCCGGCCCGCTCACCGGCGGCATGGACCGGGCGGCGGACCGGCCGCACCTGCTGGACGTGCTCGGCCGGGTGAGCGACGGGAGGCTGGCGTTCACCTGGTCGTACTCCCGCGCGGTGCACCACCGCGCGACCGTCGCCCGGCTCGCCGCCGAACTGCTGGACGAGCTGCGGGAGATCGTCCGCCACTGCGCCGAACCCGGCGCGGGCGGCCGCACCCCCGCCGACTTCCCGCTGGCCCCCCTGGACCAGGCCGCCGTCGACCGACTGGCCGGCACCGGACGGGACGTGACGGAGATCCAGCCGCTCACCCCCACCCAGACCGGCATGGTGCTGCACGGCCTGGACGAGGCCGAACACGGCCTGTACGTCGAGCAGATCACCTTCGTGCTGGACGGCGCCCGCGACCTGCGGCCGCTGGCCGCCGCCTGGCAGCACGTCGTCGACCGCACCCCCGTGCTGCGCACCGCCGTCGTCCTGCGCGACGTGCCCGTACCCCTCCAGGTGGTCCACCGGGACGTGACGCTGCCGGTCACCGAACACGACTGGAGCGCACTGCCGCAAGCCGAGCGCGAAGCCCGCCTGGAGCGGCTGCTCGCCGACCAGCGGGCCCGCCCGCTGGCCCTGGACCGGGCCCCGCTGCTGCGGCTCGACCTGATCCGGCTCGGGCCGGACGCGGCGCGCGTGGTGTGGACCTTCCACCACGTGCTGCTCGACGGGTGGAGCGTCTTCCACGTCCTGTCCGACGTCCTGGCCGCCCACGCCGCGCTCGCCCGCGGCGACCGGCCGGGCCTGCCCGAGCGCCGGCCCTTCGCGGACTACGTCGGCTGGCTCGCCGCCCGCGACACCGCCGCCGCCACGGAGCACTGGCGCGGCGTCCTGGCGGACCTCACCACCACGGCGCTGCCCTACGACCGCAAGCCCGCCCAGGGCGACACGGCCCGCTCCGGGGCCTGGCTCTCGCACCGCCTGGCCGAGGCCGAGACGGAGCGGCTCCAGGAGTTCGCCCGCCGGCACCGCCTCACCCTCAACACCCTGGTGCAGGGCGCCTGGGCGCTGCTGCTGTCGCGGTGGAGCGGGGAGCGGCGGGTGTGCTTCGGCACCACCGTCTCCGGGCGCCCGGCCGACCTGGCCGGATCCGACGCCATCGTCGGCCTGTTCATCACCACCCTGCCCGCCCGCGTCACCGTCGACGGCTCACAGCCCTGTGCCGCCTGGCTGCGCGCGCTCCAGGAGGAGCAGGCCGAGGACCGCCGCTTCGACCACCTGCCGCTGGCCGCGATGCACGGCCTGAGCGGGCTGGCGCCCGGGACGGCGCTGTTCGACAGCCTGGTGGTCTTCGAGAACTACCCGGTCGGCGACGCGACGGCCGGCGCCCACGGCCTGCTGATCCGCGAACTGGACGCCAGGGAGGCCACCAACTACCCGCTCACCGTGGTCGTCTCGCCCGGCGACCGGCTCGCCGTCGAACTCGGCCACGACCCCCGGTACATCGACCGGGCCACCGCCGAGAAACTGGCCGCCCAGCTGCTGCACACCCTCGCCGCGCTGGCCGGCTCGGACGGCACCGCCCGCTTGGACGACCTCGACCTGCTGCCGCCCGGGGAACGCGAGCGGCTGCTGCGCGGCCCGGCCCGCCCGGCGGGCGGCCCGGTGCCCCCGGCGGCCCTGCCCGCCCTGGTCGAGGCCGCCGTGGACCGCCGGCCGCACGCCCCGGCGCTGAGCGCCCCCGGGCTGGAACTGACCTTCGCCGAGGCCGAGGCGCACGCCAACCGCCTCGCGCACCGGCTCATCGCGCGCGGCGCCGGCCCCGGCGAGGTGGTCGCCCTCCTGCTGCCGCGCTCGGCGGACATGGTGCTCGCCCAGCTGGCGGTGGCGAAGACCGGCGCCGCGTTCCTGCCGGTCGACCCCCACTACCCCGACGAGCGCGTCGAGTTCATGCTGCGCGACGCGGCGCCCGCACTCACCCTGGACGCCAAGGAGGTCGCGGCGCTGCTGGCCGCCCCGCCGGACGGCGCCCCCGACCACCGCCCCGCCGACCCCGACCGGATCCGCCCGCTCGACCTGGACGACCCCGCCTACGTCATCTACACCTCCGGCTCCACCGGCACCCCGAAGGGCGTCGTCCTCACCCACCGCGGGCTGGCCGCCTTCGCCGCCGCCGAGGCCGAGCACTACCAAGTGGTGCCGGGTGACCGGGTGCTGGCCTTCGCCACCCCCAGCTTCGACGCCTCCGTGCTCGAACTGTGCATGTCCCTGCCGCACGGCGCCCGGCTGGTGGTGCCCGCGCCCGGACCGCTGCTCGGCGCCCGACTGGCCGAGGTGCTCCGGGCGGAGGCGATCACCCACACCCTGCTGCCGCCGGCCGCCCTCGCCACCCTGCCCGCCGACACCCCCGGCACGCTGCCCGCGCTCAGGACCCTGGTGGTCGGCGCCGAGGCGTGCGGCGCCGACCTGGTGGCCCGCTGGGCCCCGCACCACCGCATGGTCAACTCCTACGGCCCCACCGAGGCCACCGTGGTCGCCGCCTGGTCCGCGCCGCTGGCCCCGGACGGCGCCGCGCCGCCGATCGGCCGCCCGCTGCCCGGCACCGGCGCCTACGTCCTCGACGCCCGGCTCCGGCCGGTGCCCGACGGCGTCACCGGCGAACTGTGGCTGAGCGGACCGGCCCTGGCCCGCGGCTACCTCGGCCGGCCGGGCCTGACCGCCGCCCGCTTCACCGCCGACCCGTACGGGCCGCCCGGCACCCGGATGTACCGCACCGGGGACCTGGTGCGCCGCGACCACCGGGGCGAACTGCACTACCTGGGCCGCACCGACCACCAGCTCAAGCTGCGCGGCCACCGCATCGAGGCGGGCGAGGTCGAGGCCGTCCTGGCGCGCCACCCGGCCGTGCTGGACGCCGTGGTGACGGTGCGGGAGGACGATCCCGGGCTGCCCCGCCTGGTCGCGCACCTGCTCGCGGCCCCCGGCGCCGAACCGCCGCCCGGCGCCGAACTGCGCGCCCTGGCCGCCCGCTCCCTGCCCGGCCACCTCGTCCCCTCGGCCTTCGCGGTCCTCGACCGCTTCCCGCTCACCGCGAGCGGCAAGACCGACCGCGCCGCCCTGCCCGCCCCCGCACCCGAGGAGGAGCAGCGGCCCGGCCGGCTGGCGCCCCGCACGCCCACCGAGGAGGCCGTGGCCGAGATCTGGGCCGAGACCCTGCGGACGGCCGTGGGCGTGACGGACGACTTCTTCCAGCTGGGCGGCGACTCCATGCGGGCCCTGCTGATCGCCTCCCGCGCCAACGATGCCTTCGGCGTCACGCTCACCCCCCGCGACGTCCTGGTCTCCCGCACCGTGGCCGCCCTGGCGGAACTGGTGGAGGACCAGGTGCTGAGCGAACTCGAAGACGCCGCGTCCGGCGGCCCCGACGATGACGAACGATGACGAACGGTGAGGATCCGACGACCATGACGCCTTCGAAGCGAGACCGCGCCGAGGCCCTGCCCGCCGACCTGCGCGAAGCGCTGCGCCTGCGGCTGGCCGGGCGCTCCGGCGGCGCCCGGGCCGCCGCCGACCGGTCCATCCCGCAAGCCGACCGCAGCCGACCGCTGCCGCCCTCCTTCGTCCAGCAGCGCCTGTGGTTCCTGGACCGGCTGCGCCCCGGCGACCCCCGCTACAACAGCGCGGTCGCCGTACGGTTCACCGGCCCGCTGGACCGCACGGCGCTCGCCGGGGCGCTGGCCGCCGTCGTGGCCCGTCACGAGGGGCTGCGGACCACCTTCGACGAGGCCGACGGCCGCCCGGTGCAGACCGTGCGGCCGGCCGGGCCGGTGCCGCTGCCCGTCCGGGAGCCGGCCGACGGGGAGACCCTCGACGCGATCCTGCTCCAGGAGTACTCCCGCCCCTTCGACCTCCGGCAGGGGCCGCTGCTGCGCGCCCTGCTGGTGCGCGAGTCGGACCGCTCGCACGTCCTGCAGGTGACGGCGCACCACATCGTCACCGACGGCTGGTCGATGGGCGTCGTCCTGGACGAACTGTGCACCGGCTACGAGGCCCTGGCCCGCGGCGCCGCCCCGGACCTGCCCCCGGTGGCGGTCCAGTACCCGGACTTCGCGGTGTGGCAGCGCGAACAGCTCTCCGGCGCCCGGCTGGAGGGCCAACTGGCCCACTGGAAGGCGAAACTGACCGGTGCGGTGCCGCCGGAACTGCCGCTGGACCACCCGCGGCGCGGCGAGGAGGCCGGCCCCGGCGCCGTCCACGCCTTCACCGTCCCCGCGCCGCTCACCGCCCGGCTGCGCGAGCTCGCGGCCGAGCGGCACGGCACCCTGCACACCGCCCTGGTCGCCGCCACCCAGGCGCTGCTGGCCCGCTGGTCCGGCCAGCAGGACGTCACCGTCGGCTCCCTGACGCCCGGGCGCTCCCGCACCGAGCTGGAACGGGCCGTCGGCTGCTTCGTCAACACCGTCGTCCTGCGCACCCGGGTGGAGCCCGCCGGATCCTTCCGCGACCTGCTCGCGGCCGCCACCGAGACCGGCAACGACGCGCTCGCGCACGGCGACACGCCCTTCGAACGGCTCGTCGAGGCGGTCGGCGCACCCCGCCAGGCGGGCCGCAACCCGCTGTTCGACGTGCTGGTCCTGCTGCACCCCGCGCCGCCCGAGGCCACCACCCCGCTGGGGTCGGCGCTCACCCCGGTCGCCGTGCCCCGGCAGGCCGCCACCTTCGACCTCAGCGTCGAGTTCGTCCCGGACGGCGAGGCGCTCACCGGCCTGCTGGAGTACCGCGCCGACCTCTTCGACGCGCCCACCGCCCGCCGGATGGCCGACCAGCTCCTGCTGCTGCTGGACGGCGCCGCCGCCGAACCCGACCGCCCGCTCGGCACCCTGCCGCTGCTCTCGCCCCGGGAGACCCGGCAGGTCACCCGGGACTGGAACGCCACCGCGCTGCCCGTCGAGGACACCAGCTACCCCGAGCTGTTCCGGCGCAGGGCCGCCCTGACCCCGCACGCCCCGGCCCTGGTCGCCGGAGCCGAGCGGCTCGACTACGCGACGCTCGACACCCGCGCCAACCGGCTCGCCCACCAGCTCATCGCCCGCGGCGCCGGCCCCGAACGGCTGGTCGCGCTGCGGCTGCCGCGCACCGCCGACATGATCGTGGCGATCCTCGCCGTCTGGAAGGCCGGCGCCGGCTACCTGCCCCTGGACCCGGCCCTGCCGGCCGAGCGCCTGCGCTACCTGCTCGACGACGCCCGCCCCGCCCTGGTCCTGGACGAGCAGGCGCTCCGGGCGCTGCCCGACACCGGCCCGGACACCGACCCCGGCGACGCCGACCGGACCGCCCCGCTGCACCCCTCCAACACCGCGTACGTGCTCTACACCTCCGGCTCCACCGGCCGCCCCAAGGGCGTCGCCGTCCCGCACCGCGCGGTGGTGAACCTGCTCGCCGCCCACCGGGCGGGCTTCGTCGCCGACGCGGGCGGCGGGCCGCTGCGCGTGGCGCTGACCGCCTCGTTCTCCTTCGACACCTCCCTGGAGGGCGTGCTGCTGATGGCCGACGGCCACCCGCTGCACCTGGTCGACGAGACGACCCGGATGGACCCGGCCGCCCTGGTCGAGTACGTCGTGCGCCACCGCGTCGACTTCCTCGACCTGACCCCCTCCTACCTGCGCCAGCTGCTGCCCGCCGGGCTGCTCGACGACCCGCGCCACCACCCCCGGGTGCTGATGCTCGGCGGCGAGGCCGTCGGGCCCCGGCTCTGGCGCGAACTCGCCGGACACCCGGACGTCGCCGCCTACAACTACTACGGCCCCACCGAGTGCACGGTCGACGCGCTCGCCTGCCGCATCGCGGGCGGTGACCGGCCGCTGGTGGGCCGCCCGCTGCCCAACCTGCGCGCCTACGTCCTCGACGACCGGCTCCAGCCGGTGCCGCCCGGGGTGAGCGGCGAACTCCACCTCGCCGGCGAGCAGGTCGCCCGCGGCTACGCCGGCCGGCCGGGGCTGACCGCCGCCCGCTTCACCGCCGACCCGTACGGGCCGCCCGGCGCCCGGATGTACCGCACCGGCGACCTGGCCCGCTGGACGGCCGACGGGAGCCTGGAGTACCTCGGGCGCGCCGACGACCAGGTCAAGGTGCGCGGCCACCGGATCGAACCCGGCGAGATCGAGGCGGCGCTGCTCGACCTGCCGCAGGTCGCCGCGGCCGCCGTCGCCGCCGTGCCCGACGCGCGCGGCCACACCCGGCTGGCGGCCTACCTGGTCTTCGCCGACGGCGCGGCCCGCCCGTCCGCCGACCTGCGCGCCGCCCTGCGGCGGGTGCTGCCCGACCACCTGGTGCCGTCCTCGTTCACCGCGCTCGACACCCTGCCGCTCACCACCAGCGGGAAGCTGGACCGCCGAGCGCTGCCCGCCCCCGACCTCGAAGGCGAAGGAAGGGAAGGGGAGTTCGTCGCCCCGCGCACCCCCGAGGAGGAGACCCTCGCCGGGATCTGGGCCGAGGTGCTGGGCGTGGCGCGGGTCGGCGTCACCGACAACTTCTTCGAGCTCGGCGGCGACTCGATCCTGAGCATCCAGGCCGTCTCCCGGGCCCGCGCCGCCGGCCTGCGGATCGGCTCCCAGGACGTCTTCCGCCACCAGACCGTCGCCGACCTGGTCGCCGCCGCCCGCCCGGCAGCCGCCCCGGCCCCCCGGCCGCGCCGCGCGGACGGACCGGCCCCGCTCACCCCCGTCCAGGAGTGGTTCTTCGCCGCCCACGGCCCGCTGCGCCACTTCACCATGTCGATGCTGCTCGACCTGCCGCGCGACCTCGACGAGCCGGCCCTGGACCAGGCGCTGCGGGCGGTCCTGGCGGCCCACCCGGCGCTGCGCACCCGCTTCACCCGCGCCGGGGGCACCTGGCGCCAGGAGCCGGTCGCGGACCCGGGCACCGGGCTGCTGACCAGACTCGACCCGCCCGCCCCCGGCGCCGGCCCCGGCCCTGAAGCCGCCCGGGTCGAGGCCGCCGAGGCCGCCCGCGCCGCCCTGGACCCGGCCACCGGCACCCTGCTGCGCGCCGTCCTGTTCCGGGCCCGCGGCGACGCCCGGCCCCAACTCGTCCTGACCGCCCACCACCTGGCCGTCGACGGCGTCTCCTGGCGGGTGCTGCTCGCCGACCTGGAACAGGCCTACCGGCAGGCGGCGGCCGGGGACGCCCCGCACCTGGAGCCCGAGCCCACCCCGTTCACCGACTGGGCCCACCACCTCGCCGAACGGGTCCGGGCCGGAGGCCTCGACGACGACCTGCCCTACTGGAGCGCCGAGACCAGGGCCCCGGCGGCCCCGCTGCCCGTCGACCACCCCGGCACGCCCACGGCCGCCTCCGTGCGCACCCTGCGCACCCGGCTCGACCGCGCCACCACCGAGGCCCTGCTGCGCAGAGTCCCCGAGGCCTACCGGACCCAGGTCAACGACGTGCTGCTCAGCGCGCTGGGCCGGGCCCTCGCCGACTGGACGGGCACCGAACGGGTGACCATCGCCCTGGAGGGCCACGGCCGCGAGGAACTCTTCGACGGCGTCGACCTCTCCCGGACGGTCGGCTGGTTCACCACCCGGTACCCCGTCACCCTCGCCCCGGCCGGCCCGGCCGGCGCCCCCGACTGGGCCGCCACCCTCAAGCAGGTCAAGGAGCGGCTGCGCGCCGTACCCCGCCGGGGCCTGAGCTACGAGGCCCTGGCCCGGCTCGGCCCGCCCGCCGCCGACGCCCTGAGGGGCCGTCCGCTGCCGCAGGTCTGCTTCACCTACCACGGGCAGTGGACCGCCCCCGGGACCGGCGACTTCGCGCCCGCCGGCCAGGCGCCGGGCCGGGAGCTCGCCCCCGACGAACCCCTGGACCACCTGCTCGACGTCTCCGCCGTCGTCGCCGACGGCGAACTGGAACTCACCTGGCACTACAGCGACCAGGCGCACGAGGCGGCCACCGTCCGCGCGCTGGCGCAGGCCACGGCCTCGGCGCTGACCGGCATCGTCGAGCACTGCGCCCGCCCCGACGCCGGCGGCCGCACCCCCTCCGACTACCCGCTGGCCGGACTGGACCAGGCCGGGGTGGACCGGATCGCCGGCGACGGGCGGGACGTCGAGGACCTGCTGCCGCTCACCCCGCTCCAGGAGGGCATGCTCTTCCACCGCCTGGTCGGCGGCCCCGACGACGTCTACGTGGACCAGGCCGGCCTGCTGCTGGAGGGCGTGGGCGACCCGTACGCCTTCGCCCTGGCCTGGCAGCGGGTCGCCGACCGCACGCCCGCGCTGCGCACCTCGGTGGTGTGGGAGGGCGTCCCCGCCCCCCTCCAGGTCGTGCGCCGCGGCGTCCGGCTGCCGGTGACCCACCTGGACCTGCGGGCGGTCGACCCGGGCGAGCGCGCCGACCGGCTGGCCCGGCTGCGCGCGGACGACCTCGCCCACGGGCTGGACCTCGCCACGGCGCCGCTCACCCGGCTCACCCTGGTCCGGCTGCCCGAGGCCCGCCTGCACCTGCTGTGGACCTCCCACCACCTGATCCTGGACGGCTGGAGCCTGGCCCAGGTGCTCACCGACGTGTTCGAGGAGTACGCGGCCCTCACCACCGGGGGCGTGCCGACACCGGCGGTGCGCCGGCCCTTCGCCGACTACGTGCACTGGCTGGCCGGGCAGGACACCGCGGCCGCCCGCGCGCACTGGCGGGGCGTCCTGGACGGCTTCGCCACCGCCACCCCGCTGCCCGCCGACCGCGTCCGGCGCGAGGCCCACCGGGCCCGCTCGGCGCTCGCGCACACCGCCGGCCTGTCGCCGGAGGCCTCCGAGCGGCTGGCCCGCACCGCCCGGCAGGCCGGGCTCACCCTCGGCACCGTGGTGCAGGGCGCCTGGGCCCTGCTGCTCTCCCGGTA
Organism: Kitasatospora sp. NPDC087271; assembly: GCF_044744605.1. Classification (NCBI taxonomy): domain Bacteria; kingdom Bacillati; phylum Actinomycetota; class Actinomycetes; order Kitasatosporales; family Streptomycetaceae; genus Kitasatospora; species Kitasatospora sp. NPDC087271. Next base: position 28,029 of record NZ_JBIUYQ010000024.1, read on the forward strand.
CAGCGGCGAGCCGGACGTGCTGTTCGGGACGACCGTCTCCGGACGCCCCGACGAACTGCCCGGCGTCGAGTCGATGATCGGCATGTTCATCAACACCCTGCCCACCAGGGTCCTGGTCGACGGCGACCGCACCGCCGCCGACTGGCTGCGCGACCTCCAGGAGGCCCAGGCCGAGGCCCGGCGCCACGCCGCGGTCTCCCTCGCCGAACTCACCGCCTTCAGCGGCGTGCCGTCCGGCGGCACGCTGTTCGACAGCATCGTCGCCTTCGAGAACTACCCCTTCGACGACGCCCGCACGGCCGGCAGCGGGGTGCGCCTGGTGGAGGTCACCTCCCGGGACGCCACCAACTACCCGCTCGTCCTGCGCGCCTACCAGGGCGGGCACTTCGGCTTCGACCTCGCCTACGACCCGGAGCTGTTCGACGCCGCGACGGTCCGCGCCCTCGCCGAGCGGCTCTGCCTGCTGCTCACCGGACTGGCCGCCGGACTGGACCGGCCGCTGCGCGCCCTGGAGTGGACGACCGCGCAGGAGCGGCGGCTGCTGACCGAGTGGGACGGCACCGTGCGGGGCCGCCCCGACCGGACCCTGGTCGACCTCTTCGAGGCGCAGGCCGCCCGCACCCCGCACGCCGAGGCCGTCACCTGCGGCGACGAGCACCTCGACTACGCCGCCCTGGACGCGCGGGCCGACCGGCTCGCCCACCGGCTGGCCGGGCTCGGCGCCGGGCCCGAGCGGTTCGTGGCCCTCGCGCTGCCCCGCACGGCCGACCTGGTCGTGGCCGTCCTCGCCGTCCTCAAGACCGGCGCGGCCTACCTGCCGCTCGACCCGGGCCTGCCGGCCGAACGCCGCGCCCAACTGCTGGGCGACGCCGCCCCGGTGGCCCTGGTGACCCACGTGCCCGGCGCGCCGCCCGAGAGCTTCGAGCACGGGGTGCCCGTCCTCTCCCTGGCGGACCCGCAGCTGCGCGCCGACCTGGCCCGGGGCCCGGCCGCCCCGCTCGCCGCCGGGCACCGCCCGCTGCCCGACAGCCCCGCCTACGCCATCTTCACCTCCGGCTCCACCGGCCGCCCCAAGGGTGTCGTGGTGCCGCACGCCAACGTGGTGCGGCTGTTCGAGCAGACCGAGGACGTGTTCGGCTTCGGCGCCGAGGACGTCTGGACGCTGTTCCACTCCTACACCTTCGACTTCTCGGTCTGGGAGCTGTGGGGCCCGCTGCTGCACGGCGGCCGGCTCGTCGTCGTGCCCGAGGACACCGCCCGCTCCCCGGAGGACTTCCTGCGGCTGCTCGCCGACGAAGGCGTCACCGTCCTCAACCAGACCCCGTCCGCCTTCCACCCGCTGGCCCGCGCCGACGCCGAACACCCCGAGCTCTCCCGCCGGCTGGCGCTGCGCACGGTGGTCTTCGGCGGCGAGGCGCTGGACGCCGGCCGCCTCGCCGACTGGTACGACCGCCACCCGCAGGACGCGCCGCGCCTGGTGAACATGTACGGCATCACCGAGACGACCGTGCACGTCACCCACGCCCCGCTGGACCGCACGACCGCGGCGGCCGGCGGCCCCGCACCGATCGGCACCGGCCTCCCGGACCTGCGGCTGTACGTCCTCGACACCGACCTGGCCCCGGTGCCCCCGGGCGCCGTGGGCGAGCTGTACGTGGCGGGGGAGGGTCTGGCCCGCGGCTACCTCGACCGGCCCGGCCTGACCGCCACCCGCTTCCTCGCCGACCCGTTCGGGGCCCCGGGCACCCGGATGTACCGCACCGGCGACCGGGCGCGCCGACAGGCCGACGGCACCCTTCGCTACCTGGGCCGCGCCGACCAGCAGGTCAAGATCCGCGGCTACCGGATCGAACCCGGCGAGATCGAGGCCGCCCTCCAGACCCACCCGGGTGTGGGCGCCGCCACCGTGGGCGTGTACCAGGACGCCTCCGGCACCCGCCGGCTGGTCGCCCACGTCGTCGCCGGCCCCGGCGCGGCCCACCCCCCGGCCGCCGCCGACCTGCGCGCCCACCTCGAACGGCTGCTGCCCGCCTACCTGGTGCCCGCCGCGTACGTCCCCCTGGCTGTCCTGCCGCTCACCCCCAACGGCAAGCTCGACCGGCGCGCGCTGCCCGCGCCCGGCCCGGAGGGCTTCGCCGCCGGCCGGCAGCGCACCGCACCCCGCACCCGCGCCGAGCGGCTGGTCGCCGCGGCCTGGACGGAGGTCCTGGACACCGGGGAGATCGGCGCCGAGGACGACTTCTTCGCCCTGGGCGGCGACTCCATCCTCGCCGTCCGGGTCACCGCCCGGCTGCGCGCGGCCTTCGGGGCGGCGGACCTCTCGCCCCGGCTGCTGTTCAGCCACCCGGTGCTGGCGGACCTGGCCGAAGCCCTCGGCTCGCTCGGCGAGCCGGGCGAGCCGGGCGCGGCGGACGGCCCGTCGGCCCGGGTCATCCCGGCCGCGGACCCGGCGGCCGAGCCACCGCTGTCGTACGCCCAGCAGCGGCTCTGGTTCCTCGACCGGTTCGAGCCGGGCAGCACCGAGTACACCTCGCTGTCCGTGCTGCGCCTGCGCGGAGCGCTCGACCCGGTCGCGCTGGGCACCGCCCTGGACGCCCTGGTCGCCCGGCACGAGGCGCTGCGGACCACCTTCGCCGAGCGGGACGGCCGCGCCCGGCAGGTGGTGCGCCCGCCGCAGCCGGTCGAGCTGCCGTGCGAGGACCTCGCCGGGTCGCCCCCGGCGGCCCTGGACGCGCTGCTGGAGCGGATCGCCGCCACCCCGTTCGACCTGGCCGCCGGGCCCCTGCTGCGGGCCCGGCTGGTCCGGACGGCCGCGGACGAGCACGTGCTCGCGCTGGCCGTGCACCACATCGCCACCGACGGCTGGTCGATGGGCGTCCTGGGCCGCGACCTGGGCGAGCTGTACGCGGCGGCCCGCGAGGGGCGCCCGCCACGGCTGCCCGCGCTGCCCGTGCGCTACACCGACTACGCGTCCTGGCAGCGCGCGCGCACCGACCTCGCCGAGGCGGACCTCGCCCACTGGCGCCGGGCCCTGGACGGCCTGACCCCGCTGGAGCTGCCCACCGACCGGCCGCGCCCGGCCGTACGCACCCGGGACGGCGCGCTGGTCGCCTTCACCCTGCCCGCCGGGCTGACCGCGCGGTTGCGCGAACGGGGCCGGGAGGTCGACGGCACCCTCTACACCACCCTCCTGGCGGCCTGCCAGGTCCTGCTCGCCCGCTGGTCCGGGCAGCAGGACATCGCGGTCGGCACCGTCACCTCGGGCCGCGAGCAGGGCGAACTCCACGACGTGGTCGGCATGTTCGTCAACACCCTGGTGCTGCGCGGCGCCGTCCGGCCGGAGCTGCCGTTCGGCGAACTGCTGGCCGCCGCCCACGGCACCGTCCTGGAAGCGCTCGCCCACCAGGAGGTGCCCTTCGAGCGGCTGGTGGACGCCCTCCAGCCGGAGCGCGACACCAGCCGCACGCCGCTCTTCCAGGTCATGGTGGCCCTGCACAACCTCGGCGCCGAGGTGCCGAACCTGCCGGGCCTGACGGTGGAGCCGGTCACCCCGCCCGTCCACGGCGCCACCTTCGACCTCTCCTTCGACTTCGTCGAGCGCGACGGCGGCCTGACCGGCTATCTGGAGTACAACACCGGGCTGTTCGACGCGCGGACCGCCGAGCACCTGGCCGGCTGGCTGGGCACCCTGCTGGAGGCCGTGGCCGAGGCGCCGGAGACGGCCGTCGGGGCGCTGCCGCTGATGACGGCCGACGAGCGGCGCCGGGTGCTGCGGCAGGGGCGGGGCACGCCGCTGCCCGCGCCGGACACCACCTTCCCCGCCCTGTTCGAGGCGCAGGCCGCCCGCACCCCGGACGCCACCGCCCTGGTCGCCCGGGACGCCACCCTCGACTTCGCCGCCCTCAACGCGCGGGCCAACCGGCTCGCCCGCCACCTCGCCGCCCGCGGCGCCGGCCCGGAGCAGGTGGTCGCGGTCCGGCTGCCGCGCACCTCGGACCTGCTGGTGGCGCTGTTCGCGGTGCTCAAGGCGGGCGCCGCCCTGCTCTTCGTCGACCCGGACCTGCCCGAGGACCGGGCCGCCCTCCTCCTCGACGACACCCGGCCCCGGGTGGTGCTGACCGGGCAGGCCCTGCGCGAGGTGCCGTGGGACGCGCTGCCCGCCCACGACCTGACCGACGCCGAGCGGACCGCCCCCCTGCTGCCGCAGCACGCCGCCTACCTCGTCCACACCTCCGGCTCGACCGGCCGCCCCAAGGGCGTCGTCGTCGAACACCGCCAGCTGGTCAACCTCTGCCGGGACCACCAGGAGGGCCTGGTCGCGCCGCACACCGCCGACGGAGGGCGGCTGCGGGCCGCGCTCAGCGCCTCCTTCTCCTTCGACACCAGCTGGGAGGGCCCGCTGCTGCTCGCACTGGGCCAGGAGCTCCACCTGATCGACGAGGACGTCCGGCTGGACCCGCAGGCGTTCTGCGCCCAGGTCGTCGACCGCCGCCTGGACCTGGTCAACGTCACCCCCTCCTTCCTGCGCGAACTCACCGCCGCCGGACTGCTCGCCCCCGGCCCGCACCACCCGCGCCTGCTGCTGGTCGGCGGCGAGGCCGTCCCCGCCGCCGTCTGGCGGGAGCTGTGCGCGGCGCACGCGGACCTCGGCGTCACCGCCTACAACATGTACGGGCCCACCGAGTGCACCGTCGACGCCGCCTACGCCCGGTGCGCGGACCACCCCGAGCGCCCCGTCATCGGCCGCCCCGGCCGCAACCTGGGCGCCTACCTGCTCGACGGCGCCCTGCGGCCGGTGCCGCCCGGCATGCCGGGGGAGCTGTACCTGGCGGGGGAGCAGGTGGCCCGCGGCTACCTGAACCGGCCCGGGCTGACGGCCGCCCGCTTCCTCGCCGACCCCTACGGCCCGCCCGGGGCCCGGATGTACCGCACCGGCGACCTGGCCCGCTGGGACGCGAACGGGCAACTGGAGTTCCGGGGCCGGGCCGACGAACAGGTCAAGGTCCGCGGGTTCCGGATCGAGCCCGGGGAGGTGGAGGCCGCCCTGCTCGCCCACCCGGACGTCGCCGACTGCGCGGTCGCCGCGCGCGAGCACGCCGGCCGTACGGTGCTCGTCGGCTACCCGGTGCCCGCCGGCCGCCGCGTGCCGACCGCCGAGGAACTGCGGACCTGGCTGCGGCGGACGCTGCCCGACCACCTGGTGCCCGCCGCGTTCGTCCCGCTGGCCCGAATACCGCGGACCACCGGCGGCAAGACCGACCGGCGCGCGCTGCCCGCGCCGCCCGCCCAGCCCGACCGCACTACCCCGTACGTCGCACCGCGGCCCGGTGCCGAGGAACGGCTCGCCGCGATCTGGGCCGAGGTGCTGGGCGTGGAGCGCGTCGGCACCCGGGACAACTTCTTCGCGCTCGGCGGCGACTCCATCCTCAGCATCCAGATCGTCTCCCGCGCCCGCGCCGCCGGGCTCTCCCTCACCACCAAGGACGTCTTCCGGCACCAGAACATCGCCGAACTCGCCCTGTGCGCAGGAGATCTGACCGATCGCCAGGAAGGCGGCGAAGCCGAGCCCGGCGAGGCGCCGCTCACCCCGATCCAGCACTGGTACCTCGACGGCCGCCGCCCCGGCGACGCCCTGCGCTTCACCATGACCCAGCGCCTGGAACTGGCCCCCGGCACCGATCCGGCGGCCCTGCGCCGGGCGGTGCTGGCCCTGGTGGAGCACCACCCGGCCCTGCGCACCCGCTTCCACCGCACCGAGGCCGGCTGGCGCCAGGAGGTGCTTCCCCAGGGGGCGGACGGCCTCTTCACCCGGCACGACGTCAGCCACCCGGACCTCACCGGCCATGACGCGGAGGCGCAGGTCCAGCGCGCCACCGACGAGGCCCAGCGCTCCCTCGACCCCGTCGACGGCCGGTTGCTGCGGGCCCTGTTCTTCGACCCCGGCCCCCGGCAGCCGGGCCAACTCGTCCTCACCGTGCACCACCTGGCCGTGGACGGCGTCTCCTGGCGCATCCTGCTGGCCGACCTCGAAGCGGCGTACCGCACGGCCCGCGCCGGAGCCCCCGTCGCCCTGCCGCCGACCGGCACGTCCTACGGCCGCTGGGCCACCCGGCTGGAGCGGCACACCCGCGCCGGCGCCCTGGACGGCGACCTCGGCCACTGGACGCGCACCGGCGCGGCCCCGGCCGACCTGCCCGCCGGCCGCCCCGCCCCTGACACCGGCGCCTCCAACACCCACGCCACCGCCGCCACCGTGCAGGTGACGCTGGACGAGCGGACCACCGAGGCGCTGCTGCGCCGCGTCCCCGAGGTCTACCGCACCCAGGTCAACGACGTCCTGCTCAGCGCCCTGGGCCGCACCCTGGCCCGTTGGTGCGGCCGGGACACCGTGCTGGTCGGAGTGGAGGGGCACGGCCGCGAGGACCTGTTCGAGGACCTGGACCTCTCCCGGACGGTGGGCTGGTTCACCGCCGAGTTCCCGCTCGCCCTGCGCGTCGACCCCGACGCCGGATGGCACGACACCCTGCGCTCGGTCAAGGAGCAGCTGCGCGCCGTCCCGCTGCGCGGACTCAGCCACGGCGCGCTGCGCCACCTGCGGCCGGACGGCCCGCTGACCGGCTCGGCGGCGCCGCAGATCGGCTTCAACTACCACGGTCAGTGGGACACCCGCGGCGGCGCCGACGGCCTGGTCCGCGGCGCGCTGCCCCCGGCCGGTCGCGACACCGACCCCGACGAGCCCCGCCCCTACCTGCTGGACATCATCGGCGCGGTCCAGGACGGCCGCCTCGAACTGGCGTGGACCTACCCCGCCGCCGTCTACGACGAGGCCACCGTCCGCGGGCTCGCCGAGGAGATGGGCGCCGCGCTGCACGAGCTGGCCGCGCACTGCGCCCGCCCGGACGCCGGCGGCCGCACCCCGTCGGACTTCCCGCTCGCCGGCCTCGACCAGGACCGGCTGGACCGGCTCGTCGGCGACGGGCGCGAGACCGACGACGTGCTGCCGCTGACGCCGCTGCAGTCCGGCATGCTCTTCCACGGGCTCGTCGACGCCGACGGCGCCTACGTGGACCGGATCGCGGTGCGCCTGGCCGGCGTGGCCGACCCGCGGGCCTTCGCCGAGGCCTGGCAGCAGGTCGCCGACCGCACCCCGGCACTGCGTTCCAGCGTTCACTGGCGGGGCCTGCCGCACCCCGTCCAGGTGGTCGCGCGGCATGCCGCGCTGCCCGTCCGCCGGCTCGACTGGCGCGACCTGACGGCCGGGCAGCGCGCCGACCGGACGGAGCGGCTGCTCGCCGAGGAGCGCGCCGCCGGGATGGACCTCGCCACCGCGCCGCTCACCCGGCTGACCCTGGCCGCGCTGCCCGGTGACGAGGTCCTGCTGCTGTGGTCCACCCACCACCTGATCCTGGACGGCTGGAGCACCGGACAACTGCTCACCGAGGTGTGCGAGGAGTACGCCGCGCTGACCGGCGGCCCGCAGGCGCCCCGGCCGGTCCGGCGGCCGTTCGCGGACTTCCTGGGCTGGCTGCACGAGCGGGACGAGGAAGCGGCCGAGGCCCACTGGCGCGGCCTGCTGGCCGGGTTCACCGGCCGGACCCCGCTGCCGTACGACCGCCCGCCGACCCGGGCCCACCGCGCCCGCTCCAGCGCCGCGGCCCACCGCGAACTGGACGAGACGCTCTCCCGGCGGCTGCGCGAGAACGCCGCGGCCGCCGGACTGACCGTCAACACCGTGGTGGAGGGCGCCTGGGCGCTGCTGCTGGCCCGCTACAGCGGCGGCGACGACGTGGTCTTCGGCACCACCGTGTCCGGGCGCCCGGCCGAACTGCCCGGCGTCGAGTCGATGATCGGCCTGTTCATCAACACCGTGCCGACCAGGGTCCCGATTCCCTCGGGCGGCGTACTGCCCTGGCTGCGGGAGCTCCAGGAACGCCAGAGCGACGGCCGCCGCTTCGACCACCTGGCACTACCACGCGTCCAGGCCCTGAGCGACCTGCCCGCCGGGGAGCCGCTGTTCGACAGCATGGCGGTCTTCGAGAACTACCCCGTCGACGAGTCGGCCGCCGACCGGACCGGGGTGCGGGTGGTCGAGGTGCGCGCCGACGACGCCACCACCTTCCCCTGGTGCCTGCGCGCCCACCTGGCCGAGCGGCTCGGCTTCGACCTGGCCTACGACCCCGCGCTCTTCGACCACCGGACTGCCCACGGCGCGGCCGACCGCCTGGTCCTGCTGCTCACCGCCCTCGCCGACGGCCTCGACGGCGACCTCGCCGAGCTGGACCGGCTCACCCCCGCCGACCGGGAGCAGCTGGCCTCCTGGCACGGAACCGCCCGCCCGGTGGCGCCGCGCAGCCCGCTCCAGGTCTTCGCCGAGCAGGTCCGGCGCACCCCCGGCGCGCCCGCCGTGCGCGACGGCGACCGCGAGCTGACCTACCGCCAACTCGACGACTGGTCCGACCGCCTGGCGGCCCGGCTGCTGGCCGACGGCCTGGCCCCCGAAGACCGGGTGGCGCTGCTGATGGACCGCTCCGCCGAACTCGTCGCCGCCCAGCTGGCCGTCCTCAAGGCGGGCGGTGCCTACCTGCCCGTCGACCTCCGGGCCCCCGAGGAGCGCCGCCGCGCCCTGCTCGACCAGGTCGGCGCCGCCCTGCGGCTCACCGCCGAGCAGGTCGCCGCCGCGCGCACCGGCGCGGCCGGGCCGGTGGCGGGGGCCCTGCCGCCCGCCGACCCCGACCGGCTGGCGTACGTGATGTTCACCTCGGGCTCCACCGGGGTGCCCAAGGCGGTGGCGGTACGGCACCGCGACGTGGCCTCGCTCGCCACCGACAGCCGCTTCGCCGACGGCCGCTGCGCACGGGTGCTGCTGCACTCGCCGGTCGCCTTCGACGCCGCCACCTTCGAGGTCTGGGCGCCGCTGCTGGGCGGCGGCTGCGTGCTCGTCGCCCCCGACGGGCCGGTGGACGCCGCCCTGCTGCGGCGGCTCGCCGGACCGGACGGGCCGACGGCGCTGTGGCTCACCGCCGGGCTCTTCCGGCTGCTCGCCCAGGACGCGCCGGACTGCTTCGCGGGCCTGCGCACGCTGTGGACCGGCGGGGACGTGGTGCCCGCCGCCGCGGTGCGCCGCGTCCTGGCGGCCTGCCCCGGGCTGACCGTGGTGGACGGCTACGGGCCCACCGAGACCACGACCTTCGCCACCGCCTTCGCCGTCGCGGAGGCGGCGGCGGTGCCCGACACCCTGCCGATCGGCCACCCCCTGGACGACCGCCGCGTCCACGTCCTCGACCGGCGCCTGCGGCCCGTCCCGCCGGGCTGCGCGGGCGAACTGTACGTCGCCGGCGACGGCGTGGCCCGCGGCTACCTGGGCCGGCCCGGCGAGACCGCGGCCCGCTTCCTCGCCGACCCCTCCGGCCCGCCCGGCGCCCGGATGTACCGCACCGGCGACCTGGCGAGGCGACGCCCGGACGGCACCGTCGAGTTCCTGGGCCGCGCGGACGACCAGGTGAAGATCCGGGGCTTCCGGGTCGAACCCGGCGAGGTGGAGGCCGCACTCGCCCGCCACCCCCAGGTCACCGACGTCGCCGTGGTCACCCGCGAGGACCGGCCCGGCGCCCGGTGCCTGGTGGCCTACGTGGTCGGCCCGGCGGGCGCCGAACCCGGGGAACTGCGGGCCTTCGCCGCCCGCGCGCTGCCCGACTACCTCGTCCCCGCCGCCTTCGTCCCGCTCGCCGCCCTCCCGCTGAGCCGCAACGGCAAGGTCGACCGGGCGGCCCTCCCGGCGCCGGACGAGGAGCACGGGAGCGGACGCCGCGCGCGGATCGAGCCGCGCACCGAGGCCGAACGCCGCACCGCCGAGGTCTTCGGGGACGTCCTGGGCATCCGGCCGCCCGGCGTGGAGGACGGCTTCTTCGAGCTGGGCGGCGACTCCATCCTCAGCATCCGGCTCGCCGCCCGCCTCGCCGAGGCCTTCGGCGCCGACCTCACCCCCCGCGCCGTCTTCGACCACCCCACACCGGCCGGCCTGGCCCGCCTGCTCACCGAGGAGCAGGGCCGCCCGGGCGGCCCGGGGCGCCCGCCCGTCCTCCCGGTCGCCCGCGACGGCGCCGCGCCGATGTCCTACGCCCAGCAACGCCTGTGGTTCCTGGAGGAGTTCGCGCCCGGCGGCGCCGAGTACGTCACCGCGCTCGCGCTGCGCCTGCGCGGCGCCCTGGACACCGACGCCCTCGGCGCGGCCCTGCGCGCCCTCGCGGCCCGGCACGAGTCGCTGCGCACCACCTTCGACAGCGTCGACGGCCACGGCGTCCAGCTCGTCCACCCGCCGCAGGACGTGCCGCTGCCGCTGCACGACCTGTCCGGCCGGCCGGCGCAGCCGCGGGCGGAGGCCCTGCGCGGCCTGCTCGCCGCCGAGCGGGCCCGCCCCTTCGACCTGCGCCGCGGACCGCTGCTGCGCACCGCCCTGGTGCGGCTGGCCGAGGGCGACCACGTGCTGGCCCTGACCCTGCACCACATCGTCACCGACGGCTGGTCGACCGCCGTCCTGCTCACCGATCTGGCCCACCTCTACCGCGCCGAACTCGGCTCCGGGGAGAGCCGGTTGGCGCCGCTGCCGGTGCAGTACGCCGACTACGCGCACTGGCAGCGCACGGTCGGCGCCGCCGGGCCCGACCAACTCGCCTACTGGAAGGAGCAGTTGGCCGACGTCTCGACGCTGCGCCTGCCCACCGACCGGCCCCGGCCCGCCGTGCGCACCACCAACGGGGCCACCGCCCGCCTGGAGCTGCCCGCCGACACGGCCCGCCGACTGGCCCGGGTCGGCCGGGAGCGCGGCGCCACCCTGTTCACCACCCTGGTCGCCGCCGCGCAGGCCTACCTCGCCCGGCTCGGCGGCGACCAGGACATCGCCGTCGGCACCGTCACCTCAGGCCGCGAGCAGGCGGAGACCCAGGGTCTCGTCGGCTTCTTCGTCAACACCCTGGTGCTGCGCTCGCGGGTGGAACCCGCGCAGCCCTTCGGCGACTTCCTCGGTGCGGTCCGGCAGACCGTCCGGGACGCCTTCGCCCACCAGGACGTGCCGTTCGAGCGCGTGGTCGACGAGGTGCAGCCGGTGCGCGACACCAGCCGCAGCCCGCTCTTCCAGGCCCTGGTCGTCCTCCAGAACACCCCGGCCGCCGACCTCGACCTCCCGGGCCTGCACGTGACCGACGTCGAGACCGACACCACGCAGGCGGCCTTCGACCTCGCGCTGGAGTTCGCGGAGGCCGACTCCGGCGCGCTGCACGGCCTGATCACCTACAACACCGACCTGTTCGACCCGGCCACGGCCGAGCGGATGGCCGGGCAGCTCGCCACCCTGCTCACCGCCGTCGCCGAGGACCCGGATCGCGCCATCGGCGCGCTGCCGCTCGCCGGTGGCGACCAGCTGGCCGCCGAACTGGACCGGGCGCGCGGCACCTTCCGCCCCGTCCCCGAGGCGACCCTGGCCGAACTCTTCGAGCGCCGGGCCGCCCGCACCCCCGACGCGGTGGCGCTGCTCGACGGCGGCCGCGAGCTGAGCTACGCCGAGGTGGAGCGGGCGGCCAACCGGCTGGCCCACCGGCTCATCCGGCGCGGCGTGGGGCCGGAGCGGCTGGTCGCCCTCGCCCTGCCCCGCTCGGCGGCGGCGGTGGTGGCCCAGCTCGCCGTCGCCAAGGCCGGCGGCGCCTTCCTCCCGGTGGACCCGGACTACCCGGCGCCCAGGCGGGAGTTCATGGTGCGCGACGCGGGTGCCCACCTGGTGCTCGACGACCCGGCCGAGGTGTGGTCCGCCGACGGGCCACAGACCCCGCCCACCGACGCCGACCGCGCCACCGACCGCGAGACCGCGCCCACCGACGCCGACCGCGCCACCCCGCTCACCCCCGGACACCCGGCCTACGTCATCTACACCTCCGGATCGACCGGCACGCCCAAGGGCGTCCTGGTGACTCACGCCGGACTCGCCGCCTTCGCGGCGGCCGCCGCCGAGCAGTACACCGCCGGCCCCGGGGCCAGGGTGCTCCAGTTCGCCTCGCCCAGCTTCGACGCCTCCGTCCTGGAACTGTGCGTCTCCCTGCTCAGCGGGGCCACCCTGGTCACGGGGGAGGAAGGGCCGCTCGTCGGCGAGCGGCTGGCCGAGGTCCTGGCCGAACGGCGCATCACCCACGCCCTGATCCCCCCGGCGGCCCTGGCCACCGTGGACCCGGCGACGGCCGCGACCCTGCCCGCCCTGCGCACCCTGGTCGTCGGGGCGGAGGCCTGCCCGGCCGATCTGGTCGACACCTGGGCCCCCGGCCGTCGGATGATCAACTCCTACGGCCCCACCGAGGCCACCGTGGTCGCCACCTGGACCGGCCCGCTGTCGCCGGGCACCGGCGCACCGGCGATCGGCCGCCCCGGCGGCGCCGCCCGCAGCTACGTCCTGGACGCCGCCCTGCGGCCGGTGCCGCCCGGCGTGACCGGAGAGCTCTGGCTGGCCGGCCCCGGCCTCGCCCGCGGCTACCTCGGCCGCCCGGGACTGACGGCCGGGCGGTTCCTCGCCGACCCCTTCGGCGCACCGGGCGAGCGGATGTACCGCACCGGCGACCTCGCCCACCGGGACGCCGACGGCGAACTGCGCTTCGCCGGCCGCGTCGACGACCAGATCAAGCTGCGCGGCTTCCGGATCGAACCGGGCGAGATCGAGAGCGCGCTGCGCCGCAGCCCCCTGGTGCGCGACGCCGTCGTCACCGTGCGCGCCGACGCCCCCGGGAGCGGTGCGGGCTCCGGGGCCGGCCGGCTGGTCGCCTACGTCGTCCCGGCGCTCGGGGCCGGAGCGGGCGGTGCCGCACCGGAGGGCGACGACGATGGGGCCACTGCGGGCCTGCCCGCCGCCGAACTGCGCGCCCACCTGGCCGGGTTGCTGCCGCCGCACCTCGTCCCGTCGGTGTTCGTCCCGCTGGAACGGCTGCCGCTCACCCCGAACGGCAAGCTCGACCGGCGGGCCCTGCCCGAACCCGGGCCCGCGCAGGCCGCGGCCGGTCCGCGCCGGGAGCCGGGCACCGACACCGAACGCCGGATCGCCCGGATCTGGGCCGACGTCCTGGGCATCGAGGAGGTCGGCGCCGACGACAACTTCTTCCTGCTCGGCGGCGACTCCATCCTCAGCATGCAGGTGGTGTCCAGGCTGCGCCGGGACGGCCTGTACCTCGCCACCCGGGAGCTCTTCACCCACCAGACGGTGGCCGAACTGGCCACCGTGGTGCGCACCGCCCCCGACCGCGAGGACGACGGTCCGGTCACCGGGGACGTACCGCTCACCCCCATCCAGGAGTGGTTCCTGGCCACCCCGCGCGCCGCCCACCACCACTTCAACCAGTCGACCCTGCTCGAACTCGGCGCCGACCCCGACCCGCGGGCACTGCGGGCCGCGCTGGACGCCCTGCTCGAACACCACGACGCCCTGCGGCTGCGTTTCACCCACGACGAGACGGGCTGGCACCAGTTCAACCCGCCGCCGGCCCCCGCCGAGGACGTCCTCGTCCGGTACGACCTGACCGGGCAGAGCGCCGAGGTCGCCGACGCGGCCATGGCCAAGGCGGCCGACGAACTGCACGTCGGCTTCGACCTGGCCCGGGGCCCGCTGCTGCGGGCGGCCCTGTTCACCGGCGCCCCGGACCGCCCGGCGCTCCTGCTGCTGGTCGCCCACCACCTGGTCGTCGACGCCGTCTCCTGGCGCCTGCTGCGCGACGACCTGGAGAGCGCCTACCGGCAGGCCGCCCTGGGCACGGCGATCACGCTGGGGGAGCGCGGCACCTCCTACCGGGACTGGGCGCTCCGGCTCGCGGCCCATGTCGCCGACGGCGGCCTGGACCACGAACTGCCCTACTGGGACGAGGCGGTGAGCGCCGCCGAGGCCCTGCCCGGCCGACCCGCCGTGCCCGGTCCCGCTGACCCCGGTGCCGCTGACCCGGGTGCCGCTGACCCCGGTGCGGCCGAGCCCGGGACCGTCGAACCCGGTGCCGCCGAGACCGCGACGGTCACCGTCGAACTGGACGAGGAGGACACCGAGGCACTGCTGCGCGCGGCCCCGGCGGCCTACCGCACCCGCGTCAACGACGTGCTGCTGACCGCCCTCGCCCTGGCACTGGCCCGCTGGACCGGCCACGAGCGGATCCGGCTGGACCTGGAGGGGCACGGCCGGGAGGACGTCGTGGAGGGCGTGGACCTGTCCCGTACGGTCGGCTGGTTCACCACCATGTACCCGGTCACCTTCCACGTCCCCGACCCCGATGACCTCGGTCCGGACCGCGACTGGCGCGCCCTGGTGAAGTCGGTCCGCCGCCAGCTGCGCGCCGTGCCGGGCAACGGGCTGGGCTTCGGCGCCCTGCGCACCTTCGGCCCGCCCGAGGTCCGCGAGCGCCTCGCCGCCGGCGCGCACGGCCAGGTGGTCTTCAACTACCTCGGCCAGTGGGACGCACGGCCCGAGACCGCCGGCGACGGCCTGGTCCGCGCCGAGCACGGCTCCTTCGGGCAGGACCACGACCCCCGCGACGGCGGCTCGCACCCGGTGGAGGTGGTGGGCGCGGCGCAGCACGGGCGCCTCGCCTTCACCTGGCACCACCGCCCCGCCCTCCACGACACGGCGACCGTGCGCCGGGCGGCCGAGGAGTTCGCCGTGGCGCTGCGGCACATCGCCCGGCACGCCAGGGGAGGACGGTGACGGCCGCCCACCCACCGACGACCACCCGCCGCTGAACCCCCTGCTGTCAGACCACCGCCGCAAGACCACCGCTGGAAACCCGACAACGACGAAGGAGCACGACATGGACGAGAACACCCGCTACCAGGTGCTGCGCAACGACGAGGAGCAGTACTCCCTCTGGCCGGTCGACCTCGACGTGCCCGCCGGCTGGCAGCCCGTCGGCCAGGAGGGCACCGAGGCGGAGTGCACCGCCTACGTCGACGAGGTGTGGACCGACATGCGGCCGCGGAGCCTGCGCGAGCGCATGGAGAGCGCCGGATCCTGACCGGCCGCAGCACGCCCGTCCCACGACAACCCCGAGGAGCTGACCGTGACCCCTTCGCTGCGCACCGAACACCTGGAGTTCATCCCCTACCGGGCCGAGGACGAGGACGCCTTCGTCTCCCTCCTCCGCAACGCTGACGTGTGCAGCTGGATGGGCCAGGACCTGGTGCCCGAGCCGCAGATCCGCGCGCTGTTCCGCGCGATCCTGACCGACGTGTACCCGCAGCGGATCTTCGACGTGTGGGGCCTGTGGCTGGACGGGAGGTACGCGGGCCACGCCGAGGTGAAGAAGACCGGGAACGTCGACGGCCACGAGCTGGTCGCCGCCCTCGCCCCGGAGTTCTGGGGCCGGGGCCTGGGCACCGAGGTGGTCCGCGGACTGATCCGGTACGCCGCCGACGAGTTGGGGCTCAAGGAGGTCTACGGCATGGTGGGTGCGGAGAACGCCCCGAGCCTGGCGATGTGTCGACGGCTGGGCTTCCGGCACCTGCGCGACGTCCTCGGGGACGACGGCTCGGTGACGAAGGTGGTGGCGCTCTCGACGACCGGCCAGGCCTGACCGGGCCCGGCCGGGTGCGACCCGGCCCGCGGCGCGTCCGGTCGCGCCGCGGGCCGCTGACGTGCACGCCCGCTCAGCGGGCCGGTACCGCTCCGTTCGGCGCTCCCGGCCCGTTCGGCGTTCCCGCCGCGCTGCGGCCCAGCAGCAGGGCGAGGTCGTCGGCCTGGCAGCGGATCTCCGGGATGGCGGTCGTCTCCAGCAGGTTGCCGCGCCGCAGCGAGCCCAGCGTCCACAGCGGCGCCGGAGCCCGGCCGGCCGCGGGGAGGAGCCGGCCGTCGGCGGCGGTGTCGAAGCCGCCGCCGACGGGGGCGGGGGAGCCGAGGCCGGTGGTGAGCAGGTCGGTGATCAGCGGGTCGTCGACCCGGGTGAGTTCGGCCTCGGAGCCGGTGCAGTTCAGCACCGCCCCCACCCGCAGCGCGCGGCCGTCGTCCAGCCGGACGTCGATGACCTCGCCGACCTCGCCGGGGCCGTCCGCGGTGGTCTTGGCGTCGGCCACGGTGCCCCGGCCGATGCTGACCAGGCCCGCGTCGACGGCGGTGCGCAGGGCCCTGGCGCTGACCGGCGGGATCCGGTGGCGGTGGGTCTCCCAGAGCCGGAGGTCCCGGGCCAGCAGCCGGGCCTGGTCGGCGGGTGAGAGCTGCAGCCACAGGGCGCTGGTGAGGGGGCGGAGGCTGTCGACCCCGGCCCGCCAGTCGCCGTGGACGCGGCGGCAGCGGGCGATCTGGCACAGCACGGCCCGGCGCAGCGCGGGCAGCCCCGCACGGGCGTCGAGCTGCGGGACGGCCGGTGCGGCCGGGGTGGTGAGCGGGGTGGCGGCGTGCGGTCGGGGGACCAGTCCGTTCCGGGACAGGGCGTGGACGACGCGTCCGGGGCGTTGCAGGCTGAGCGCCATGTCGACCATGGTCAGGCCGGTGCCGACGAGCAGGACGTCGCGGTCCTCGGGGACGGCCGCCAGGGCGCCGGGTGCCCAGGGGTCGGCCAGGAACCGCCCGGAGTCGCGCAGCGCCGGCGGTGCCCAGGCCTGGCCGGGTGCGAAGTTGCCCAGGGCCAGCACCGCCGCGTCGACGTCGAGCGGTGGCCCGTCGTGCAGCCACAGGCGCAGCGGCGGGGTGGTCGCTCGGGGCCGGTGGGTGAGGGCGACGACGCGGTCGGGCACTCGGACCAGGTCGGGGGTGCCAGGGCCGGAGGCAGCCGCTGCCAGGCTCTCGGCGAGGTAGCGGCCGAAGAGGCGCCGGGGGACGAAGTCGTGCTCGCCGCCGCGGTCGCCGAGCCAGCGCACGAAGTGGCCGGGGTCGTCCCGGTGGGCGCTCATCCGGCCGGCCGGGACGTTCAGCAGGTGGTGCGGCGCGTCGGTGCCGAACGCCAGCCCCGGGCCTGCGGGCCCGGGGTCGATGAGCCAGATCCGGGCCGGTGCGGGTCTCCCGGCGGCCGCGTGGTGGAGCAGGCGCAGCGCCGTGAGGGTGCCGGCGGCGCCTGCGCCCACCACGGCGATCTCGTGCGGGGGCCTGCTGTGGTTCACGGCGGCCGCGTCGGACGCAGCGGGAGACGTCATGCGGCCAACATCGAGCCGATCGCGCCGCCGCGTCCAACGACGGTTCATAGGCCCCTCGCCAAGCAGGACTTATGGCCCGGGGGCGCGGTGGTGCGTCGACCTGGGGCAGGGGCGAAGGTCACGTAGGGTCCCGGGTTCGACACGTTCCGTCCCATAAGGAGAGTTTGGGGCGCTCGGCCGCCCGCCACCCGACCTCTGGTTAGAGGGTGTCACGAAAGCTGTTGACCTCTTACGGGAATTCGCGTTATAACTTCTAACGAACGCGCAAGCGTCTACCGCGTGTGGGGCTGCCGCAGCCTCGCCCGCGGCCCGACAGGCAACGCCCGCCCACCAACTGACACTCGATCAAGGGGAATCCCATGTCCGGCACCCGCAGCACCGGCGTCCGCGCCGCCCTGTTCGCCGTCCCGCTCGTCGTCAGCCTCCTCGGCACCGCGGCCGCGCCCGCCGGGGCCGCCACCTCGCGCCCCGGTCCGTCCCTGACCTGCCGCGGCCAGGGCGTCGATCCCCGGGCCCAGGTCCGCTACCGGGCCGAGACGGTGGTCCACGCGCCGCTGCACACCATCTGGAAGCTGCAGACCGACGTGGAGCGCTGGCCGTCCTGGCAGGGCCCCGTCGCGAGCGCGGAGCGCCTCGACCACGGCCGCCTGCGCCCGGGTTCGGCGTTCCGGTGGACGACCCCGCTCCCGCCCAACCCCGCGACCACCGCCACCAGCCTGGACATCACCTCGACCGTCCAGCAGCTCAAGCGGGAGTCCTGCATCCGCTGGACGGGCCCCGCCGTCGCCGAAGGGCTGCACATCGACGGCGTCCACGTGTGGAACTTCACCGAGGTCGAGGGCGGCGTCCGGGTGAGCACCGAGGAGACCCACACCGGGCCCCAGGTCGACGCGGACGTTCCCACCGCGACCGCGATCCTGCGCCAGGGCCTCGACGGGTGGCTGCACGACCTGAAGACCACCGCCGAGGCCATCGCCGAGGCCATCGCCGGGGCCGACGCCGACCGGAGCTGACCGGGGCCGACGCCGACCGAGGCTGACCGACGCCGACCGGGGCTAACCGGAGAGGGCTTCGAGGGCGGCCCGGGCGGCGTTGTGGCCGGGGATGCCGCTGACTCCGCCGCCGCGGACGGCGCCCGCGCCGCACAGCAGGACGTTCGGGTGGGCCGTCGCCACGCCCCAGCGGGCGGCGGGGCCGTCCACGGGCCCGGTCGCGAACGGGAAGGAGAGGTCCCGGTGGAAGATGTGGCCGCCGGGCAGGCCGATCTCCCGTTCCAGGTCGGGCGGGGTCCTGGCCTCCACGCAGGGCCGGCCGGTGGCGTCCGGCGCGAGGCAGTCGGCGATCGGTTCGGCCAGCACCTCGTCCAGTTGGGCCAGACTGGCCGCCAGGGCGCGCTCCTTGGCGGCCGGGTCGGTGAACAGCCGGGCGGGCATGTGCAGGCCGAACAGGGTCAGCGTCTGGAGGCCCTGGCGGACGGCTTCGGGGCCCAGGATGGTGGGGTCGGTGAGGGTGTGGCAGTAGATCTCCGACGGGGGCGCGGAGGGCATCCGGCCGGCCGCCGCCTCGGCGTAGGCGGTCTCCAACTGCCGGTAGCCCTCGGCGATGTGGAAGGTGCCCGCGAAGGCCTCCCGGGGGTCCGCGCCGGTGTCCCGGAGCCGCGGCAGCCGGCGCAGCACCAGGTTGACCTTCAGCTGGGCGCCCTCGGGCGCGGGCCCGGGCTCCTCGCCGAGGAGGCGGGCCAGGGTGGCCGGGGCGGCGTTGACCAGCACCCGGCGGCCCGCCGCCGTGGCCTCGCCGCCCCGGTGGCGGTACGTCACCTCGGCGTCGCCGTGGCCGTCGGTGGCGATGGCGGTGACCTCGCACCCGGTGCGGATCTCCGCGCCGGCGGCCAGGGCCGCCTCGGCCAGCGCGTCCGTCACCGCGCCCATGCCGCCGACCGGGACGTCCCAGTCGCCCGTCCCGTTGCCGATCACGTGGTAGAGGAAGCAGCGGTTCTGCCGGAGCGAGGGGTCGTGGGCGTGGGTGAAGGTACCGATCAGTGCGTCCGTCAGGGCGATCCCGCGGACCAGGTCGTCGCTGAAGGTCCGTTCGATCGTCTCGCCCAGCGGCCGTTCGAACAGGGCGGTCCAGGCGGCGTCGTCGGCGATCCGCCGGCGCAGTTCGGCGCGTGCGGGCAGCGGCTCGGTGAGGGTCGGGAAGACCCGTCGGGCGACCTGTCCGGTCATGCCGTAGAAGCGCTGCCAGGCCTCCCACTCCCGGTCGGTTCCGGTGAGCGCCCGGAACGCCTCCCCGGTCCGGCCGGGGTCGGCGGCGTCCACCAGCAGGCCGGTGGGCTTCCCGTCCCGGACGGTGGGCGTGTACGAGGCGATCCGGCGGCGCCGCAGGTCGAGCCGCAGGCCCAGCTCCTGGACGATCTTGCGCGGCAGCAGGCTGACCAGGTAGGAGTAGCGCGACAGCCGGGCGTCCACGCCGGGGAACGCCCGGGTGGAGACGGCGGCCCCGCCGACCCGGGGCAGCCGTTCGAGCAGCAGGACCCGGTGTCCGGCCCGGGCGAGGTAGGCGGCGGCCACCAGCCCGTTGTGGCCGCCGCCGACGATCACGGCGTCGTACCGGGCGGGGGTGGACGGGTTCGCGTTCACCCCCGCCACGCTACGGGACGGGGGCGGGCCGGGGAATGCCCCGGACACAGCGGCCCCGGAACGCCGCAGGGCCCCCTCGCGGCGGTTCGCGAGGGGGCCCTGCGGCGTCCGGCCGGTCAGTGGCCGCCGTGGATCAGTTCGACGGAGAAGCCGTGGTCGGTGGCGACGGCGGGCGTCCTGACCTGGGTGACCCCGGTCGCGGCGTCGTAGTACCAGCCCGAGGCGGCCGAGTCGAGCGCCGCCGCGGAGTCCAGCCGGGGCAGCGGTCCGCCCTGCGTGACGACCAGGCGCGGGGCGGGCTTGCCGTGCACGGTGAAGCGGTACCCCCGCTCGGCCGGCTTGCCGGTGTAACTCCCCATGCTGGCACCGACCTTGACGACGGTGACCGGCCCGTGGGCGCGGACGTCCACCCGCTGGGTGGCCGAGGCGCCGGCGGCGAAGCCGCGGGTGACGCCGTCGTCCTCGTACAGGGTGTAGGAGGAGTCGCCCTGCGGGTAGAGGTCGTAGTCGAGCCGGGTGCGGTCCCGGTTCTCCCAGGACAGCGTGCCCTCGGGCCACATCGGCACGATCGAGCCGCCCTTGACGAACAGCGGCAGGGTGTCCAGCGGCGCGGAGTAGCCGTTGACCGTGGTGGGGCCCTGGTAGGTGCGCCCGGTCCAGTAGTCGGTCCAGGTGCCCTTGGGCAGGTAGATGCCGTCGCGCACCGAGGTGTCCGAGTAGACCGGTGCGACGAGGAAGTCCGGCCCGGCCAGGAACTCGTACTTGGCGTTCGGGCCGAGGGCCGCCGGGTCGTCCGGGTACTCCAGGGCGAGCGGACGCACCGCGCCGACGCCCGTCCTGGTGGCCTCCGCCGACAGCGTGTACATGTACGGCAGCAGCCGCTCCTTCAGCTGGAGGTACTTGCGGTTGATCGAGGTGTAGGGCTCGCCGTCCAGCCAGGGCTGCTGGTCGCGCTGCTCCTTGCCGGCCATGTCCCTGGCCCAGCCGTCCATGGTCATGATGGCCGGGAGGAAGGACTTCCACTGGAGGTCGCGGGTGTACATCTTCGGGTCGCGGCGGTAGATGGAGCCGACGTCGCCGGTGTTGTAGGCGATGCCGGACATGGTGGCGCCGGCGTAGGTGGGGATCTGCCAGCGGATGTAGTCCCAGGACAGGCTCTGGTCGCCGCTCCACAGGACGCCGCAGCGCTGGGCGCCGGCCCAGGAGACGGGCAGCCAGACGAAGCCGCGGGCGTCGCTGCCGTCCTCGATGCCGGCCTTGGCCTGGTCGCAGGCGTTCAGCGCGAAGTCGTAGCCGTTGCCGACCCAGGCGACGTCGAGCTTGCGCACCAGGGCGCCGGCCTTGACCTCGGCGGCCTGGTCGGGCAGGCCGTTCTGGGTCCAGAGCCCGAGCTGGGCGTGGTCCTTGCGCAGGCCCTCGCCGGTCTGGGCGAGGTTCTCGTAGCTGCAGCCGTAGCCGTCGTTGACGAGCATCCAGCCGAGCGGCATCTGGTTCCGCACGTAGCCGTCGGCGACCTTGAGCGCGTCGGTGGTGTGGCGTTCGCCGCGGTTGGCGTTGTGCAGGTAGCAGTCGGAGTCGCCGGGCTCCAGGCCGTAGACGGGCGGCATGAAGGGCTTGCCGACCAGGGTGGTGTACTTGCCGATCACCGACTTGACGTCACCGGTGAAGTAGTAGGCGTCCAGGCGCCGTTCCTGCTGTCCGGTGCGCACGGGCGAGCCGAAGTCGTAGCTGCCCGGGGCGAAGGTGTTGCGGAAGACGCCGTAGCCGGCGGTGGAGATGTAGAACGGCTGCGAGTTGTTGTAGCCGCCCTCGTTCCAGTTGGTGCTGTTGGCGACGTGGACGGTCTTGTCCCGGTGGGAGAAGGAGCCGTTCTGCTCGCCGCCGCCGAAGAACTGCTCGTCGGCGCCGCGGACCAGGCTCTGCCGCAGCCCGCTGGTGGACCAGCGCAGCGGGGCGTCCTCCTGCCAGATGGCGGTGCGGTTGTCGGCCTTGTACAGGCCGAACCTCAGGGGGTGCTTGTAGACCCGCAGCACCTGGTCCTTGGAGCGGATGCCGTAGTAGTCGCCGGCGTCGAACGACGAGGTGCCGCGCTGGAGTTCGGGCTGCTTGCGGATGATCGTGCTGCCGGCCGGGTCGGTGAGCACGCCGTCCGGGGCGGCGCGCAGCCGCAACTGGTCGTCGGCGAGGAAGTCGACCTTGGCCTTGAGGGTGCCGGCGGCGATGTCGTAGCTGCCCTGGCCGCCGGAGAAGGAGGTGAGGTCTCCCGCGTCGGCGGTCTGCGGCAGGTAGGCGCGGCCGGTGAAGGAGCCGCCGTGCACGTCGTAGGGGACGACCAGGACGTGGTACGTGCCCGAGGCCTTCGGGATGACGGTCGCCTCGGGGTTGGCGGTGCCCGCGCTCTCGGCGACCTCCTTGCCGTTGGCGTCGTAGACGTAGAGGTCGAAGTCGTCGGTGGGGTTCTGCCACTGGATCGAGAGCGGGACGCCACCCTCGGGGTTGTCGTCCCAGTAGCCGGCGGGCGCGTCGACGGTCAGGTCGAAGCGGCCGCAGACCGTACCGTCCGGGTCCTGGGCGGCGGACGGGCAGGAGGCGGCGCCGCCGAGGGTGCCCTTGGCGTACGTGGGGCTCTGCCAGGTGGTGCTCTGGTGGCTGCCGTCGAGGACGGCGGAGCCGGGGGTGGCGGCGCGGGCCGGCAGGGCGGGCCCGGCCACGGCGGCGATGCTGGTGAGGGCCACGGTGAGGGCGGCCCGGCGGAGGCGAGGTCGTACCAAGCGCACGGTGTGTTCTCCCGTCGGATGAGCAAGAGATGTTCACTTACTGCGCGAAGCTGCTTGAACATGGGGGAATACAAGCAACATTCACAGTTGTGGCCGGTCCATGTCAATGGCGGGGTCACCGTTCCCGACACCCCGGACGGCCGGGGCTACTTGACCGATCCGGCGGTCAGCCCGGAGACCACGTGGCGCTCGATGACGGCGAACAGCACCACGACCGGCACGATCGCGACCACCGATCCGGCGAACAGGTAGTTCCACTCCACGGTGTAGTTGCCGATGAAGCCGTTGATGCCGACGGTCAGCGGCTGGCTCTCCGGGGCCGTCGACAGGGTCAGGCCCATCACGAACTCGTTCCAGGCGGAGATGAAGGTGAAGATCACCGCGGTGACCACGCCGGGCATGGCCAGCGGCAGCACCACCCGGCGCAGCGCCCCGAGCCGGCCGAGGCCGTCGAGCAGCGCGGCCTCCTCCAACTCGACCGGGATCGAGCCGATGTAGGCGGTGAGGATCCAGACGGCGAAGGCCAGGTTGAAGGCGGCGTTGCAGAGGATCAGCGTCCAGACCGAGTTGAGCATGTCCAACTGGTAGAACTCGCGGTAGAGGCCCACCAGCAGCGAGGTCGGCTGGAACATCTGGGTGACCAGGACGAGCAGCAGGAAGAGCTTGCGGCCCCGGTACCTGAACCGCGCGGTGCAGTACGCGGCGGGCAGCGCGACCAGCAGCGCCAGCACGGTGGAGCCGCCGGCGACCAGCAGGGTGACCTTGAGGTTGGCGCCGAGCGTCGACTCGCGCCAGACGTCGACGAAGTTGGACCAGGCGGGGTGGCGCGGCAGGTAGCCCGCGTCGCGCAGCTCGTCGGCGGGGCGCAGCGCGGTGACGGCCATCTCCAGGTACGGGAGCAGGAAGACCGCCGCCAGCAGCCAGGCCGCCGCCGCCATGACCAGGGCGCGCGGGCGGATCCGGCGCGCGGGCGGGCGTGGCCGGCGCGCGGGCGGGCGGGCCGTCAACGCTCCTCCCCGTTCCAGCGGCCGACCTTGAGGAAGACCAGCACCATCAGCACCACCAGGGCGAAGTTGACCACCGACATGGCCGCGGACTCGCCGATGTCGGTGTTCTTCAGCTGGTACATGAACACCGTGCTGGTGGCCGTGGCGCTGCCCGGGCCGCCCTGGGTCATGCCCCAGATGACGGGGAAGGAGTTGAAGACGTTGATCAGGTTGATCACGAGGCCGACCAGGAAGGCCGGGCGCAGCAGCGGCAGGGTGATCCTCCGGTAGGCCTGCCACGGGGAGGCGCCGTCCACCCGGGCCGCCTCGTACAGCTCGCCGGGGACGGTCTGCAGGCCGGCGAGCAGGGTGTAGGTGGTGAACGGCAGCGAGACGAAGACGGCGACGAGGACCATCCAGGGCCAGGCGGTCGACGGGTCGCCGAGCCAGTCCCGGGGACCGTCGACCAGGCCGAGGTCGGTCAGCGCGGTGTTGAGCACGCCGGCCGTCCGGTCGAGCATCCACCGGAAGCCGATGGCGGTCATCAGGACGGACGCCGCCCAGGGGGCGATCAGGGCCCAGCGCGCGAACCGGCGCCCGGGGAAGCGCTGGTTGAACAGCTGGGCCAGGCCGAGCGAGAGCGCCATCGTCAGGCCGACGACGGCCACCGTCCAGACGACCGTCGAGAGCAGCACCCGGCCGAGGTCGGCCTCGCCGAAGAGCTTGCGGTACTTGTCCAGCCCGGCGGAGCCGCGGACGAATCCGCTGGTGCTGATGCGCAGGAACGAGGTGCGGACCATCTCGTAGACGGGCCACAGGACGACGGCCAGGATCAGCAGGACGGCCGGGGCGATCCACGGCAGCGGTCCGAGCCGGCCGGGGCCGGAGCCCGTCCGGGCGGGCCGCCCGGGCCCGGAGGCTTGGGGGGTGGGGGAGTCGAGGGACACGGCGGTGCCTTTCGGACGGGGCGCGGGCCGGGGCGGGCGTGCCCTACTTGTTCGCGACGGCGTCCCGGGCCTTCTTCTGCAGGTCGCCGAGCACCTTGGCCGGGTCCCCGGCGACGGCGGTGCCGATGCTCTTCTTGAGCTCGGCCGAGACCGCGTCCCAGGTGGTGTTGCCGAGCGGGTAGAAGACGGCGTTCGGCAGGAGGGCGAAGAACGGTTCGAGGTCCTTGTGCTTGCCGCTGGCGGTCATCTCGCGCAGGGTGCTCTGGGTGACCGGCATCAGGTTGTATGTCTCGTCGAAGGCGAGCGTGTTGTCCTTGGAGTACGCGAAGTCGAGGAACTTCCTGATCTGGTCGCGGTGGCCGTTCTTCTTGAAGGCCATCGTCCAGTCCGCGACGCCGAGGGTGGAGGCGAGCGGG
This sequence comes from Kitasatospora sp. NPDC087271, assembly GCF_044744605.1. NCBI lineage: Bacteria > Bacillati > Actinomycetota > Actinomycetes > Kitasatosporales > Streptomycetaceae > Kitasatospora > Kitasatospora sp. NPDC087271. The sequence goes on from NZ_JBIUYQ010000024.1 coordinate 52,924, forward strand.
CCGGTCCTGCCGGGGATGGGCGCGACGCCGTAGTCGACCTTGCCGTCCTTGGCCATCTGGATCAGCGAGGGGTGGCCGTTGGCCATGGCGGCCTTGCCCGCGGCGAAGTCGGCGAAGGCGGTCTTGCGGTCGGTGGTGGCCGGGTTGGCGTAGGTCAGGCCGGGGTCGACGAGGTTGGCCTTGAGCCAGCGGAAGGTGTCGACGTCGGCCTGGCTGTCGATGGCGTACGTGCCGTCCTTGGCGGTCGGGCCGCCGCCGTTGCCGAGCTCCCAGATCATGCTCTCGCCCTGGGCCTCCTCCGGGCCGAGCGGCAGCGCGTACGGGGTGACCCCGGGCGCCTTGGCCTTGATCAGTTCGGCGTCCTTGCGCACCTCGTCCCAGGTGGCGGGCGGCTGGGTGATGCCGGCCTGCTGGAAGACGGCCTTGTTGTAGAAGAGGGCGCGGGCGGAGGAGACGAACGGGATGCCGTACTGCACGCCGTCGACCCGGCCGGCCTCGGCGAAGCTCGGGATCAGGTCGGCCCGGGTGTCGGCGGACAGGACGTCCTCGGCCTTGTAGAGGAGGTCGTCGGCGACCTTGTCGGCGTAGCCCCCGGTCTGCAGGACGTCGGGGACGTTGCCGCTCTGGATCATCGTCTTGACCTGCTTGTCGATGTCGTTCCAGTTCATCACCTGGACGTCGACCCTGATGCCGGGATTGGCCGCGGTGAACGCGGTGGCGACGCCGTTCCAGTAGGCCTTGGAGCTGTTGGACTCCTTCTCGCCGTAGTCGGCGGCGACGAGTTTGAGCGTCACGGCGCCGTTCGGGGAGGACCCGCCGCCACTGCTGCCGCCGCACGCTGTGAGGGCGAGCGCGCCGACGGCACAGACCGCCCAGAGGGTACGTACACGTGTGTTCACCGCAGTTACCGCCTTCGTACGCCGCTTGATCCTAGTTGCTTGAAGAGCGCTGGTTCTGAGCAGATTCGAAAGAGCGTGGCGTCGGGCAGTATTCACGAGGCGGACCGGCGGGGTCGAGGTGTCGCCCGGATGTCGTTATCGGACCGTTGCATGACAACTGACGGTGCGACAGAGAGCCCGGCCGGTTCTCGCCGGCCGGGCACCCCGCGTGAACAGGTCAGACGCGCGCGACCCGCACCCCGCAGGCGGCGATCGCCTTCTCCTGCGCCGCGGTGGCCTCGTCGTCGGTGACGAGGTCGTGCACCTCGGCGAGCGGGCAGATCTTGGCGAAGGTCACCCGGCCGATCTTGGTGCTGTCCGCCAGGACCACCGACCGCGCGCTGGCGTGCAGGAACGCGCGGTCGGTCTGGGCCTCCATCTCGTCGTGCGTCGTGCAGCCGTCCTGCGCGGTCAGGCCGTCCACCCCGATGAACGCGAGGTCCAGGTGGTACTGGGCGAGCATCCGGTCGGCGGCCGGCCCCACCAGCTCGTAACTCGTGGTCCGGGCCAGGCCGCCGACCACCACCAGGCGGACCTCCGGCCGGACGATGAGGTCCGCCGCGATGTTGACCGCGTTGGTCACGATGGTGATCCCGCCGCGTTCGGCCAGCACCCGGGCCAGCTCGCTCGTCGTCGTGCCGCCCGTCAGGCCCACCACGGCGCCGTCCGGTACCAGCCGGTCGGCCGCCAGCGCGATCCGCCGCTTCTCCGCCTGCCGCGTCCCGTGCTTGTGGCGCAGCGGCAGTTCGAGGTTGACGGCACCGGTGACCGCCCCGCCACGGGTGCGGTGCAGCAGGCCCTGGTCGTGCAGTTCCTGGAGGTCCCGGCGGACGGTGGCCGGTGACACCTGGAGGAGGCCGGCCAGCTCGTGCACATCGGCGCTGCCCGCCTCGGTGATGTGGGTGAGGATCCGGGCGGTACGGTCGGCTTTGAGCATGGCCGAAGTCTAGGGCGTGTCCGTTGGATCACGTCGGGCCCGTGCGGCGGCGGCCTGTGCGCAGAACCGAACACCGGGCGGGCCGGAGCCGGCCGGGGCAGCCCGGAGCGGGGGCGTCACCGGGTGGCGAAGACCCAGCGGTTGGCGGCGAAGGCGTCGTGGGGTTCGGGCCGGGGGCCGCGGCCGTAGTGGCGGGTGAAGTCGAACGGGGTGTGGACGGTGGTGGACCAGCCGCGCGCGGTGAGATCGGCGGTGGTGTCGGGGCGGGGCCCGGCGTCGAACAGGGCGAGCAGGTCGACCCCGAGCCGCTCGCGAGCGGTCGTGTAGACGGGGTTGTCGCGGACCGCCGCGGACTCCGGTCCGAGCTTGGCCTCGTACGCCAAGGTGCTTCCTGCGGCGCCGAGTCGGTCGACGGCGGCCGCGAGTCGCTGTTCGGCGGCGGCGGGCAGGTAGGGCAGCAGGCTCTCGGCGAGCCAGGCGGTCGGCTCGGCGGGCTGGAAGCCGGCCGCGGTGAGGGCGTCGGCCCAGTCGCCGCGCAGGTCGGCGGCCACCGGTACGCGGCGCGCCGCCGGCCGGGCGTCGACCCGGTCGAGGACGCGCTGCTTGAACGCGAGGACCTCGGGCCGGTCGACCTCGAAGACGGCGAGGTCGGCGGGCCAGTCGAGCCGGAAGGCCCGGGTGTCGAGGCCGGCGCCGAGCAGGACGACCTGGCGGACGCCCAGGTGGGCGGACCACAGCAGCTGGTCGTCCAGCGCCCTCGTCCGCAGGGCGAGGTAGCGGCCGAGCCGCCCCCAGAGCGGATCGGCCTCGCCGCCCGGGACGTCCCGGGGGTGCACCGGCCAGTGCGCGGAAGACCGGGCGGCGCGTACGAAGTGCTCGGCGTGGGCGTCCCGGGCGAGGGCGTCGGGGCGGTGGGTCTCGATCGCGCGGGCGGCGGCGACCATCAGGGCGGTCGGTCCGACGCCCTCGTCGACGCCGGCACGGGGGCGGGCGGCGGTGGCCATGATCCCTCCTGGTGTTCGGACTTCGGGAAGCCGCGACCAGGTCCTGTCCGGCAGGAGCGGCCGGACAGGACCTGCCCGGCGGACCGGTCGTGGGTGGTGGCGCGGGCGGCCGTGGGCCCGGTGCGCGAAGCGCGGGACGGCGCCGCCGGGCAGGTGCGGGGCGGCGGCGCCGTCGCTCAGCCGATCCGGGGCGGGCGCTCCCCGGGGAGATCAGGCGGCCGGTTGGCCCACCAGCAGGTCGCCGGGGATGCCGGCCTTGTCCGGGGCGTAGTAGTCGCGGATCCCGGCGGCCCAGACGGCCACCGTGATGCGGTCCTCGGGGGTGGGGCCGAAGGCGTCGAAGAGGGCGTGGATGTTGGCGTGCTCGAAGCCGATCGCGGACATCAGCGCCACGAACAGCGGGCGCTCGATCAGGCCGTCGCCGTCCGGGTCGCCGAGCGCGGCCAGGGCGTCGGCGAACTCGCCGGCGGTGGGGCCGAAGCGCTCGGGCGAGAGGACGAAGCCGCCGAACTCCTCGCGGCTGATCACGCCGTCGCCGTCGGTGTCCAACTCGCTGACCAGGGTGGTCCAGTAGCGCCGGAAGGCGGCGCGGATCGCGGCCTTCGCGGCGTCGTCCGAATCGGCGGCGGCCGCGACCACGCGGGCCGTCATCAGGTTGAAGTCGTCGACCTCGACGACGCCGTTGCGGTTGGCGTCGAACAGGGAGAAGACGAGGTCGATCCGCCGGGTGGCCTCGGTGGGCATGTGTCGCTACCTCTTTCCGTGGGTTCACGCGTGTCCGCGGGTCCACGCGTTCCGGTGGGACCGGATGGTGTGCGTCCGATCGGTCTCCCCACTATCGGCCACCCGGGTCGGGGCGGATGAGTCATGATCGAGTTCTTCACCTGATGGAGTGAACTATCAGCGTTCGAAAGCCAGTTGGCGCGCAAACGGCCCTGCTCGGGCCGCCGGGGCGGCCGGCCGCCAGTCGGCGGGGCCGGTGGGCGGGAGGTGCCGGGGCAGGCCGGGCGTCCAGCGCTTGGTCCCGTCGGGCAGGACGGCGAGGGCCTCGACGCCGGGCTGCCGGGCGGCCCAGACGAGCGCGCGGTCGGGGCCCATCGCGAAGGCGGCGGTGGCCCAGGCGTCGGTGCGGGCGATCCCGGTGCCGGGGGCGCCGACCAGGGTCAGCGAGGCGAGGCCGAGCGCCGGCCGGCCGGTGTGCGGATCGAGGATGTGCGCGCCGCGCTCGGCGGTGCCGGAGGTGGCCACCGCGAGGTCGTCGCCGCCCAGGACGGCGGCCAGCGCGTCCGGCCGCAGCGGGTGGGCGACCCCGATCCGCCACGGCCCGCCGGCGGTCTGCATGTCCCCGCCGCCGCTGACGCAGTACTGCCGGGCCCCGGCGGCGCGCAGCAGCCCGGCCGCCTCCTCGACCGCCCACCCCTTGACCCAGCCGCTCGGGTCGAGCCGGCCGCCGGGCCGCTCGGTGAAGAAGCCGTCGGTCTGCGCGGCGACCTCGCGGCAGGCGGCCAGGACGGCGCGGACCTGCGGATCGCAGTCGGCGAGGGCGAGTTCGCCCCGGTCGAGGCGGCTGATGTCGCTGTCCGGCCGGTAGGGCGAGAACACCGCGTCGATCCGGTGCAGCCGGTCGGCGATCCGGCGGAGCGCGGCGGGCGTGTCCGGGCCGGGATCGCGGACGGCGATCGAGAAGACGGTGCCCATGACGGGTTCGGCGTGGCGGAGCACCGTGCCTCACCGCCCGGCGCGGTCGAGCGCGCTCTGCAGGGAGCGGACGTAGCCGTCGCTGGTGAAGGTCGCGCCGCTGACCACGTCGATCCCGGCGCTCTGCGCGGCGATCGCCTCCTGGTTGAGCAGGGGCAGCGCGGAACTGTTGATCTCGCGGTCCCGGCGGTCCTCGGTGGGGTACTTGACGACGTCGACGGCGGTGATCCGGCTGCCGGCGAGGGTGACCTCGACCTGGACGGGGCCGTAGCGGGTGTTCACGGCGTCGCCGGTGACCTTCCGGGTGCCGCCGGTGCCGCCGGTGCCGCCAGAGCCACCGGTGGCCGGTGCGGTGGGGGAGCCCGACGGCCCGGCGGTGGCGTCGGAGGCCCCGGCGGCGGTGCCGGACGAACCGGTGCCGGACGAGCCCGCGGCACCGGACGAGCCCGTGCCGCCGGAGCTGATCACCGGCGCGGGCCCGGTGGCCCCGTGCGGTTTGAGGGAGAGCAGCAGGACGACTCCGGCCGCGGTGGCGGCACCGGTGACGACGGCTCGGCGCATGGGCGGGGCTCCTCGGGGTGTGGTGGAGGTGGCGTGGTGGGACGGGCTCGGCAGGTCCGGCGGGCTCGGCGATCGGGCTCAGAAGTCGAAGGACTCCCGGTGGATGCGCCCCGCCCGCACCCCGGCGGCCCGCAGCGAACGGACGGCCTCCTCGGCCAGCGCGTCCGGCCCGCACAGGTAGACCTCGTGCTCGGCGAGGTCGGGGACGAGCCGGGCGAGCGCGCGGCCGAGGTCGCCGATCCGCGCCCGCGGGCCGACCAGTTCGTGCACTGCGGCGCCCCGCCGCCGGGCCACCTCCGCCAGCTCCGCCCGGAACAGCACGTCCTCCGGGCGTCCGGCCCGCTGGACCAGGGTCAGCTCGCCCGGCAGCGTCTCGAACAGCGCCCGCAGCGGGGTGATCCCCACCCCAGCCCCGAGCAGCAGCACCCGGCGCCGCCGTTGCAGCCGCCCCGTGAACGCCCCGTACGGGCCCTCGGCGCGCACCGGGGTGCCCGGGCGCAGCGCGGCCACCGCGGCGCTGTGCCCGCCGAGGTCCTTGACGGTGAAGCGCAGGAAGTCCGGGCGCGGCGGCGCGGACAGCGAGTACGGGTTGGCGGCCCACCGCAGGCCGGGAGTCTGGAACTGGAGGCGGAAGAACTGGCCCGGCTCGGCCCGGAGTTCGTCCAGCCGCCGACCGGTCAGGAACAGCGACACCACGCCCGGCCCCTCCCGGCGGACCTCCGCCACCCGCAGCCGGTGCCGGCGGTCGAGCCGCCAGGGCCGGGCCAGCCGGTACCAGCCCAGCAGGGCGGCGGTGCCGAGGTAGAGCGCGTACCAGGCGGCGCGGGCCGGGCCGTCGCCGAGGTCGGCGCCGGTGGCCAGCTGGTGGCCGAAGGCGAGCGCCACCGCGAGGTAGGTGGCCAGGTGCAGGTAGTACCAGGCCTCGTACGGGAGGCGGCGCCGGGCGGCCCGGGCGGAGACGGCGCCGGTGCCCAGCATCAGCAGGGTGCCCAGCGCGGCCTTGAGCATCTCGGGGTAGTGGAGGACGATCTCCACACCCTCGCCGAGCGGGCCGCGCCCGTCCGTCAGCGCGTACCCCCAGACGACCGACAGCACGTGCACCGTCACCACGGCGACCAGCCAGCGCCCGCCGAACGCGTGCCAGCGGGCCAGCCGGTCGGCGCCGACCCCGCGCTCCACCGGCGGCAGCCGGGCCATCAGCAGGAGCAGCACCGGCGCCGTGTACCCGGCGAGCAGGCCGGTGATCCGGCCCGCCCCGGTCAGCCAGCCGGCCGCGCCGGCGACCGCCGGGGTGTCGGACCACCACAGCGCGAGGACGCCGAGCGCCCCGGCGGCGATCAGGCCCAGCACCGCGTCCGGCCGGGCGGCGGCCGGGCGGCGCGGGGCCGCCCGGCGGGTGCGGGCGGCGGGTCTCGGCGGGGCGGCGGTGGCCATCGGGGATCCTCCTTCGGGCCCGGCGGGCGAGCACCGCCGGGGCGCACCACGATCGCACCGCAACCTCTGAGCCGGCTCTGAACCGGGGCCGCCACCCCCGTCGCCTCCGGCGATGTCGCCGCAGGTCAGGGTGGGTGGATCGGGTTTCCCGGGCGACTGCCGGTCTCACGGCTTTCTCATCGCGGTGGGCCAGGATGAAGGCGGCCGACCGCCTGCACCCAGGGAGCACCATGGACGACACCGCCGAGCGGGGCGCCGACCGGCAGGACTGGCGGGTCCTCGTCGTCGACGACGAACCGGACCTGGTGGAGGTGGTCTGCGGCGCGGTCCGCTACGAGGGCTGGCAGGCACGGGGCGAGACCACCGGTCTGGCCGCCGTCCGGGCGGCGGCGCACTGGCGCCCGGACGCCGTGGTGCTCGACATGATGCTCCCCGACCTCGACGGCATGGAGGTGCTGCGCCGCATCCACGCCGAGCGGCCCGAGGTGCGGGTGCTCTTCCTCACCGCCCGGGACGCCGTCGAGGACCGGATCGCGGGCATCGCGGCGGGTGGCGACGACTACGTGACCAAGCCGTTCAGCCTGGCCGAGGTGGTGGTCCGGCTGCGCGGGCTGCTGCGCCGCGCCACCCCGCCGGGGGCCGTGGGGCAACCGCCCGCGCACGCCCTGGTGCTCGGCGACCTCCTCCTCGACGAGCGGGCCCGCGAGGTCACCCGCGCCGGTGAGGTGGTCGACCTCAGCCCGACCGAGTACGCGCTGCTCGCCCACCTGATGCACCACCCGCGCCAGGTGCTCAGCAAGGCGCAGATCCTGGACGCCGTCTGGTCGTACGACTTCGGCGGGCAGGCGCACGTCGTCGAGCTGTACATCAGCTATCTGCGCAAGAAGTTGGACGCGGGCCGGACGCCGATGATCCACACGGTGCGCGGCGCCGGCTACCTGATCAAGGCGGCCCCGTGACCGGCTGGCCCACGACCGGCGGCCCCGTGACGGGCGCCGCCAGGGCGCGCCGCCGGGCCGCCCGGCTGGTGCCGCGGACGCTGCGGGCCCGGCTGATCGCCGGCCTGCTGGTGCTCCTGGTGGTGACCTGCGCCGCGGTCGGCCTCGCCACCACGGCGGCGCTGCGCCACTTCCTGGTGGACCGCCTGGACCAGCAGCTCGCCGACGCCGGCGGGCGCTACGCCGCCAGCCTGGAGCACGCCGGCCAGGGCGGCGGCACCGACACCCGGGCGCAGACCCCCGGCACCCTGGGCGCCCGGCTGCTGGACGGCCGGGTCACCGCGGCGGGCGTGGTCGACGGGGACGCCGACGACGCCAACGGCCCCAGCGCCGACGACCGGCTGGTGTTCTCGCCGGCCGAGCAGCGAGCCCTGGCCGCCCTGCCGGTCGGCGGGCCGGCCCGCACCGTCGACCTGGGCCGCGCGCAGGGCCACTACCGGGTGCGCGCGGTGGCCGGCCGGGACGGCGACGTGCTGGTCAGCGGACTGCCGCTGCGCCCGGCCGAGGACACCGTGGACCGGCTGGCGACCCTGGAGCTGACCGTCTTCGCGATCGCCGTCGCCGGGGCGGGGGCGGCCGGGGCGGTCTGGGTCGGCTGGTCGCTGCGTCCGCTGCGGCGGGTGGTGGGCACGGCCGAGCGGGTCGCCGCGCTGCCGCTCGCCAGCGGCGCCGTCACGCTGGCCGAACGCGTCCCGGACGACGATCCGCGGACGGAGGTCGGCCGGGTCGGCGCGGCGCTCAACCGGATGCTCGGGCACGTGGGCGACGCGCTGGCCCGCCGGCACGCGGTGGAGGAGCGGCTGCGGGCGTTCGCGGCCGACGCCAGCCACGAGCTGCGCACCCCCGTGGCGGCGGTCCGCGGCCACGCCGAACTCGCGCTGCGCCACCCGGGCGCGGTGCCGGGGCCGGTCCGGCACTCGCTGGAGCGGATCGACGCCGAAGCGGTGCGGATGGGCGCGATCGTCGAGGACCTGCTGCTGCTCGCCCGGCTGGACGCCGGCCGGCCGCTGGCCGACGCCGAGGTCGACCTGACCCGGATCGCGCTGAACGCGGTGGCCGACGCCCGGGCGGCCGGGCCCGGGCACCGCTGGCGCCTGGCGCTGCCCGAGGAACCGGTGCTGGTACGCGGGGACGCGGACCGGCTCAGCCAGGTGGTGGTCAACCTGCTGGCGAACGCCCGGACCCACACCCCGCCCGGCACCGAGGTCGAGCTGAGCCTGGAGCCGGCCGGGGCGGGGGTGCGGCTGGCCGTCGCCGACGACGGCCCGGGGATCGCGCCGGAGCTGGCGGGCCGGATGTTCGAGCGGTTCGTCCGGGGGGACCGCGCCCGCTCGCGCTCGACCGGGTCGACGGGGCTCGGCCTGTCGATCGTGCGGGCGGTGGTCCGGGCGCACGGCGGCACGGTGGACGCGGCGAGCCGGCCGGGGCGCACCGTGTTCACGGTCCGGCTGCCGCCCTGACCGGGGGCGGCCCCCAGGGCGTGGGCGTGGCGGTGCGGAAGCGGTGGCGGTACTCGGTCGGGGTGGTGTCGAGCCGGCGGCGGAAGGCCCGGACCAGGGTGTCGGTGGTGCCGAACCCGCAGTCGGCGGCGACGCGGTCGAGCGTGGCATCGGTGGATTCGAGCTGGTGGCGGGCGAGTTCGACCCGGGCCGACTCGATGTAGGCGCTGGGCGTGGTGCCCAGTTCGGTCTTGAAGATCCGGGTCAACTGCCGTTCGCTGACGTGGGCGTGGGTGGCGAGGTCGGGGACGGTGAGCCGGCCGGTGAGGTTGCGCAGGACGTGGTGGCGCAGCTCCTCGACCCGCCGGGTGGTGGAGACGGGTTCCAGCGGGACACTGAACTGGCTCTGGCCGCCGGGGCGTTTGAGGTACATCACGAGCTGGCGGGCGACCCTCAGCGCGAGCTCCTCGCCGAAGTCCTCGGCGACCAGGGCGAGGGAGAGGTCGAGGCAGGCGCTGATGCCCGCGCCGGTCCAGACGTCGCCCTCGCGGATGAAGATCGGGTCGGCGTCCACCTCGATCTCCGGGTACTCGGCGGCCAGTTGCGCGGCGGTCGACCAGTGGGTGGTGGCGCGCTTGCCGTCGAGGAGCCCGGCGGCGGCGAGCAGGTGCGCGCCGACGCAGACCGAGGCGATGCGGCGTGAGCGCCCGGCGAGGGTGCGCACCCAGTCGACCACGGCCGGGTCGGTGCGCGGGTGGACCCGGCGCGGGCCGTCCACCTCGACGGCGCCGGGCACCAGCAGGGTGTCGATGGCGCTCGCGGCGGCCTCGTCGAAGGTGAGGTCGGGCAGGATCCGCACGCCGGCGGCGGTGGTGACCGGGTCCGCGGTCGCGGCGGCGAGGACGACGCGGTAGCCGGTCGCGTCGCCGGTCTCCCGCCGGACGAGGGAGAACACCTCGGGCGGTCCGGTGACGTCGAGCAGGTCGACGCCCTCGAACAGGACGATGACGATCAGTCGTTGTACGGCGCCCACGGCCCCCACCTTGCTCTCTCGATGCTCTCTCGATGTCGGAATCTGCAGGTTAGACGGCATTGCCGACATCCGGTGGCCGGTCGTAGCGTTCCGGAGGCGGGCCGCCGCGGCCGTCGCAGCCGCCGCCCGCCCTTACCCGTGTACCGAACCGAAGGTGGTCCCCCCATGCCCACGACGACCCTGCGCGCCCTGAACGGCCTCGACGAGACGCCCGCCACGCTCGCCGCGTCCACGCTGATCCTGATCGACTACCAGAACACCTACGTGCGCGGCGTGATGGAGCTGGAGGGCTGGCGGGAGGCGCTCGACGCGGCCGCGGCCCTGCTCGCCCGGGCGCGTGCGGCGGGCGCCACGGTCATCCACGTGATCAACGACGGCGGCGCGGGCACCCCGTACGACGTCCGTGCCGAGATCGGGCAGATCCACCCCGCCGTGGCGCCGGCCGAGGGCGAGGCCGTGGTCGTCAAGCAGGCCCCGGACGCCTTCGTCGGCACCGGCCTGGGCGCCCTGCTCGACGAGGCCGGCCACCAGGACGTGGTGGTCGCCGGCTTCATGACCCACATGTGCGTGGCCTTCACCACCGCGGGCGCCTTCCTGCGCGGCAACCGGCCGACCGTCGTCGCCGACGCCTGCGCGACCCGCCCGCTCGCCTCGGCGGGTACCCGGGTGAGCGCCGCCCAACTGCACCGCAGCGCCCTGGCGACCATCGGCGACCTGTACGGCGTGGTCGTGGAGTCCCAGGCCGCGCTGAGCTGAACCGTTCCCGCCGGGGCCCGGCCCGTCGGCCGGGCCCCGGCAGCGGCGGTGTCAGGCCAGCGGACGGCAGAGCAGCGCGTCCGGGACGCCGGCGTGCAGCCAGCGCCAGGTGAAGGCGACTCCCGCGACGTACTCGTTCGAGGCGCACTGCCCCTTGTAGGCCCCGGGAGCCCAGTCGCTGGCCGCCGAGTCGGCGCCGGTGGTGACCGGGGGCCGGTTGTCGCCGTGGTCGAACCAGAGCACCCGGTCGGTCGCGGCGGGCGGCGCGGCCGCGGCCGGGGCGCAGAGCAGGGCGGCCATCGCGTCGGCGCGGACGCTGTAGCCGACCGCGAACCGGCCGTCCGGGCACTGGAGTTTGTCGTAGCCGGGCGCCCAGTCGCCGCCGGTGACGTAGCGCTCGTCCGTGACGGTCGTCCAGGCGTCGGGCCCGGTGGCGGGCTGCCCGGCGTCGGTGCACAGGCCACGGCCGTCACCGCGGCCGAGGCCGATCAGGCGCTGGCCGTCCGGGCAGTTCCCCTTGCGGTTGCCGCTGCTCCAGTCGGGCAGGGCCAGCATCCGCCGGGAGGCGTTCTGGTCGGCGTGGTCGAGGTCGAGCAGGTTCCAGCGGGCGGGGACCGGGACCGGGCCGGTGTACCCGGGGGCGGCGACCAGTCGGTTCCAGTACGCGGCGCGCCAGTCGCCCGGGTCCTCGACGCTCAGCCGCCGGCCCGCCCGGTCGTAGTGGAGAAGCGCCCAACTGTCCTGTGGTACGCCGTCGTTGTTCCACCCGACCAGCGGCCAGACGGCGAAGTCGGTGTCGTGCTCGGCCAGGATCGCGGTGAAGCGGTCGAACCAGGCCTGCTCCTTGGCGTCGGTCGAGCCCCGCCCGCCCGCACCGAACTCGCTGATCCAGACCGGGGCGGTGAAGTGCTGCCCGGCGCGGGTGACGAAGAGCGCCTCCTCGTCGACCACCGCAGCGAGTTGACTGGGCGTCAGATCCTGGTAGCGCGGATCGCCGGTGGCGCCCGGCCCGCTGCCCGCGCCGGTGTTGGCCGAGCCGGTGTACCCGTAGAAGTGCGCCGAGTAGACCAGCTTGCCCGAGTCGATCAGGGTGTGGGAGAGCGTGGCCACCGGCTTGAGCATCGGACGGCCGTGCGGCAGGCCCGCCAGCGGGACGCCCTGCCAGTTGATGCCCTCCATGATGATCAGCAGGTCGGGGGCGGCCCGGAGGATCCGGTTGCCCGCCTCCTCGAAGGCGGCGTACGCGTCGTGGCCGTCGCCCAGGCCCCAGTTGGGGTCGTCCCAGGTGTCGCGGCGGACCTCGTTGCGCAGGTCGGCGCCGACCACGCGCTTGTTGGCCCGGTACCGGTTCACCATGAACAGCCAGTCCTGCTCCCAGGTCTCGGTGGACTGGCCGCTGTTCCACCGCTCGTTGCCGTCCAGGCCGCAGCAGAACCGGTACCCGGTGGTGTGGTTGTTGAGGATCACCGCGAACCCGTCGGCGGTGAGCGCCGCCACCACCGCGTCGTACACCTGGAGCGGGGTGCTGCCGCGCAGCCCGGGGTTGGCGGCGACGGCGGCGTCCGGGACGGCGGCGGTGTCCCGGATCATCGCGTCCGCGAACGGCAGCCGGACGCTGTTCAGCCCGAGGCTGTGGAAGCCCGCCATGATCTCGGACAGCGGCGCCCGGTCGAGGCCGAGCGGCAGGTTGTACGAGACCTGGCCGGCCTGGTTGTTCGCCGGATCGGTGGTCGAGCCGCTGCCCTGCCACGTGCCCTGCGCGCCGGACCAGTTGCCGGACTTCAGCTTGAACCGGTCGCCCGACGCGTCGACGACGTACCGCCCCCGGGTGCTGAGCGGCCCCGCCCAGGAGGCCGCCAACTGCGCGCCGCTGAGCGGCACCGGGGCGGCGGCGTCGGTGGCGGCGGCCGGGGCGGCGGCCCTGGCGGGGATGGTCGCCGCAGCGCCGGTCGCCGCAGTGGCCGCCGGCGCAACGAGCAACGCGGACAGCGCCGTTGCCGCGGACAGCGCGCGGAGCGCGAGTCTTCTCATGATGGTCCCCAGCGGTGAGGGTGGGTGGGTGTCCGTACACGGTCACCCGGGATCCTGGCACAGCCGCGCCCCGCCCGGCAGCCCTCCGGTCCACCCCGTCCGTCCTCTGGACGAATACCTCTCACTGAGAGCTAAAATCGGGGGTATGAGTGCGACACCGGAAACGCTCGCCCCCGCACCGGCCGCCGGCCTCCCGGCGACCCCCGATCCCGACGTGGCCGACGAACTCTCCGCCCTGCTGGTCGGCATCCAGCGCCTGGTCCGCCGCCGGCTGCGGCAGGGACTCACCGAGCCGAGGCTCCGCGGAGCGCAGATCGAACTGCTCCGCCTGGTGATGGACGCCCCCGGACTGCGGGTGTCCGACGCGGCCGAGGAGCTGTGCCTCGCCGGCAACTCGGTCTCCACCCTGGTCAACCAGCTGGTCGCGCTGCGGCTGCTGCGCCGGGAGGTGGACCCGGCCGACCGCCGGGCCGCCCTGCTGTACGCCACCGACGAGGCCGTCGAACGCCTCGCGGTCTGGCGGGCCCGGCGCGCCGCGCTGGTGGGGGAGGTGGTGGCCGGGCTGCCCGCCGACTCCCGGGCGGCCCTGGCCGCCGCGGTGCCCGCGCTGCGCGAGGTGGCGACGGGCCTGCGCACCCGGCCCGGTGAGCCGGGGGAGGAGGAGCGATGACGTTCCCGGAGGACGGCGGTGACGCGGCGGTGGCCTGCCGCGGTCTGGAGTACACCTTCCACCACGGGCGCGGGAAGGGTGCCGGCACCAAGGCCGTCGACGGTGTCGACCTGACGGTGCGCACCGGCGAGGTGTTCGGCCTGCTCGGCCCCAACGGCGCGGGCAAGACCACCACGATCCGGGCGATCACCACCCTGCTGCCGGTCCGCGCCGGCATGGTGCGGGTCTTCGGCCACGACCCCGCCCGGCAGCGGATGGAGGTCCGCCGGCTGCTCGGCTACGTGCCGCAGCAGCTCTCCGCGGACGGCGGGCTGACCGGTCGGGAGAACGTCGCGCTGTTCGCCCGCGTCTTCGACGTGTCGCACGGCGAGCGCCGCGAGCGGGTCGCCCAGGCGCTGGCCGCCGTCGGCCTCGCCGAGGCGGCCGACCGGATGGCCGGCACCTACTCCGGCGGCATGGTCCGCCGGCTGGAGCTCGCTCAGGCCCTGGTCAGCGCCCCGCGCCTGCTGGTGATGGACGAGCCCACCATCGGCCTGGACCCGATCGCCCGCACCGGCGTCTGGGAGTGCGTCGAGGCGGTCCGGCAGGCCACCGGGATGACCGTGCTGGTCACCACCCACTACATGGACGAGGCCGACCGCTACTGCGACCGGATCGCCCTGATGGACCGTGGCCGGATCCGCGCGCTCGGCACCACCGAGGAACTGAAGACCGTGGTCCGCGCGCAGGATCCGCAGCTCGCCGACCCCAGTCTGGACGACGTGTTCCGCCACTTCGCGGGCCGCGAGCTGGCCCCCGGCGAGGCTCCGGAAGGAGAGTTCAGCGATGTCCGCCGTACCCGCCGCACCGCCTCCCGCGTCGGCTGAGCCCCCGGGCCCCGCCACTGCCGCTGCCACTGCCGCCGCGACCGCCGCCCGTCCCGACCTCGGCCTGCTGCTGGTCCCCCCGCGCGCCCGCACCGGCTGGCGGCTGGTGCCCGCCCGGACGCTGGCGATGTGCACCGTCGAACTGCAGAAGCTGCGCCACGACCGCACCGAGCTCTACACCCGGGCCGTGCAACCCGCGCTGTGGCTGCTGATCTTCGGGGAGACCTTCACCCGGCTCAAGGCCATCCCCACCGGCGGCATCCCCTACCTGGACTTCCTGGCCCCCGGGATCATCGCCCAGTCCGCCATGTTCATCGCGATCTTCTACGGCATCATGATCATCTGGGAGCGGGACTCCGGGGTGCTCACCAAACTGCTGGTCACCCCCACCCCGCGCGCCGCGCTGGTGACCGGCAAGGCCTTCGCCGCCGGGGTGAAGGCGGTGATCCAGGCCGTCGTCGTGGTGGTGATCGCCGCTCTGCTCGGAGTCGCGATGACCTGGAACCCGCTGCGGCTGCTCGGGGTCGTGGTCGCCGTGCTGCTCGGCTCGGCGTTCTTCTCCTGCCTCTCGATGACCATCGCCGGCATCGTGCTCACCCGTGACCGCCTGATGGGCATCGGCCAGGCGATCACGATGCCGCTCTTCTTCGGCTCCAACGCCCTCTACCCGGTGGACCTGATGCCGGGCTGGCTCCAGGTGGTCAGCCGGGCCAACCCGCTCAGCTACCAGGTCGACGCCCTGCGCGGCCTGCTGATCGGCACCCGCGCCCACCTCCCGCTCGACTTCGCCGTCCTGACCCTGGCCACCGTGCTCGGCATCACCGCGGCCTCCGCGCTCCTCGGCCGCCTGGCCCGCTGACCCCGCGCGCCCGCCGGTCCGCGCCGGGTCAGTCGCGCGGCTGGCGGGGCAGGGCGAGGGTGAGGGCCTCGGGGGAGGCGGGCGGGAGGGCGAGGGCGGAGGCGGTCTCGGCGGGGAGCGGGCGCAGGCCGAGCAGGGCGGTGGCCAGGCGGGTGGTGGCCCGGTGCCAGTCGGGGATGCGCTGGAGCATGGCGTGGCCGCTGCCGGTGACGGTGTAGCCGCAGACACGGGCGCCGGCGGCCCGGCTGCGGGCGGCGAAGGCCCGGGTCTCGGCGGGCGGGGTGACCTTGTCGCGGTCGCCGTGCAGCAGGAGCACGTCCCGTCCGGCCAGTTGCTCGCACGGGTCCTCGGCCGGGCACCAGGGGGCGAGGGCGACCAGGCCGGTGACGGCCGGGTGGCCGCCGGCCCGCAGGGCCGCGCGCCCGCCCATCGAGTGCCCGATCAGGACGGTCGGCACCTCGCCCAGCTCCCGGGCCAGCTCGTCGAGGGCGGCGAGGGCGTCCAGCGCGGCGTCGGCGCGCTGCCCGTTCCAGCCCCGGTGGCGGTAGCGGACGGTGCCGACGGCCACGTCGGCGCCGGCGGTGTCCTTGGCGAGGGAGCGCAGGAAGCCGTGCATCCGCAGCAGCGGCAGGTTGACCGGACCGGGCCGGGAGAGGTTGTGCTCCTCGCCGCCGTGCAGCACCAGGACGGCGGCGCGCGCCGCCTCGGGCCGCACCCGCCAGCGCAGTGCCGGGTGCCCGGCCGTGCTGCCGGTCGTCGTGCCGCCGTCCACCGTGTCGCTGCTCACACCCGCACCGTCCCGTCCCGTCCCGCCCCCGTCCCGTGCCCTTGAACATCACTTTACGCGGGGCGTCTACGGGCCCGTTTCACCCGGGGGGAGCAGCCCGGGGACCAGGCGCGCGCGGGCCGGGCGGGGTGCTGCTATCCACGAAGGGTGGGGGGCCGCACGCGCCGCTCGTGGCGCCGTGTCACCGAGTGGAGGACTCCGTGGCTCAGCAGCTCGCACTCTCCGTGGACTTCGGATCGGGTTTCACCGACGCCTGGTCCAAGATCGCGAAATTCATCCCGCAGTTCATCGCCTTCCTGGCGATCCTGGTCATCGGCTGGATCGTGGCGAAGGCGATCGCCAAGGTCCTGGACCGTGTGCTGCGCAAGGTCGGCTCGGAGCGGGTCGCCGAGCGGGCCGGGATGGCCCGCCACCTGAGCGGGTCGAACTACGACATGACCGGCATCATCTGCAAGATCGTCTACTACGCGATCCTGCTGATGGTGCTGCAACTGGCGTTCGGTGTCTTCGGCCCGAACCCGATCAGCGTGATGATCCACAGCATCGTCGCCTGGCTGCCCAGGGGCATCGTGGCGGTCGCGATCGTGGTGGTCGCGATGGCCATCGCCAACGGCGTCCGCGACATCGTGCGCAACGCGCTCGCCGGCGCCTCGTACGGCCGGACGGTCGCCACGATCGCCTGGGCGTTCATCGTCGCGCTGGGCGTGATCGCGGCGCTCGGCCAGGCCGGGATCGCCACCGCGATCACCGGACCGGTGCTGATCGCGGCGCTCGCCACGATCGCCGGTGTGCTGGTGGTGGGTGTCGGCGGCGGCCTGATCCTGCCGATGCGCCAGCGCTGGGAGCGCTGGCTGGACCACGCCGAGCAGGAGAGCGCCAAACTGCGCGGCAGCGCCTACCAGGCGGGCCGGGCGGACGTGCTGGCCAACCAGCCGGCCCGGCCGACCACCCAGGCCGCTCCGGGCACCACCCCGCCGCCGCCCGGCATCGACCCGGGCCGCCCGGGCGACCAGCCGAGGTAGGTGGCGACCCGCAGCGGGTTCAGGCCCGCAGCAGGCCCTGCTCGCGCACCAGCCAGCAGATCGCGGTCAGCCGGTGCACCGCGTAGTCGTACCCCACCGGTTCCCGCCAGCCGATCTCGGTGAGCGCGTCCAGGAAGCCGAGCGCGTAGTCCGACAGTTCCTCACGGTCCAGGGGCCGGGGCGCCAGCTCCGGTCCCTGTGCGTACAGCAGTTCGCGCAGCATCGCGACGTGCTGGTCGACCATCGCGACGAAGCCGGGCTCGAAGGCGAACTCGGCCAGCCGAGGCGTGAACGCGGCGACGATGCCGGGCAGCGGGCAGCCGGCCGGTTCGTCGGGGGAGCGCCGGAAGGACTCGTCGGGGGTGGCGAACATCCGTCCACGGTAGGCGAGCGGGTCGGCCGGACCGGCGGCTCGTGACGGTTCCGTGCTGAGACCTTGGCCACCTTCGGGAGCTTCGGCGGCTTGGCCGGTTCTCTGCGCCGATCCGCGGGTGGTCTGTACCAGAATGGTCCGCATGGATCTCCGCATCTTCACCGAACCGCAGCAGGGCGCGAGCTACGACACCCTCCTGGCGGTCGCCCGGGCCGCCGAGGACCTGGGCGTCTTCAGTGCCTTCTTCCGCTCCGACCACTACCTGAAGATGGGCGACGTCGACGGCCTGCCCGGGCCGACCGACGCCTGGATCACCCTGGCCGGCCTCGCCCGCGACACCCGCACCATCCGCCTCGGCACCCTGATGACCGCCGCGACCTTCCGCCTGCCCGGCGTCACCGCGATCCAGGTCGCCCAGGTGGACGCGATGAGCGGCGGCCGGGTCGAGTTCGGCCTCGGCGCCGGCTGGTACGAGGCCGAGCACGCCGCCTACGGCATCCCCTTCCCGAAGGAGAAGTTCGGGCGGCTGGAGGAGCAGCTGGCGATCATCACCGGCCTGTGGAACACCAAGCTCGGCGACACCTTCGACTTCGCCGGCGAGTACTACACGCTGACCGGCTCGCCGGCGCTGCCCAAGCCGGCCCAGGACCGGATCCCGGTGCTGGTCGGCGGGCTCGGCCCGAAGCGGACCCCGGCGCTGGCCGCCCGCTTCGCCGACGAGTTCAACCTGCCGTTCGCCTCGGTGGAGGACAGCGCCGCCCAGTTCGGCCGGGTCAAGGCCGCCGTCGAGCAGGCCGGGCGCTCGGTCGGCGACCTGGTGTACTCCAACGCCCTGGTGGCCTGCGTCGGCCGCGACGACGCCGAGGTGGCCCGCCGGGCGGCCGTGATCGGCCGGGACGTGGACGAGCTGAAGGCCAACGGCCTGGCCGGCACCCCGGACGAGGTCGCCGAGAAGATCGGCCGGTACGCGGCCGTCGGCAGCGAGCGGGTCTACCTGCAGATCCTGGACCTGGACGACCTCGACCACCTGGAGCTCATCGCCTCCCGGGTCGCCCCCCAGCTCGGCTGACCCGCCCGCACGGCACGCCCTGATCCGGCACCGGCCGACCGGGCCCGGCGACCACCGCTCTTTACTCGCTCTTGGGAATGCGTAATGCTCCGAGGGAGGGAACGGCGCGGGGAGGACCGGTGACCAGGACGAGAACGGCGGAGGCGGCGGCACCCCGGGTGCCGCCGCCCCCTGGACGGGGCCCCGCCGCCGCCCCGCAGGTCTTACGGGTGCACCCCGGCCTGCACGACCTGCGGACCGGCCCCGCCCCGGTGGCGCTGCACTACCCCGCCGGCGACCTGCTGGTCGTCTCCGGCCTGCCCGGCAGCGGCAAGAGCACCCTGATGCGCCGCTGCGTGCGCGCCCCGCTGGTCGACTCCCAGCTGGTCCGCGAGGAGTACGCGGCCAGGCTGCCCGGCCGCCTCCCGTACGCCCTCTACCGCCCGCTGGCGCGGATCGCGCACTACCGGCGGCTGCGGCGCGCGGTGCTGGCCGGCGGGCCGCTCGCCGTCCACGACTGCGGCTCGCTGTCCTGGGTGCGGTTCTGGCTGACCCGCGCCGCCGCCCGGCAGGGCCGCCGGGTGCACCTGCTGCTGCTGGACGCCGAACCGGCCGAGGCGCGGGAGGGCCAGCAGAGCCGGGGGCAGGGCGTCTCCCGCTACGCCTTCCTCCGGCACCGGGCCGCCGTCGACAGGCTGCGGCGCCGGCTCACCGGGGCCGGGCGGCCGCCGGAGGGCTGTGCGTCGGCCGTGGTACTCGACCGGGCCGCCGCGCGCGCCCTGCGGGAGATCGTCTTCGCCGCGTCGTAGTCTCGGCGGGTCCGCGCCGAGCCGGGCGGGCCCGGGGCGCGGCCGACACTCCGTCAACTCCCTTGTCAGGAGCGCAGATGCGCCGTACTGCCCGGGTGCGCTCGCGTGCCCCCCGTCTGTTCCCCTGGGCCGCCGCGCTGGTCGCGGCCACCGGTCTCAGCCAGCTCGCCGCCCCGGCCCCGCACTCCGCCGCCGTGACCGCCGCGGCCGCCGCGGCCGCCGTGACCGCGGCCTGTGCGGGCTCCGACTCCGACGCCGCCGCCCGCAAGCCGGCCGGCAGCCAGGCGGGGCGGGACCCGAACGCCGTCACCGCCGCCGAGGCCCGGGCGATGCAGGCGGACCTCGACGACCGGCTCGCCCAGCTCTCCTCCGCCCACGCCCGGATCGGCGCCCCGACGGCGGTGCCGGTCTTCGTCCACGTGATCCACGCCGGTGACGCCGGCCGGCTCGACGGGGGCGTCGTCGCCGCCCAGATCGACCACCTCAACGCGACCTACGGCGGCCAGGGCGACGGCAACACCCCCAGCCAGTTCCACTTCGAGCTGGCCGGCACCGACTACACCGACAACGCCTCCTGGTACGACGGCATCACTCCCGGCTCCGGGGCCGAGGCGGCGATGAAGAGCGCGCTGCGCAAGGGCGACGCGGGTACCCTCAACCTCTACACCGCCAAGCTCGGCCAGTCCCTGCTCGGCTGGTCGACCTTCCCGGGCGCCTACCGCTCGAACCCCGCCGACGACGGCGTGGTCGTCCTCGACGCCTCCCTGCCCGGCGGCGCCGCCGCCCACTACAACGAGGGCAGCAGCGCCACCCACGAGATCGGCCACTGGCTCGGCCTCTTCCACACCTTCCAGGGCGGCTGCCTGCCCCCGGGCGACTACGTGGACGACACCCCGCCCGAGCGCACCCCCGCCTACGGCTGCCCCGAGGGCCGCCACACCTGCACCGGGCCCGGCCTGGACCCGATCCACAACTTCATGGACTACAGCTACGACTCCTGCATGAGCCAGTTCACCCCTGGCCAGGTCCAGCGGATGGCCGACTCCTGGGCCGCTTACCGGAGTTGAGCCGTCAGGGATGGTCCGGTAAGCGGGCATCCTCGCAGAACCGCAGAACCGCAGAACCGCAGAACCGCAGAACCGCAGAACCGCAGAACCGCAGAACCGCAGAACCGCAGAACCGCAGATCGGTCAGGCCTATTGCCATCGATCTGAATGCAAAACGCCGATCACGGCGTGGCAAATATCGACCACACGCCCGATTTGATCTATGTTCGGGGTGTCGGGACCGAGCAGGAACTGAGCGCCAAGGAGTAACGCCATGAGTGCCAACCCCCGGATCGTCGTCGGCGTGGACGGCTCGCCCGCCTCGGAGCAGGCGCTGCGCTGGGCGGTCGACTACGCGCGGGCCGTCGGCGGGACCATCACCGCGATCGCCGCCTGGGAGTACCCGGCGTTCTACGGCTGGGCCGCGCCGAGCGTGCCGTCCGCCGAGGTCTTCAACCCCGAGGAACTGGCAGGCAAGACCCTCTCCGACACCGTCGTCAGGGTCGTCGGCGACGACCCGGGCGTGCGGATCAGCGAGAGCGTGATGCCCGGCAACGCCGCCCAGGCCCTGCTGGAGGCCGCCAAGGGCGCCGCGCTGCTCGTCGTCGGCAGCCGCGGCCTCGGCGGCTTCTCCGGCGTGCTGCTCGGCTCGGTCAGCCGCCACCTCACCGAGCACGCGCCCTGCCCGGTCGTCGTCGTCCGGGAGGGCCAGGTGGCCGAGGCCGAGTAGCGCGCCGCCCCGCCGGGCCGCCGCGCGGTGGAGGATGGAGGCATGCCAGAAGGTGACTCCGTCTACCGCGCGGCGGCCCGGCTGCACGAGGCCCTCGCCGGGCAGGTGCTGACCAGCGCCGACCTGCGGGTGCCCGCGCACGCCACCGCCGTCCTCGCCGGCCGCCGGGTGCTGGAGGTCGCCCCGCGCGGCAAGCACCTGCTCACCCGCCTCGAAGGCGGCCTCACCCTGCACACCCACCTGCGGATGGACGGCCGCTGGGAGGTCTACCGGCCTGGCGAGCGCTGGTCCGGCGGCCCCGCCTGGCAGATCCGCGCCGTCCTCGGCACCGAGCGGGGCACCGCCGTCGGCTACCGGCTGCCCGTCGTCGACCTGCTGCGCACCGCCGACGAGCAACGCGCCGTCGGCCACCTCGGCCCCGACCTGCTCGGCCCCGACTGGGACCCGGTGGAGGCCGTCCGCCGGCTGCTCGCCCACCCCGGCCGCCCGCTCGCCGAGGCGCTGCTCGACCAGCGCAACCTCGCCGGCATCGGCAACGTCTACGCCGCCGAACTCTGCTACCTGGCCGGCGTCACCCCGTGGACCGAGGTCGGCCAACTCCCGCGCCCCGACCGGCTGGTGGAGCGGGCCCGGGAGATCCTCGACGCCAACCGGCTGCGCCCCGGCCACGTCACCACCGGCGACACCCGGCGCGGCCACCAGCACTGGGTCTACGGCCGGGCCGGCCTCCCTTGCCCGCGCTGCGGCACCCTCGTGCGGACCGCCCGCCAGGGCGCGCCCCCGCAGGACCGGGTGGCGTACTGGTGCCCCTACTGCCAGCGCGGCCCGGCCCCGGCCGGTACGGGTGTCAGGTCCGCTCGACCAGGGCCGGATGACGCGGGTCGTCCACCCGGACGGTGACGTCGGCGGCCTCGGCCGGGCCGGTCTCCGCTTCGTAGCGGGCGAAGGCGGGCAGCGTCCACTGCTGGTCGGCGGGCGTGCGGCGGGCCAGGGCGCTCGGGGTGAGCGCGAGGTGGACGGCCAGCTCCAGCGGCAGCCAGCGGCCGAGCAGCAGCGCGCCGTCCAGCAACAGCACGCCGCCGGGCGGCAGTTCGGTGTACGCGGCGCGGGTCGAGCGGTCCGTCACCGGGTCGCGCAGCGAGGGCAGGACGCGGCCGCTGGCACCGGGCTCCAGCGGGTCCAGTACCTCGCGCAGCAGGGCGCGGTCGTCCAGCCAGAGGTCGTGGAAGGCGTCCGCGTCCTGGTGGCCGTACTCCAGCCGGATCGAGGCCGGGCGCAGGAAGCCCGCCGCCGACACCCGCAGCGCGGGGCGGCCGCGCAGCCGCAGCGGCTCCACCAGGGCGTCGGCGAGCACGTCGGGGCGGGCGGCGGGCGCGCCGTCCACCGCGACCCGCAGCCACCGGCCGCCGGGGTCGGACAGCGCGGCGATGCGGTCGGCGAGCACCTCGGCCAGCCGGTCGGGGGAGATCGGGTGCACCTGCATCAGGCCATCCTGTCGTGCTGTCGTGCCATCGTGGCTGTGGTGCCGGGCGGTCAGGTGAGCGGGAGGGCGTGCAGGACGTCGTCGTGGCCGGCGTAGAGGTGGTTCGCGTCGACGGCGAGCGACCAGACGTCCTTGCCGGGGCCCGAGTCGAGGAACGTCCAGCGCGGCGTGCCGCTCGCGGTGTCGATCGCGCACACCCCGGCGGCCGCCGGGCCGGGGACGAACAGCGTGCCGCCGACCACCAGCGGATGGCTGCGGCGGTCCAGCAGGAACGGCAGCCGGTAGGCCCACTGCCGTGCGCCGGTGACCGCGTCGTGCCCGGTGACCAGGCCGTTGTCGCGGGTCAGGTAGACCCGCGGGCCGTCGGAGACCAGGGCCATCGCCCGCCACGACTCGCCCCGGGCGGGAGAGACCGTCCAGGCCGGCTCGCCGCCGGGGCGCAGCGCACGGACGCCGTCGGCGCCGTCGGGGACGTAGACGTGCACCGGGCCGCCGACGCACCAGCTCAGGCCGCCGGTGCTGGGGGCCGTCCACAGCTCCCGGCCGTCGGCGGCGTCCCGGACCACCAGCTCGCTGCCGTCGCCCAGGTTGCGCAGGCACGGGAGGCGGCTGCCGGGCGCGGTGACCGGGGTGAACGGCCGCTCGTTGCGGTCGATGGAGAGGTGCCACAGCACCGAGCGGTCCGCGACCCGGACGGCGAAGAGCCGGCCGTTCGGCGTCGAGCTCTGCTGCGACCAGTCCCAGACGTAGCCGTACAGGGTGCCGTCGTCGAAGCCGGACAACTGGACGGAGCCCTGTAGGTCGTCGGGCAGCGGCAGGCTCCAGTCGGCGGCGGGGTCGCCGAGGTGGCGGGCGTCCAGGTGGCCCGGGGAGGTGGTGAAGACCCGGTCCGGCCCGAGCACCACCTTGCCCAGCACCTCCAGGTCGCTCGGCCAGTTCCCGCGCGGTGGGTCGACGGTGAGCAGCCGCGCGGGCTCGCCGGTGGCCGGGTCCAGGACCTGGAGCCCGGCCCGGGACAGGAACACCGGCCGGGTCGGCGGGCCGGTCAGCCGCTCCGGGGTCATCGCCTCCGGCCCCCGGTACGTCCACAGCGGGGTCGGCCCGGACAGCGCGGTCGGCCGCGGCTTCGGCGGCGGAGCCGGCTGGTCCGCACCCGAACGGCCGAACGCCCACACCGCCGCGCCCGCCGCCAGCACCCCGGCCCCCGCCAGCAGCCCGCGCCGGCTCAGCCGCGGCCCGTCCCCGCCCCCGCCGACCACGTCCACGGGCTCCCGCGCGGCGCCGTCCGCCTCCCCGTCCCACTGCCACGAGGCCTCGCGCACGGGCCCCTCGGACGACGGCGACTGCATACCGGCTCCCACCTCCCCCATGGCGCCCCACGCGCCACCACTCGCCCGGAGGATATCGAACAGCCCCCGAACCACCCGAAACCCCGACCCGGGGCGTAATGGTCCGCAGGAGCAGAGGCGCCCGCGCGTCAGTGCTGCGGGGGGTGGTCGGCGAGGTCGGCGAGGACGTCGGCGTGGCAGGGGAGCGGGGCGCACCAGCAGCCGAGGCGGTGGCCGCGCAGGGGCGGGACGAGGGCGAGCAGGTCGGGGCGGGCGAGGAGGTAGGCGCGGTAGTCGGCGACCATCTGCTCGCGGGTGAGGTCGGGGCCGGGGCGGTAGGGGCAGTGCAGCGGGGATTCGGACAGGTGCCAGCCGCCGCGGTGCATGGCGCGGCCGACGTAGACGACGTCGGCGCAGGAGGGGTCGTCGCGGTGGCCCTTGAGGTTGACCACGGTGGTGCGGCCGGAGGCGGTCGGCATGCCGTCCATGCTGGCGCAACCGGGGCCGACGGGCATCCGGGGCCCCGGAGGGCTCGCCTTGACACGCCCCGGGGCCCGGCGTAGCAAAAGAGCATGCGCCATCCGCACGCGGGCGGCCGTGACCGGGCGGCGCCGCCCGGCCCGCACCGGCCGCTGGAGCCCCACGCCGCCCCGGCGGCGGCCGAGCGGGACGACCTGCTGGCGGGCGCCGTCCGCCGGGCGCTCGGCGGCACCGGGGCGTACGGGGCGATGGTGTACCTGCGCTCGCGGGACGGCCGCTCGCTGGTGCTCTGCACGATCGCGGGCGTACCGCTGTCGATCATGAGCCCGTTCCGGCGGATCGCCGCCGCCGGCCCGCTGCCCGTCGCCGTCAGCTTCCGCACCGGGCGGACCGTCACCCTCGCCGACACCGAGGACACCATGCGGCGCTTCCCGCAGCTCGCGGTCGGCATGCCGTACGACTTCGCCTCCGCCTGCGTGCCGGTGGCGGGTGGCGAGGAGCGGTTCGGGGTGCTCAGCGTGTTCTGGCCGGCCTCCGACGACGGCGTCCCGGAGGACGCCCCGTCGCGGCTGGCGGAGGTGGCCGAGCGGCTGGCCGCCGGGCTGGCGGGCCTGGCGGCGGCCGGGCACCCCGTGGAGCCGGGCGGCGACGCGGCCGTGGTCGAGCTGCCGCCGCCGTCCGCGCCGACCTGCCGGGTCGGGATGTTCGACTGGAACGTCGCCACCGGGGCGCTGGCCGCCGACCAGCAGTTCCTCGCGATCTTCGGCCTCGAGCCCGACGAGTTCGACGGTACGGTGGCGGCCCTCGGCAGCCGGATCGCCCCCGGTGACCTGCCCGAGTTCCGGGCCGCCGCCCGGACCGCCCTGGCCCGGGGCGAGGTGCTGGCGGCCAGGGTCCGGGTGCTCGGGCCGGACGGCCACCCGTACCCGGTGGAGCTCTGGGCGCGGGTGCCCGCGGCGATCTCGGACGGCCGCACCCATCTGGTCGGCGCCGTGCTGGACGCCCGCACCCTCACCGCGGCCGCGGCCGCCGTCGAGCGACTGCGCGAGGGCGTCTTCTCACTCGACCCGGACGGCCGGGTCAGCTACGCCAACCGCGCCACCGAGCCACTGCTCCAGGCGCGCCGCGAGGACCTGGTCGGCCACCACCTGTGGGACGTGCTGCCCTGGCTCGCCGACCCCTTCTTCGAGAACCGCTACCGGGCCGCCCTGCTCTCCCAGCAGCCCACCGCCTTCCTGGCCGCCCGCCCGCCGGACGGCTGGCTCGCCTTCTCGCTCTACCCCGACACGCACGGCGTCACCGGCCGGGTGGTGGCCGCCGAAGCCCCGCCGGGCGCGGCCGAACCGAGGGCCGCGCCCCCGCCGTCCGCGGCCCGCGGCGCCACCCCGACCGGTGCCCCAGCCGGCATCGGCGGCACCTACCACCTGCTCCAGCTCGCCAGCGCGCTCACCGAGGCGGTCAGCGTGCGCGAGGTCTGCCGGGCCGTGGCCGAGGAGATCCTGCCGGCCTTCGGCGGCCAGGAGCTCGCCATCTACGGGGTGCGCGACAAACACCTGCACCTGATCTCGCAGACCGGCTACCCGGACGGCTTCCTGGACGGCTTCGAGGGCACCCCGGTCGCCGCCCGCATCCCCGGCGCGGAGACGCTCAGCACCGGCACCCCGATCTTCTTCGAATCGGTCCGCGAACTCGCCGCCGCCTACCCCGGCATCGCGCTCGACGACATGGGCGCCTGGGCCTTCCTGCCGCTGATCGCCTCCGGCCACCCCGTCGGCAGCTGCATCCTCGGCTTCGACCGGCCGCGCCCCTTCACCGCGGAGGACCGCGGCCTGCTCACCGCCCTCGGCGGCTTCATCGCCCAGGCCCTGGAACGGGCCCGGCTGTACGACGCTGAGTTCGCCCTGGCCCGCGGCCTCCAGCAGGCGCTGCTGCCGCACCGCCTCCCGGACGTGCCCGGCATCCGGATCGCCGCCCGCTACCTGCCCGGTACCCAGGGCATGGAGATCGGCGGCGACTGGTACGACGCGATCGTCACCGGCGGGGACGTCACCCTGGTGATCGGCGACGTCGAGGGCCACAGCGTCGGCGCGGCCGCCACCATGGGCCAGCTGCGCAGCGCCGTCCGCGCCTTCGCCACCGGCGGCGACCCGCCCGACCAGGTGCTCGCCCGCACCAACCGGCTCCTCCTCGACCTCGACCCCGGACTGCTCGCCAGCTGTTGCCTCGTCCGCCTCACCCCCGCCGACGGCCGCGCCCGGATCGCCCGGGCCGGGCACCTGCCACCGGTGCTGCGCTTCCCGGACGGGTGGGCCGAGGCGCTGTACGTGCCGGGCGGGCCGCTGCTGGGCGTGGAGGAACAGGCCGAGTACCCGGTCAGCGAGCTGCGCCTGGCGCCCGGCACGGTGGTCGCGCTGTACACGGACGGGCTGGTGGAGGATCCGGCGATGGCGATCGACCAGGGGGTGGACCTGCTGCGGGCCGCGCTCGGGCGCGGCGGGGCGCAGGGGCCGGACGGCCTGGAGCTGCTGGCGGAACGGATCCTGCGCGAGGTCGGCTCCTCGCACCGGGTGGACGACGTGGCGCTGCTGCTCATGGCCTTCGGTGAGGACGACTCCACAGACGACTCCACAGACGTGTCCACAGTCGTGTCCACGGGGGTGCCCACGGAGGTGCCCCGAACGCCGTGAGCGGCGACTTTCGTCGGGGGCGGGGGCGACGAACGGTGGCGGCGGCCGGGTGGCGCGGCCCGATAGCCTCGACGGGTGGATGCGATGGCGCGGGCCTGGAAGAAGGCGGTACGGACGGCGTTTCCCGGGCCCTGGCCGCCCCGGCGGGTGGCGGGCCAGGGCGCGCTGGCCCTGCTGATGGGCGGGGTCGCGGCCCTGCTGGAGGTGGCCGCCGGTGCCGGCCACCCCGTCCTGGTGGGGCTGGGGGTCGCGCTGTTGTGGGTGCTGCGGCCGGCCTTCCCGGCGACCGTGCTGCTGCTCACCTCGGCCGCGGCCGGCTGGGCCGTCGGCCCGATGCTGCTGCTGGTCTGCGCCGGCTGGTCGGCCGGGGCGAGGCTGCGCCGGGTCACCGCGCTGGTCGGCACCTTCGTGCTGAGCTGGGTGCTGTTCATGGTGACCGGGGTGCTGAAGGACGCCGGCTCGGCCTCGCCCAAGCTGATCGTCGGGCTCTCGCTCGGCGGCTTCCTGCTGGTCGCCGTCCTGCCCGCGCTGTGGGGCCGCTACCGGGCCCAGCGCCGCGCCCTGCTGGACGCGCTGCGCGAGCGCAACGACCAGCTGGTGCGCGAGCGGGTCATGGTGGTGCACCAGGCCCGGCTGCGCGAGCGGCACCGGATCGCCCAGGACATGCACGACAGCCTGGGCCACCAGCTGGCGCTGATCTCCGTGCACTCCGGCGCGCTGGAGGTGGACCGTACGCTCAACGACCGGCAGCGCGAGGCGGTCGGGGTGCTGCGGCAGGCGGCGGTCGCGGCGATGCGGGAGCTGCGCGAGGTGGTCGGCGTCCTGCACGACGAGTCGACGGCGGTGCGGCCGGCGACGGACGCGTCCCCGGCCCGGGGCGGGGTGGACGGGATCGAGGGGCTGGTCGACTCCTCGCGGGCGGCCGGGGCGCGGGTCTCCTTCTCCCGGGAGGGCGAGCCGCGTCCGCTGGCCGCCGCGGTGGACCACGCGGCGTACCGGATGGTGCAGGAGGCGCTCACCAACGCGCACAAGCACGCCCCCGGCGCGCCGATCACCGTCGCGCTCCGGTACGAGCCGGACGCGCTGGTGGTGGAGGTGGTCAACCCGTGCGCCCCGGAGCCCGTGGGCGTGCGCGCCGGAGCGGGCCCGGCGGTCAGCGGCGGCCAGGGGCTGACCGGCCTGCGGGAGCGGGCCCGGCTGGTCGGTGGCATGGTGCACGCCGGGCCGACGCCGGACCAGGGGTTCCGGCTGGCCGGCGTGCTGCCGTACGAGGGGGCGGAGGGCGCGGGCGACGGGGCCGCGGCGATCGCCGGGGTCGACGACTGGGTGCTGGACGGCCTGCCGCCGGTCGTCGGGGCGGAGGAGGGGCGGCGCAGTCCGGCGATCGGCTGCGCGGTCGGGGTGGGGGTGGTCGGCCTGACCGTGCTGGGGCTGCTGATCTGGGGCGTGGTGGCCTTCGTCCAGGGCACCGGTGACGCGACGGTGCCGAAGTCGGTGTACGACGGGCTGGAGACCGGCACGCCCGAGGCCGACGTGCTGCACCGGCTGCCGCCGGGGAACACCTTCTTCACCGACGACTACCGGGGCAGCGGGCCGAAGCCCCCGGAGGGCGCGCACTGCCGCTGGTACCTGTCCGGTGACCTCAGCGACACCTGGGGCCAGGACAACGTGATGCGGTTCTGCTTCAAGGACGGGGTGCTGGTGGAGAAGGAGCACTACCTCACGAAGTCCTGACCGCCCTGACCGCCCTGACGCCCTGATCGCTCCGACCGTCCTGACCGCCCTGACCGGGTGGGGCGCGGGGTTCGGCCGGATGTGAGGATGGTGTTCCTGCCGCAGCACCGTTCGAGGGGAATGACCAGCCGTGATCCGAGTCCTCGTCGCCGACGACGAGCCGCTCATCCGCGCCGGGATCAGGATGATCCTGGGCTCTGCCGCCGACATCGAGGTGGTCGCCGAGGCCGCCGACGGGCGGGAGGCGCTGGAGCTGGCCCGGGCGCACCGGGTGGACGTGGTGCTGCTGGACATCCAGATGCCGGTGATGGACGGGCTGACGGCGCTCGCGGAGCTGCCGAGGGTCGCACCCGGCGCGCGGGCGCTGATCCTCACCACCTTCGGGGAGCGCGAGAACGTCCTGCGCGCCGTGACCGAGGGCGGCGCCGGATTCCTGCTCAAGGACACGGCGCCGCACGAGCTGATCCAGGCGGTGCGCGCGGCGGCCGGCGGGTACGCGTTCCTGTCCCCGGCCGCCACCCGGCACATCGTCGACTCGCTGGCCTCCGGGCGCAGCGGTTCGGCGGCCTCCCGGGGTACGGAGGCCCGGCGCCGGCTGGAGGTGCTGACGCCGCGCGAGCTGGAGGTGCTGGCGCTGCTAGGCGAGGGGCTGTCCAACGCGGACGCGGGGGCGCGGATCCACATGAGCGAGGCGACGGTGAAGACGTACGTCAGCCGGATCCTGGCCAAGTTGGGCTGTGAGAACCGGGTGCAGGCGGCGCTGTTGGCGCGGGACGCGGAGCTCGGCGCCCGGGACTGAACGCGTCCGACCGGTCGCGGAGCGTGTCGGGTGTGGCGGATGCCACCAGATGGCCCGACGGAACGGGGAACTCCGGCTTCCGTGGTGACGGTGCGTCAGCTCATCGTCGCGGTGGGTGGATGGTGTGCTCGGGCTCACAGGTGGACAGAGGTGAAGGGGGGCGTGAAAGTTGATCAGTTGATCTTGGAAATGTGGTCAAACCCGGTCGAACTGGGCACGGTGCCTTGATCAATACCGCCGGTAACAGTCAACTGACCTGCGGAGACCAAGAATTGCTTGCTGCACCCCGAGGTGGCCCGTAGCTTCATTGGCGGTGCAACGAGCACCACCCGGGTTCACCCCGACGCATGGCCCGCCGACCTGACCCCCGGCGCGAGGGCCGTGCCCGCCGACGCGACCAGCTCGAACAGGTCGTCGGCGAGTGGAGGTGGCCGGGGCGGCACGGCGCGTCCCAGACGTGTCCGGCCGCCCGTCGAGCGAGGTGAGCGTGACTATCGGCCCGTCATGGGTCTGGTTCCGCCTGCCCGCCCGGGGCTTGCCGAGAGGACTTATATGACTTCCCGTCACGAGACCGCCGCTGCCACCGACACCACCGCCACCAAGCGCAACCGCGTGCGGATGGCGGTCGTCGCGGGCGCCGCCGTCGCGGCCCTGCCGGTGGCCGGCCTCGTCACGGCCACCTCGGCCTCCGCCGCGCCCACCTCCAGCTGGGACTCCGTCGCCCAGTGCGAGAGCGGCGGCAACTGGAGCATCAGCACCGGCAACGGCTTCTCCGGCGGACTGCAGTTCACCCCCAGCACCTGGAGGGCGTACGGCGGCACCGCCTACGCCCCCCAGGCCCACCAGGCCAGCAAGGCGGAGCAGATCACGGTCGCCGAGAAGGTCCTCGCCTCGCAGGGGCCCGGGGCGTGGCCGGTCTGCTCGGCCAAGGCGGGCCTGAGCAAGGGCGGCGCCCCGGCCGCCGTCGACACCACCGACACCGCACCCTCGAAGCCGGCTGCCAAGCCGGCGCCCAAGGCCAAGACGCCCAAGACCCAGGCGCCGCAGGCCCCGCAGGCGCCGAAGAGCAAGCCGGCGCCGAAGCAGCAGGAGGCGTCGAAGCCGCAGCAGTCGGCCAAGCCGGCGCAGTCGGCGCCGTCCTCGGAGAAGAACACCTCCGGTGGCGGCTACACCGTCAGGAGCGGCGACACGCTGAGCGGCATCGCGGCCAAGTTCGGCACCGACACCGGCAACCTGTACGGCAAGAACGCCCGCACCATCGGCGGCGACCCGGATCTCATCTTCCCGGGCCAGACCCTGACCGTCTGACACCTCCGCACACCCGCGCCGAGCGGCCGCCCCTCCCCGGGGCCGGCCGCTCGGCCCGGTGCGTTTCCGGGGTCGGGCGCGAGAGATGGCCAGGCACGAGGGGAGGGGGCGTGCGAGCGGGCGTGAGGCCGTGCGCACGGGCGCTTCGGGAGATAGTTGAAGGTTGAACGCGATGTCTGAATACCGCCGGAGCTTTCCGGCGCCGAGGCCCAGGATCGAGTCATGTCCGAGATCGGAACCGGGGGTTCTGATCGGAACGAGTCGGATCACATCCGAATGAGGAGTTCTGGAGATATGACGATGAACGGTGCGGCGAAGCTCGACGGCAAGGTGGCCCTGGTGACCGGTGGCAGCCGGGGGATCGGGGCGGCGGTCGCGCTACGGCTGGCCGAGGAGGGTGCCGACGTCGCCCTGACCTATCAGGGCGGGGCCGAGCGGGCCGAGGCGGTCGCGGCGAAGATCACCGCGATGGGGCGCCGCGGTTGGGCGGTCCGCGCGGACTGTGCCGACCCGCAGGCGGTGCAGTCCGTGGTCGCGGAGGTCGCGGAGCGGTTCGGGCGGCTGGACGTCCTGGTGAACAACGCGGGCGTCGGTGTCCTCGGCCCGATCGGTGACCTGGCGCTCGACGACGTCGACCGGGTCCTGGAGGTGAACGTCCGGGCGCCGTTCCTGTTCGCCCAGGCCGCCTCCGCGCACCTGGCCGACGGCGGGCGGATCGTCACCATCGGCAGCTGCATCGCCAAGCGGGTCGCCTTCCCCGGCGCCACCGTCTACTCGCTCAGCAAGGCGGCGATGATCGGCCTGACCAAGGCGCTGGCCAGGGAGCTCGGCCCGCGCGGGATCACCGCGAACGTGGTCCACCCCGGCCCGATCGACACCGACATGAACCCGGCGGACGGTGAGGCCGCCGAGCTCCAGAACAGCCTGACCGCACTCGGCCGCTTCGGCGCGGGTGCGGACGTCGCCGCCGCCGTCGCCTACCTGGCGGGCGAGGACGGCCGGTACGTCACGGGCGCGGAGCTCGCGGTGGACGGCGGGTTCGCGGCCTGACAGTTCGGGCCTGACAGTTCAGGCCTGACAGCTCGCGGCACGTCGCAGTACGGAGACCGGCCCGGTGGTGCGACCACCGGGCCGGTGTCGTGGCGGGCGGTCGTCGACGGACGCGTTTACGATCGCCCGGTCCGAGCGGTGCTCCCGACCGCACCCGGCCACGCCGGCGACGCGCTCCCGACCGAGAGGTGTGCCATGACCGCAGCGGAAGACCCGATCGACCTGCTCGCCCGGGCCCTCGCGCAGACCGCCGGGCTGATCGACGGTGTCGGCGTCGAGCTGGCCGGGCACCCGACGGCCTGCCGCTCCTGGGACGTCGGCGACCTGGTCAGCCATCTGCTGTTCGACCTGCGGCAGTTCACCGTCCGGGCCGGGGGCGGGCAGCCGGACTGGTCGCAGCCCTTCGAGCGGGTGGAGGAGGACTGGCTGCACGCCTTCGAGGCCGGCGCCGAGGAGCTGGTCGACGCCTGGCGGGCGGCGGGCGACCTCACCGGCACGCTGGAGGTCCCCGGCGTCGGCGCCCTGCCGGCCCGCTTCCCGGTGGACCAGCAGATCGCCGAATTCGCCGTCCACGACTGGGACTTGGCCCATGCCACCGACCAGTCCACCGAGGGGCTGGACCATGAGGTGGCTCTCGCCGCCCTGGCCTGGGCCCGCGGCGCCCTCACGCCCGGGTACCGCGGCGCCGAGGAGGAGCGGCACGCCTTCGGACCCGAGGTCGCCGTTCCGGAGGACGCCCCGCCGTACGACCGGCTCGCCGGCTTCTTCGGCCGCGACCCGGAGGCCGTGCGGTCCTGAGTCCCACTGAGCCGGCGGGCTCCGCAGGCTCCACATCACCCGCCTAGCGGACCGCATCCGGGCAGGTCAGAGGCCCGGTCGGCGCGGCCGGACCGGGGTTGACGACGGTGTGCCCTTCCACCACCCTTCCACTAATCGAATAGTGAAAGGGTACTTTGCCGATGCGTCTGTTCCGTCCGCCGCGTCGACCTGCCGTCCTGGCCTGGGGCCTGGCCGCGGGGTTCGCCGCGCTCTACACCTGCGTCGCCGTCAACCGCTACCGGCGCGGCCTGAGCAAGGCCTACGACCTGGGCATCTTCGAGCAGGCCATCCGCGCGTACACGCACGGGCAGGCGCCGATCGTGCCGCTCAAGGGGCCCGGTTACCACCTGCTCGGGGACCACTTCCATCCGCTGATCGCCGTGCTCGCTCCGGTCTACCGGTTGTTCCCGGGGGCCGTCACCCTGCTGGTCGCCCAGGCGCTGCTGATGGCGCTGGCGGTCGTGCCGCTCACCCGGTGGGCGTACGAGGCGGGCGGGCCGCGGGTCGCCCTGGTGATCGGATGCGTGACCGGGGCGTCCTGGGGGATCGTCCGGGCCGCCAGTGACGACTTCCACGAAATCGCCTTCGCCGTACCGCTGTTGGCCTTCGCAGCCGCCGCGCTCGGCCGGCGCCGCCACCTGGCCGCGGCGCTGTGGTCGCTGCCGCTGCTGCTGGTCAAGGAGGACCTGGGCCTGACCGTGGCCGCCTTCGGGCTGCTGATCGCCCGGCAGGCCCGCCGGGGCCGGCCCGGCCCGCTGCCGGGGCTCGTGCTCGCGGGCGTCGGGCTCGCGGCCACCGTGCTCACCGTGACGGTGGTGCTGCCCTCGTTCAACCCGCACGGCGGGTTCGACTACTGGCAGCAGCTGGACGGCGGCGGGCGGCCCTCGCCCTGGTCGCTGGCGGCCCGGATCGGCTGGCCCCCGATCAAGTGGCTGCTGCTCTTCCTGCTCGCCGCCACCGCGGGCTTCCTCGGGCTGCGCTCGCCGCTGGTCCTGCTCTGCGTGCCCACCCTGGGCTGGCGGCTGCTCTCGGCCAACCCGCATTACTGGGGCGTCAGTTACCACTACAGTGCGGTGCTGATGCCGCTGGTGCTCGCCGCGCTGGTGGACGCCCTGACCCGCACCGACCCGCGCCGGGCGCGGCGCGCGCTCGCCGTCAGCGCCCTGGTGGCGGCCGTGACGGTGCCGGTCTATCCGCTGCACGAGGTGGTGATGCCCGAGGCGTGGCGCACCTCGCCCCGGCTCGCGTACACCCGGGCGCTGCTCGGCTCGATACCCGACGGCGCGACCGTCGCCGCCTCCAACCGCCTCGCCGCGCAGCTGACCGGCCGGGCCACCGTCACCCTGGTCTGCCAGGCGCCGACCGGGCCGGGGCCCGAGTGGGTGGTCGTGGACCGGACGGACCCGAGCGTGCAGGCCCCGTGTGCGACCGCCGACACCGCCCGGATGCTGGTCGAGTACGAGCAGCGCGGCTACCGGCGGGTCGTCGACCAGGACTCCCTCCTGTTGCTGCGACGGCCCTGATCGTCCGCATCGCCGGGCCCCCGGTCCGGCTTGACCCGGGTGCCGCAGTGGGTCACTATTCCACTATTGGACTAGTGAAAGGTCGAATCGCGTGTGATCGAGTACCGCATCGAGCGGCGCAGCGGCGTCTCCACCTACCAGCAGATCGTTCAGCAGACCAAGCAGGCCCTGCGGCTCGGGCTGCTCCAGCCCGGGGACAAGCTGCCGACCGCGCGGGAGGTCGTCGAGCTGACCGCGATCAACCCCAACACCGTGCTGAAGGCCTACCGCGAACTGGAACGCGAAGGCCTGGTCGAGCCCCGGCCGGGGCTCGGCACCTTCGTCCGGCGCTCGCTCGCCCGGCCGGAGGCGGCCGCCGACGGGCCGTTGCGCGCGGACCTGGTCGGCTGGGTGGACCGGGCCCGCGAGGTCGGACTGGAGCGTGAGGACATCGCCGCGCTGATGGCCTCCGTTCTGGAGCAGTGATTCGACACCGGGGTCTCCCCGGAAACACCGAGTTAGAGGACAGTGGGGGGACCGGGTGGACGACCCGATGAACACAGCACCGGCAGCGGCGGCGCCGGAGGCCCCGGAGGCGCTCGCGGCCGACGGCCTGGGCAAGCGCTACCGGGGCGAGTGGGCGCTGCGCGACTGCACGTTCGCCGTCCCGGCCGGGCGGATCTGCGGGGTGGCCGGCCCCAACGGTGCGGGCAAGAGCACCCTGCTCGGCATCGCCGCCCGTCTGCTCACCCCCACTGAGGGCGAGCTGCGGGTGTTCGGTCAGCCCGCCACCACCGAGGACCTGCGCGCCCGGGTCGCGTACGTGGCCCAGGACAAGCCGCTCTACCCCGGCTTCACGGTGGCCGAGACCCTGCGGCTCGGCCGGGAGCTGAACCCGTCCTGGGACCAGGACCTCGCTCAACAGGTCATAGATCAGGGCGAGTTGAGGATGAGGGTGAAGATCGGTTCGCTCTCCGGCGGCCAGCGCACCCGGGTCGCCCTGGCGCTCGCCCTCGGCAAGCGCCCCGACCTGCTGCTGCTCGACGAGCCGATGTCCGACCTCGACCCGCTGGCCCGGCACCAGCTGATGGGCACCCTGATGGCCGAGGCCGCCGAGCGCGGCACCACCATCGTGGTCTCCTCGCACATCATCCCCGAGCTGGACGGCGTCATCGACTACCTGCTGCTGGTGCAGTCCGGGCGGATCCGGCTCTGCGGCGACGTGGAGGACCTGCTGGACGGACACCAGCTGCTCACCGGCCCGGCCGGCAGCGCGCTCCCCGAGGGCGTCCTGGTCGAACAGCGCTCCACCGGCCGCCGGATCGACGCGCTGGTCCGCACCGGCGATCCGGTGGACGGCCCGTGGGAGAGCGGCCGGCCGAGCCTGGAGGAGCTGCTGCTCGGCTACCTCCGGACCCCGGCCGGCACCGCCCGGGCCGCCACCGGACCGGCCACGCAGGCCCAGACGACCGAGAACGGGATCGCCGCATGAGCACCAACGTCCTGGCCGGCCGCGCCACCGCGGCGCCACCGCGCGAGCCGCGGACCGCGCCCCGCCCGGGCGGCCTGATCTGGCTGAGCTGGCGCCAGAGCCGCACCGCGCTCTGGGCGATCGCCGCCCTGGTCGTCACCGCGTCGGCCACCCTGCTGTGGCTGCACTTCTCCCTCCAGCCGCTGATGGCGGATCTGCGCCGGGCCGAGTGCTCCGAGATCGTCAGCTGGTCCAACGCCGGCTGCCAGGGCATGGTCGCGCCCATCACCCGCCGCACCTACCTGTACACGATGTGGCTCCAGCCGGCCCTGGCCGCCGTCCCCCTGCTGATCGGCATGTTCCTCGGCGCCCCGATGCTCGCCCAGGAGTACGAGCGCGGAACCGTCCGCCTCGCCTGGACCCAGTCCGTCAGCCCGCTGCGCTGGCTCACCGCGCGGATCGCCCTGCCCGCACTGGCGGTGCTGACCGCCGGTGCGGTGCTCGCCGTCCTGGCGACCTGGGTGTGGCGCGCGGACATCGGCGGCCGCCCGTTCGCCTTCGATCCGCCGTTCCAGGGCCTCACCTACCCCGTCCTCGGGGTGGTGCCGGTCGCCTGGTCGCTGTTCGCGCTGGTGCTGGGCCTGCTGGTCGGGCAGCTGGTGCGCCGCACGGTGGCCTCGGTCCTGACCACCGGTGTGCTGCTGGCGGTCGTCCACGGCCTGCTCCGGTGGAACCGCGCCTCCTTCTACCCGTCGGTCAGGGAGCTGGCCCCGCGCGGCGTCTATTTCGGGCAGCCCAGCAACGCGTGGCTGATCGACCGCGGGGTCGTGCTCCAGGACGGCCGGTGGGCCTCGAACGAGTTCTGCTGGGACGGCGATCGGACGAAGGGCTGCGAGGATGCCACGAGCAACTGGATCGAGTACCACCCCGTCGGGCACTTCGTGCCGATCCAGCTCGTCGAGACCGGGATCCTGGTGACGCTCACCGTCGTGGCGCTGACGGTGCTCTTCCTCCGGGTTCGGCGGGACGGCAACTCGCTGCGGGCGACCCGGCGGGCCTGACGTCCGAGGTCGCGGCCCCGGCCGGGTGTCAGTCACGGCTCCAGCGGAGTTCGACCTCCGGGAAGCGCGGTGACGGGCCGTCGAGGAGGGGCGCGGGGCGGCCGCGGAGGAAGTGGTCGGCGAACGCCCGGGTGTAGGCGCGGGTGAGCGCGGTCGCCCGGGCGGGGGCGATGGTGCCGAGCAGGGCGGCGTAGGTGTCGGCGGGGAGGTGGCCCGGCAGGTTGCCGGGGAGGGCGGCGTGCGGCAGGTCGGTGAAGCTGAGGTGGCCGGCGCCGAAGGTGTGCAACTGCCTCCCCCAGGCGTGCTGGTGGCTGCGCCAGCGCTGCCAGGTCTCGTGGTCGGCGAGGGAGGTGAGCAGGAGGAAGGGCCGGTCCAGGCCGAGGTCAGGAACGGGCGAGCCGAACAGGCCGCCGTCGAGGTTGAGGCCGATCCGGAACCGCTCGTCCTGGCGCATCGCCTCGGCGGCCGCCGAGCCGCCCATCGAGTGGCCGAGCGCGCCGATCCGGCCCCCGTCGACGCGGAAACGGTCCTGGCGCTCGGTCAGTTCGGTGGTGACGAAGCGGAGGTCGGCGACCCGGGCGGCGATCTCGCGGCGCTCGGAGGCCTCCCAGTCGGCCGGCTCGTCCTCCAGTACGGTGCGCACCAGCCGGCCGTCCGGGAACTCGACGGCGAGGGCGTCGTAGGTGTGGTCGACCGACGCGACGAGGTAGCCGTGGGCGGCCAACTCCTCGGCCAGCGCGGTGCAGTTGCTGCGCAAGCCGGTGCGGCCGTGGCCGAGCAGCAGCAGGGGGAGCGGGCCGGGGAGCGCGGGCGCGTCGGTACGGGCGGTGGGGCGGACGGACGCGATGGTGCCCGGATCCAGCGGCAGGCGCTGATCGATGGCGGCGGCGACCCGGGGCGTGGTGTACGGCGCGCGGGGGCGGCCGGCGGTGGCGCGTGCCGGGTACCAGAGCTGCACCATCAGCTCACGCGGGCCGGCGGCGGGCACGAACGGGTCCGGGCGATCGCGGTCGACCAGGTGCAGGGTGGTCGTGCCGACCGGGCGACCGGTGGTGGGGGCGGGCAGGTCGATGGTGCGCGGCCGGGCGGTCTGAGCGGAATTGGTCTGAGAGGCCTGGGCGGGCCCGGTGGGCAGCAGGGCTGCGGCGCCGCCCAGGCCCGCGAGTGCCAGCAGTGAACGGCGCCTGATCATCCAGCATCCCTCGGTGGTGGGGTGGTTGAGGTGCGGTCAGCCTAAGTGGTCCGGACCGGCCGGGCCAGGGGTGGCGGAGCGGTGGGGGCGGTCAGCGCAGGACGGCGAGGACGGCGCCCCACTGCGAGGTGGTCTGCCCGGTGGCGGCGCAGTGGTCCGGATCCGTCGCGATCCGGTGGGCGGTGGTGAGGCGGTAGGAGGAGAGCCGCAGGGCGGGCAGGCTGGTCCAACTGGTGCCGAACTCGGGGGCGCTGCCGCTGTTGCTGCCGACCGTGCCCACCAGGAGGTCGCCCGGCGCGCAGGCGGCGGCGTTGGCCGCGGTGGAGAAGGTCGTCCCGCCGGCGTCACCGGAGGCGCGGCCGACCGACCGGACGGCGGAGACGCCGCGGAACTCGTCGACGGCGACGTGGTACTTGCTCGCCCGCGGGTGGGCGACGCGGATCGAGTCCTCCGCGGTCAGTGCGGACGCCCCGAAGGCCGCGAGGAGGAGCACCCGGTGCCGGAGCGAGTCGGTGACGTCCCCGACGATCCGGAAGCGGTCGCCCCGGCTGTCGGTGACCGTGACCGCGCCGGGACAGGTGCTGGTCAGCATCATCGTGACCACCAGGGCGTCACCCGGGGTGACGGGGGAGAGCACCGGAAGGACGATCTCGGTACTGGAGACGGCCTGCTGGTCGAAGGCGATCCGAGAGGCCCAGGACGGTGCGCCGTCGTCGGCGGCCGTGCGTGCCGCCGCCGGCCGCGGGCCCGGCGCGGGGCGGGCGGCCGCTTCGGCGGGCGCGGACTCGGTGTCCCCGGACGGGCAGCCGTGCGCGGACGGCGGCGGGGCGTCCGGCGCGCGGAAGCCGACCACGCCGAGCGTGCTGCCGACGCCGAGCGCCACGCCGAGGAGCAGGCAGAACGCGTGGGTCCAGATCCGGCGGCGGCCCCGGCCCGGTGCGGCCGGGGGCTCCGCGGCGGAGGCGGCCGTGCGGTCGGCCCTGGCGTCGGCCGGGGTGTCGGCCGTGGTGTTCGCGGCGACCGGTGGTCCCGAGGGCTCGACCGGTGGGGTCGGTGGGGCAGGTTGGGCCGCCCCCTCGTCGGCGGCGGCGGTCCACCGGCGGTGCCACTCGGCCTCGTCGCCGCCGCAGGCCCGGACGTAGGCCCTGGTCGTGGTCCAGGACGGGAGGCGCGAGCCGGAGGCCGCCTCGTGGAGCGTGGTGTGGGAGATGGAGCCGGCCGTCTTCGCCATCGTGCGGAACGAGGGCTGGCCCGCCCCCAGGCGCAGCCGGCGCAGGTCGGCGGCGAGGGCCTCCGCCGCGCTCGGGGCCTGTTCGCTCTCCGCGGGTTGTGACTCCTGTTCCGCCATGGCGTCCCCCTGTTGTCAGATGTCAGATCCAACGGCGACCGGTGTGTGCTTGTCGCGTACGGATCATAGTGACGCGTGGCTGCGGCGTTACGTGATCGACGGACTCCGGTTGGCAGGACGGGGTGTTCGGGGCGGGCGTCGGCCGGTGTCAGGTGTTGTCAGTTTCCGTCAGGCGGTACCGAACACCGTGGGAAGTCGGGTCAGCTGTCCCAGTCGCCGCGACCAACGGGGCGGCGCAACGGTCCGACCGAACAGGGGAATCGACATGGCCAAGGGCATCCTCAAGAAGATCGGCCGCCGTGGCGCGACCGCGGCGGCCGTGGTGGCGCTGGCCGCCGGCGCGGTGGGCGTCTCGGAGGGCAGCGCGTTCGCCGACGGCTGGTACGCGCTCCGCTACCACGCGAGCGGCCACGGTGTGGGCGTCTACGCGCAGCAGTACTCCTGGACGGCCAAGGTCGCCGGCGACCTGGGGTCGTACACGTGGTCGTCCGACGAGATCTACATCGAGTGCTGGATCAGGGGCGAGGACATCAACAGCCAGGGCAACGTCTGGTACCAGGTGGGCGGGACGAACGGCAACTTCTTCGGACCGGCCTACGTCTACGGCGCGTACGCCGACGGCAACTGGTACTTCCACAACGGCCTGCGGGCGTGCTGACGACCGGCTGAACCCGTCCGCCCCGCCCGCGCCCCGGGCGGGGCGGCGTGCCGTCAGCCGGACACCTGCCGGGCCGCCGCCTGCTTGATGGCCTCGCGGATGCGCGGGTAGCTGCCGCAGCGGCAGATGTTCTGGATCTGGTCGATGTCCGCGTCGGTCGGGTTCGGGGTGCGGCGCAGCAGGGCGACGGCGGTCATGATCTGGCCCGGCTGGCAGAAGCCGCACTGGGCGACGTCGCAGCCGAGCCAGGCCTCCTGGACGGGGTGCAGGGTGTCGCCGTCGGCCAGGCCCTCGATGGTGGTGACGCGGTGGCCCTCGCAGTCCTTGACGGAGCGGGTGCAGGGCTGGAACTCCTCACCGTCCAGGTGGCTGGTGCAGGCGCGACAGACGCCCACCCCGCAGCCGTACTTGGGGCCGGTGACGCCGAGCTTGTCGCGCAGCACCCAGAGCAGCGGCATGTCGTCCGGGGCCTCGACGGTGACGGGGCGCCCGTTGAGGACGAAGGTGTGGGTGGGCATGGGGTGGTGGGGTTCCTTGGCTGGGGGAGTCAGAAGTTGATCGGGAAGGAGCGCGGGCTGGTGCCGGTCGCGCGCGCGTAGGCGTTGGCGACCGCGGCGGAGGCCGCCGGGACGCCCAGCTCGCCGGCGCCGCCGGGCGCTCCGCTCGGCGGCATGAGGTGGATCTCGACGGCCGGCGGGGTGTGCCGCTGTCGGGCGTACCGGAAGTCGGCGTAACTGCCCTCGCGCACGGCCCCGTTGTCGATGTGGTTGCCGGCTTGCAGGATGACCGAGATGCCGTCGATCAGGGCCCCGGTCAGCTGGGCTTCCAGGCCCCGGGGGTTGATGACCCGGCCGACGTCGGCGGCGATCACGGCCTTGGTGACCCGGGGGTCGGCCGGGTCGGTGGCGTCGAGCTCGACGAGGTAGGCGGCGCACCCGCTGTTCTCGTCGTGGTAGCCGATGCCCTGGGCGTGGCCGGGGGGCATCGGGCGGCCCCAGTCGCCGGCCTTGGCGACGGTGTCGAGGACGGCCCGGCCGGCGGCGCTGCGCAGCCGGGCGCGGCGGAACGCGACGGCGTCCTGGCCCATCCGGCGGGCGAGTTCGTCCATCATGATCTCGTCGGCGACCCGGACGGTGCCGGAGTAGACCGACCGCCAGCTGCCGGTGGGAACGTCCAGCGGCACTTCGGCGAGCAGCTGGGTGGGGATGCCGACGTTGTACGGGTTCTTCTCGCTGAGCAGGAAGAAGGCCTGGGCGAGGCTGAGCCCGGCGAGCGAGAGGTTGAAGCCGGCGGCGGTGAGCATCTCGCCGAGGCCGTGCCGGAAGTCGGTCTTGACGGTGGCGGCGCGGTGCTCGTAGCTGAGCACCTGGCCGAGCGCGTAGGTGGCCCGGATCCGGTGGTGGCTGGCCGGGCGCATCCGGCCGTGGCGCATGTCGTCGTTGCGGGTCCACATGAGTTTGACCGGTCGGCCCGCGGCCTTGGAGATCTGGGCGGCCTCCAGGGCGGCGTCGAAGAACAGCCGCCGGCCGAACG
Organism: Kitasatospora sp. NPDC087271; assembly: GCF_044744605.1. Classification (NCBI taxonomy): domain Bacteria; kingdom Bacillati; phylum Actinomycetota; class Actinomycetes; order Kitasatosporales; family Streptomycetaceae; genus Kitasatospora; species Kitasatospora sp. NPDC087271. The sequence continues at coordinate 94,416 of NZ_JBIUYQ010000024.1, forward strand.
AGCCGCCACCGCGCACCACGTGGACGGTCACGGCGTTCTGCGGGAGGCCGAGTTCGGCGGCGATGGCCTGCTGGGCGACGATCGGCGCCTGCGCGGCGAACCACAGCTCGGCCCGGTTCGGCCGCACGTCGGCGACGGCGGTCAGCACCTCCATCGGCGCGTGGTTGACGAAGGCGAAGTCGAATTCGCCGTCCAGGTACTGGGTGAGCAGCGGGGGGATGAGGAACGGCGCGTGGGCGGCGCGCAGTTGGGCGCGGATGTCGGGGGTGGAGAGGTTGGCGACCGGGCCCGGGTTCCAGGAGGTGCGCAGCGCGTCGCGGGCCTTGAGCGCCTGGTCGAAGGTCTCGGCGAGGACGGCGACGCCGCTGGGGATCCGGACCACGCCGAGCACGCCGGGCATGGCGCGGGCGGCCGAGGCGTCCAGGGTCCTGAGCGTGCCGTTGATGGTGGTCGGGCGGGCGACGACGGTGGGGACGGCGCCCGGGATCGCGAGGTCCCCGGCGTACTTGGCGCGGCCGGTGACGATGTCGCGGGCGTCGATCCGGCCGGTGGGCCGGCCGACCAGGCGCAACTGGTCGGCGGTCTTGGGGGAGCTGGACACGGCGGGGAGGGCGACGGCGGTGGCCTCGGCGGCGAGGTCGCCGTAGCCGGCGCGGCGGCCGTCGGGGGCCAGGACGGCGGAGTCGGCGGTGCGCAGGGTGTCTGCCGGAACGTTCCAGCGCCGTGCTGCGGCGGTCACCAGCCGGGCGCGGGCGGCGGCGGCCGCGGCGCGCACCGGGTCGTACAGCGAGCGCACCGAGTTGGAGGCGCCGGTCAGCTGGTTGAAGAGCAGTTCGGGGCGGCCGTCGGAGAGCGGCACGTCCACGTCGCCGATCCGGGCGTCGAGTTCCTCGGCGACGAGCATCGCGATGGCCGTGGTGAGGCCCTGGCCGACCTCCAGCCGGGGCAGGTGCAGCACGGCGCGCCCGGCGGCGGTGAGTTCCAGCACGAGCAGGTGCGAGGTCGGCAGGCCGGCGACGATCAGTGCGTCGCCGAGGTCGAGGATGTCCGGGATGCCGGGCAGGCCGATCAACTGCGAGGGGGCGGCGGCGTCCTGGGCGGCCGCGGCGGCGCGGACGGCGGCCCGCGCGGTGGCGGGCGCGGCGGCGTCGAGGCCGAGCCGGGCGCCGACGGTGAGGGTCGGGGCGGCCAGCAGGTAGGTGAGGAAACGGCGGCGGCGGGTGCCGGCGCCGTCCCGTGCGTTGCCCGAGTGGCCGGTGTCGTCCGAGCGGGCGATGGAGGTGCTGATGGGAAGAGCCCTTCGAGCCGATGACGGCGGCGGATCGGGCGGGCACGGCGGCGCCGGGCCCGGTGCCGGATCGCGAACGCCGTTGAGCATAGGAGGGCGTTACTGACCGGTCAATACGGCAAAACTTGGCCCTTCGGCGGGGTCGGTGACGCCCGAAGGCCGCTGGGCGAGGCGGATTCGGAGCGGGTACGGAGGGCGCGGCGGCGGTACGGCCGGGGCCGGTTCCGGGCCCGCGGGAGGAGCGATCCGCCGCCGTCGTACGGGGGTTCAGCGCTCGCCCGCCGGTGCGGTGGGGCCCGGAAGTGGACCAAGGAGTTCCGTGATCACTGGACCTTACCGCCGGTCCGCCTCCTGCCTAGGCTGGGCCGTGAACCCGTTGCGAACACCCGGCCCGCGCGCCGCCCCCAGCCAGGAGACCCGTGTCGACCAGCAGCGCCCCGGCGCCCGCCCTCATCCCGCCCCCGGGGCCCCAACGGACCCTCGCCGCAGCCCAGTTGGCCAGCTCCGTCGGCGACGGCGCCTACTACACCTGCTCCGCGCTCTACTTCACCCACGTCGTCGGCATGTCGGCGACCGCTCTCGGCGCCGGCCTCGCCGTGGCCTGGGCGCTCGGCGCGCTGGCGGGCGTCCCGCTCGGCGCCCTCGCCGACCGCCGCGGCCCGCGCCGGACGGCCGTGGCGCTCGCCCTGGCCACGGCGGTGGTGGTCGCCGCCTTCCTGGTGGTCCGCTCCTACGGGCCGTTCCTGGTCGCGGTCTGCCTCTACGCCACGACGCAGTCCGGGCTCACCGCCGCCCGGCAGGCGCTGGTCGCCACCCTGGTGCCGCCCGCCCAGCGCACCGGGCTGCTCGCCCACCTCCAGTCGACCCTCAACGGGGGGCTGGCCGTCGGCGCCGCCATCGGCGGCATCGCGCTCACCGTCGGCACCCGGGCCGCGTTCCTCGGCGCCTTCGTGGTGACGGCGCTCGGCTTCCTGGCCGGTGCGCTGATCCTGCTGCGGCTGCCCGAAGCCCCGCCCGCCCCGGCCCGGTCGGGCGCCGGGCCCCGGCTGGCCGTCCTGCGCGACCGCCGGTACGCCGCCGTCGCGCTGGTCAACACCGTGCTGCTGCTGCGGATGCCGCTGCTCAGCCTGGTCATCCCGCTCTGGATCGCCGACCGGGCGCCCGGGATCGGCTGGCTCGGCTCGGCCCTGTTCGTCCTCAACACCCTGGCCGTGCTGGCCTTCCAGGTCCGGGCGGCGCGCGGCGTCACCGGCCTGGGCCCGGCCGCACGGGCCGTCCGCTCGGCCGGGCTGGTGCTGCTCGCCTCCTGCGCGGTGTTCGGCCTGTCGGCCCTGGACGTCCCGGTGTGGGCGGTCGCCGCGCTGCTGGTGGTGGCCTCCGTCCTCCAGGTGATCGGCGAGATGCGGCAGTCGGCGGGCTCCTGGCAGATCAGCTTCGACCTCGCCCCGCCCGAGCGGATCGGCCAGTACCAGGGCTTCTTCGGCACCGGCGTGGCCGTCGCCCGCACCCTCGGGCCGCTGCTGCTGACCACCCTGCTGCTGGACGGCGGGCTCGCGGGCTGGCTCGTCCTGGGCGGCCTCTTCCTGGCGGCCGGGTACGCGATGGGGCCGGTCGTCCGCTGGGCCGAGCGGGACCGCGACCGGGGCCGCCCGGCGCCGGTCACCTCCGCTGTCGCAGTCCCGTAGCGGCCCCCGCACCGGCTTTCCCCGCCGACCCGGCGCCCTCCCCCGCACCGGCTTTCCCCCCGCACCGGCTTTCCCCGCCGACCCGGCGCCCTCCTCGACGCCCCTTCTCGACGCCCCTGCGCGCCGCCCCGCACCGGCTGCTCAGCCCCGGTCGGGGCCCGCGCCGGCCGCCGCCGCCGCGAGCCCGCCCGAGAATGCTCCGACGGCTGACCGGAAACCGGTGGCCCGGGCCGCCGCCCGCTGGCATGCTGGCCGCGTGGACCGACCCCAGATCTGGCTCGACTTCGCCCCCGAGCTGCACCTCTTCGTCTCCGGGCCCCGGCGGGCCGGCCGCTCGGCGCTGCGCACCGACGGCACCTCGACGCTCGGCCATGTCGTCGAGTCCCTGGGCGTCCCGCTCACCGAGGTCGGCACCCTGCTGGTGGACGGCCGGCCGGTGTCCGGGTCGCACGTGCCGGTCGACGAGGAACACGTCACCGTCCGGGCCGTGGACCGGCCGCAGCCCTCGCCCGCCCCGCCGCGCTTCCTGCTGGACGTCCACCTCGGCACGCTCACCCGCCGACTGCGCCTGCTCGGCGTCGACGCCGCCTACGAGAACCCGGACATCGGTGACGCCGCGCTCGCCGCCCGCTCCGCCGCCGAGCAGCGCGTCCTGCTCTCGCGCGACCGGGGCCTGCTGCGCCGCCGCGAACTGTGGGCCGGCGCCTACGTCTACAGCCACCGCCCCAACGAGCAGCTGCGCGACGTGCTCTCCCGCTTCGCGCCCCCGCTCGATCCGTGGAGCCGCTGCACCACCTGCAACGGCACGCTGCGCGAGGCCGACAAGACCTCGGTGCGCGAGCAGCTGCGGGACGGCACCGAGCGCTCCTACGACGTCTTCGCCCAGTGCGTCGACTGCGGCCAGGCCTACTGGCGCGGCGCCCACCACGCCCGGCTGGACGCGATCGTCACCGACGCCCTCCGCGAGTTCGGCACGCCCGCCGGCGGCTGAGACCGGCGCGTGGCCGGCGCGGGGCCACCGTCGGACCGGCGCGGGGCCGGCGGGTCGAACTACGGGACATCTCAGGGTGGCGGCCGGGCGCCGGGGCGTGTTCTCATCGGCGGTGGGGGGCGAGACCAAGGTACTCCGTGACGCGAGAGAGGCCGGGTCGGATGACCAGTCAGCCAGCGCAGCAACCGTTCCAGACAGCGGACGTCGGTGGCGTCCAGGTGGTGACCGCACCGGACGGGTCCGCGGTGTTCCCGCTGCTGGTCCTGGACGGACAGGGGAGCCTCGCGGTGTTCGAGCTCGCCCCCGGGCAGGTGTCGCACGCGGTGTCGCACGCCACCGTGCAGGAGCTGTGGCAGGTCGTCGAGGGCGCCGGGGAGCTGTGGCGCCGCCAGGGCGGGCGGGAGGAGACCGTCCGGCTCGTGCCCGGGACGGCGGCCTCGATCCCGCTCGGTACGGCGTTCCAGTTCCGGGCCGACGAGGACGCCGACCGGCCGCTGCGGATCGCCGCCGTCACCATGCCGCCCTGGCCCGGCACCGACACCGAGGCCAGGCCCGAGGAAGGCCCCTGGAAGGCGACCTCCCGGTGAGCCGGGCAGGGGGGATCCCGCGCCGCCCGCTGGCGGCGCTGGTCGCGGCCGCGGCCGTGCTCGGACTCGCGGTGGCGCCCGCCGCGGCCGCCCCGGCCGCCGAGCCGCACCTCCAGTCGCGCTACGTGACGATGCCCGACGGCGTCCGCCTCGCCGTCGACGTCTGGCTGCCCGAGGGCACCAGGGACGGTGCGAACCTGCCCACCGTCCTGGTCACCCAGCGCTACTGGCGGGCCCGGGTCTACCCCGGCGCACCCGGCGACGGCGGCCGCAGCAGCGACGCCGACGGCTGGAACGCCCACGGCTACGCCTACGTGGTCGCCGACCTGCGCGGCACCGGCGCCTCCTTCGGCACCCTGAGCTCCGAACTCGGCGCCGACACCGTCGCCGACAGCGGCCCGCTCAGCGACTGGATCGCCGCCCAGCCCTGGTCCAACGGCCGGGTCGGCACCACCGGCGTCTCCTACGGCGGCGACACCGCGATGCTCGCCACCGCCCTCGGCAACCACCACATCACCGCCGCCGCCCCGATCTCCTACGACTTCGATCCGTACGAGGACCTGGTGCGCCCCGGCGGCCTGCTCATCGAACCCCGGATCGCCCCGTACGCGCTGCTGCTGCGCATCCTCGACCAGGCCGGCGGCACCACCTGCGACACCGACGAGCAGACCCGGCAGGCCTGCGCGGCCACCGGCCTGACCGGCGCCGTGCCCCGGCCGGTCGACGGCCCGGACGGACCGGCCCTGCTCGCCGCCGCGCGCGCCGAGCACGCGGGCAACGCCAACCTGGTCGACATGGCCGAGGCCGGCGTGTACCGCGACTACCAGGACGGCCCGAAGAGCTGGACGGTCGGCAGCGTCGGCGAGAAGGCCGACGCCGTCGAGGCCGGCGGCGTCCCCGTGCTCACCGACGCCGGCTGGCTCGACGCGGGCACCGCCAACGGCGTGCTCTCCCAGTTCACCGGCCTCTCCAACACCCAGGACGCCTGGATCGGCCCGTGGAGCCACGGCCAGGGCTACCTCGCCGACCCCTTCCAGCCCGCCCGCCACCTCACCGACCAGGAACGCGCCCAGATCGCCCAGCGGACGTTCGACTTCTTCGACCGTTACGTGCGGGCCGACGGCCGCCCCGACGGCACCCGGCACCTGCACTACTACACCTTCAACGAGGGCGTCTGGCGCACCACCACCCGCTGGCCGCTGCCCGGCACCCGCCCGCAGCGGCTCTACCTCGGCGAGGACACCACGCTCAGCCGCCGGCGGCCCGATCCGGACGACCGCCCCGGCACCGACCTGCTGCGCCTCGACCCCACCGCCGGCACCGGCCCGCTGGACCGCTGGAACACCAACCTCACCGGCAACCAGGTCAGTTACCCCGACCGGGCCGCCGTGGACGCCGAACTCCTCAGCTACACCACCCCGCCGCTGACCGGCGACACCCGGGTGACCGGCAACGGCCGCGTCACGCTCGACGTCACCGGCCTCGACGGCACCGCCCAGGGCGCCCTGCACGTCTACCTGGAGGACGTCACCCCCGACGGCCGGGTCACCTACCTGACCGAGGGCCAACTCGCCCTCGCCGACCGGGCCGTGGCCGACCGGGACGACAACCCCGACTGGCGCCGGCTGCGCACGCCCCGCAGCTACGCGGCCGCCGACGCGGCGCCCTTCCCGCAGGGCCGGGCCCGTCAGGTCACCATCGACCTGCAACCCGTCGCGGTGCTCTTCCGGGCCGGCGAGCGGATCCGGCTCACCGTCGCCGCCGCCAACCCGGACTCCTTCCAGCTGCTCCCGGCCGACGGCCGGGCGAGCTACCGGATCGGGCACGGTGGAGCCGACCCGTCCTTCCTGGAGCTGCCGGTGGTGCGCGGCACCCCGTAGCGCCGCCGAACGTGCCCGGGCCCGGGAGGCGGCATCGGCCTCCCGGGCCCGGGCTGCTCAGTCCCTGACGCCGGACAGCGCGAGCGGCAGGTGCCGGGGCCCGCGCAGGACGGGGCTGCGCCGGTACTCGGGCGGGTCCTGGAGCAGCCGGGGGCCGTCCAGACGGTGGATGAGCGCGGTGAGCGCGAGCTGCGCCTCGACCCTGGCGAGCGGTGCGCCGAAGCAACTGTGCACGCCGCTGCCGAAGCCGAGGTGCTGGTTGTCCGGGCGGTTCGGGTCGAAGCGGTCGGGCTCCCGGAACCGCAGAGGGTCCCGGTTGGCGGCGGCGAGCACCAGGATCAGCGGCGCGCCCTTGGGGACGGTGACCCCGGCGACCTCGATGTCGGTGAGCGCGGTGCGCTGCGGCAACAGCTGGACCGGGGGTTCGTAGCGCAGCAGTTCCTCCACCGCGCGCGGCATCAACTCCGGCTTGTCGCGCAGCAGTTCCAGGCTTTCCGGCTGGCGCAGCAGGGTGAGCACGCCGTTGGTGATCAGGTTGACGGTCGTCTCGTGCCCGGCGATGAGCAGTAGGACCGCGGTGGCCATCAGCTCCGTCTGGGTGAAGCCGCCCGACGGGCCGGGGTCGTTGACGAAGGCGGAGAGCATGTCGTCGGACGGCTTGCCCCGGCGGCTCTCGGCGAGTTCGCCGAGGTACAGCCCCATCTCCATCCGGGCCTGCGTGGCCGCGCGCTGGCGCTCGGTCGGATCGCTGTCGGGAGTGGGGTCGAAGCCCGCGATCAGTGTCTCGGACCAGGCGTGGAACCGCGGCTCGTCCTCGCGCGGCACGCCGAGCAGCCGGCAGATGACGGTGACCGGCAGCGGGTAGGCGAAGTCCTCGACGAGGTCGATCCGGTCGCGGCCCCGGAGCCCGTCGACCAGTTCCCCGGTGATCCGCGCGATCTCGTCGTGCATGGCGTCGACCCGGTCGGGCGCGTGGGGCGGGCCGAAGGGCCGCATGGCGATGTTGCGCAGCCGTTCGTGCTCGGGGTCGTCCCGGCCGATGAAGGCGACCGGGACGCTGCCCTGCATCTCGTCCGGGATGGTGCGGTTGCGGCGGTCCGAGCTGATCCTCGGGTCGTGCAGCAGCGCGGCGACCTCGTGGTAGGTGCCGACCAGGTAGCTGCCGTCGTCCTGGCGGGCCACGCCGTGGTCGCGGAGCTCGGCGTACAGGGGGTAGGGGTCGGCGCGGTTGGCGTAGTCGGTGATCCGGCGGAACAGGGTGTCGGCGGCGGCCATGCGCGGTGGCTCCTCGGGGGTGGCGGCGGTAGTGGTCCTCGACGGGCGGCGGGGCCCGGTGGGCGTGCGCCCGTCGAGCGGTGGCGGGTGGGCTCAGCCGCCCCAGCGCCGCAGGGTCAGCCGCCGGTCGGGCAGGTGGCCGGTGAGGGCGACAGTCGGGCCGTGCGAGAGCACCTTCGGGTCGGGTACGTCGGAGGGGACCGGGATGCGGGAGGCGGGCGGCTCCACGCCGTCCCAGTCGGGCGGGAACGGCGCGGCGGCCTCGATCAGCCGCTGGTAGTGCTCCAGCCACTTGGCCCGGTTCACGCTGACGGCGGCCGTGATCCGGCCCCGGTACCCGTAGACCGCGACGAGCCGGCGCTCCTCGACCGAGCCCTGGGCGAGGACCACGTGGTCGGAGAAGGTGGGCACGCCGACGGACTTGATGTTGAGCCCGAACTGGCTGGACCAGAAGGAGGGGACGCTCAGGTGCGGCCGCCGTTGCGGCCCCGGGCTGACCATGTTGTGCGCCGCCACCTCGGCCTGCGCGACCGCGTTGCCCCAGTGTTCGAGGGAGAGCAGCTGGTACTCGAAGAGGGGGTGCGGGAAGCGGGCGACGTCGCCCGCGACGAAGACGTCGTCGGTGACGATCCCGTACATGTTGAAGGCGCGGCAGCCCGCGTCGCAGGCCACCCCGCGCGGACCGGCGGCGAGCCCCGACTCGGCCAGCCATTCGGTGTTGCGGACGGCGCCCAGGGCGACCACGGCGACGTCCGCCTCGATCCGGGTGCCGTCGGAGAGCTCGGCGCCGGTGAGCCGGCCCGCTCGGCCGGTCAGCGCGGAGACGGTCACCCCGCAGCGCAGGTCGACGCCGTGGGCGAGCTGGACCTTGGCCGCGAGGGCGCCGAAGGCCCCGCCGAGGGCCCCGACCAGCGGGGCGGGGCCGCGCTCGGCGACGGTCACCGCCAGACCGCGCTCCCGGCAGGCGGAGGCGATCTCGGAGCCGGTGAACCCGGCGCCGATCACCAGCACCCGCTTCGGGCCGGCGTCCAGCCGCTCGGCCAGGCCGGCCGCGTCCTCGGCGGTGCGCAGGGTGAACACCCCGTCGAGTGCGGCCTGCTCGGCCTTCGGCCAGGGCCTGGCCCGGGTGCCGGTGGCGATCAGCAGCCGGTCGTAGGGCAGCTGCTCGCCGTTCGCGAGCAGGACCTGCCTGCCGGCCCCGTCCACACCGGTGGCGCGGACGCCGAGCTTCCACTGCGCGTCCACCTCGCGGCGCCGGGGCAGCGCGGTCTCCTCGGCGCGCACCCGCCCGAGCAGCACCTGTTTGGACAGGGGCGGCCGGTCGTACGGGGGAAGGCGTTCCTCGCCGACCACGGTCAGCTGCCCGGCGAAGCCCTCGTCCCGTAGCGTCTCGGCGGCGCGCAGGCCGGCCAGCGAGGCGCCGACGATGACGATCCGGCCGTTCTTGAGGTCATCGGACATCGGACCGGCCCTCCTCCTCGACCACGATGGCCTGCACCGGGCAGGCCGCGACGGCCCGCCGGACGCGGTCACGCTGGTCCTCGGCGGCCTGCGGGGTGTAGAGCAGGGCCTCCTCCCCGTGCAGCTCGAACACTCGGGGAGCGAGGAACGCGCATTGCGCGTAGCCCTGGCAGCGGTTGAGGTCGACGACGATCTTCACGGTCTCTCCTCCCGGGCACGTCTGTGTCCGTCCTACCGCCGCCGGAGCGGCCCCGCGCCCGGTACTGCTCCGTGGGAGCGGTCGCGGAGAGTGGCCGCCGGGGAACGCCGGGGGCCGGGAGAGCAGTTCGCCCGGCCGGACACGCCCTAGTTCGGCGACTCCAGCCCGAGGGTCCAGCGGTGGGTGGTGTAGCCGCCCATCCGGGTCGGGTGGCGCTCCACGAGCGTCACGGTCAGGCCGTCGGCCGTGCGGCGCAGCGTGCCGGTGAACCGGTGCAGGTCGTCGCCGGTTAGCGGGAGCAACTCGGCGAGCACGGTGGTGTCGAGGTCGCGCCCGACGGCGCGCAGCACCCCCGCGTCCAGCACCAGGACGGTGCCGTCGGCCAGCACCACCGGCGCGGGGGCCTGCGGGTCGGCGAGCAGCGGGCCGCTCTCGATCCCCCCGCCGGGCAGCAGCCGCACCACCCGGCTCCCGGTCGGCCGGCGGCGGTCGGTCTCGACGACGCGCAGGCCGCCGCCGACCACGTAGTGGCCGTAGCTGCGCCAGGAGTCGACCAGGGTGGCGTCCCGGTCGTAGGCCCAGGTGTCGAAGGCGCCGTAGCCCTCCAGGCCGAGCACGAAGCGGCCGCCGCCCAGGGCCGTGCCGCGCTCGCCGCGCAGTTCGGCGACCAGGGCGCCGTCGTCGAGGTCCAGCAGCAGGGCCGGGCCGAGGTGGCCCCAGGCGGTGTACTCGAAGGAGTCGGTGGTGACCAGCGCCCGGCCGCCGGAGAGGTGGGCCGCGTTCGGGCGCCCCGCACAGGGGCGGCGCCAGCGGACCAGGCCCTCGGCGTCGACGCAGCTGATCTCGCCGTCCCGCCCGTACAGCGCCAGGCCGCCGTGGCGGGCCAGCGGCCCCTCCGGGCGCCCCTGCGGCCGCCCGCCGCTGCGCCGGTGATGGTCCTGGACGGTGACACGCCAACTCCCCATGATCCGGATGCTAACGGACCCCAGCGGGCCGCGGAGGGCGTTTGCGGAGGGTGCCCGGACGGCCGGGACGGCGGACAATCTCCCCAGGCGCAGAGGAGGAGGCGGCGGTGGAGTTCGAGGTGTTGATCGAGACCCCGCAGGGGTCGCGGAACAAGTACGTGATGGACTTCGCGGCGGGCCGGATCCGCCTCGACCGCACCCTGTTCACCGCCACCCGCTACCCCGTGGACTACGGCTACGTCGAGGGCACCCTCGGCGGCGACGCGGAGCCGCTGGACGCGCTGGTGCTCGGCGGCGAACCGGCCGTGCCGGGGTGCGTGATCACCTGCCGGGCGGTCGGCATGTGGGTGATGCGGGACGAACGCGGGCCGGACCAGAAGGTGCTGTGCGTCCCCGCCCACGACCCGCGCTACGGCGACCTGCGCGACATCGGCGACCTGCGCGAGTTCGACCTGCTGGAGATCACCCACTTCTTCCAGGTCTACAAGGACCTGGAGCGCGGCAAGTCGGTCGAGGGCTCGCACTGGGCGGACCGGGAGGCCGCGTACGCGCAGATCGCCGAGTCCCGGGCGCGCGCGGCGGGGACGCGCTTCGCCCGGCCGGTGTAGTAGCCGTCCCCGCCGCGCCCGGGGCTCAAGAACCGGGCGCGGCACCGGGGCTCAGAACCGGGCGTGGCGCAGGATCTCGCGGACCTGGTCGGCGATGGCGGCCTCGTTCTGCTCGAACTCCGGGGCGGTGAGGCGGTCCTGCTGGGCGGGCAGGCCGGTGAGCACGGGGGTGTGCAGGTGGCCGCCGGGGAGGTCGGGGGCGAGGTCGAGGCGCAGGCGGTTGGAGCGGTAGGCGACCTCGTTGGAGAGGTACCCGCCGCCGCCACCGGCGACGGCGCGGGAGCCGGGGGTGGGGCCGTCCGCGCGGTCGACGGGGTCGACGCCGCCCTCGGGGATCTCGGTGACGGTGGTGTTGAGGCGGACGGGGTAGGGCTGCTGGACGGCCGTCATGGCGTCGGTGGGCAGGGTGGTGCGGATGAACTCCGGGCCGTCGTCCAGGCCCGGAGCGGTGACCGGGTGCTGCCGGGTGCCGCCGGAGAGGGTGCCGGTGTTGTCGGTGGCGGGATCGGCGGAGCGGGCCCGCCCGGCCCAGGCCTCCAGGGTGAACAGGCCCGGGTAGCCCTGGCTGATGCTGGTGATCAGGTCGGCGGCCTGCGGGCCGGGGGTGAGGTGCGGGCCGAAGGCGCGCTCGACGACGCCGTCGTCGAAGTCGCCGTAGCGGACCGGCAGCAGGACGGCCCGGACTTCGGCCGGGCTGCCGTCGGCGAGGGTGATCCGCCGTCCGTGCAGTTGCAGCACGGCCGCGCCGGAGGGGTTGGCGCGGCGCGGCTCGGTGTCGAGGCCGTACGGGTCGAAGCCGCTGACGAAGATCCGCCGGACGCCGGGCGCGGCGGTGAAGCCGTCGTCGAGGCCCCGGGAGGCGTCCTCGAAGCGGGCTCGGAGGTCGGCCGGGTCGACGTCGAACCCGGGCTGCCAGCGGGCCAGTTGGACGGTCATGGCGAGCCTGGTCCAGTACAGGGGGCGGTCGTCGCGGGCGGGGAGTTCGCCGCTGGGCCGCCGGCCCTGGGCCCGGTCCACCCCGGCCTGCCAGAGCGCCCGGCCCCAGGCGCCCGCCACCCGTTCCGCCTGCCGGGTGTTCCGGGCGGCGCACAGGGCGGCGGGGAAGCCCCGGAGCAGGTCGCGCAGGCCGGAGCGCTCGGTGAAGGCGGTCGTCCGCTGGTCCTGGAGCCGGGCCTGTTCGGTGTCCACCGGGGCGGTGCCGACGATCTGGCAGGCTGCCGGGCCGGCCTGGGCGGCGGCCGGGGCGAGCAGGGCGGCGAGGGTGCCGGTGAGGGCGGCGGCCAGGGTGGCGGCGCGACGAAGGCGTGTCATGTCACCTGACAATAGGTCGGGGGCCGACGCCCCGCCAGGGCGCACCGCCCGAGCGCCCCGGCCGGCAAGGCCGCGCCGCGGGCCCGTGGCCTGCTGGAACGTCCCGTCCAGTACTGACGGGAAGTCGGGAACCGGCGCGAGCTCTACAGCGTTGTCGTGGTCGAACAGCGGAAACAGCGGTAATTCGAACGGTTGCGGAGGAGTCCCATGAGTGTGGCCCTGACGAAGGGCGGCAACGTCTCCCTGGGCAAGCAGGCCCCCGGGCTGCGGGTCGTACGGGTCGGCCTCGGCTGGACGGCCGGCGCCGGGTACGACCTGGACGCCAGCGCCCTGCTCTGCGACGCCTCCGGGAAGGTCGTCTCGGACCAGCACTTCGTCTTCTTCAACAACCTGCAGAGCCCGGACGGTTCGGTCCGCCACCAGGGCGGCACCGGTGGCGGCGACGACCAGGAGCGGATCGACGTCCGGCTCGCGGACGTCCCGGCCGGGGTGGAGAAGATCGTCTTCGCGGTCGCGGTCTACGACGCGGTGCAGCGGCGCCAGAGCTTCGGCCAGGTCCGCGGCGCGTACATCCGGCTCACCGACCCGGAGGGCGGCGCCGAGACGGCCCGCTACGACGTGGCGGCCGAGGCGGGCAGCGAGACGGCGATGGTGTTCGGCGAGTTGTACCGGCACGGTGCGGACTGGAAGTTCCGGGCCGTCGGGCAGGGGTACGCGTCGGGGCTCGCGGGCATCGCCGCCGACTTCGGGGTGGACGTCCTGCAACCGGCACCCGCCGCCCCCGCGCCCCCGCCGGCTCCGGTCGTGCCCGCCGCGCCGGCCATGGCGCCCGCCGTGCCCGCCGTGGCGCCCGCTGTCCCGATGACCCAGCCAGGACCAGGGAGTTCCCCCGTGACGTGTTTCTTCGACCCCTCGCACGGCCTCGGCTCGACGGCGGTGCTGTGGTCGCCGCAGTGGGGCGTGCCGCGCCAGATCGAGACCTGCGCCGCCTGCGCCCAGCGGGTGCAGACCACCGTGCCGCCGTTCTACACCCCGCAGCAGGGCTACCCGCAGCCGGTCCAGCAGGGCTATCCGCAGCCGGTCCAGGGCCAGCCCGCTCAGGGCCAGCCGGGCCAGGGCGGGCGCCGCTTCGGCACCGGCGCGCTGATCGGCGCGGGCGCGGCCGGCCTGGTCGGCGGCGCGCTGCTCAACGAGGCGTTCAGCGACGACACGCCCGAGGTGGTTGTGAACAACTACTACGAGGGCGACGACGACAGCTTCTTCTAGGCCGCTCCCCGGGTCGCCCCCGGACCGCCCGCCCTCCCGCCGGCCGCGCAGTTCGTCGAACTGCGCGGCCGGCGGCGTTCCCGGGCGTTCTCGGGCGCCGTCAGACGCTCTCCCGCCGGTGCGCCCCCGCCCGGGCGGCCGCCTCGGCGGCGGTCGCGGCGCGGTCGGCGGCGGCCTCGTCGAGCGGCTCGGCGGTGGTGAGCATCCGGTAGTAGAGCGGCGCGGAGACGGCCCGGACCACCTCGAACGCGTCGGTGTCCGGCGGGAGTTCGCCGCGTTCGACGGCCTCGGCGACGCACGGCGCCCACTCCTCGACCCGGCGCAGGTAGAAGTGCCGCAGCGCCTCGGCGGCGTCAGGGTCGCAGGTGGCGGCGACGATCACCGCACGGAACAGCGCTCCCTGCCGGGGGTCGGCCAGCGTGCGCTGGACCAGCCGGGCGTTGGCCCGCAGGTCCTCGGCGAGGGAGCCGCTGCGGGTGCGCGGCAGTGACTGCTCGGCCATGTCCGCGAGCAGGTCGGCGACCAGCGCGCTGGTGGTGCCCCAGCGCCGGTAGACGGTGGTCCGGCCGACCTCGGCCCGCTGGGCGACGTCGCCGAGGTCGAGCCCGCTGAAGCCGCGCTCGACCAGGGCGTCCTCGGCGGCCCGCAGGACGGCGGTGCGGACCCGGGCGGTGCGGCCACCGGGGCGCCGCGTCCCGGGCGTGGGGGTCTCCGGCGCGTCCGGAGTGTCCGGTGCGTCCGGCGCGGAGGGCTCGGCAGTCATTAACGGGATTCCTGTTCCATTAGGTCGATGGGCCCTGCTAAGGTCGAACCATTCTAACGGAATGGGAGTCCCGTTAAGGGCTCCGAGGGGAGAACTGCCATGGAAAGCAACACGACAACCAGCACGGCAACCGCCATGGAATACCGCCGACTCGGCTCGTCCGGCCTCAAGGTCCCCGCGCTCAGCCTCGGCACCGGCACCTTCGGCGGCCGCGGACCGCTGTTCGGCGCCTGGGGCACCACCGACGTCCAGGAGGCCCGCCGCCTGCTCGACATCGCCATCGACGCCGGAGTCACCCTCTTCGACACCGCCGACGTCTACTCCGACGGCGCCTCCGAAGAGGTCCTCGGCCAGGCCATCCGCGGCCGCCGCGACCAGGTGCTCGTCTCCACCAAGGCCGGCCTGCCGACCGGCGACGGCCCGCAGGACGCCGGCACCTCCCGGGCCCGCCTCACCCGGGCCGTGGACGACGCGCTGCGCCGTCTCGGCACCGACTACCTCGACCTCTTCCAACTGCACGCCTACGACGCCGGCACCCCGATCGAGGAGGTACTGGCCACCCTCGACGACCTCGTCCGGGCCGGCAAGCTCCGCTACACCGGCGTCTCCAACTTCTCCGGCTGGCAGCTGATGAAGTCCCTCGCCGTCGCCGAGCGCTACGGCCGCCCCCGCTACGCCGCCCACCAGGTCTACTACTCGCTGGTCGGCCGCGACTACGAGTGGGAGCTGATGCCGCTCGCCCAGGAGGAGGGCGTCGGCGCCCTGGTGTGGAGCCCGCTCGGCTGGGGCCGCCTCACCGGCCGGATCCGGCGCGGCCGGCCGCTCCCGGCCGACAGCCGGCTGCACGACACCGCCGACTACGGCCCGCCGGTCGAGGACGAACTGCTGTACCGGGTGGTCGACGCGCTCGACGGGATCGCCGCCGAGACCGGCCGCACCGTCCCGCAGATCGCCATCAACTGGCTGCTGCGCCGCCCGACCGTCTCCTCGGTCATCATCGGCGCCCGCAACGAGGAGCAACTGCGGCAGAACCTCGGCGCGGTCGGCTGGTCGCTGACCGACGAGCAGGTCGCCCGGCTCGACGCGGCCAGCGCCCGCACCGCGCCGTACCCGTACTTCCCCTACCGCCGGCAGGAGGCCTTCGCCCGCCTCAACCCGCCGCTCGTGGGCTGAACCGGGTAATCCGCTTGCCGTGCCGCCCGGCCTGCGGCAAGGTCCGCACCATGTCCGAACTGCACGAACCCGAACTGCCCGAACCCGAACTGCGCCGGCTCGGCTCCGACGACTGGGCGCTCTGGCGCGAGCTGCGCCTGGCCGCGCTGACCGAGGCGCCGTACGCCTTCGGCTCCGCCCTGGCGGACTGGCAGGGCGCCGGCGACCACGAGGCCCGCTGGCGCTCCCGCCTGGAGATCCCCGGCGCCCTCGACCTGGTCGCGGTGCTGGACGGCCGCCCGGTCGCGATGGCCAGCGGAGTCCCGGCCGACGAGGGCGGGGCGGCCGCCGAGCTGATCTCCCTGTGGGTCGGCCCGGCGGCGCGCGGCCGGGGCGTGGGGGACCGGCTGATCGGCGCGATCGCCCGCTGGGCCGCCGAGCAGGGGTTCACCACCCTCAAGCTGGCGGTGAACCCCGACAACGACGCGGCCATCGCCCTCTACCACCGCAACGGGTTCGCCGAGACCGACGAGCCCGGCGACCTGATGGCCGACGGCGTGCGGCGCGAACTGATCCTGGCGAGGAAGCCCTAGGTCCTGGCGGCCTAGGTTCAATGCCGGTGACTTTAGGTTGCTCCTGGCTGGGTGATGGTGACTGTCGCCGGTTCTGGTTGCGGCCAGTTGCGGTGTTGGGAGCGTTTGAGGGG
>NZ_JBIUYQ010000025.1:0-103288 GCF_044744605.1 Kitasatospora sp. NPDC087271
CAGTGGGCGGGCCCGGGCAAGACCGAGAAGAACGTCGTCGGCATGCCGCTGATGCCGGTCTACATGGCCAAGGCCGGTGGCTTCTTCTTCCTGGTATTCGGTCTGATCGCCGCCATCTCGGCGATCGCCACCATCAACCCGATCTGGGCGTACGGCCCCTACCGCCCCGACCAGGTATCCACCGACGCCCAGCCCGACTGGTACATGGGCTTCTCCGAAGGCCTGATCCGGGTGATGCCCGGCTGGGAGGTCGGGCTCTGGGGGCACACCCTCAACCTCGGCGTGCTGATCCCGTTCACGCTGTTCCCGGTGATCCTCGGCGCGATCGCGATCCACCCGTTCATCGAGAGCTGGGTGACCGACGGCAAGCGCGAACACCACCTGCTGGACCGGCCGCGCAACGCGCCCGTCCGCACCGCGCTCGGCGCCGCCTGGATCAGCCTCTACCTGGTGATGCTGGCCGGCGGCGGCAACGACCTCATCGCCACCCATCTGCACCTGTCGCTCGACACCATCACCTACGCGGTGCGGATCGGCTTCTTCGCCGTCCCGGTGGCCGTCTTCGTCATCACCAAGCGCTGGTGCCTCGGCCTCCAGCGCCGCGACCGCGACAAGGTGCTGCACGGACGCGAGACCGGCGTCGTCGAGCGCCTGCCGCACGGCGAGTTCACCGAGGTGCACGCCGGGCTCGCGCCCGCCGAACTGCACCGGCTCACGGCACACGGGCAGCCCCGCCCCCTCGAACTGCCGGCCCCCTTCGACGAGAATGGAGTCGCCCGGAGCGCGGGCGTGCTCACCCGCACCCGCGCCCGGCTGTCCCGCGGATTCCACGGCGAACACGCCCGGATCGCCAAGCCCACCGCCGAGGAGTACCGCGAGATCACCGAGGGCCACGGGCGCTGACCCACGACCCCGGTCCCCACGCCAGAGGGAGGACAGATGCACGACCGATCCGACCAGCTCGCCGACAACAGATACCTCCTGCTCACCACCTTCGGCGAGGACGGCACCCGCCAGGACTCGCAGATCTGGGTGGTGCCCGACGGCACGGCGCTCGGCGTCTGGACCCCGGCCCACTCCGGCGAGGCCGAACGGATCCGGCGCCACCCCCGGGTACTGGTCGGCCCGTGCGACTCCCACGGGCGCCCGACCGGGCGGCCGGTGCCGGCCCGCGCACGGCTCTGCGACCCGGACGACACCGCCCGCTACCGCACCTCGCTGATCAACAAGTACGGCCTGACGGCGCTGATCGCGCTGGCCCGCAGCCGGTTCCGGGTCGGGCTGGCCGGGACGGTCGGCATCCGGATCACGCTCAACGAGCTGGAGCAGCGGCTGGTCGGGCCCGAGTGGCAGCTGCCGACGACGTACTGCGTCAACTGACCCCGTCGGGCGGCCCGGTGGCGCCGGGGGCCGGGCACGGACGTGCCCGGCCCCCGGCGCCGTTCGCGTGGTGAAGCGTTCGCGTGTTGCCGGGGAGCGCTGTCAGGGCCCGTCGTCCGGCGCCTTCGCCAGGTCCCCGGGTTCGCACGCCTCCCGGCCCGTCGCCAGGTGCACGACCCTGACCGCCCGGTCGGGGCCGCCGGGCACGACCCGCTGTTCGTGCCCGCAGCGCGGGCAGATCAGCGGGATGCGCGGACGGTGCTCCCGGCCGCCGGCGTGGCCGCCGTCCGGGTGCGGGGCGCTCACGTCAACGGGTGGGTCGGGACCGGGCTGACCTCCTGGATCTCGCCGTGGGCCTTGGTGAGCAGCTGCGAGGCCAGGTCGTTGAGGGCTCTGGCCCCCGCGATCTCCTCGCCGACCCGAAGCTGTTCCGGGTCCGAGGGGTGGCGGCTGCTGTAGCCGTGGGCCCGTAGTTCCCTGCCGTCGCGCAGCCGCAGCATGGCCGCGGCGGTCGTGCGCGGGCCGTCCTCGCGGAACTCCATCTCGATGTGCCAACCGACCAGAGTCTGCATGGCGGATCACCTCCATCGGTTACTCCTCCAGAGTGCGCCGCACCCACCGTGAACACCAGGGCAGGCGGACCGGGGGCAAGTTGAACGCGTTCAACTCTGCGGCGTAGAGTCGTCGACGACCAAGATTTGAACGCGTTCAAGGAGGTGCTTCCGGCATGGGCAAGGGCACGACGGAGCTGGTGAACCTGCTGGTCCTGCTCGGTATGGGCGCCGTCGTCCCGCTCGGCCTCGCCCTGATCGGCGAACCCGGCCTCGCCCGCGTCCGCCGGCTCTGGCCGCTCGCCGCCGTCCCCGGCGCGCTCTCGCTCTGGCTCCCGCGCGGCGGCCTCGCCACCGGCAGCGCCGCCCTCTACGCGCTCGGCACCCTGGCCGTCGCCCTCCACGCGCCGCTGCGGCTGCGCCGGACCCGCTCGCTCGCGCCCGCCGAACTCGCCGTCCTCACCGCGCTCGCCGCCCCGGCGGTGGCCGGCACCGCCCTGGTCGCCGAGCGCTCCGGCTACCCGCTGTTCGGCTTCGAACCGCACGTCCTGGCGCTGACCGTCCCGCACTTCCACTACGCCGGCTTCACCGCCGCCCTCGTCGCCGGGCTGGTCTGCCGCAGCGCCCGGACGGGTTCCGGCGCCGCCCGCTGCGCCGCGCTCAGCGTGCCGGCCGGGACGCTGCTGGTGCTCGCCGGGTACTTCCTCGGCACCTGGGTCCAGTTCGCCGGGGCCTGCGTGCTCACCACCGGGATGTGGCTGGTCGGCCTGGTCACCTGGCGCGACCTGCGGCCGCGCGCCGCCGACCCGGTCACCGCCCGGCTGCTCACCGCCTCCTCGGCCGTCCTCGCCCTCACCATGCTGCTCGCCCTGTGGTGGGCCCTCGGACAGGCGTCCGGGCTCCCCCACCCCACCCTGGCCTGGATGGCCGCCACCCACGGCGTCGGCAACGCGCTCGGCTTCGCGCTCTGCTCGCTGCTCGCCTGGCGCCGGATCACCACCACGGAGGACCACCGATGACCGACCTCAGCTACCCGGAGCAGGGCGCCAGCGCCACCGGCCACCTGCCCGGCGGGTACCGCCACCTGCGCCACCGGGCGCTCGTCGGCCGGGGCCGCCCCGCCCTGGAGGTGGCCGGGGCCGCCCTGCTCGGCTGGCGGATGCACCGGCTGGCCGGCGTGCGGATCGACGCCGACGCGGACCGGGCCGCCCCCGGCGTCGCGGTGCACTGCGCGATCGGCGTCGGCCCGCTCCGGGCCGGCGCCCCCAACCGGGTGCTGGCCACCGTCGACGGCCCGGACCGGTACGGCTTCACCTACGGCACCCGGGCCGGCCATCTGGCCCGCGGCGAGGAGACGTTCCTGGTCGAGCTGGAGGCGGACGGGGCGGTCTGGTTCAGCGTGACCGCCTTCAGCCGCCCGGTCGCCTGGTACGCCCGGCTGGCGGGGCCGCTGCTGCCGCTCGCGCAGCGGGCCTTCGCCCGGCGCTGCGGCCGGGTCCTGGCCCGGATCGCGGCGGACGCGGGGTAATGCCTTGGCCCGCCGGGCGGGCCGTCCGGCATGATCACCCGGTGATGCGCACCCAGCCGGCCCCCGACGTCACCGCGGGGCAGCCGTGACCAGCTTCCTGACCCACCGGGCCCGGGTGCACGACGAGCGGCTGCCGGCGCGCCGGCGGTTCAACGCCCTGCGGACCTGCCTGACCTGCTTCGCGCCGTACGGCTTCCGGGCCACCTACCACCACCTCACGCTCAGCGCCCGGATGCCCCGGCTGCTGGAGGCCGACCCGGACTCGCTGGTGCGGGCCGTGGAGGAACTGCACGAGGCACGGGTCCTGTGGCTGGCCGGGGCGCAGGAGTACGCGGCGCGGCGCCGGGCGGAGAAGCGGGCCGGGCGGCGGCAACCGCCCGAGCCGGTGTGGTGGAACCGCCCCTGGTGGGGCGCACCGGACGCGGCCTGGCGGGCGGACCCCTTCCTCCACCCGCCGCTGCGGCTGCCCGACTACGTCCGGCGGCAGAACGCGCTGCTGGACGGCGCCGAACTGCCCGGCTGCCCGGCCTGCGGGGACGAGGAGCCGGTGCTGTCGCGCTCGACCGGCCACGGCCTGGCCGAACTCTGCCGGACCTGCGCCTGGGTGCGGCAGCCGTGCCCGTGCGGGCGGTGGCACAGCTTCGAGCCCGCCCTGCGGGTCGGCTGGAACGGCATCTGGCGACGGGAGCACCTGATCGGCGACGGCACGCCGAACCCGCGCTGGCCCGGCGTGCAGGGGCCGGCCCGGATCGAGCGGCTGGCGGCGTACGAGGTCTCCCACCCGTGGGGTTTCCGCTCCACGCCGTGAGCGGCGCCCGGGCGCTGAACCGGCGCGGGCAGCTGCCGGCAGAGGCGGCCACCGGCGCGCGGCTCCGGAATACCCCGTCGGGGCGCACGGTTGTCGCGAGCACGTGATCGGTAGCGCCGCCTCCGGAAGGGAAGGAATCGCGAGATGAGCAACACGGTCGAGCTGACCAAGGAGAACTTCGACGACATCGTCCCGGGTCCGGACGGCCAGGACTTCGTCTTCATCGACTTCTGGGCCGGGTGGTGCGGGCCGTGCCGCCAGTTCGCCCCGGTGTACGAGAAGGCGGCCGAGCGCCACACGGACCTCGTCTTCGCCAAGGTGGACACCGAGGCGCAGCAGGAGCTGGCCGCCGCGTTCGGGATCCAGTCGATCCCCACACTGGCGATCATCCGTGAGGGCGTGCTCGTCTTCTCGCAGGCCGGTGCGCTGCCGGAGTCGGTGTTCGAGGACCTGATCGGCCAGGCCAGGGACCTGGACATGGCCGAGGTGAAGCGCAAGGTGGCGCAGGAGCAGGCGGCCGGGGGCCAGGCCTGACGCGTCCGGGCGTCCGTTCGTCCGAGGGCCCGGGGAGTCGCGCTCCCCGGGCCCGGTCGCTCGGAAAACCGGGCGAAGTCCGGCCGGGGTCGGTCCTGGAGTCGTCCGCGACGGAGATCCCGCCCGACCGCGAGGAGCGACCCACCATGAGCACGTTCGTACTGGTCCCCGGTTTCTGGCTCGGCGCCTGGGCCTGGGACGAGGTCGCCGCGCCGCTGCGTGCCGCCGGGCACCCCGTGACCCTGCCCGGGCTGGCGGAGCGCGCGGGCGAGGCCGAGCCGATCGGGCTGGCGGAGCACATCGCCGCGCTGGCCGACCTGCTGGTCCGCGAGGACCTGTGGGAGGTGGTGCTGGTCGCGCACAGCGGTGCCTGCGCCCCGGCCGGCGGTATCGCGGACCGGATGCCGGAGCGGATCCGCCGGGTGGTCTACCTGGACAGCGGCCCGATGACCGACGGCGGTTCGCTGTACGACCTCTGGCAGCCCGACCACCGCACGGCGGCTGATGCCTCGGTGGTCGACGGCCGTCTCCCGATGCCCTCCTGGGCCGACCTCGCCGCCGACGGCGCCGACGTGGAGGGCCTGGACGAGGCCGCGCTCGCCCGGATCCGCGAGCGGGCCACCCCGCACCCGGCCGGGGCGTACCGGGACCGGCTGCGGCTGACGGGCGCCTCGGCGGCGCTGCCGCAGGCGCTGGTGACCTGTTCCTTCCCGCTCGCCCAGGTGCAGGCGATGATCACGGCCGGGCACCCGTGGTTCGCCGGGCTCGCCGGGCCGAACCGGGAGCTGCGCGAACTGCCCACCGGGCACTGGCCGATGTTCTCCCGCCCGGCCGACACGGCGGCGGTGCTGGCCGAGCTCGCGGCGCTCTGAACCGCCCTCGGCTCCCACCCGCCCTCGGCTCGGGCCCGTCGGCGGGTTCGACTGCGCGAAGCCCCGCCGGCGTCGCAGGATGGGCACGGCGCCGGGCACGCGGCCCGGCGCCCGTCCGGCCGGGAGCCGGATCCCACGGGAAGGCGGGCCCCTGCGGATGCACGCGGAGCGCGAGAAGTGGCCGCCGGAGGCCGTTCGGGTCAGGCTCGGGTACGAGACGAACGGCAGCCGCGGGCCGACCTCCCGGAAGGTCGCCCTCACCGGCGCCCTCACCGCCGCGCCGGCCGACGCCCGGCGCGCCCGGCTGCTCGACGTCCGCGACCACACGCCCGTCACCCTCGCCCTGCGGGCCGGGGTGGCCATCGACACCACGGAGGACCGGGTATGACCAGCAGCGCCGAGGAGTACGACGTCATCGTCCTGGGGGGCGGCCCGACCGGCGAGAACGTCGCCGACCGGACGGCCTCCGCCGGGCTGCGCACGGTGGTCGTGGAGGCCGAACTGGTCGGCGGCGAGTGCTCGTACTGGGCCTGCATGCCGAGCAAGGCGCTGCTGCGCCCGGTGGCCGCGCTGGCCGACGCCCGCGCGGTGGCCGGCTCCCGGGAGGCGGTCGGCGGCCGGCGGCTGGACCCGGCCGCGGTGCTGGCCCGGCGGGACTCCTTCACCTCGCACTGGAACGACGACGGCCAGGTGCAGTGGCTGCGGGACAACGGCATCGAGCTGGTGCGCGGCCACGGCCGGCTGGCGGGCGTACGGACCGTCACCGTGGAGGCCGAGGACGGCACCGAACGGGTGCTCACCGCCCGGCACGCCGTCGCCGTGTGCACCGGCAGCCGTCCGGTGCTGCCCACGGGCGTGCCGGGGCTGGCGGAGGCCCACCCGTGGACCAACCGGGAGGCGACCGCCGCTCCGGCCGTGCCCGGGCGGCTGGCGGTGGTCGGCGGCGGCGTGGTCGGGGTGGAGCTCGCGACCGCCTGGCAGGCGCTCGGCACCGAGGTGGTGCTGCTGGTGCGCGGCGACCACCTGCTGCCGCGGATGGAACCGTTCGCGGGCGAGCTGGTCGCGGAGGGCCTGCGCGAGGCCGGGGTGGACCTCCGGTTCGGGACGGAGGCCACCGCGCTGGAGCGGGCGGACGGCGCCGGGCCGGCGGTCCTGACGCTCGGTGGCGGCGAGCGGCTGACCGTGGACGAGGTGCTGTACGCGACCGGACGGGCCCCGCGCACCGCCGACGTCGGGCTGGAGCAGGTCGGGCTGAAGCCGGGCGGCTGGCTGGAGGTGGACGACAGCTGCACCGTGCTCGGCGTCGACGGCGAGTGGCTGTACGCCGCCGGGGACGTCAACCACCGGGCGCTGCTCACCCACCAGGGCAAGTACCAGGCCCGGATCACGGGCGCGGCGATCGTGGCCCGCGCCCAGGGGCGTGCGCTGGACACCTCCCGCTGGGGCGCGCACGCCGCGTCGGCCGACAGCGCGGGCGCGCCGCAGGTCGTGTTCACCCATCCGGAGGTCGCCGCCGTCGGGCTGACCCTGGCGGCGGCCGAGGGGGCCGGTCTGCGGGTCAAGGCCGTCGACCACGACTTCGGCGCCGTCGCCGGGGCCTCGCTGTACGGCGACCACTACCGCGGCCGGGCCCGGGTGGTCTTCGACCTGGACCGCGAGGTGCTGGTCGGCGCCTGCCTGGTCGGCCCCGGGGTCGCCGAACTGCTGCACTCGGCGACCGTCGCCGTGGTCGGCGAGGTGCCGATCGACCGGCTCTGGCACGCCGTGCCCTCCTACCCGACGATCAGCGAGGTGTGGCTGCGGCTGCTGGAGGGCTGCCGGGGGTGAGCCGGACGGACGGGTGAGCCGGACGGACGGGCCTTCCGGGTGAGCGGGCCTTCCGGGTGAGCGGGCCTTTCGGGTGATCGGGCGCGGCGAGATGTGGCCGCCGGTGGACGGCGGGACACTGGGCGCCGGGGGCCGTCCCGGGGGGCCGTACTCGTCACCAGGTGGTGTGGGGCATGACCGAAGTGCTGTTGGCCGTCGGAACCGAGAAGGGCCTCTTTCTCGGCCGCAGCCGCGACCGGCTGGACTGGGAGTTCAGCGGGCCGCACTTCCGGATGAACGCGGTCTACTCCGTCTCCATCGACCGCCGCGACGGCCGCACCCGGCTGCTGGTCGGCGCCGACAGCAGCCACTGGGGGCCTTCCGTCTGGCGCTCCGACGACCTCGGCGCCACCTGGTACGAGCCGCCGCAGCCGGCGATCCGCTTCCCCGAAGCCACCGGCGCCTCACTCACCCGGGTCTGGCAGCTCCAGCCGGCCGGCCCGGAGGCCCCCGGCGTCGTCTACGCGGGCACCGAGCCCGCAGCGCTGTTCCGCTCCGAGGACGGCGGCGAGACCTTCCGCCTGGTCGAGTCGCTCTGGAACCACCCGCACCGGACCGACTGGGGCGCCGGCTACGGCGGCCAGGGCCTGCACACCGTCGTCACCGACCCCCGCGACCCGCAGCGGCTGCTGGTCGCCGTCTCCACCGGCGGCGTCTACCGCAGCAAGGACGGCGGCGACAGCTGGGAGCCCGCCAACACCGGCCTGCGCGCCGAGTTCCTCCCGGAGGAGGGCCAGTACCCCGAGTTCGGCCAGTGCGTGCACAAGATCGCCCCCGACCCCGTCGACCCCGACCGGCTGTACCTGCAGAACCACGGCGGTGTCTACCGCAGCGACGACTGGGGCGCGAGCTGGCACTCCGTCGCCGACGGGCTGCCCGCCGCGTTCGGCTTCGCCGTCGCCGCCCACCCGCGCCGGGGCGACACCGCCTACCTGTTCCCGCTCGGCGGCGGGGACGACCGCATCCCGCCCGACCGCCGTTGCCGGGTCTTCCGCACCACCGACGGCGGCACCAGCTGGCAGCCGCTCGCCGACGGCCTGCCCGGCGAGGACCACTACGGCATCGTGCTGCGCGACGCGCTGCGCACCGACGACGCCGAACCGGCCGGGATCTACTTCGGCAACCGGACCGGCGACGTCTACGGCAGCCACGACGAGGGCGAGAGCTGGTCGTTGCTGACTTCCCACCTGCCGGACGTGCTCTGTGTCCGGGCCGCGGTGGTGGCCTGACAATTCAGTTGCCTCCGGGAGCGCTCTCGTCGACCATGACGGCGGACGAACGACCGTACGAATGGGGCTTGGTGTGACCGAGGCGGATTTGATGATCGGGCGTAACGGCGAGGGCGTACCGGTGGTGCGCTACCTCCCGGGCGAGCGGGAGGGTCGGCCCTGGGCCGACCTGCTGGAGGTGGTGGACGAGACCGGCGGCATCGACCCGGTGGAGTTCGTGCGCACCGAGATGGCCGGGTGGGTGGTCTCCGGGACGCCCGAGTTCGGCCTCGCCCTGCTGGAGCACGGCGCCACCGTGCTCCGGCACGCCCACGCCATGCGGCGCGACCTGGTCGCCGACCCGCCGCCCGCCGACTGGGCCGGGGCCCCGCTGCGCGGCGGCCTGCGGGCCGTGCCCTGCGACCGCGCACCCGAGGACCTGTTCGAGGCCTGGCGGGCCGCGTTCGCCCCGGGGCACCCGGACCACTTCGCGGGCGACGACCGGCAGGCGCTGGCGGAGCGGATCGCCCCGCTGCTCGCCGGCGAGGTCATCGGGCCGGTGCTGCCGTCCAGCCTGCTCGCCGTGGACGCGCAGGACCGGGTGGTGGCCGGGATCGTCCTCACCGACCGCGGCGGCCTGCCGTGGATCGCCGACGTCTTCCGGCACCCGGAGCTCGGCTACCGGGGCCTCGGCGCGGACCTGCTGCGCCGCGCCCTCGCCGACGCCACCGAACGCGGGCTCGTCGAGGTGCAGTTGGCCGTCACCGACGGCAACCCGGCCCGCCGGCTCTACGAGTCCCTGGGCTTCGAGCTGCTGAGCACCGCGCTGACCGTGATCGTGCCGGAGAAGGGCTGACGGCCACCGCGCCCTGTCCGGCCGGTCTCGGGGGATCGGCCCGCGATCGGCCGGACAGGGCCTACGGCCGGGCCAGCTCCAGGACGGCTATCCCGGCCAACACGGTGAGGCTGGCGCTCAGCCGCAGACGGCCGAGCCGCTCGCGGAACACCACGGTGGCGATCAGGGCGGCGATCACGATGCTCGTCTCGCGCAGCGCCGCGATCGTCGCCAAGTCCCCCCTGGACTGCGCCCACACCACCAGGCCGTAGGCCGTCAGCGAGAGCACGCCTCCCGCGATCCCCACCGGCACCACCTTGCCGACCCCGGTCAGCAGCGAACGGCCGCGCCGGGCCCAGGCGATCAGCGCGAGCGTCGGCCCCTGCAACAGGAACAGCCAGGCCACATAGCCGCCGACCGTCCCGGCGTGCCGGACGCCGCTGCCGTCCAGCACCGTGTAGACGGCGATCATCACGCCCGTCCCGGCGGCGGCCCCGAGCGCGGGCAGTTGCGCCCGCCCCGGGACGCCCTTGGCGAAGGCCAGCCCGATCAGGCCGCAGGAGATCACCACCACGCCCAGCAGCTCGCCCGCGCCCGGGTGCTGACCGAGCACGGTGGCCGACAGCAGGGCCACCAGCAACGGCGCCGAGCCGCGCGCGATCGGGTACATCTGCCCGAAGTCGCCCAGCTGGTAGGCGCGTAGCAGCAGGACCGTCGACGTCGTCTGGACGGCGACCGAGGCCAGCAGGTACGGCCAGGACGAGGCCGCCGGCAGCGGGTTGAGCAGCACCAGGACGAGCGCGCACGCGGTGTAGGTCAGGTTGATCAGCGCGAAGCCGACCAGCTTGTCCGCGATCCGGTGGGCCAGGCCGTTCCAGACGGCGTGCAGCACGGCCGCGGCGAGCACGGCCACCGGCACGGCCGGCACGATCTCGGGCATGGCGAAGCTCCCCTCCGACGGCCTTCCGGCGACCCGGCACGGCCTGGAACCGAATTCCACGCTACCCTAGCGCCATGGAAGGACATTCCGACATGACGCCCCTGGAGTCCCAGCTCGCCGCGCGGATCCGGGCCCGGCTCGGCGACCTGCGCGGCGCCGAGGCGCGGGTGGCCGAGGTGGTGCTCGACCGGGGCGCCGGCCTGGTGCACCTGAGCGTCAGCGACGTCGCCGCGCTGGCCGGCACCGCCCCCTCCTCCGTGGTCCGGGCCTGCCAGCGGCTCGGCTTCCGCGGCTACCAGGAGCTGAAGATCGCCGCCGCCCGGCACTCCCCCGCCACGGCCCCGGCCCCCGCCGACGACACGCGCGACCCGGCCGCCCGGGCCCTCGCCGACACCCTGCGGGCCGCCCGCGCGGCCCTGGACGGGATCACCGCCACGCTCAGCGCCGACGACCTGCGGGCGGCCGCCGAGGTGCTGGCCGGCGCCGGCCAGGTGGTACTGGTCGGCTCCGGACTGTCCGGCGCGGTGGTGCTCGACCTCGCCTACCGGCTGCGCGCGCTCGGCCTGCGCGTCGACGCCCCCGCCGACCCGCTCACCGCCCAGCTGGCCGCCGCCCAGCTCCCGCCCGGCGGCGTCTGCTTCGCGGTCAGCCACGGCGGCGCCACCCCGCTGGTGATCGACGCCGCGCGCCGGGCCAGGGCGGCCGGGGCGGCCGTGGTCGCGCTCACCAGCTACGCCCGCTCACCGCTCACCGAGACGGCCACCCACACCCTGGTCGCGGGCGGGCAGGACCTGGTCTTCGGCCTGGAGACCACGGCCAGCCGGCTCGCCCACCTGGCCGCCGTCGACGCGCTGGCCCAGACCCTGCTGGCGCTGCGCGGGCGACCCGCCGAACAGGCCCTCGGCCTCTCGGCGGACATCACCGCGGACCACACGTACTGACCGCGGCGGGCGTCCGGCGGCGACGGCAGCCCGGAGCCGTCGGAGGCGCTGTGTAGGCTCGCGGGCATGGCGAGGGTGACACGGGACGATGTGGCGCGGGTGGCGGGGACGTCCACGGCGGTCGTGAGTTATGTGATCAACGACGGGCCGCGGCCGGTGGCGCCCGCGACCCGGGCGCGGGTGCTCGCGGCGGTCGAGGAGCTCGGCTACCGCCCCAACCGGGTCGCCCAGGCGATGGCACGGCGGCGGACCAACCTGCTCGGCATGGTCGTGCCGGACGCCCGCCAGCCGTTCTTCGCCGGGCTCGCGCACGCCGTCGAGCAGGCCGCCGCCGACCACGGCCGGCTCCTGCTGATCGGCAACTCCGACTACGTGGACGAGCGCGAGGCGCACTACATCCGCGCGTTCCTCGGCATGCAGGTCGACGGGCTGATCCTGGTCACCCAGGACCCGGCCACCCCCGGGCTCACCGGCTTCGACGTGGGCGACGGCACCTCGGTCGTGCTGCTGCACCACCGGGCGGAGACCGCCGACGGCGTCGCGGTGGTGGCGGACGACGAGGGCGGCGCCCGCGAGGTGGTCCGGCACCTGCTCGGGCACGGCCACGCCGAGGTGCACTGCTTCGGCGGCACCCTCGCGCTCAGCCCGCACGACCCGGTCACCGGGCGGACGGCCGGCTGGGCCGCCGCGCTGGCCGAGGCCGGGCTGGCGACCGAGGGGCGGCTGGTGCCGGCGCCGTTCGACCGCGTCCGGGCGCACGCCGAGGCGCTCGCCCTGCTGGCCCGGCCCGACCGGCCGTCCGCCGTGTTCTGCACGACCGACGACCAGGCGATCGGCCTGCTGCGGGCCGCCGACGACCTGGGCATCCGGGTGCCGGAGCAGCTCGCGGTGGCCGGTTTCGACGACATCGCCGAGGCGGTGATCGCCGGCCCGGCGCTGACCACCGTCGCGACCGCGCAGGACGAGATGGCCCGCGCCGCGGTGGACCTGGTCCTCGGCGGGGCCGAGCGGCGCTCCACCGGCGCGCGGACCTTCCCGGCCCGGCTGGTGCTGCGACGCACCTGCGGGTGCCCGGCGCCGGAGCGGGCGACCGCGGGCGCAGCCGCGATCTGACTCCGCGTCACGCGCGCTCCGGTTCGGTCGAGCCGCTGCCGGGCCGCCCACCACCGCGCGGGCGCACCGGTCAGCGGAGTTCGTCCGCGAGGAGGTCCATCAGCAGGTTGTCGTGCCAGGTGCCGTCCGGGCCGCGCTCGTACTGGCGCATGGTGCCGACGGAGCGGAAGCCGACCTTCGCGTAGCAGCGGATCGCGGCCGTGTTGTCGGCCGCCGGGTCGATGATCAGCCGGTGGTAGTGGTGGTGGTCGACGAGGTGGCGGGCCAGCGTGCGGACGGCGTCGGTGCCGAGGCCGACGCCGTGGACCTCCGGGTCGAGGTAGATGTCGATGCCGGCGTGCCGGTACTCGTCGTCGTTGTTGGCGTACCACTGGATGGCGCCGACGATCTTCCCGCCCACCTCGACGGCGAGGGTCTCGGTGTCGGGCTCCTCCAGGTCGCTGGCGACGGCGTCGGCGAGGTCGTCACCGCCCCGCCAGCGGGCGAACACCTCGGGCGTGCCGCGGATGGCCGCGAGCGCCGGGATGTCGTCGGTGTCGGCGGTGCGGAGGGTCACCAGGGTGCCGTGCAGAATCGTCCCCATATGGGGCATGTTGGCACGGAAACAGGCATCCGGCGAGCTGTTTTCCGGCATTCCCCGCGATCGCCCGCACCCCCTCCGAGCAGCGACGATGCTCCACCGCGGAGCACTCGGCGGCAGCGGGCCCCGGGGCGGGGACAAGGCCCGCCCGCGGCCGGGGCTCAGGCCGCCGGTTCACCCAGCGGGCCGAGCCACACGGCCGTGACCCCGCTGACGTAGCGGGCGCCGCAGTGGTCGTCGGGGACGACGAGCTGCGGGCCGGCGGCGTCCAGCGGGGCGCCGTCCATGCTGGTGGCCAGCAGGATCCGCTGGCCGCCGAAGTCGGGGTCGATCTCGGCCCAGGAGACGACGGCCCGGTGGCCGTCCGCGCCGCTGACCGACAGCAGGAAGCGCAGCCGCTGCTTGCGGCCGGAGAAGTCGATCCGGGGCCGGGCCGCGCACAGCACGTCCCAGAGCGCGGGCCCCTCGTAGTCGTGCCGCTGCTCGCCCTCGGCCAGGCAGTCGAAGCTGACCTCGACGCGGTGCGCGGGGAGGGCGCGCAGTTGGTCGACCGACAGCTCGGCGGGCCGGTCGAAGTGGCCGTGCAACCGGACGGTGGGGCTCGACGGGGTCATGGTGCTCCCTCCTCCCGGGCCGCGCCGCCGCGACCCGGGAGGGGGTTACCCGAGGGAGGGCCCGGGCATTCGCAGCTGCGGCACCGAAAGGATGATTTCAGCGGTATCTGCGATGCATGGAGCTGCTTTCCGCCAGCAGCTGCGAGGTCATGGGCGGGCATGCCCTCGACGTGCCCCGCACCGGCGGAGGCCGATCGAAGCCGGCGGAAACCGATGGAAGCAGCACCGCAATCGGGCGGACGACTGGTTCCGCACACCCGCCGAGGGGCCCGCGCCGGATGATCCGACAAGAAGAATCACTGCCGCATGACTTGCATTTACGATGCCCATGAGCACCTGGGCCTTGCACTTACGATGCACGGCCGGGCGCGGCGCACACGAGCGAGAGCGAGAGCGAGATGAGCGAGAGATGATCGTCGGCGACCTGCTGCACCTCGACGACCTGGACATCCGCCTGGCCTGGGGCACCCCGGACCTGCTCGACCGCCCGGTCACCGGGCTCAGCTCCACCGACCTCCAGGACCCGGCCCGCTACCTCCAGCCCGGCGCACTCGCCCTCACCGGCCTGGCCTGGTGGCAGCCCGCCGACGCCTCCGGCGCGCTGCGCTTCGCCACCGCCCTGCTCTGCGCCCCGCAGCCGGCCCGGGCCCGGGCCCGGGCCCGGGCTCAGGCTCCGGCTCCGGCTCCGGCTCGGTAGATCGCCGAACGGGAGCGGCAGTTGCTGTTGCGGGGAGCGGCGCGGGGGGACTGACCGAGGGGCTCGGGGCCGGGATTCAGGGCTTCAGGGTGTGTCGTCGAGGCGCAGCCGGGCACTGACCTCGCCGAGGCTTTCGGCGAGCACGGCCAACTGCTCGCGGGTGAGCACGTCGATCAGCAGCTCGCGGACCAGGGCGACGTGCCCGGGTGCGGCCTGCCGCAGCGACTCCCGCCCCTGGTCGGTGAGTTCGGCGATGACGCCGCGCACGTCGCTGGGACAGGAGCGGCGGGCGACCAGGCCCATCCGCTCCAGCTGGGTGACCTGGTAGGTGAGGCCGCTCTTGGAGGTGACCAGCTTGTCGGCGAGCTCGGTCATCCGCAGCGCGTGGGCCGGGGCGGCGGACAGGTGCACCAGGATCTCGTACTGCTGGTGCGAGAGGCCGGAGTCCTCCTTGAGCTGGCGCTCCAGTCGGCGGTTGAGCAGGTTGCTCGCGACGACGAAGCCCCGCCAGGCAGCCATCTCGTCCTGGTCCAGCCAGCGGGGTTCGTTCAGTGTGGACATGTGGTGAAGCCTACTCCTGTTGTTCAAATTCGAACGAAGGTGTACGGTCGGCGAGTAGAGGTTCAAATTTGAACTACTCTTCTGAGCCACCCGTTCCGTTCGACCCAGGAGGAGGACGCCATGAGCACCGCGGCCCCCGAGCGTATGCCCGCCCTGTACCTCTCGCACGGCGCGCCGCCGCTCGCCGACGACCCGGTCTGGCCCGGCGAACTGGCCGCCTGGTCCGCCGACCTGCCCCGCCCCAAGGCCGTCCTGATGGTCTCCGCCCACTGGGAGGAGGCACCGCTCGCCCTCGGCGCCGTCACCACCGTGCCGCTGGTGTACGACTTCTGGGGCTTCCCCGAGCACTACTACCAGGTCCAGTACGCCGCTCCCGGCGCACCGGCGCTCGCCGACCGCGTCCGCAAGCTGCTGCGCGCCCCCGGCACGCCCGTCCAGGACATCCCCGACCGCGGCCTCGACCACGGCGCGTACGTCCCGCTGGTGGAGATGTTCCCGGAGGCCGACGTCCCCGTCCTCCAGATCTCCATGCCCACGCTCGACCCGCAGCGACTGCTGGAGATCGGCCGCCGGCTCGCCCCGCTGCGCGACGAGGGCGTGCTGATCGTCGGCAGCGGCTTCTTCACCCACAACCTGCGGGCGCTCAGCAACGACGGCCGGATCAGCTCGGTGATGGCCGAGTTCGACGACTGGGGCCGGCGCGCCCTGGACGCCCACGACCTGGACGCGCTGCTCGACTTCGAGCGCAAGGCCCCCGCCGGGCGGCTCGCCCACCCGCGCACCGAGCACTTCGCCCCGCTCTTCGTCACCCTCGGCGCCGGCGAGGCCGACCTCGGCAGCCAGCGCAGCGTCATCGACGGGTTCTGGATGGGGCTCGCCAAGCGGTCGATCCAGCTGGGCTGACCGGGCTCGCCGTAACCGAGAGTCACAGCGCGCAGCAGGTGAAGCGCTCGCCGATGTGCTCGGGCTGCTCGGCCTCGTCGACCAGGGCGACCGCGTAGTCCGGCACCGAGATCCGGCTGCGCCCGGCAGCATCCGTGAGCAGCTGCTCCAGGCCCGTCCGGTAGCGGCCGGTCCGCTCCCCCGGGCCGATCTCGGCGGCCGGGCTGAGCACCGTCCAGCGGACGTCGGAGACCGCCCGGTAGTAGTCCAGCGCCGCGCCGTGCGCGTGCATGATCTCCAGCACCGGCTCCGGCAGTCCCGGCGCGTCCCAGACCCGCACCCCTGGCGCGGTCTCCAGGCTGCCCGCGCCACCGACCGCGATCAGCCGGGGTGCGGCGTCGCCGAGCGAGCGCAGGCCCTCCACCAGCGACCGGGCGGCCGGCTCGATCAGCGCCAGGTGGCCCGGGCCGTCGCCGCCGCCGACCGCGCTCACCAGGACGTCCTGGCCGGCCGCCACCCGGGCCACCTGGGCCCGATCCAGGACGTCCGCGCGTTCGACGAAGGCCGCCTCACCCCGGTAGCGGTCCGGGTCGCGGACCACCGCGGTGACTTCGTGCCCGCGCGCGGCCGCCTCCGCGACGACGGCGCTGCCGATGGTGCCGTTGGCGCCGATCACGGCGATCCTGGCCATGGGGTACCTGCCTGTCTCTCGGGTGGCGGGGTCGGGGAAAATCGCCGCGACGTGGCATCAGCCAGGTTCGATTATCGGACGGTTCTACTGCGACGGCCCGAGACATCGGCCTGTCGTGTGACGGGTGCACCTGGCGGGGCGAACCGAACGGCCACCGGGTCCTCGTGGACTCGGCGGCCGGTCGTTCAGGCGTTGGCCCAGGCGTTGGCCCAAACGTTGGCTCAGGCGTTGGCTCAGGCGTTGCTGGTGGCGATGCGCTCGGCCTGGCTGCGCTCGACGCACAGCTCGTTGCCCTCGGGGTCGCCCAGGGTGACCCAGCCGTTGCCGTCCGGGGTGCGGTGGTCGCCGAGCACCGTCGCGCCCAGCGCGACCAGGCGCTCCACCTCTTCGTCCCGGCTGCGGTCCTGCGGCTGGAGGTCGAGGTGGACCCGGTTCTTCACCGACTTGCCGTCGGGCACCCGGATGAACAGCAGCGAGGCACCGGCGGACTGCACCACCGCCTCCTCGTCGCCCGGGTTGTCGTCCTCGGCCAGGGTGCCGTCCAGCGCCTGGGCCCAGAACTGCGCGAGGCCGTACGGGTCGGCGCAGTCGATCGTCACGTGTCGTACCAGAGATCCCATCCGACTACTCTGACCTGCCGTGTTCGGTTCCGTCCAGCCTTTTCCTGGAGTGCCGGTGACCGTCCGACGGGAACTCCGGCGGCAAGGCCGTCAGCACCTCCTGGAAGACGTAGCCGCTCTTCTCCGCGACCCGGCAGGAGGCCGGGTTGTCCACCTGGTGCAGCAGGTCGATCCGGACCAGGCCGTCGTCGGCGAGCACGTCGAAGGCCCAGGCGGTGAGCGCCACCACCGCGCGCGGGGCTACCCCCCGGCCGCGGGCGGCGGCCGCCGTCCAGTAGCCCACCTCGGCCGCCTCCCCGCCCGGGGTGCCCCGCTTGAGCGCGACGTTGCCGAGCAGTTCGCCCGTGCCGGGCTCCAGCACCGCGAAGCTGTACCGGCGGCCCTCCGCCCGGCCCCGGTACTGCAGCCCGAGCCAGTGCGCGGCCTCCTCGGCGTTCCCCACCGGGACGCGGGTGAAGCGGCGCAGCGTCTCGTCCCGGTACGCCGCTATCAGGGCCGGTGCGTCCGCGTCCTCGAAGGGGCGCAGCAGCAGGCCCTCGGCCCGCGGGTGCGCGGTGGCGGGGGTGGTCACCGCAGTCCCCCGGCCTCGTGGAGGGTGCCCGGCTCGTCGGTCGCTCATGGTGCTTCTCCCCGTGGGTGTGTGGCCGTTCGCTGCGATCTTCCCAGCAGGAGGCCGGCCAGCCCACCACATCGGCCACCCGTCTGTTCGCGACGGGCTCAGCAGACGGAATCCGCCCCTTCCGCCCGACTTTCGCTCTCCTTCCGCCCGACTTTCACTCTCCTTCCGCCCTTCCGCAGGTGACACCCCCGATCGGGGGTGTCCGGCGGGCGGCCGGGAGAGGACAGTGGGCGCATGCAGATTCCACTCTCCGTGATGGACTTCCTCGACCGGGCCGAGCTGGTCTACGGCGACCGGGTCGGCATCGTCGACGAGCCGGTGCAGCCGGCCGAATCCTGGGGCGAGCTGAGCTACCGCCGGGTCGCCGAACTGGCCCGGGCGCAGGCGGCCGGGCTGGACCGGCTGGGTGTCGGGCCGGGCGAGCGGGTCGCCGTCGTGTCGCACAACTCGGCCCGGCTGCTGACCTCCCTGTTCGGGGTGAGCGGGCACGGGCGGGTGCTGGTCCCGGTGAACTTCCGGCTGAAGGCCGAGGAGGTGGCGTACATCGTCGAGCAGAGCGGCGCGTCCGTCCTGCTGGTCGACCCCGAACTCGCCGACGCGCTGGACGGGGTGGCGGCCAAGCACAAGTTCGTGCTCGGCGCGGACAGCGACGCGCTGCTGCACGACTTCGACAACTCCCCCCGGCGGTACGAGATCGCCGAGAACGACACCGCCACGATCAACTACACCAGCGGAACCACCGCCCGCCCCAAGGGCGTTCAGCTCACCCACCGCAACATCTGGCTGAACGCGGTACTGATGGGCCTGCACTACGGCGTCGGCGACCGGGACGTCTACCTGCACACCCTGCCGATGTTCCACGCCAACGGCTGGGGCCTGCCGTTCGCCCTCACCGGGCTCGGCGCCCGGCACATCGTGCTGCGCAAGGTGGACGGCGCGGAGATCCTGCGCCGGGTCGAGCGGCACGGGGTGACCTTCCTCAGCGGGGCGCCCGCCGTGGTCCAGATGGTGCTGGACGCGGCCGCCGAGTGGGACGGCCCGGTGCCGGGCCGGGACCGGGTGCGGATCGTGGTGGCCGGCGCGCCGCCGCCGACCTCGGTGGTGCAGCAGGTCGAGTCCGAGCTGGGCTGGGAGTTCATGCAGCTCTACGGCCTGACCGAGACCTCCCCGGCGGTCACGGTCAACCGCTCGCGCGCCGAGTGGGACGCCCTGCCCGCCGCCGAACGGGCCGAGAAGCTGGTGCAGGCGGGCGCCCCGGCGCTCGGCACCCGACTGCGGGTCGACGCCTCCGGCGAGGTCCTGGTGCGCTCCAACACCGTGCTGGACGGCTACTGGCAGCAGCCCGCGGCCACCGCCGACGCCCTGCGGGACGGCTGGTTCCACACCGGCGACGGCGGCGTCCTCGGCCAGGACGGCCAACTGACCATCTCGGACCGGAAGAAGGACGTCATCATCAGCGGCGGGGAGAACGTCTCCTCGATCGAGGTGGAGGACTGCCTGTACGGCCACCCGGCGGTCGCCGAGGCCGCGGTGATCGGAGTGCCGCACGAGAAGTGGGGCGAGACCGTCAAGGCGCTGGTGGTCCTCCGAGAGGGCCAGGAGGCCGTCACCGAGGCCGAGTTGATCGCGCACTGCAAGCAGCGGCTGGCCGGCTACAAGTCGCCCACCTCGGTGGAGTTCCGGGCGGCCCTGCCGCGGACCGCCACCGGGAAGCTACAGAAGTTCCGGCTGCGCGAGCCGTACTGGACGGGGCGGGATCGGCAGGTCGGCTGAGGCCCGCCACCGGCCGACCGGGCGCGCCCACCGGCCGACCGGGCGCGCTCACCGGTCGACCAGGCCGGACTCGCGCGCCGCCAGGGCGAGTTCGGTGCGGTTGCGAACACCGAGCTTGTGCATCGCGGACTTCAGGTAGCCCGTCACGGTGTTGCAGGTGAGGCCCAGCCGGGCGGCGATCTCCGGGTTGGTCCGGCCGGTCGCCGCCCAGCGCAGCACCTCGTGCTCGCGCGGGGTCAACGGCCTTACGGGGGCGGCCCGTCGGGGCGGCGCGGACCGCCAGGCGGCCGCCCCCGCGAGGGCCCGGGTCGCGGTCGCGGCCAGTTCGCCGACGGCGGCGATCCGCACGTCCCCGAACGGGACGACGGCGCGCAGCGACGCGTACACCACGCCGTACACGGTGTCGCCGTGCAGCAGCGGCACGGTGAGCATCGCGTACAGGTCCTCGGCGCTGACGGCGGCGTCGTGGTCGTGCGAGATCGTGGTGGCGGCACGGTAGTCGGGCACCCAGCTGGGCGCCCGCTCGGCCAGTGCCCGCCCGCCCAGGCCGGTGCCGGTCGGGACGGCCCGGTCGTGCAGCAGGTCGGCCCGGGTGCCGGCCCAGTGGCGCAGCACCATGCCCGCATCGCTCTCCCGGGGCCCGGACGACGGCTGCGGCACGCCGACCAGTCCGACGTCGGCCCCGCACTCGGCCACCACCCGCCGCGCGAGGTCGCCGAGCACGGCGTCCCGCACCAACTCGGCGGCGCGGGCGGCGAGCCCGGGATCGTCCGGGTGCGCCGGGGTGGTGAGGGTGTCCGCGGCCCCGGGGCCCGTCTTCGCCCTTGTCATCGCGAGATTGTCACACGCGGCACGGCCGCTGGCGAGAGTGCTGACGTGGGTGTTCCCCGCGTCTTCGACGGAGTGGCGGGCGCGGCGGCCGGTCCGGGCGTAGGGTGCGGCCGTGGCTTACCGGCGGGTAACGCGCCGGACCCGGAAGGAGGGAAACCGATGACGGACCCGAACGCCCCGACGACGCCCGCGGCGGACGTCCTGACCGCGCTGCTGGACGACCTGCGGGCCGAGAGCGCGGCGCTGGACGCCCTGGTGGCCGGGCTGGACCCGACCGGCTGGGCGCGCCCGACGCCCGCCGAGGGCTGGACGATCGCGCACCAGATCGCCCACCTCGCCTGGACCGACGACTGGACGGCGCTGGCCGCGCGCGACGCGGACGGCTTCGCCGCCGCGCGCGACGAGCGTTTCGGCACGCTGCCGGCCGCCGGCGTCGACCCGGTGGACGAGGGCGCGGCCGGCGGCGCGGCCGGCGCACCCGCGGACCTGCTCGCCCGCTGGCGCGCCGGCCGGGAGGAGGTGTCGGCCGCACTGGCCGCCACCCCGGCCGGCACCCGGCTGCCGTGGTTCGGCCCGCCGATGAAGCCCGCCTCGATGGCCACCGCCCGGCTGATGGAGACCTGGGCGCACGGCCAGGACGTCGCCGACGCGCTCGGCGCCGCCCGCGAGCCCACCGCCCGGCTGCGGCACATCGCCCACCTGGGGCTGCGCACCCTCGGCTTCGCGTTCACCCTGCACGGGCTGCCCGCCCCCGAGTCGCCCGTCCGGCTCGAACTGACCGCGCCCGACGGCGGCCTGTGGACCTTCGGGCCGGACGGCGCCACGGACCGGGTGACGGGCCCGGCCCTGGACTTCTGCCTCCTGGTGACCCAGCGCCGCCACCGCGACGACCTCGCCCTCACCGCCACCGGCCCCACCGCGACCGCCTGGCTCCCCATCGCCCAGGTCTTCGCCGGCGCCCCGGGCAAGGGGCGGACGCCCGCCTGAGCTGACCGGGTCGCCATCTGCGGCGGTGCGGACGGCAGGCCTGGAGGCCACCCCCCTGCCCCGCTCAGAGTCCGATCCGCAGCGGGGTGAGCCGGGTGGCGATCAGGTTGGTGGCGCCGCGGTCGCGCTCGATGCGGCCGTGGACCAGCAGGCCGGCCCGGTCGAGGGCCGTGCGGCGCTGGGACTCCCAGACCGGGCGGTTGCAGACCACGTTGATCAGGCCGGTCTCGTCCTCCAGGCTGAGGAAGAGCACCCCGCCGGCCGTCGGCGGCCGCTGCCGGTGGGTGACCAGGCCGCCGACCACCACCTCCGATCCCGGTGCCGCGTCCGGGAGTTCGGCGGCGGACAGGGCGCCGCCGCGCTCCAGGCGGGCGCGCAGGTGCTGGAGCGGGTGGCTGGTGGCGGAGGTTCCGGTGGCCCACAGGTCGGCGATGGTCTCCTCGACCGGGCTCATGCCGGGCAGCGGCGGCGCCTCCGTCCCGGGGGTGGTCCCCGGGATCAGTGCGGCCGAGATACCGGCGAACGCACCGGCGGTCCACAGTGCCTGACGCCTCGTCAGTCCGAAGCAGCCGAAGGCGCCCGCCGTCGCCAGCGCCTCCAGCGCCGGCGCGGGCAGACCGGTACGGCGCGCGAAGTCCTCCAGGTCGGCGTACGGTTGACCGGCCGCGATCGCCGCGGCCTGCGGGGCGCCGATGCCGCGCACCGTCTCCAGGCCCAGCCGGATCGCCGGCTGCGGGCGGCCCGCGGTCAGCGGCGGCTCCGGCGTCGGCCCCCGGTACGGCTCCAGGGTGGGGCGCGGCGCGCTGGCGTTGACGTCCACCCCGCGCACCCGCACGCCGTGCCGCCGGGCGTCCGCGACCAGGCTCAGCGGCGAGTAGAAGCCCATCGGCTGGTTGGCCAGCAGGGCGCAGGTGAAGGCCGCCGGGAAGTGGTACTTGAGCCAGGCGCTGGCGTACACCAGGTAGGCGAAGCTGATCGCGTGGCTCTCCGGGAAGCCGTAGTTGGAGAACGCCTCGATCTTGCCGTAGACGTCCTCGGCGACCTCCTCGGGGATGCCGCGCTCGGCCATCCCGCCGAGCAGCCGCTCGCGCAGCCGGGCGACCCGCTCGTGCGAGCGCTTGGCGCCCATCGCCTGCCGCAGCCGGTCCGCCTCGGCGGGCGTGAACCCGGCGCAGTCGATGGCGAGTTGCATCATCTGCTCCTGGAACAGCGGCACCCCGAGGGTCTTGCCGAGCGCGTTCTCCATCAACGGGTGCGGGCAGCCGGCCGGTTCGGCGCCCGCCCGGCGGCGCAGGTACGGGTGGACGGAGCCGCCCTGGATCGGGCCGGGCCGGATCAGCGCGACCTCGACCACCAGGTCGTAGAAGTGGTCCGGCTTGAGCCGGGGCAGCGTCGCCATCTGGGCCCGCGACTCGACCTGGAACACGCCGACGGTGTCCGCCCGGCGCAGCATCGCGTACACGCCCGCGTCGCCGTCCGGGATGGTGGCCAGGTCGTAGCGCAGGCCGTGGTGCTCGGCGACCAGGTCGCAGGCGTCGTGCAGCGCGGCGAGCATGCCGAGGCCGAGCAGGTCGATCTTCACCAGCCCGGCGCCGGCCGTGGACTCCTTGTCCCACTGCAGCACCGAGCGCCCGGGCATCCGGGCCCACTCGGTCGGGCAGATCTCGCCGATCGGCTCCCTGGTGAGCACCATGCCGCCCGAGTGGATGCCCAGGTGGCGCGGCAGGCCGTGGAGTTGGCCGGCGAGCGAGAGCACGTCGGCGGGGATCACGGCGTCCGCGCCGGGCGCGGAGCGGAAGTCGGTCTGCCGGCTGAACGCGTCCACCTGGCCCTGCGGGTAGCCGAGCACCCTGGCCGCGTCGCGGATCGCCAGCCGGGGCCGGTAGGTGATCACGTTGGCGACCTGCGCGGCGTGCTCGCGGCCGTAGCAGCGGTAGACGTACTGGATGACCTCCTCGCGGCGGCGGTTCTCGATGTCCAGGTCGATGTCGGGCGGCCCGTCCCGGGCGGTGGACAGGAAGCGCTGTTTACCGAGTGCGGGATTGTCCGTATCGGCTCTGAACTGCACTGATGCGTCGCGTAGGTGTCCGCAACGCAGCGGTCGTGGCGCCGAGGGGGTGCAGTCGGGCCCGCGGCAGTGCATGGGTTCACGCCGAGCCGCCCGAGTTCAGCAGAACGGAGCGGCAGGGGTCGGTGGCCGTCCGCGGCAGTGGCGCCCGGAGCGAAGGTCCACTCAAGCGCCGCAGGGCACCCGAGGAGTATTTGTTGCGCCGACGACAACCAATAGTGCTATTGTTGCCAGTGTGACAACCATTTATCGGAGGTGCCTGTTATGACTCGTCTGGGTGGAGTGAGTGAGGTTGCGGATCTGCTGGGTGTCAGTCGGCAGCGGCTGGCGGCCCTGCGCAACGGCGGGAGCTTCCCCGACCCGGTAGCAGAGATCGCAGTCGGTCCGATCTGGGATCTCGATGAGATTCAGGACTGGCTCGGCTCCGGGCTGCGGAGGTCATCGGCGGGCCGGCCGACCGCGGCGGAGGCCCGGCGCATCCTGGGTGACCGGTTCATCTTGGAGGAGCCGAAGCTCGACAGCGGCGGGTTCGCCGACGTTTATCGGGCGGCTGACCGCAAGACGGGCAAACTTGTCGCGGTCAAGGTGCTCCGGGATGTGACCAACATCGAGCAAGAGGCGGCTGTCCGGTTCCGCCGCGAACTGACATTCCTTACCGAGAAGCTGACCCACCCCAACGTCATCCCGGTCATCGCGCATGGCGATGGGAGCGACTCGGATGAGATTTGGTACGCCATGCCGCTGGCCCGAGGAAACCTCCACGATGTCGCCGGGCAGTTCACGGGCAACCTTCCGGCGATCGCCGACGTGATGCGCCAGATCAGCGCCGGTCTGCAGTACGTTCACGAAGCCGGGGTTCTCCATCGCGATCTTAAGCCCGCCAACATCCTTCGGACCGCCGAAGGCGGTTGGGCGATCAGTGACTTCGGCCTCGCCCGGGAGACCGAGCGCAAGAGCGAAGCACTCACCTCGACGCTCGCCCAGGGGCTCGGCACCTACGTGTACGCCGCGCCCGAGCAGTGGATCAAACCGAAGGATGCCGACGAGCGGGCCGACGTCTTCTCGCTCGGCAAGATCCTCCAGCACCTTGTCACCGGCGAACTTCCTCTGTCCGACGACAGTATCCCCAACGGTCCGCTCCGGCCGGTGATCCTGCGAGCAACTGCGAAGCATGCGAACCGCTACCGCACCGCAGCCGAACTCATGAACGCCATCGAGACGGCGTTGGAGGCCGACAAGATCACATGGAAGGCGCCGAGCGACATCGCCGACATCCTCGCCCCTCGATTGAAGGCGAAGGATGCCGACCCGATCGCCATCGAGGAGTTCCTGAGTTGGGCTCAGCGCATCGACCGTGATGACGTCCTGGCCCAGCAGCAGGTGGAGCGGGTCCTCACGAGCATGTCCACGGAGGGCATCGAGCTGTGCTGGCAGACGGACAGCGCAGCATTCGTGACGATCTACGAGAACTTCTGCTTCTGTGTGAGCGTCTCCTCGTTCCCCTTCTCACACTGTGACGTGATCGCCGACTTCGCCAAGCGCGCGGTCCAGGTCACCAACGAGATCGAGATCCTTCGGCTGACCGTCAACACCCTCCCCGAGCTCGGCCGGTCTCACAACCGCTGGCACGTCCGGGATGTTCTGACTGACCTCCTGCAACCCATCCGGGACGCCGCAACCGCGTTGGTGGCGCTGGAAGCACTCCAGGCGGCTGACCCCAACGACGTCGCCTGGTCGATCAACGACTTCGTCCAGCGATCCCTCCACCCTCTCCTCCGGGACGGAATCAAGGAGATCAAGAAAGCCGACCCTCTGACCGCCGCATCCTGAAACGTCTGAGCGCCGAGCTCCCTCAGAGCCTGGCGCGCGGACGTTCAGGGGGGTCTGTGCAGTGAGCGAGGGACGCAGGACTGTCCCCTGATCCGCGGAACAGCGGACGACCTGAAACGGCGTCTGAAGGACTCGGACGCCGTCTCGGTGCCAGGAGTGCGGCTGGGCGTACGGCGCCGGTGCCGAAGCGTCGGCTGGTCCGGTCGATGACAGGTTCCAGGGTGCGGGCGTCTTCGATGGACCGGTCGAAGGTCAGCTGCTCGGCGGTCCCGGCCCCGTCGGTCAGCTCGCCGACCCGGGCGATCACCACCCGTACGCGCGCCCGCTGCAAGCCGAGTGCGGAGAACAGTCCGTACAGCGTCTGTTGGAGGGCAGGGGTGTGGGCGGTGGGCTCGCGCAGGGTGCGCGAGCGGGTGGTGGCCGAGCGGTCGGCGTAGGTGACCTGCAGCTCGACCGTGCGGGCGACCTGTCCGGCAACCCGCAGCCGGGCCCCGAGGTCGGCTGCGGCGGCGAGCAGGGCGCGGCGCACTTCGGCGGGGTCGAGGACGTCGCGGTCGAAGCGCTGAGCACTGGTGATGGTGGCGGGCGGTCCGGCTGGGCTGACGGTACGCCGGTCGGTGCCGTGGGCGCGCTCGTGCAGGAGACGGCCGGTGGAGGCACCAGCGATACGTTGCACGGTGGCCAGCGGGAGATCGGCCAGGCCACCGATCGTCTCGATCCCGTACCGGACCAGGGAGCGCTCCAGGGCAGGCCCGACCCCGGGCAGTGCCCGCACCTGACGGCTCCTCAGGAAGTGCTCCAGCTCAGCCGGGTCGTCAGGCAGCATCCGGACGGTACCGGGTGCGGCGGTGTCGACGGCCAGGGTGGCCAGCATGCGGCTCGGCCCGACCCCGCCCGTGCTGATCAGCCCGTATCGGGCGGCGAGCCGGGTCTGGAGCCGGTCCGCAAGCTCCGCCGGGGACTGCCCGAAGTACCGCGTGGCACCAGCCAGGTTTAGGAGCGCGCCGTCCGGAGGGAGTGCCTGGACGATGGGGGTGATGTCGCCGAGCACCGTGAACAGTTCGCGGTAGGTCTCAAAGCTGGCGCAGTGGAAGCGCAGGTGAAGAATCGTCACCGTGCTGTTGGTATTGGTCATCCGGCGCTCCCCTGACTGGCGTGCCACAGCCTCCCGGCGCCACCACCGGCTCGCCCACCAGGGTCCGGCCGGGCTGCCGGGACCGCATCGTCGCCGCTGTCGGCGGCGGAGTGTGGCGTGGGTTCGGTGGCGAGCAGGGCCCGGACGGCGGCGGTACCGCCGGCGCGATGGGTGTCGGCTACCTCCTGCAGGTTCCAGGCCCGGGCGCCGACGACGGTGACCGACTTGCCGCGGCGCGAGACGGTGCCGCGCGCCAGCAGCAGGAAGTGGTGGAAGAGCGGGTAGGCGGCCTGTTCGTGGGAGTCGTCGAAGAACGCGAGGTCGACCTGGCCACCTTGGCCGCCGTCGTCCAGTGACACGAAGATGGTGCGGCGGCCGGAGCGCATCGGCGGGGTTTGGATAGCGACTTTCGCGCCGGCCACCAGCACGGTCTCGCCGGTTGGCTGGTCCTTCAGCCGGTGGGAGGGGGTGACGCCGAGCTCGTCCAGCAGCGGGTGGAGCGG
The DNA here is from genome assembly GCF_044744605.1 of Kitasatospora sp. NPDC087271. Lineage (NCBI taxonomy): Bacteria > Bacillati > Actinomycetota > Actinomycetes > Kitasatosporales > Streptomycetaceae > Kitasatospora > Kitasatospora sp. NPDC087271. The sequence goes on from NZ_JBIUYQ010000025.1 coordinate 26,968, forward strand.
CTCCATGAGGTGCCGGGAGGCGTCCATGCCGATGACCTCCAGCTCGGCCTGCAGCTCCTCGCCGACCGTCATCGCGGGCAGACCGCTGCCTCCGGCTGTCGGTGCGGTGGCAGGGGTGAGGACGAGCTGGTCCGGGATGGCGTTGGTGCGGTGCTGGCGGTGGAGTTCGTCGATCTGCAGGAGTAGGTCGCGGCGGCCCGCGCCCGGGGCGAGGGTGGCAAACGCGCCGATCCGGGCCAGGCGGTCGGCGATCGGCTGAGAGGGCCGGGCGCGGGCCCAGAAGTCGGCGAGGTCGTGGAAGAGCTGACCCTCTTGGATGCGCGCGGCCTGTTCGGCGGTAATGCCGCGGACGTCGGCCAGCGACATCCGCAGGCCCAGGCGGCCGTCCGGTAGTTGCTCGGTTCGGTAGTGGGCGGCGGAGTGCTGGACGTCGAGCGGGAGGATGGGCACGCCGCGGCGGCGGGCGTCGGCCAGGACGAGCCGCTTGGGGTACATGCCGGGGTCGTGTTCGAGCAGCCCGGCGTAGAACGGCGCCGCGTAGTGCGCCTTGAGCCAGGCGGACTGCAGGGTGGGTAGGGCGAACGCCACACCGTGAGAGCGGGCGAAGCCGTAGCTGCCCATGTTCTCCAGCATCCGCCAGACCTCATCAATCACCTTCTGCTCGTAGCCGGCCTCGGCGGCCCGCTGCCGGTACCAGGCCTGAAGCTTGGGCAGGCGCTCGGGCTTGGCGAGGGCGCGCCGGGCCTCCTCGCCCATCGCCAGGTCAGTGCGGGTCATCACCGAGAACAAGCCGATGACCTGCTCGTTGAAGATGACCACGCCGTAGGTGGAGCGCAGCCATGGCTCCAGGTCGGGGTGGGGGTAGATGGCGGACTTCTTGCCGTGCCGGCCGAGAAGGAACGGGCGGATCATGTCGGCCTGGACAGGACCCGGGCGGAACAGCGAGATCTCGGCGACCAGGTCGGCGAAGGTCTCCGGCTGGAGCCGGCCGAGCAGGTCCTTCTGCCCGGGGGACTCCAGCTGGAAGACGCCCAGCGACTCGCCCTCGCGCAGCAGCTCGTAGGCGGCCGGGTCGGTCAGCGGCACCTGGGTGGGGTCGTCCAGGTCGATCCGCTTGCCGGTGGTGCGCTCGATCTCACGCACCGCGTACGCCATCGAGCTCTGCATACGCACTCCCAGGACATCGAGTTTCAGGAGCCCGAGGCCGTCGCCTTCGACATCCTCCTTGTCGAAGACCGTGGCAGGGAAGCCCTCGGTGGCGGTGGGGACGACGGGCGTGCGCTGCAGCAGAGTGGCGTCGGAGAGAATGACGCCGCATGGGTGCATGGCGGTACCTCGAGGCAGCGCGTCCAGTCCCTCCACCAGGTCCCACAGTCGCCCGTACCGGTCAGCGTGGGCGGCGACCTGCCGCAGCTCCGGCAGCTCGCGCATCGCCGTGCGGGCCGAGCGGGCAGTGATGTGTGGGAAGGCCTTGGCAAGGCGTCCGACCTCGTCCGGGGGCAGGCCGAGGGCGAGGCCGGCGTCGCGAATCGCCCACCGCACCCGGTAGGTCTCCGGCATCGACAGGGTGCAGACCCGGTCAGTGCCGAACCGGTCCATGATGCGGCGGTAGACCTCCAGGCGGCGAGCGGACTCCACATCGATGTCGATATCCGGCAGGGACCGGCGGCGTAGGTTCACGAACCTTTCCATGATCAGCTCATGGTCGAGCGGGTTGGCGAAGGAAATGCCGAGCAGGTGCACAACCAGGCTGCCCGCACCGGATCCTCTCGCTTGCACCCGGATCCCGAGTTCCTTTACATCGTCGACGACCTGAGCGACCGTCAGGAAGTACGTCGGCCAGCCCAGGGTTTGGATGACCCGCAGCTCCTCTTCCAGGCGGGCGCGCATCGTGGCGGAAAGGTCGTAGCCGTGGCGGACCATCGCGGCCTCGCATCGCTGGCGCAGGGTCCGGGCCGAGGTGCCGGGGGCCGCGCCGATGACGTGCTCCTCGGGGAAGTGCACGCGGCCGATCCCCAAGTCGGCCTGCGGGTCGAGGCGGCAGTCCGAGGCTGTGCGGGCGGTGGTTGCCAGCAGGTACGCGGCCCCGCCATGCTCCTGGCCTGCCGCGTGGACCACCTCCTCAGCAAGCTCGGCCATCTCGGCGGCGCCCTTCAGCCACCGCTCCCCGTTGCAGGTCCGGCCAGACTGGATCGGGGTGAGCAGGCGCGCGGAGTCGAGGACGTCGGCGATCGGCGCCTGCCCGGGGTCCGCGTAGCGGACTGCGTTGGTGATGACGGCGAGCATGTCCAGCTCAGCCGCGAGGCCAACGGTGCGGGCGGCCAGGCGAAGGGAACCGGGCCCGGTGCCGGTACGACGATGGTGCACGGCTTCCAACCGGAGATGTTGCCCGTAGACCTCGCGCCAGGGGGCCAGCAGTCGGGCGGCCTGGTCCTGGCGGCCAGCGGCGAGGGCCAGCATCGGTTCGGACGCCGGGCCGAGCAGCGCGGTCAGGCCCTCAGCGTGCTGCTGGATCGCGGCCCAGGGGGTGATCGGCTGACCGCCGCCAGCCTGCTCGCGGGCGGCCCAGGCGGCGGTGATCAGCGCGCACAGGTTGGCCCAGCCAGTACGGTCCTGGGCCAGCAGTGTGATCCGGGGCGCGGTGTCGGCGACGAAGACGCCGCCCCGGGCGGGTGTCCGCCCTTTCTGCAGAGCGGGCTCGGCTGGACGCAGGAACGGGACCGCGAGGTCGGCGCCGAACACCGGCCGGACTCCAGCCCTGGCGCAGGCCTGCGCGAACCGGACCGCTCCGGCCACGGTGTCGCGATCGGTGAGAGCCAGCGCCGTAAGGCCCCGCTCAGCCGCCCGTTCGACCAGCCGACCGGGCAGCGAGGCGCCGTAGCTCACCGAGTAGCCGGAGGCGACATGCAGGTGCGCGAACACACGGCACCACCTCCAGCTCCTGCGGTCAGCCCCCTTCGTTGTCGTCCGGCTCCCCTCCGGCCCTTCTAGCGTAGACCGTATTCGATAACTTGTTCGAATCACGAGTCAAGGCATTACCCCAGGTAGAGCAGCCACATGCAACCGGTCGAGACGGATGCCACTTGATCAACGGCAGTTGTCACCCTGGCCGACGTGCAAGTGGAGCACGCCACCACCATCGCCCTCCGGCCAGGTCAGCCTCGGCACAGGCGCCGGGGCAGTGCCGGCGGGGCGGATCCGGCGACGCACGAAAGTGCAGCAGATTAGTTCTTAGCGGACGTTGTTCGATCACCGGCGGATCTCTGGTGCGTCCGTGCCGCAGTCGCATGTACGGTCCGCAGGTGACCCGTCGAACTCCACCGCGCCCCTTGAACGTCGAGGAGCTGTTCCCCGAGATCGCCCCGCTCGGCAGGGAGGCTGTGCGGCTGCACCCGCGTGCGGGTGAGCCGACGTGCCGCGACAGCTCGGTGGGCGGCCCGCTGCGGTGGCCGGCGCGGGAGCCCTGGCCGGAGTGCCCAGAGCACCCGGGATCGCCGATGATCCCGGTCGTCCAGATCTACCGCTCTGACCTGCCGGGCCTCGTGCCCTTCCCGGACGGGTGCGACCTGCTCCAGTTGCCCTGGTGCCCGCGACGCCATGACGGCCAGTGGGTCGTGCCGCTGGTCCGCTGGCGGTCTGCGGCGGCGGTCGGGCAGGTCCGGCAGCCTCCGCCCGTCCCGGCGGAGGCCGGATACGGAAAGGTGCCGCGGCCGTGCGTCGTGTACCCGGAGCTGGTGACGGAGTACCCGAGCTGGGACCTGCCGCAAGAGCTCTGGGACGCGCTGGAGGCCCGCTTCGAACAGGTGGAGCAGGAGACGGGCTGGGACTACCAGTACCACCTCTCCACCGCGCCGGGCATCAAGCTCGGCGGCTACCCCGGCTGGTGCCAGGACCCGCGGTGGCCCGCCTGCCCGGACTGCGGGGCACTGATGGACCACCTGCTGACCGTGGAAAGCACCGAGGAGTCCGACTCGCGGCAGGCGTGGACCCCGGTCGAGGACCGCGACGGCCGGATCGAAGGGCCGGGCCTGCGCCTGGGCGACCTGGGTGGGGTCTACCTCTTCGAGTGCCGCGCATGCCCTGGGCGCCCGTTCACCCATCGCTTCGACTCGTGAGTGTCCCGTCGACACCGCGGCGCTGGAAATCTCCGTTGCCCTGGAGGCGTTCCGAGACAGCGTGCGAAGCACCGAAATTGGGGACCTCGGGGCCGTCGGGAATGGCATCGTACGCGGCTTGGGCGAGCCCGCAGCCGTACTCCCGCGGCAGTTCGTGACCCCATTGCCGACCACCTCCGGACAGGCACTCACACGCCCGCCCACGCCTTCGGCAAACGTGTCCTGACCTGGTGTTTTCCCGGGATTCGCCTAGGCTAGGGAGTTCTGCCGGGCACCTTCGGAGGGGACATCGTGAGTGAGGAAGCCATCAGGTACGACGCCAGCCACATCCAGGTACTGGAGGGGTGGGAGGCCGTTCGAAAGCGGCCCGGGATGTACGTCGGCTCGACCGGTGAACGCGGCCTGCGGCAGCTGGTGTTCGAGGTCGCCGACCGGGCGGTGAACGAGGTCTTGGCCGACCGCGCCAGCCGCGTCGACGTCACTCTCACGCCCGACGGCGGCGTGTGTGTCGCCGACGACGGGCCGGGCGTTCCCATTGACGAGGCAGAGGGCACCGGCGGTCCCAACCTCGAAGCCCTGCTGACCCGCATGCAGGCCGCAGTGAGGCCCGGTGACCGTCACGAGGTGACGCTCGGCCTCTGCGGCATCGGGCCCTCCGTCACCAACGCCCTGTCGCGCCGGATGACGTCCGAGGTGCGGCGCGAGGGAGTCCGCTGGATCCAGGAGTACGCGCGCGGCATTGCGGTCGCCCCGCCCACTCAGGCGGGTCCGGCGACCGGAAGCGGGATCACCATCGTGTTCTGGCCCGACGCCGACATCTTCGGAACCGCGGAGTGCTCCTTCGACGGGCTGGCGGATCGCTTCAGGGAACTTGCCTTCCTGAACCGGGACCTGGACATCTCGCTCACCGACGAGCGCTGCCCGGTCGAGCCCCGGTCGGTGCGATTCCGGTTCCCAGGCGGGGCGAGGGACTTCGTCGCCTTCCTCGACGAGCAGGAGGGGGCACCCGTTCACCCGGACATCATCGACTTCGAGCGGGAAGACCTGCGGATGGCGGGGACAGTGGAGGTTGCCCTCCGCTGGTCCGGCTCTCGCGAGGAGCAGGTCCGCAGTTTCGCCAACAGTCGGCCCACCACCGGTGGCGGCTCGCACGTAGTGGGCTTCCGCGACGGGGTGGCGGCCGCGCTCAACGCGTACGCGCGGGAGCGGTTGCTGCTGACCGCGACGGACCCCGATCTCAGCGCCGACCAGATCGGTGAGGGCCTGACGGCGGTCGTGTCGGTGAAGCTGGACGATCCCGAGTTCCAGGGCGCCATCCGCGACGTGCTGGGCAACACCGCAGTGCGAGCCTGCGTCGGACAGGCCGTCCAGGAACACCTGGGCAGGTGGCTGGAGGAGCACCCGGAGCGGGCCGCAGCCGTCCTCGACCGGATCGTCGAGGCTGCCCGCCGGGACTGACCGGCAACGGACCGCCCTGCCGGTTCCCGGAAACGGGACCAGCGGGGCGGTCGACAGCTTTGGCCGCCCGCCCGCACCTCCTCGGCCAGCCGATCCTGGCGAAAATGACGCCGCTGATGCGCTTCTGGCTAGGCTGCGGGCATGACGGAGCACCTTGGATTCGGCGCGATGCTGGCGTGGTTGCTGGACCACAGAGAGCTCAGCGTAGAGGCGCTGGCCGACCGAGTTGGGTTGGCTGCGGACGACATCCGCGCGGTGCTCGTGGGGGAGGCCCCCAGCGAGGGGCTGCTCCGGCGGCTCGCGCCTGCGTTGGGTTTCCACGCCCTCGATCTGTTCATCCTCGCAGAGCTGGAAGTCCCGGACGACTTGGCACCGTTGGACGCTGCGGCCGAGCGATGGGTGCGGTACGTCGTGGCGGATGCGGTGCACCTGCCAGTGGCGGGACGGCATGACGTGCTGCAGCTCATCCGCTCGCTGCCGCAGGAGGAACGGCCTTCCGGCTTCGCCCCGAAGCGGCTTGAACACCTCGCCAATGATCCGGGCGCTTGGATCATCCGCATGCTCCGGTACCGCAACTTGAGCTGGACGGGCATGGCACACACCATGGCGGTCGTGACGCCCACATATCTGTCGGCGGCCACCTACGGCGTGATCGGCACCGGTCGCAAGAACCTGACACCCCGCTTGGTGACGGACTTCGCCGCCCTACTGGGCATCAACGCCCACGAACTGGCTGCGCTGACGGGCGTCGTTCTGCCTGAGATGCCACGGCCTCCGGTCCCTGAGGCTGTGGACGCCGCGGCACTGCTGTGGGAGGCACGCCGCCTGTCTGCCGCCCAGGTACGACACGTCTCTGAGCTGGCGCGCTCTATGCGCGGGGACTCCCCTGACGGCAACCGCATCAACCTGCGTGGCTCATGACAGCTGCTGAACCGGCTGCAGGGGACTGTCGCTGTCTGAGGGCAGACTGTCGGCCATGAAATCGATTGATCACCGTGTACAGGAATCTTGGGACCGGATCGCCACCTGGCTCGGGGCGCACGTCCGGAAGGCTCCGGTCCGGCTGGCGGCGGACGAGGCCCGCCTCGACGCGGTGGAGAGGGAGCTAGGTCTGATGCTGCCGGAGGACGTAAGGGAATGGTGGGCTCTGGCGGACGTCAGTGCCGACTACTGGGCCCCTGGATCGTTCGCTCCCGAGCACTTGGATGAAGCACTGGAGACCCGGCAGACTTGGCTCCTGGTCGCCGAGCAGGAGGGCCCATCGCTCACCGAGAGTCGGGAGCTCGAACCGAGGTTTCTGCCGGAGTTCATGCCGATCGCGATGAGCCCCGGCGGCGACGGCCTGATCGTCGACCTGCGTCCCGGCGAGTCTCACGGCGCTGTCTTCCTGTGGGACCACGAGAACTGGGGTCTCGGAGTGCCGCTGTGGAGTTCGGTGGGCGCCATGCTCGAGGACACCGCCGCCGCTCTCGAATCGCGGACGCCTGCCCTACTTTGGCACGCTGCTCTTGGCGGGGCCGAAGAGCCCTGCGTCGCCATGATCGACGAATCGGGCGACCTGGTCTGGGAAGCAACAGCGGGTTGAGGTCCGTCAATCGCGATCCGTAGAGGCAACCGGGCTTGTCACCTCCAGATCCCCCTCCCAGGTGTCCGACAGCCGGCTCGCCGTCACGACGAGGTCATCGGCAAGCGCCAGGATCCGGACATCTCCGGTGGCGAAGCCCGCCACGATGCCGACAGACGTATCGAGGGACAACTGCCGCACGTGACGGACCGTGAGGATCTCGTGCCCGACGAAGGGGGCGAGGGGGAAGTCATCGGGGGCATCGCCCACCGTGACGTGCCCATACTCACCCATGTCGTAAGAGCCATGGGGCTCATCGATCCGCAAGTCGAGGATGTGGTCGATCGTGTGGAACAAGACCGGCCCGAGGCCGTCCAGCAGCAGCCACATGTGCACCAGTTCGGGTTCGGGCTCGTCACCATCCGTGGAGTGGAACCACGAGCAGACCACACGCAGTGCTCGTCGGCCGCAAAGATCGTCAGCACAGATCACCAAGCGATGCTGTCACTCGCGCCGTCCAGCCTCAACAGACTTCAGCGGGCCCCCGCCCTGCACGAAACTCACGAAGGCCAGCCGTGCACCGGATATGACGACTGGAAGGCCAGCCGCTGGTCGGCACCATCGCCGATGCGCCCGAGCAGGTCATCAAGCGCCATGAACTCCTCCCAAGCAGATCGGCCGCTCGCTACAGCCAGCTGCGTCACCACGAGATCTTCCAGGTCCGGAACGCGCTTGTTCTTCCAGATCTTGTCGGCCAGGCTCACCAAGAGGTCTTCGATGGCGATGCCCGGTGCGCTCCACGACCCGTGGGTGCCGGCAAAGCGGGCCAACTGGGGGCTGACCCCGTGGGCCAGCAGCAGTGCACGTCCAGCTTCCTCATGTGCCGAGCCGGCCTCGGACAGTTCGGCGATGTGCACCGTCTTACCCACATCGTGCGTGGCCGCTCCGAAGAGCACAGCCCTGCGCTCGAAATCCAGCGCTGGGTGGTACTGCCCTGTCCAGTCGACGAGTTGGTGCGCGACGTCATGCACGGCTCGCAGGTGGGCCGCGAGGCGCGGCGGAGAGTCCAGGCTCTCCAGAAGCTCCGCTACTTGGACCGGTAGCGGGCAGAGAGGTGGGTCCCCGATGTCGTGGAGAGCTTGCAGTAGAGGAGAGGAGGTCGTCACGACGCCAGGGTACTGAGCGTGAACCGGCCGACTGACTCCAGCTGTCCAAAGTTGTGGAGCGATCAGCGTAAGCGCCAAGGCTATGTCTTATGAGATATATGACTCACGGAGAAGACTGCCATGCGGTGGTGTTCACCATGCCCACCCTGCGGCGTGGGCCAGTGCCCGCGATCGTCGACTCGCAGGACTGACAGCTTGCCATCGTTCGAGGCCTGGTCTGCTCCACATGGGCTGTCTAAAAATGGTCGGAACCCATGCCAAAACATCAGCTGAGCACTACCGTGGCTCCTGAGACTCGACTACAGCTGCCCGCCGAGCACAGCACACTTGGCACCCAAGAGGGAGAGCGAATGCCTAGAGTAAAATCAATGACGGTTCGAGACTTTCGCGGAATCGCCAGAGAAGTAACACTCGACCTGATGTCAAGTGACAACAAGCCGGGCTCTGCCCTAATTCTTGGAGACAATGGGACGGGAAAGTCTTCACTTGCCGATGCGTTCGAGTTCTGCCTTCGGGGAAAGGTGAGTCGACGGGGCAATGCGGGAGCTAAAACTCGCCGCGAGGCGCAAAACCTACTAACCCGAAAAGCGCCGTTTGTCCAGGTGGAACTAGAAGATAGTCAACAGTACATCCGCGGCGGCCCAGAGCATGGGGCATTTGGCGTGCGACTTGGAGGGGACGATTTCGCCCCAGGATTCTCCTTGTGCCCAACAGTGCTGAGTCGGTCAGATATTGAAGTCTTCTGGAAAATCGACCCTGCCGAGCGGATGAGATTCTTCTTTGACTACCTGCGGGAAACGGTTAAACATACCGGATATGCTGCACTAGAGATCGAACGTAGAAAAGTTGAGCTTCAAGGAGCTCGCACCGCTCTCCTTGAAGCTCAGATCCACATCTCAGGCCTAACTGGACTTCCCGTTGCATCTATCCCAATTACCAGCAGGGAGGAGTTTGCAAAATGGCGGAATAAGAAGTTTCCGGCTGCAGGCGGCGTCAGGAATGGAACGCAAGGAAGGAAGCGCTATCCATCGGGCGGGAAGCGCTTCATTTCGCCTGAAGTCAGGGCGGCCATCTTGAATTTGGAGAACCGAATTGAGGAAAGCCTCAAGGCTGCTCGACATATTGCATCCCAGAAAAAGCTGGCAGGATTTCAGACTGACACGCCTCCAGTCCTCTCCGCTGACCTGCCGAGAATTCTACAAGGGATCGCCGAGCAGGTTTCTACCGACTTTGCCGCGATCGCAAGGCTCGATCATATCCGAGAGATCAGAATCAAGCCATCCGAAGGAGGTGCTGGTCTTGAGATCGACAGCATCCTCTCTTCTGGACATAGGGTCGACCCCACACAAGTTCTGAGCGAAAGTTCCCTTGACTTGCTGGCCCTTCTGGTCATGCTCGGGGTGGCAGCTGCCTGCTCCGATCGAGGGCAGAATAGGTTCCTCATTCTCGATGATGTCTGGCAAAGCGTCGACGCCGTCCATCGCAATTCGATCCTGGACTATCTCTTCGGCCAGCGTTTCAAGAAGTGGCAGCTGCTGATTACAGTGCACGATCGTCTCTGGGCTCGCCTAATTGAGGAGAAGGCTCGGAAGAATAATTTCCCGCTCAAAATTCTGGAGGTGACTCGTTGGTCGGCAGAGAGTGGGCCTAGCTTGACCCGGACGAAACTTGCCACGGTTGAGCAACTGTCCGAACTGATGGCAAATGCCGCCCCTGAGCCTCTCTGCGCATATTCAGGAAGAGCGCTTGAGGAACTAGCCGATAGATTGTCGATGACCATGCGAGTCTCGGTCGGGCGGGCGCCAGGAGACCGATACACGCTGGAGGACTTGTGGCCTGGGGTGTTTAAGGCAATCAATAAGGCGAGCGTGTCAAGCTCGCTCAAAGACACGGCGAAAGAGGTGAACGAAATCTATGCGCTCCGGAATATCTATGGCGCCCACTATTCAACGTGGGCGGAATCCATGTCGCGCTCCGAGATCGGTCATTTCGCTATGCTCGTTGTCGCCATGTGGGAAAAGACCCATTGCACGACCTGCGGAGCTCCGCTTTCACTCGTCAATATCAAGAAAGAGAGAATTGTTGATTTTCCCTGTACTCACCAGCAGTTGGAAGATGCGAGCGAGGTGTAGTGGAATCAAGCCCGCCCTGATTCCGGACCGCCTGGCTGCTTCTCATTCACGTCGGCCGCGTGCAAGTGGTGGAGATGATTGAGGAGAGCAAGCGCTGAACGGACAGGGATTCGTTCAGAGGGTGGCGGTTGGTGGGATGAATTGGCTCGCATGTCACGATGTTTCCTTGTCGTTGCTCGGAGCACTGGTGGCTGGAGCGCTCGCCTTGCGGGCAGGAAAGACTGCGGGAGTGACCAGAAGTGTCTGGCGAGAGCTGGCGTCGGCCGAGCCCAGGGCCAGCCGTAGGTCCAAGACCTCGGCTTCGAGGTCGGCAACGCGTTTATCGGCGAAGCGCAGGTTGGAGCGGGATCCCTCAAGGCGCTCCTGCAACAGGCGGTGCTCCCGGCTGAGTTGCTGGACCCTGTGTTTGAGGGTGGTGTTCTCGGAGGCGAGGGCCTGGACCGACTCGCCGGGAACCATCTGGTCGAAGTCGCGTAGCTGCCCCATGAGTTCACCGATCCGCTGCCTCTGGGTGAAGATCTCCTTCTGGCTCCGGGCGAGTTCGGCCTCAGCATTGAGTGCCCGCTCGCGCCAAGTTGCCTCGATCTGCTCATGCGCCTGAGTGGTGATCTGATCGTGGCGGCTCTTGCTAGTGGCGATGGTGGCTTGGACGCGAGCCCGAGCGTCTGGATTCTCGTATAGGAAGGTAACGGAGACGGCGGCCCGCGCTGCGATTGCCCGCACCGTCGGACGTCCGCGTTCGCGGCGGAGTTGGGCCAGGGCCACGTCGAGCCGAGCCAGCTTCTCTGAGGTCTGCTGCCGGCGGGCGGCCAGGGCCGCGTCGGTGCTCACGGTTCCTCCCGCTCTTCCTCGCTCCGGGCGAGTTCCTGGGCCCGGAAGGCGGTGCTCCAGACGCGGCCGAAGTAGTCCTGCGGTCGGCGCAGGTCCACCGCGAGGGCCTCGTCGAGCAGGTCGACAGCGGCCAACGCATTCTCCAGGCCGTCAATGGCGCGGGCGGTCGGCTCGAACACCTGGTGCAGGTAGTCGGCTGTGGCGCTGTCCGGGGCGCGTTCGGCGAGCATCCGCCACTGCTCGCGCTTGCGGTGCCAGTAGACCAGGTCGGCGCCGGACAGCACGAAGTCACCGCAGGAGTGGCAGTTCAGCTTCCACGGGCAGGCACCACCGTCCACGACGGGCTGAAAGGTGCAGAACCCTCCCTCGGCCGGGGTGGACCTGCGGGTCAGATCCAGGGCCAGGGCCTCGGCCTCCTCCCTGGTCATCGGCTCCCCGCCGGAGAGCACGACACCCGGCTCGGCGGAGCCGGGGCCGGCCACCCAGACGGCATTCAACGCCTCCTGCAGCCTGGGGTCGTCGTGCGCCAGGTGCACGTAGTGCTCGGCCATCTCCTTCGAGATCTGACCCAGGTACCTCTTGACGTGGACCAGGTCGGCGCCGTTCTTCAGCAGGTTCGTCGCCAGGGAGTGACGCGCCTGGTGCAACACGCCGTGGCCGACCTCCAAGGTGGCCAGCCACTTTTGGAACAGGTCCTGGAACCAGGTGTAGCTGACGCCGTTGACCAGGGCAGGGTTGCGGATCTTGCTCGGGAACAGTGCCAGGTCCTTGCGCTCCGCCGCCGTCGGGGGTCGTCCGTAGCGCTCCCGGAACCGGGCGACGGTCGCGGCCTGGCGCTGTTCGAGGCGCGCGAAGAGCCGTTCCGGGATGCGGATGGCCTGGTCGTAGTTGCCGACCTTGGTCTGGTCGTGCCAGAAGAGGGCGAGTCCGTTGAGCCGGGTGATGCACTCGAACCGGACCTGAAGGACCTCGTTCGCGCGCCGTCCGGTCAGGACCAGGGCTTCCCAGGCGTCGCGCAGGCCGAGGTTACTGGGGTCATAGTCCTCCATCCGGCGCAGATTGCCCGGATCGGCCAGCGCGCGGGCGAGGTCGTCCGGGAACGGGGACCGGCGCCTGAGTGGGGGACGGTAGGACGGGATAGCCACGATGAAGCCGCGGTCCAGGCCGATCCGGTCGGTGACCCCCTCGTGCAGGGCATCGCGCAGGATGCGCCGGCAGCCGCCCAGGACGTGCCCCAGGATGATCGGTGTGACGGTCGCGGGCTGGCCGGTTCGCCGGTCCCCCCGCCCGCGGCGCTGCAGGCCAAGGGACGGCAGGCGGTGCTCGGCCCGGTGGCGCTGGTCAGCGGCGAAGTCGACGGCCAGCGACCTGGTCAGCACACGCGGGTCATGACCGCCGCCAGGGGCGCGCGCCTCGAGAAAGGCACTCAGCTCCACACAGGCACGGCGGTTCTGGTCCAGTGTGGCCCCCGAGCGGGGAGGCTTCGTCTCCAGCCGGTGAGCCATCGAATCCCACAGCAGGTCACGCAGCCAGCGCTGCGACACACCGGTCAGGTCCCAGTGCGACATCCGGTGCGGGAAGCGGACGCCGAAGTGCTCCGTCTCGATGAACCCCGCGTCCCTGCTGTCCTCCCGGGTGAAGTAGACCAGCCGCAGGTACCGCAGCATGACCCTGCCGATGGAGTAGTGGTCAGGAACGTTCCCCTTCGCGCTCGACGGCATGTCGAGGTCGACCAGCGAGCCCACCCCCGACCGTCGGCATTCCTCGACGAGGGTCTGCACCCTGGCCATCTGCCAGACCGGGCCGCCCGGGTGAGGAACCTGGGTGTGATGGAACATCGCCCACTGGATCTCCGCCTTCACCAGCGGCCGCAGCCCCAGCAAGGACACTTTCGCGTACGCGTGGTGCACAGTCCCGGTCCCCCGACACCACTGCCGAAACGCCGCCTCGTCCTCATAGGTGACGACCGGCGTGCGGTTCCATTCCGTGAGCATCCGGCCCCAGTTCTTCGGGGCGGTGGCGCCGCCGGGCCGCTCCTCCTTCTGGTAGAGCAGGAAGTGCCGTCGGCACAGCCCCAGCAGATGCACCGCCTCCTCCGGGCACACGAACACGCGGCACGGCCCGAAGGACGGGAGGGGCTTCATCTCTCCCAGCCACTCCTGGAAGTCCAGCTCCCGCTTCCGCCCATGACGCCATTCCCAGCGATCGTGGGTCAGGCGGTAGTTGTGCAGGTAGCAGAGCTGGTTCGCACTCCACGCCGGCACGTCGACGCAGATCAGGCACGGGGGCGGACTGGGAACCGAGCGCGCCTTCAGCGGCCGGGCGCTCTCCAGGAAGGCCGTCAACGTCGCATCATCGCCGCCGTCCCGGCGCAGGCTCCGCCACTCGCTGTAGTGCTCGGTGCAGAACTCGGCGCCGTCGACCTTCACCCGCTCGCACTCCGCCACACCGCACTGCCAGGCGAACGTGGGATGGTCCGGAGGCACCACGATCACGTCGGCTCGGAACAAGGGGTCGAAGGACGGCGCGGCGATCAGGGCGTTGAGCACCTCCAGCCGGTCCGCGGCCGTGCGGCTCGGGGCGACGCTTACGTCCGTGATCGGCAGCAGCCGACGGACCTGCTCGCTCACTCTGCCTCACCCCACACCGTTTGCAGGGCCGCCTGGAACTTCGGGTCGTGCAGGTCGGGGTGCCCGTACACGTCCTCGACCATCCGTGCCGAAGCCCAGTTGCCTGCGACTTTGGCGACCATCGGGTCGTTCCCCGACGCGTCCAGGATCTGCGAGGTCGTCGTGTGCCGGAACGCATGGGGTTTGATCCGCCCCGGAAGGCCGGCCCGCCGCCCCGCCCGCCGCAGCATGCCCCGGGCTCCGTCCGTGCTCCACGCCTCCCCGCGGCGGGAGCCCTCGAGCTGGATCAGCAGCATGCCGTGCCCGGCGGCGTGCTGGGCGTACTCCGTCGTCATGTACGCGAAGTAGGAGCTGATCATCGCGGGGCTGGCCAGGAAGATCTCGCCGCCCGTGATCGTCCCGTCGGCCGACCGCCAGTCCGGCTTCGTCTTCGCCGCCGCGCGGTTCGGGTTGCCCCAGCGGTGACACACGTGGACGTGGGCCGGCCTGCACTCGCCGCACGCCGCGTCCTGCCGCAGATGCAGATCGACCAGGTGCAGGCCGCACAAGGCGCCGATGCGCATGCTCGTGTCCGCCAGCCAGGTCACCACCATCGCGTCCCTCGCGGTGTTCAGCACCCGCAGCAACTCCGGCCGGGCGCCGTCCGGCAGCATCTTCGGATGCCGCCGACGGGTGCCTCCCCGCGGTGCCAGCGGGTTCGCCGCCATCGAGGACTTCACGTGCCCGAGCAGGGCCCGGTCACGGTCCGCCCGGGTGGGAAGCCGCTGCGCCTCCAACGCGGCGCGCACCTCGTCGTTCACCCCACGCTCGGCACACTGGTGCAGGTAGAAGCCCTTCAGACAGGCCGCGGCGACCTGCAGTGCGGACGTCCCGTACGGACGCTTCGGGGGCACCCGCCACGGCTGTCCGTACGGCATCGGGACCTTCGCCCCCACCGCGCCCATGTACCGGTGCAGGTCACGCATCGTCACGGACTCCGTCGTGAGCCCCTCCCGGATCCGCCACCTCAGGTGATCCACGAGGTAGTACGCGTAAGTCTTCTGCGTCCCCTTGCCCTCGAAGAGCTGCAGGAAGCCCTCGGACTCCTGCTCCACCGACCCGTCGGGCCACAGCACCGCGTACGACCTGCCGCCACCGGCCCGCGGCATCTCCTGCACCCGCAGGTCCCCCAGCACCATCCCGCTCCGCACTTCCACCGCTCCCCTCAGTTCCCTCCCGTACAGAGCGCACTCAACTACCGCGCTAGGTAAAGGCGTACGGGAAGGCCCACGGAGTCACCCGAACGAGTGTCACGAAGGCGAAGAAGGCGGTCGGTAAAGCGTTCGAACAGCAGCTTGTAGTGGACCGGGTCGACGGCGGTGATCCCCAGGGCGTAGCAGACCGCCGAGTTGGCGGCCGAGCCGCGGCCCTGGCACCAGATGTCCTGGCTCCGGCAGAAGTCGACGATGTCGTGCACGATCAGGAAGTAGCCGGCCAGGTCGAGGTCCTCGATGACGTCCAGCTCCAGGGCCAGCTGGCGTCGGGCGGCGGCGTTGCCGGGCCCGAAGCGGGCCGGGCCGTCGGCGGCGACCAGGGCGCGCAGGTGGCTGATCTCGCTCTCGCCCTCCGGGACGGGGAAGCCCGGGAGCTCCGGGTCCAGCCTGGTGAAGTCGAAGGCGCAGGAACAGCCGAGTTCGGCGGTGGCCCGCCGCACCCCCGGGAAGCGGGCCAGCCGGGCGGCCATCTCCCGGCCGGAGCGCAGGTGCGCGGTGCCCGCGGCCCGCGTCCAGCCGACCGCGTCCTGGAGGGTGCGGCGCCCGCGCAGCGCGGCCAGGCTCTGTGCCAGCCGGCCCTGGGCCGGGCCGGCGTGGTGGGCGTTGGTGGAGGCGACCACCGGGAGGCCCTGCTCGGCGGCGAGCGCGGCGAGGGCGTCATTGCGCCGGTCGTCGCCGGGAAGCCACTGGTCGATCAGCTCCACGTGGACGTTGTCGCGGCCGAACGCCTCGGTCAGGGTGCGGAGTTGGTGCCCGGCCGTGCCGTCATCGAGTTTTGCCGGGACGCGGCCGAGGCGGCAGCCGGTGAGCACCGCCCAGTGCCCGTCGTGCGCCCCGGCCAGTGCCGCGAGGTCGTACGCCGGGCGGCCCTTCGCGCCGCCGGCCAGCTGGGCGGCGGCGATCGCGGCGGACAGCCGGCGGTAGCCGGCCGGGTCGCGGGCCAGCACCAGCAAGTGTTCCACCTCTGCACTGCTGTGACGGATCGTCAGTTCAGCTCCGAACGCGGTGGCCACGCCCGTCCCCCGGGCCGCCTCGGCCAGCCGGACCGCGCCGTACAGGCCGTCGTGGTCGGTGATCGCCAGCGTCTCCACGCCCAGCCGGGCCGCCTCGGCGACCAGGTCCTCCGGGTCGCTGGCGCCGTCCAGGAAGCTGAAGGCGGAGTGGACGTGCAGTTCGGCCCAGGGCTCGCCGCCGTCGCCGGGGGCGGGGGCGGGGGCTCCGGGGGCGGGCTCCTCCTGGGCGGGGCGGCGCAGGGGGACGACCGTACGGTCCGGCGCGGCGCCGGTCAGGCGGCGGTGCAGCTCGCTCCAGGGGAGGGTGGGGTGGCTGGTGAAGCCCATCGGGGGTCGCCTTCGTTCTCGCGGTTCGTCACCTCTCCCCCCTCGGATCCCCCCCTCGGATCCCCCCTCGGGCCGGCGGCCGTCAGTCGTAGCCGGCCTCCAGGTACCACGCGCCCCCCTCCACCGTGAGCAGCAGCGCCCGGCCACCGCCCAGCACGACCTGGAACCGGGCCCGGCGGCGGGCGAGCGACTGGTCCCACCAGTACTCGACCGCCGGCCAGGGGCCGGTCCAGCCGTCCACCCGCTCCTGTCGCCCCTGCTGCCCCTGCCCCTCCCGGCCCGACGGACCCTCCTGGAACACCACCAGGGCCGGCCGGGCCGACACCCCCGCCCGGCCGTCCACCGTGACCGGCAGCCCGGCCTCGTCCAGCACCCGCACCGGCACCGGTTCCCGCAGCACCACCGCCGGCCACACGTCCGGCAGCCGCCCGGGCCAGGGCGCGCCGGCCGGCCCCGCCGCCTCGTACGGCTCGCCCCACGGCACCTTGACCGCCTGCTCACCCGGACCGCGCCCGCCGGCCGGCTCGATCCGGCGCAGCCCGGCGTGTCCGAGCACCGCCTGCACCCGGGCCACCGCCCGCTCCACCCGGTCGTCCGCGACCGCCTGGCCCCACAGCGCCAACTGACGGCCCTGGTCCGGGGAGAGGCCGTCGGGGGCCAGCCTGAGCAGGGCGAACCCGGCGTCGGGCGCCTCCCCGGACGCGGCGAACGTGCCCGCGCCCTGCCAGGCCTGAAGCTGCCAGCGGACCCGCTCGGCCAGCGCCGTCGCCGACAGCCCGCCCTCGTGCCGCCACAGCCGCGAGGCCGTCCGCCCGTCCGCGCAGGCCACCTCGACGGCCACCCGGCGGCAGGTCAGCCCGGCCCCGGCCAGCCGCTGGTGCAGCTGCTCGGCCAGTGTGCGGGCGACGAACACCAGCGGCTCCGCCAGCGGCTCGGGCGGGTCGAAGCGCTGCTCGACGGCGAGGTCCGGCTCCTGGTCGCGCGGCACCAGCGGACGCGGCTGCAAGCCCCGGGCCAGCCGGTGCGCCACCGCCCCGGCCGGGCCGAAGCGGTCCACGACCGCCTCGGGCGGCAGCGCGGCGAACGCCCCGACGGTCGGCAGGCCGAGCCGCCCCAGCACCTCCGCCAGCGTCTCGTCGCCGAGCACGCCCACCGGGTACGGCGCGAGGAACTCCGCCGTCCGCCCGGCCGGCACCAGCACTCCGGCGCGGGCGGCGAGCACGGCGGCGAACAGGCCGTCGGCGACCCCGACCTGGGCGGGCGGGGGCGGGGGGTGCTCGGTCGCGGTGAGGGCGGGGGGCGTGGCGGCAGGGGTCGCGGGGGGTGTGGTGGCGGGGGTGGCGTCCGTGCCGGGCACGGAGACCGCGCCGGGGGCGGCGTCCGGGACCGGCTCCCGCGCCAGCGCGTCCGCCACCGCCGTCCGGACCTTGGCCGCCAGCGCCTCCTCACCGCCGAAGTAGCGGCCCGGCCCCTTCACCGGGATCGCGCACAGGCCCGGGCGGACCACCTCCACCCGGGGCGTGAACGCCTCCACCGCCGCGACCACCGGCTCGAAGCGGCCGGTCTCCGCCTCCGGGTCGCGGTCGCGCAGCTCCAGCGCCGGGCAGAGTCGCTGGGCCAGCTTGAGCCGCTGCCCCTGCCGCACCCCGGCCGCCCGGGCACCCGCCGAGCAGGCGAGGATCCGCCCGCCCTCGGTCACCGCCACCGGGTCGTCGCCGGTGACGGCCGCCACCGGCCAGTCCGGGCACCAGACCACCAGCACCCGCGGTGTCCTGTCGTCCGCCATCGCTCACACCACCGCTACCCGTTCGAGCGGCTGCCCGACGACCCCGGGCCGCCCCGGAACGGGGCGCTCCAGGACGGGACGCTCCAGGACGGGGCGCTCCAGGGTCGGCCGGTCCAGGACCGGTCTGTCCGGGACCGCCCGTACCGCGCCGTGCTCGTCCGGCAGCCAGAGCCGGGCGGTCCGCCCGCGCACCGCCGAACCGCGCCCCTCGGCCACCACCTCCACCTGCCGCCGGGCGAGCTGCCCGTAACCGTCCCCCAGCCCGAACCAGCGCCCGGACCGGACCCCGAGCCGCAGGGCCGCCCCCGGCCACGGCCCGGCCACCAGCAGCACGCAGCCGCTGCGCCGCAACACCGCCGCCAGCCGGGTGGCCAGCTTCGGCGGCACCGGGCCGTCCGGGCGCAGCATGACCAGTTCGACCGCGCCGGTCAGCACCGACACCACCTCGGCCCAGTGCGGCCCCGGGTCGTCCGCGACCAGCAGCCGCCGCAGGTCCAGCCCGTATCCCTCGGCCGCGGCCAGCCCCAGGTCCGGCAACCCGACGGCCGCCGCCCAGCCGCCCTCGGTCTCCTTCACCCCGGCTGCCAGCGCCAGCAGCAGCCCGGTGTCCCCGCCCGCCACCGACACCGCCGTCCCCCGCCGCAGCCCGCCGTCCGGCAGCACCTCCCGCAGCGCCGGCACCACCGGCACCACACCCCGCCCGGCCCGCCCTTCCGCCGGCACGGCGGCCGACGCCACCGGCCGGAGCGTCGGTCGCTCGGCGATGGAATCGAAAGCAGGTTCGAAAACGGACACAACCCCAGGATCGAACATTCGTTCGTAAAGATTCAAGTCCACACCCTCCCCGCCCCACCCGTCACACTCCGTAGTTCCCCTTGCCGGCCCCTGGGTGCGCGGAATTCGGTGGACAGGTCCGACGCGATCAACAGACTGATGCCATGACGGCAACCGATCCCAGGACCGATCCCAGGACCGACCTCCGGATCTATCTCCAGGACGCCCGCGACGTCCTGCTGTGGAAGCTCGACGGCCTCTCCGAATACGACCTCCGGCGCCCGCTGACCCCGACCGGGACCAATCTGCTGGGGCTGGTCAAACACGTCACCGGGGCCGAGGCGATGTACTTCGGCGACACCTTCGGGCGGCCGTTCCCCGAACCGACGCCGCTGTGGTTCACCGGCGACGCCGAGCCGAACGCCGACCTGTGGGCGCGGGCGGACGAGACCACGGAGGAGATCACCGGACGCTACCGCCGGGTCTGGGCGCACACCGACGCCACCATCGAGGCGCTGCCGCTGGACGCGATCGGCCGGATACCGTTCGGCCGGCGGGCCGAGCAGACCTTGCACCGGGTCCTCGTCCACATGATCGCCGAGACCCACCGCCACGCCGGCCACGCCGACCTCCTCCGCGAACTCGTCGACGGCACCACCGGCCAGCGCCCGGACGGGATCAACACCGCCCCCGGCGACGCGGCCTGGTGGCAGGCCCACCACGCCCGCGTGGAGCGGGCCGCCCGGGAGGCCGGCGGGCTCGTCTGACCCGCCCCGTACGGCGCCCGGGTGGGGTGGGGGCGGATCCGGGAAACCGGCTCGCCCTGGTCCGCCCTGGTCCGCCCTGGTACGGCTGGAGCCCTGTGGCGGCTTGCGGCGGCTTGCCGGCTCTGGTGTCGGACGGGGCGGCTAGGGTCTGGGGGTCAAGGGTCGGGGCGGTGGAGGGCGGGGGACGTGGGGGGCATGGGGGACGCGGGGTGTGCGCGGGTGGCGGCGGACGGGTTGCCGAGTGGGGTGGTGCATCCGGGGAGCCGGGAGTTCCTGATCCGGGAGGGGCTGCCGCTCTCGGGGGCGTTCCTGGACTTCGGGGTGCTCGGCGACGGGCCGCCTCCGGCGCTGCCGGAGGCGGAGCGGCTGTTCGTCCTGGGCGAGACGGAGTACTGCGCGCCGTTCGCCGCGGCCGGCGGCCTGGTGCTGCTCGACGGAACGACCGGCGAGGTGTTCCTCGGCGAACCCGGCCCGCGGCGGGACCTGCTGGCCTCCGGTCTGCCCGCGCTGGCCGGGCTGGTGCGGGAGGTGGAGACGGTCGCCGAGTCGGCCCGGCGGGCGGACGCGCTGGACGGGCGGCGCGGCCCCGCGGTGGTCGCCGAGGTGACGGCCGGGGCCGAACGGCGGATGCGGGAGATCGACCCCGGGCTGTTCGGGCGGTCCGCGACGCCGCCCGCGCACTGGGGCACGGCGCTGCTCGTGCGAGCACTGGGCTGGGGCGCGCTGCCGGGCGGTCCGGGCGGTCCGGCGTACGAGGTCGGCCCGGAGCTGGTGGCGGAGCTCGCCGCGCTGACGGGCCAGGAGGGCGGCGCGGGCCTGGTGCACCGCTACCGGGCGCAGGAGCTCCCCGCCGGGCTGGTGCACGAGCCGACCCGACGGCTGCTGACCGAGATCGGACTGCCGCTGGGCGGGGCGATGTTCGGGGTCTGCGAGGAACCGCTGGTCACGATGGCGGAGGCGTACCCGGAGTACTTCGACGGCGAGGAGGAGCGCCCGTACCAGCGGGAGTTCCTGGCCCTCGGGGACTGGCCGACGGATCTGACGATCGCCCTGGACGGTGTCACCGGCCGCCTGGAGCTGCCGGACTGGTACGACGACGGCCAGCCGGAGGCCTACCTCAACCGCGACCTGTCCGCCCTGCTGTACGCGCTGTGGACGTACGAGCGGCTGCGCGCCGAGTGGGAGCGCTGGGACTGCGGGCGGGGCCGGGACACCTGGGCGGTGTTCGACCCGCAGTCGCTGCTGAGCACCGTGGTGGACCGGCTCGTCGAGGCCGTCGACCCGGAGGCGTTCGCCTCGCCCGGGTGCTCGTGGCGGCTGCTCGCCGAGGACGCGCACATGGGCGGCCTACTCGGGTGATCACGGGGCGCCCCGGCTGGGGCGCCGGTACGCTGCCCCGGTGACGAACATCCGTACGGCGACCGGGCGACGGCGGGCGGTGCTGCTCACCTTCGGCGCCGTCCTGTCCCTCGCGGCGGCGGGCTCGCTGTACGGGCTGCTGTACGTGCGGTCACTGGACTTCGGCGAGCGCTGCGAGCAGGGCCTGGTACCCGGCGGCGGACGGCTGCTGGAGACGGGCGCGTCCTGGCTGCCGCCTGACGCGTGGTGCCGGTTCGAGGACGGGAGCATGTCCACCACGCCGTTCTGGGCGCTGCTGCTGTTCTACGCCCTGCTGACCCTGGTCGTCTGGTCGGTGACCGCGCTGCTGCGGATCCACCGCCCGCGCCCGCACCTGGGGCTGGACTGGCAGCCGGGGCACGGGCCGGGCTGGTAGGTCTCAGGCCTGTCGGGGCTGCGCGGGGAGCTGCGCGGGGAGCTGGGTGGGGAGCTGGGTGGGGAGCTGGGTGGGAGTCTGCGCGGGGACGGGGCCTTCGGAGGCTTCGGCTTCGGCTTCGGCTTCGGGGAGCCGGCGGCGGGTGCGGATCGGGGAGAGGAAGACCGGCAGGAAGGCCACCGCGAGGACGGCTCCGCCGCACCAGAGGGTGGCCCGCAGGCCGACGAGTTCGCCGAGCAGCCCGGACAGCGCGGAGCCGATCGCGAGCGCTCCGGTGAGCAGGAAGCGGAAGGTGGCGTTCATCCGGCCGAGGAGCGCGTCCGGGGTCATCCGCTGGCGCAGGCTCACCCCGAGGACGTTGTCCATCCCGGTCTTGAGCGAGACCAGCAGCCAGCCCGCCCCCGCCGCGAACAGCCAGGGGCCGTGCCCGATCAGCGGCACCAGCAGCCCGGCGGGCGCCACGCAGACGCCGGCCAGGCCGAGCGTGCGTCCGTAGCCGAGTCGGGCGGCGATCGGGCGGGCGCAGCGCGAGCCGAGCAGGATGCCGACCCCGCCGACCGCCCAGAACAGGCCCAACGCCCCGGCGGAAAGGCCCAGTTCCCGCACGAACAGCACCGGGAGCAGCGTGTTGACGAGTTGGAAGCCCAGGTTGGTGAGGGCCGCGGTGAGGGCGAGCGCGCGCAGTTCCCGGTTGCCGAGGACGTGCCGCAGCCCCTCGGCGATCTGCGCTCCGAGCCCGCCGCCACTGCCCCTGCCCCTGCCCCTGCCCCTGCCCCTGCCCCTGCCCTTGCCCCTGTCGGCGTCCCCGCCCTTGCCCCTGCCCTTGCCCCTGTCGGCGTCCCCGCCCTCGCCCCTGCCCCTATGCCTGTCTCTGTCGGCGATCGGTTCGGGGGCGGGGGTGCGGCGCAGCCCGATCAGGCGAAGCGCCGAGCCGAGGTGGCTGAGCGCGGTCGCGACGATCGCGAACGGCGCGGTGAGCAGTTGGACCAGCAGGCCGCCCGCGCCGCGCCCGGCGACGTTGCCGACCGCCATCAGGCCGACGACGGCGGCGTTCGCCTGCACCAGGTGCCCGCGGCCGACCAACCGGGGCAGCACGCTCTGCGAGCCGACGTCGAAGAAGACCGTCGCGCAGCCGGTGAGCAGCGCGACCGTGTACAGCTGCCAGAGGGTGAGCCCGCCCAGCCACCAGGCGAGCGGGATGGAGGCGTACAGCGCGGCCTTCACCAGGTCGGCGACGATCAGCACGCGGCGGTGGCGCATCCGGTCCACCCAGGCGCCGGCGGGCAGGCCGATGAGCAGGAAGGCGAGGGTGCTCAGGGTGGCGAGGACGCCGACCTGCCCCGGGCTCGCGTCGAGCGCCTCGACGGCGATCAGCGGGACGGCGACGTAGCCGACGTTGGTGCCGAGTTGGGCGAGGGCGGTCGCGGTGAAGAGGGTGCGGAAGTCGGCGGTTCGCCAGAGGGAGTGGGGGTGCATGGTCCGTTCAGTCGCGTGAAGCGGTGGGGGTCGGCATGAGGGCGGGGGCCTGGGCCCTGTGATGTTTCGTCAGGAAAACACCGGCGAGTACGACGATCATTCCGGCGACGGTCCGGATCGTCAGTTCCTCGCCGAGGACGAGCGCGCCGAGCGCGGTGGAGACCACCGGCAGCAGATAGCCGACGGTGGCCGCACTGGTGGGGCCCTCCGTGGCGATGAGGCGGTAGTTGAGGTGGAACGTGAGCCCGGTGCAGGCGACGCCGAGGACGGCGACGGCGACGAGTCCGAGCGGATCGGCACCCGCTACCGGATCGAGCGAGCCGCCGACCGGCAGCGCGAGCGTGCTCAGCCCGGCCGCGGCGGTGAGCTGGGCGGCGGAGAGGGCCAACGGGGCCGCCCCCGTGCCGGTGAGGGCACGGGCCATGTAGGCGAAGGCGATGGCGTAGCTGGCCGCCGCACCGAGCAGGGCGAGTGCGGGCAGGGCGGGGAGGCCACCGCCGTCCCGCCACGGGGAGAAGATCAGCAGCACGCCCGCGAAGCCGAGCACCAGACCACCCGACCGCAGCGGGCCGCGGGCACGTTCGGCACCGAGGGCGAGACCGACCAGCAGGGACCAGAGCGGGGTGGTCGCGTGCAGCACCCCGGCCAGGCCGGAACCTACGCCGCGCTCGCCGTACGCGGTCAGGAGGAACGGCAGCGCGTTGCATAGCAGCGCCGCCAGCGTGAGCCGGCGCCAGACGGCGGCACCGCGCGGCAGGCGCTGCCGGGCGGAACGGGCGAGCAGCAGCAGGACGGTGGCGCCGAGGACCGAGCGGAGCACGGTGATCTGCACGGGGGTGAGCCCGTGCTGGAGCGCGAGCCGGATCCAGAGGAAGCCCGAGCCCCAGAACAGGGCGAGAACGGCCATCCGCAGCACGGGCGGTGCTCCTTCTGTCGAGGTGACGGTTTCGGGGGGGGCGGGGAGCCGTGTCGGGGGGTGTCGGGGGCGGTGTCGGGGCGGTGTCGGGGGGCGGTGTCGGGTGTCGGGGTGTTCGACGACGGTCCCGCGACGGGATCCGGTAGCACAAGCGAAATGTTCTTCACCACCTTTAAGCTGAGCTACATGACTGAGGTGCTCGACGTCCGACGGATGCAGGTCCTGCGGGCCGTGGTCGACCACGGCTCGGTGAGCGCGGCGGCCGGTGCGCTCGGCTACACCCCGTCCGCCGTCAGCCAGCAGGTGGCGGCGCTGGAGCGGGAGACCGGGACGGCCCTGCTGGAACGCGTCGGGCGCGGCGTTCGGCCGACCGCCGCCGGACTGCTGCTCGCCGGGCACGCCGCCGTCATCGAGCGGCAGGTCGCGGAGGCCGGCGCGGCGCTGGCCGACCTGCGGGCCGGGCGCAGCGGCAGCCTGACCGTGCGCTACTTCGCCACGGCCGGCGCCGCGTTGGTGGCCCCGGCGGTGGCCGCGTTCCGCCGGACGCACCCGGGCGTACGGCTCGACCTCGGCATGACCGACCCGGAGGACCCGCTCACCGAGGTGCTGGACGGCCGGGCCGACCTCGCGGTGGTGGTCCGGTCCGACGGCGCCGCGCACCCGGGCCTGCGGCTGGTCCACCTGCGCGACGACCCGTACCGGGCGGTGCTGCCCAAGGGCCACCGGCTCGCCGCGAAGCGCGTCCTGGACCTCGCCGAGCTCGCGGACGAGCCCTGGGTGGGGGCCGAGCCGCCCGGCCCGTGCCGGGAGGTCGTCCGGGGGGCCTGCGACGCGGCCGGGTTCGGGCCGTCCGTCGCGGTGGACAGCGCCGACTACGCGACGGCGCAGGGCTTCGTCGCGGCCGGACTGGGCGTCGCCCTGGTCCCCGCCCTCGGGCTCGCCCAGCGCCACCCGGGCGTCACCGTGCGCCGGCTCCGCGGCCCGGAGCCGGTCCGTGCGCTGCACGCCGCAGTGCGCGAGGGCGCCTGGGAACAGCCGGTGCTCGGCGCGCTGGTGTCCGCGCTACGGGCGGCGGCGCAACCGTAGGACCACCGGCCTGACCGGAAAGGCACGGACAGGGCTGCGCCAATTCGTTGAAGAGAGCTGAAGAGAGCTGAAGAGAGTCGAAGAGAAAGGAAGTACGGAACGTGGACAGTGCTATCGGGGACCTCTACCGGGCCTTCGCGGAGCGGGAGGCGCGCGGCAACTCGGCGAGCTACCAGGGCCTCGCCGAACGCGCCGCCGGGGACGACGAGTTGTGGGCCCTGCTGGACGGTCTGCCGGCCCCGAAGCGGCAGCCGAACCTGCTGTTCGGCTCGGTCCGCCACCTCGGTGGGCCGGTGACGGCCGGCTATCCGGCCTTCCGCACCTGGGTGTCGGCGCACTGGGACGAGGTTGCGGCGACGATGCTGCGACGGCGGACGCAGACCAACGAGGCCGGCCGGTGCGCCACCCTGCTGCCGCTGCTGGCGGCGCTGCCGCAGCCGCTCGCGCTGATCGAGGTGGGGGCCTCGGCGGGGCTCTGCCTCTACCCCGACCGGTATCGGTACCGATACACGGTTGAGGTGGGCGAAGCAGGCGAAGCGAGTGAAGCGGGTGAAGCGGGCGGCCCGGCGATCGAGTTCGGCGCCCAGGAGAGCCCGGTGACGCTGGAGTGCGCGGTGCGCGGGCCGGTACCGCTGTCGGCGTCGTTGCGGGAGCGGCTGCCCGAGGTGGTGTGGCGCGCCGGGATCGACCTCAACCCGCTGGACGTCCGGGACGAGGAGGACATGCGCTGGCTGGAGTCGCTGGTCTGGCCCGAGCAGGCCCACCGGCTGGAGCGGCTGCGCGGCGCCGTCCAGGTCGCCCGGGCCGAGCCGCCGCACCTGGTGCGCGGCGACCTCAACGCGACGGTGAGGGAGTTGGTGGCACAGGTGCCCGCCGGTGCCACGCCGGTGGTGTTCCACAGCGCGGTGCTCGCCTACCTACCCCCGGAGGCGCGGGAGGAGTTCGCGGTGACCATGCGCGGTCTGCCCGGGCACTGGATCTCCAACGAGGCCGTCTCGGTGCTGCCGACCGTCGAGCGACGTCTCCCCCACCCCGCGCCCGTCGGATCCGGGCTGTTCGCGCTCGCCCTGGACGAGCGGCCGGTGGCCTTCACCGGACCGCACGGGCAGTCCCTCGACTGGTTCCAGCCCCGGGACGGTCTCGGGGCTTGAAGCTGCCGCAGCGTCAGCTTCTACCGTCGTGACCAGGGCCGGAGGAACCGGCCCTGGTCCAAACGAACGTGAACGAGGGAGACGGCGCATGGCAGCGGCCTGGCCGATCGCGGAAGTCGTCCGGATGTCGGGCGTGACCGCCCGGACCCTGCGGCACTACGACGAGATCGGGCTGCTGTCCCCGGCCTGGATCGGCTCCAACGGCCACCGCTACTACGAGGAAAGGCAGTTGCTCCAGCTGCAACAGATCCTCGTACTGCGGGCGCTGGGGGTCGGGCTGACCGAGATCGCCCGGATCCTGGGCGACCAGGTGGACGAGCTGGAGGCCCTGCGGGACCACCGGCACCGGCTGCTCGCCGAGCGCGACCGGCTGGACACCCTGGCCGCCACCGTCTCCCGCACGATCGCCGACCTGGAACGTTCCCGAGAGGACGGCACACCCATGACCAGCATCAACCGACCGGAGAACCTGTTCGAGGGCATCCAGCCCGGCGACGTCGAGGAGAGCCTGCGGGACTTCCCCGAGCACGCCGAGGCGGCGCGGCGCGCCACCGCCGCGATGGGCCAGGCCGACGTCGAGGCCGGACAGCGCGAGCGGACGGCGCGGATGATCCGCCTGGCGGAGCTTCTGGCGGCCGGCCACCCGGCGGACGCCGAGCCCGTGCAGAACCACATCGACGCCGAGTACCGGGCGCTCAGCGCGCTCCGGACGGTCTCCGTCGAGGAGTTCCGCGCGATCGCGCGCTCCTGCACGGAGAACGCCCAGTGGAGCGCCGCGTACGAGGCCATCGCCCCGGGCCTGGCCGCGTACCAGCGGGCCGCCTTGGAGGCGTACGCGGCAGCACGGCTGGTCTGAGTCACCGGCGGGGCGGGCCTTCCCTACCGCCCCGCCCCGCCGTCACTCGGTGCGCAGCGCCGTGACCGTCCGGGTGCGGGCGGTCCAGGCGGCGGGGAGGAGGGCGCCGAGCAGCGCCAGCACCAGGCCGCCGAGTATCAGCGGCCCCACCACCGAGGGGTGGAACACGGTGAGGTCCGGCTCCGGCACCCCGACCCCGGCGGCGCGGGCCATCGCCGGCATCACCTGGTGGTGCAGCAGGATCCCGATCGGTACCCCGATCAGCCCGGCCGTCAGCCCGCTGCCGCAGACCGAGGTGAGCACCATGCCGACCGTCTGCCGGGGCGACATCCCCAGCGCCTTGAGCACCCCGAGGTCGTGCACCCGCTCCCGGGTGTCCAGCAGCACCGTGTTGAGCACGCCCAGGCCGGCCACCACGGCCAGCAGCAGGGTGAGCGTCCCGGCGAGGGTGTTCATGGCCAGCATCACGATGCTGATCTGCTGCCCGCCCGCTTCTGCGCTCAGGCCCAGCGGCCGGACGGCGTCGTCGAGCCCGTCCGCGTACGCCTGCGCGTCCGTGCCCGGGGTGAGGTCGATCTGGAAGGCGACCGCGTCGGCCTGGACGGCGGTGCCGAGCGGGGCCAGTGCGGCCCGGTCGACGAACACCTGGTCGCTGGTGGTCAGGACCTCACCGCTGATCCGCACCGGGGTGCTGCGCCCGTGGTCGGTGAGGGTGACGGTGTCGCCGACGCGCACCTGGTTGGCGCGCAGGAAGGCGGTGGCGACGACCACTTCGCCGGGGCCCTGGAACCACCGTCCGGAGATCAGCTGGTAGCCGCCCCAGGAGGCGTCCCCGGTGAAGGCGATCACCGCGGTGCGCCCGGTGTTCCCGGCCACGGCGACCGGCGTCGGAGCGGTGCTGTACCAGGCCCGGGTACCGGGGCGGTCGGTGATCGCCCTGGTCGCGGCGCCCTCGTCCACGTGGTCGGAGGCCTTCGTCGAGCTCTCGATCGGGGTCTGGACCACGACCTCGCCGGAGCGCCCGGCCTGGAGGCCGTCCTGGAAGGAGCCGAGCGAGAGCGTCAGGCCGACGCACAGGGTGACTCCGGCCGTGCCGAGCACCACCGCGGCGGCCGTGGTCGCCGAGCGGCCCGGCCGGGTGAGCGGGGTCGCCAGCCCGAGGCTCAGGGCGCGCGGCACCGGTAGGCGGCCGATGAGCTGCTGGATCCTGGCGACCGGACCCGACGCCCCGGCCGGACCCGGGCCGCCGCGGGAGGCTGCCCGCCGGGCGCCCGGCGCCGTCCGGCCGACCGCGAGCGCCTCCACCGTGCGCAGCCGGCCGGCCCGCAGCGCGGGCACCAGGGCGGTGCCCGCCACGGCCGCCAGGGCCACCGCCGAGACGGCGACGTCCACCCAGAGCGGGATGCCGAGCAGGCCGCCGCGCAGGGCCTTGTGCGCCATCCCGAGGACGGGCACGGACAACAGGTTTCCGCCGAGCACGCCGAGCACCGTGCCGGCCCCGGCCGGGATCAGTGCCTGGCCGACGTAGGCGCGCGCCACCTGGGACGGGGTGAAGCCGAGGGATTTGAGGATGCCGATCCGCCGGGTGGCGGCGCTGACGGCGCCGCTGACCACGACGCCGATGATCAGCACCGACATGGCCAGGCCGAGCACCCCGAAGGCCGTCACGAACGGGACGAAGGTCGCGGCCGTCCGGTTGGCCTCCGCCTGGGCCGGCCGGTACGAGGTGGCCCTGGCGAGGGCGCCGCCCGGCACCGCGGCGGCGAGCGCGGCGCGGTCCGCCTCCACCTCGGCGTCGGTGCCGGCGTGGGCGAAGCGGTAGAGGTACTGGGCGGCGGGCGCCGCACCGGGCGCGGTGAGCCCGGCGACCTGTTCGGGGGCGATCCAGCCGTCCGCGCTCCAGGAGGGGGAGGCGGCCAGGCCGACGACCTTGAGGACCGGGTGCCCGGGGAGGTCGGGGAACTGCATGCTGTCGCCGACGCCCAGCGGCGAGTGGCCGTCCAGGAACACCACCTCGCCGGGGCCGGCGAGCCAGCGGCCCATGGTGATCCGCAGGCCGTCCAGCGGGCCGTCCTTCGCCCGGCCGACCAGTGTCACCGGCGGGAGCAGGCTGCCGGCCGGCGGGATCCGCAGCTCGTCACCGGCGCGCGGCTGGACGGTGAGCGCCGGGTAGGGGCCGGCCGAGGCCGTCACGCCGGGGGCGTGCGCGGTCGCGGCGAGTTGGGCGGGGCTCGCCCTGGCCGGGTCGTACAGCGCGTTGAGGTGCGCGCCGCGCTGGTCGGCGAAGGTGCGCTGGTACGGGCCCTGGGAGGCGACCAGCAGGCCCGTGGCGAGGATGCACGCCGTCACGGCCGCCATCGTGGTGAGCACCATGACCAGGGTCTGCACCCGCTTGCGGCCGACCCCGGCGCGAACCACCTTGCCCAGTACGCTCATGCGCCCGCCTCCCTTCGCCCGGCGGGGGCGTTCGCCCGCACGCGCCCTCCCGTGATCCGCTCTCCCCCAGCCTCCGGCCGGGGGCACCCCCGCCACTCGCTCATCGCGCACCGCTCGCTCATCGCGCACCGCCGGGGGCCGGCACGGCCGCGGTGTCCCGGACCAGCCGGCCGTCGAGCAGTTCGATGGTCCGGTCGGCGCAGGCCTCGGCGAGCGCGGTGTCGTGGGTGACCAGCAGGATCGTCTGGCCCTCCGCGTTGAGCCCCCGGAGCAGGTCGCGGACGTCCGCGGCCGAGGCGGTGTCCAGCGCCCCGGTCGGCTCGTCGGCGAGCAGCAGCGGCGGGCGGTTCATCAAGGCCCGCGCCACCGCGACGCGTTGGCGCTCGCCGCCGGAGAGCCGCCCGGGGAAGGCCTTGGCGTGCCGGGCCACCCCGAGCCGCTCCAGCAGCTCGCCGGCCCGGACCCGGGCCCGCTCCCGCCGCATCCCGGCGAGCTGGGCCGGGAGCAGCACGTTGTCCTCGACGTTCAGGTCGTCCAGCAGGTTGAAGAACTGGAACACCATGCCGATCCGCTTCCGCCGGTACTCGGCCAGGGCGGCCTCGCCGAGCTCGTGGACGGCCACGCCGTCCACCTCGACGGCGCCCTCGCTCGGGCGGTCGAGGCCGGCGACCAGGTTCAGCAGGGTGGACTTGCCGCTGCCCGAGCGGCCGAGCACGGCCAGCGCCTCGCCGGCCCGGACCTCCAGGTCGAGCCCGGCCAGCGCGGGGTGGGCGGCGTCGGATCGGTCGTACGTCTTGCTGACGCCGCGGATCCGGATGATCGGCGCGTTCACGAGCCCTCCACGATTCGAGGTCCGGCACCGGAAGTCCGTTCCGGCTGACGGGACATGACGCTACGAATCCGGGGCGGGGCGCGGACAGCCGTCTGGACGGCCTCTCGGGGGTGTATCCAGGTACACCCCGGATTGGGGGCGCAGACCTAGAGCGCCGCACGTCACGGCGCGGCAGACTGACGCCGGATGATCAACCGGGGCCGCGGGGCCACCGACCGGAGGGGAGGCGCGGGATGAGGACGAGCGCAGTGTCCAGGGCCGTCGCGCAGCTGGAGGGTGCCGTCGTGGCCGGCGTGCGGGCGCTCTACATGGTCACGTTGGCCGTCACGGGGCTGATGGCGCTGCTGGCCGGGCCGGTCCTGCTGGCCGCCGCCCTGCTCGGCCCCGACGACACCGAGCCGTTCACCCACGGTCCGGGCGGGCCGCTGATCCTGCTGGTGCCGCTGGCGCCGGTCGCCCTCTGGGCGCTCTGCTGGGCCACCGGGGGCGGCGGCCGGGCGGCCGGGGCCGTCCTGTTCGCGCCGGGCTCGCTCGCGCTGATGGCCACCGACCTCTACGGCGGCGCCCCGCCCGGCGGCCGGTCCGGATCGCTCTGCCTGGGGCCGGCGATGCTGGTGCTCGGCCTGCTCGGCACGCGCTGGATCGCGACGGAGAACCGGCGGATCGTCGGCCGGTGGAGCGGCCGGCCGATCCCGGTGCCGTACCACCGCGTCGACGCCGGGCCGTGGCAGCGGCTGCGCGCCGGCGGCTGGCTGGCCGATCCGGCGACGTGGCGGGACCTCCTCTGGGTGCTCGTCTCCGGCTGCGCCATCCCGATCACCGCCGTGATCGTCGTGCTGACCCCGACCGCCCTCCAGGTGCTCGGCCGGAACGGGCCGTTCCTCCCGCTGGGGCCCGTCTACCTGATGGGGCTCTACATCTCCCCGCTGGCCGCCCTGTGGGCCGCGCCGGTGGTCCTGCGGGTGCACGAGCGGGCCGCCCGCGCCCTGCTCGGCCCGTCCCGACGGAGCGAACTCGCCCGCCAGGTCAGTCATCTGGCCCGGACCAGGGCGGACACCATCGACGCCGGGGCGGCCGAGCTGCGCCGGATCGAGCGGGACCTGCACGACGGGGCGCAGGCCCGGCTGGTCGCCCTGGGCATGCTGCTGACCGTGGCCGAGCAGGTGAAGGACGACCCGAAGGCCCTGCAACCCCTGCTGGTCGAGGCCCGGATGTCCTCGGTCAAGGCCCTGAGCGAGCTGCGCGACCTGGTACGGGGCATCCATCCGCCGGTGCTCGCCGACCGAGGCCTGGCCGACGCGGTCGAGGCGACCGCGCTGGACCTCCCGCTACCGGTCACCTTCACCGGCGGGCTGCCCGGCCGGGCGCCCGCTCCGGTGGAGTCCGCCGTCTACTTCGCGGTGAGCGAGCTGCTGGCCAACGTGGTGAAACACGCCGACGCCTCGCACGTGTGGATCGAGATAGGGCACAGTGACGGGCTGCTGCGGATATCGGTCACCGATGACGGGCGCGGTGGCGCCAACCCGTCGCGGGGGACCGGCCTCAGCGGAACCGAACGCCGACTGGCCGCCTTCGACGGGGTGCTCGCGATCAGCAGCCCATCCGGTGGCCCGACCATTGTGAACCTGGAGATCCCGTGCGCGTTGTCATCGCCGAAGACCTCTTCCTCCTCCGGGA
This sequence comes from Kitasatospora sp. NPDC087271, assembly GCF_044744605.1. NCBI lineage: Bacteria > Bacillati > Actinomycetota > Actinomycetes > Kitasatosporales > Streptomycetaceae > Kitasatospora > Kitasatospora sp. NPDC087271. The sequence continues at coordinate 58,988 of NZ_JBIUYQ010000025.1, forward strand.
CGGCCTGACTCGGCTGCTGGAGGCCAGCGGCATGGAGGTCACCGCGGCGGTCGAGACCGGCGACGAACTGCTCACCGCGGTGGCCGCCGACCGGCCGGACATCGCCGTGGTCGACGTCCGGCTGCCGCCCGGCTTCACCGACGAGGGGCTGCGGGCGGCGCTGGCCGCCCGCCAGGCGCACCCCGGTCTGCCCGTCCTGGTGCTGTCGCAGTTCGTGGAGCAGTTGTACGCGCGCGAGCTGCTGGCCGGCAGCACCGGCGGGATCGGCTACCTGCTGAAGGACCGGGTGCTGGACGGCGCCCAGTTCATCGACGCGGTGCAGCGGGTCTCCCGGGGCGGCACCGTGATGGACCCGGAGGTGATCACCCGGCTGCTCGCCCACAACTCCTCGGCCGGCCCGGTCTCCACCCTCTCCCCGCGCGAGCGGCAGGTGCTGGCGCTGATGGCCGAGGGGCGCTCCAACGCGGCGATCGCCCAGCAGTTGGTGATCACCGAGCGGGCCGTCGCCAAGCACACCGCGTCGATCTTCGTCCGGCTCGACCTCCAGCCCTCCGACGACGACAACCGCCGTGTCCTGGCCGTGCTGGCCTACCTCAACAACGGCTGAGAGGGGCGACACACGAAGGCTTTCCACCCTTGAAGGGCCACTGCCAAGTGAGAGGCAGCCCTCCGCCGCAGGGGGCTCGCCCGCTCCGGTCAAGGTCATCTACGCTGGTGACGTGCTCATCCTTGTTCGCCGTCGCCACGTGGACCTGCTCCGCGTGACAAGCATGTCCTGTCGACGCTCCAGCTGAACCTCGCGCCACCACCCTCAAGGGCAGCCTCCACCCGGCCGCCTCCACCTCCCGGCTCCCGGAGCACCCGCCGCACCAGGCGGCCACTCCGGTCTTCCCCCGGTCGATCACCGGGACCGGCCGGGACGAGACCAGCGGATGTCACACATGTCGCAGCAGTACACCCCCATATCCGACTCCCTCCCGGTGATCGACCTCTCGCTCGCCGACGGCGGCCCGGACGACCGCCGCCGGCTGCACGACGAACTCCGTGCCGCGGCCACCGACGTCGGGTTCTTCCAGCTCGTCGGCCACGGCATCACCCCGGAGGAGACGGCCGCGCTCACCGACGCGATGCGCGCCTTCTTCGCCCTCCCCGAGGCCGACCGGCTCGCCGTGAGCAACCTCAACTCCCCCCACTACCGCGGCTACACCCGCACCGGCGACGAGCGCACCGGCGGCAGCCGGGACTGGCGCGACCAGCTGGACATCGGCGCCGAGCTGCCCCCGCACGTCCCCGGCACCGACGAGCCCCCGTACTGGTGGCTGGAGGGCCCCAACCAGTGGCCCGCTGCGCTCCCCGAGCTGCGCACCGCCGCGCTCGGCTGGATCGACCACCTCAGCGACACCGCCCGCCGACTGCTGCACGAGCTCCTCACCGCGATCGGCGCCCGCCCCGACTTCTACGACGAGGCCTTCGCCGGCCACCCCCACCTGCGGCTCAAGCTGGTCCGCTACCCCGGCACCGCTCCGGACGGCGCCGGCCAGGGCGTCGGCGCCCACAAGGACTACGGCTTCATCACGCTGCTGCTCCAGGACACCGTCGGCGGCCTCCAGGTCGAGCGCCCGGACGGCACCTTCCTGGAGGTCCCGCCGATGCCGGGCGCCTTCGTCGTCAACCTCGGCGAGCTGCTGGAGGTGGCCACCGACGGCTACCTCAAGGCCACCAACCACCGCGTGGTCAGCCCGGTCGGCGCCCGCGAGCGCTTCTCCGTCCCGTTCTTCTACAACCCCCGTCTCGACGCCCACATCGAGCCGCTGGACTTCCCGTTCGCCCGGCACGCCCCCGGCGCCACCGAGGATCCGGACAACCCGCTGTTCGCCGAGTTCGGCCTCAACGAGTGGAAGGGCTACACGAGGGCCCATCCCGAGGTCACCCGCCGCCACCACGCCGACCTGGCCGACACCGCCTCCCGGTAGCCCCACGCCGCGGAGACCGGGACCAGCCGCGCCACAGCGCGGGAGCAGCGCCGGTCAGAGCAGGCTCCGGCCAGAAGCAGCGCCGCCAGAGGCACCAGTACCCCGAGTCCGCCCCCGCCGCTCCCCAGCGGCGGGGGCGGACTCACGTGCGCGGCGGGCCGCCGTCGCCGGTGGAGCAGCCGGTGGAGCAGCCGGTGGACCAGGGGGACGGGCACTGTCACACTGCTGCTGTCACAGTGGAAGTGTGCCAGTGCAGGAGGCGGCAGATGGGGGAGCGCGGGGCCGTGGGAGACGGGGGCGGTGTGCGGCTGACGGTCGACGAACTGGCGGCGCGGGCCGGGGTGACGGTCCGGACGGTGCGGTTCTACGGGACGAAGGGCCTGCTGCCACCACCGGAGTTGGGGCCGCGCCGGGTCGGGCTGTACGGGGCGGCGCACCTGGACCGGCTGGAGCTGATCGAGGAGTTGCAGCGCCAGGGGCTGACGTTGGCCGCGATCGAGCGGTACCTGTCCCGGCTGCCGGAGGACAGCACGCCGCTGGACCTGGCGATCCACCGGGCGCTGGTGGCCTCCTGGACGCCCGAGGCGGCGGAGGAACTGGGCCGGGCGCAGTTGGAGCGGCGGGCCGGGCGGGGGCTGTCGGAGGAACAGGTGCAACGCCTGGTCGCGATGGGGGCGTTGGAGCGGACGGCCGATCCGGAGCTGTTCCGGGTGGATCCGGGCCTGCTGCCGCTGGGGGTGCGGATCCTGGACGTGCCGATCCCGCTGGAGACGCTGCTGGCCGCGCGGGCGGTGGTGCTGGAGCACAGCCGGGCGACGGCCCGGGAGTTGCAGCGGCTGTTCCGGGAGACGGTGTGGCGGCCCTACCGGGAGAGCGAGCCGGCGCCGGACGAGCTGGCCCGGATGAGGGCGCTGACGGACCACATCCAGCCGATGGTGGCGCAGGCACTGGTCACGGCGTTCCAGCGCTCGCTGCGGGAGGAACTCGGCGAGGAACTGCGGGAGGACTCGGCGGGGAGCTGAGCGGGGAGCTGAGCAAGGAACTCGGCGGGGAGCTGGGCAAGGACCTGGGCGGGCAACCGCAGGAGGAGCCGGGTGGGGCCGTCCGGCACCCGGCCCCACCCGCTCAGGCCTGACGGTCAGTCGGTGAAGGTGCGCCCCTCCGCCGCGATCCGCTCCAGCAGCGCCGGCGGCGCGAACCGTTCGCCGTAGGCGGCGGCGAGTTCGCGGGCCCGGGCCGCGAAGCCGGCCGGGCCGCCCTCGTACCCGTTGATGTACTGGAACACGCCGCCCGTCCAGGCCGGGAAGCCGATGCCCAGGATGGAGCCCACGTTGGCGTCGGCGACCGAGGTCAGCACGCCCTCCTCCAGGCAGCGCACCGAGTCCAGCGCCTCGCTGAACAGCATCCGCTCCTTGAGGTCCTCGAAGGGGACGTCCTCGAAGGGGACGTCCGCGGCCGGCTCGCCGAAGTGCTCGCGCAGCCCCGGCCAGAGCCGCCCGCGCTTGCCGTCCTCGCCGTACTCGTAGAAGCCGGCGCCGCCGCTGCGCCCGGGGCGGCCGAACTCGTCGACCATCCGGTCGACCACCGCGTCGGCCGGGTGGGGCGTCCAGCCGCCGCCGGCGGCCTCGACCGCGCGCCGGTACTCGTCGCGGATCTTGCGCGGCAGGGTGAGGGTGAGCTCGTCCATCAGCGAGAGCACCTTGGCCGGGTAGCCGGCCTGGGCGGCGGCCTGCTCGATGCTGGCCGGGGGGACGCCCTCGCCGACCATGGCGACGCCCTCGTTGAGGAACTGGCCGATGACCCGCGAGGTGAAGAAGCCGCGCGAGTCGTTGACCACGATCGGGGTCCGATCGATCTGCCGGACCAGGTCGAAGGCACGGGCGAGGGCCTCGTCGCCGGTCTGCGGGCCGCGGATGATCTCGACCAGGCGCATCTTGTCGACCGGGGAGAAGAAGTGCAGCCCGATGAAGTCCGCGGTGCGCTCGACGCCTTCGGCGAGCAGCCCGATCGGCAGGGTGGAGGTGTTGGAGCAGAGCAGCGCGTCGGGGGCGAGGACACCCTCGACCTCCTGGAACACCTTGTGCTTGAGCTCGGTGTTCTCGAAGACGGCCTCGATCACCGCGTCGCAGCCGGCCAGGTCCGCGGCCTCGGCGGTGGGGGTGATCCGGGCCAGCAGCGCGTCCCGCTTGGCCTCGGTGGATCGGCCGCGGGCGATCGCCTTGTCCAGCAGCCCGGCGGAGTAGGCCTTGCCGCGTTCGGCGGCGGCCATGCTCACGTCCTTGAGCACGACCTCGATGCCGGCCTTGGCGCAGGTGTAGGCGATGCCCGCGCCCATCATCCCGGCGCCGAGCACGGCGACCTTGCGGACGAGTCGCTTCTCGACGCCCTGGGGGCGGCCGGCGCCGGAGTTGACCGCCTGGAGGTCGAAGAACAGCGCCTGGATCATGTTCTTGCTGGTCTGTCCGCAGGCGAGCTCGGTGAAGTAGCGGGCCTCGATCGCCATCGCGGTGTCGATGTCGACCTGGGCGCTCTCCACGGCGGCGGCCAGGATGTTGCGCGGGGCCGGGTAGGGCGCGCCGTTCAGCTGCTTGCGCAGGTTGGCCGGGAAGGCGGGCAGGTTGGCGGCGAACGCCGGGTTCGCCGGGGTGCCGCCGGGGATCTTGTGGCCCTTGACGTCCCAGGGCTGGACGGCGGTCGGGTTGGCCTCGATCCAGGCCCGCGCCCGGGCGGTCAACTCCTCCGGAGTGGCGACGAGTTCGTGGACCAGCCCGTGTTCCAGGGCCTGCGCCGGGCGGTACTGGCGGCCCTCCAGGAGGAACTTCAGCAGGGCGTCGGTGATGCCGAACAGCCGTACCGTGCGGACCACTCCGCCGCCGCCCGGCAGCAGGCCGAGGGTGACCTCGGGCAGGCCGAGCCGGCTGGCGGGGTCGTCCAGGGCGATCCGGTGGTGGCAGGCGAGGGCGATCTCCAGGCCGCCGCCGAGCGCGCTGCCGTTGACGGCGGCGACGACCGGCTTGCCGAGGGTCTCCAGCCTGCGCAGCGCGCGCTTGATCCGCTGGGACTTCTCGAAGACGGCGGCGGCGTCCTCGGGGCGGGCGGCGGAGAGCAGCCGGAGGTCTCCCCCGGCGAAGAAGGTCTTCTTCCCGGAGGTGACGACGACGCCGCGCAGCCCGTCGGCGGCGGCGAGGCCGGCCAGCCGGTCGACGACGGCGTCGAGGTCGGCGGTGAAGGCCTCGTTCATGGTGTTGACGGACTGGGTCGGGTCGTCGAGGACGAGGGTGACCACGCCGTCCTGGTCCTGCTCCCAGCGGATGGTGGTGGTGTCGCTCATGAGTTCAGGGTCTCCGAGGGGATCCGAGGGACAGTGGGTCAGATGCGCTCGACGATGGTGGCGACGCCCATGCCGCCGCCCACGCAGAGGGTGATCAGGCCGTAGCGCAGGTCGCGCCGCTCCAACTCGTCGATCACGGTGCCGAGCAGCATCGCGCCGGTGGCGCCGAGCGGGTGGCCGAGGGCGATCGCGCCGCCGTTGACGTTGACCTGCTCGGGCCGGAAGCCCAGTTCGCGGATGAAGCGCAGGGCGACCGCCGCGAAGGCCTCGTTGATCTCGACCAGGTCGATGTCGGCGGCGGTGAGCCCGGCCTTGGCGAGCGCCTTGCGGGTGGCCGGGGCGGGGCCGGTGAGCATGATGGTGGGCTCGGAGCCGGAGACGGCGGCGGAGACGATCCGGGCGCGCGGGCGCAGCCCGTACCGCTCGCCGATCTCCCGGCTGCCGATGGCGACGAGCGCGGCGCCGTCGACGATGCCGGAGGAGTTGCCGGCGTGGTGGACGTGGTCGATGGCCTCGACCCAGTGGTACTTCTGCAGGGCGACGGCGTCGAAGCCGCCGGCCTCGCCGAGGCCGGCGAAGGAGGGCTTGAGGCCGGCCAGGGTCTCGACGGTGGTGCCGGGGCGGATGAACTCGTCGCGCTCCAGCACGACCAGGCCGTTGCGGTCGCGGACCGGGACCACCGAGCGGTCGAACAGGCCGTCCGCCTGCGCCTTGGCGGCGCGGGCCTGGGATTCGGCGGCGAAGGCGTCCACGTCGGCGCGGGAGAATCCCTCGATGGTGGCGATCAGGTCGGCGCCGATGCCCTGCGGGACGAAGTTGGTCTCGTACGCGGTCATCGGGTCCGCGAACCAGGCGCCACCGTCGGAGGCCATCTTGACCCGGGACATCGACTCGACGCCGCCGGCCAGGATGAGGTCCTCCCAGCCCGAACGGACCTTGGCGGCAGCCAGGTTGACGGCCTCCAAGCCGGAGGCGCAGAAGCGGTTCTCCTGGACGCCGGCCACCGTGTCGGGCAGGCCGGCCGCGATGGCCGCGATCCGGGCGATGTCGGAGCCCTGGTCACCGACCGGGCTGACCACGCCGAGCACGATGTCGTCGATCGCCGCCGGGTCCAACTCCGGGTGCCGGTTGCGCAGTTCGTGGATCAGGCCGACGACGAGGTCGATCGGCTTGGTGCCGTGCAGCGAGCCGGTGGCCTTGCCCCGGCCGCGCGGGGTGCGGATCGCGTCGTAGACGTACGCTTCGGTGGTCACGGTCAAACGCCTTTCGGGGCAGGGGGTTTCGCGGGAGGTCTCAGCCGAGGACGGACCGGCCGACGATCTCCTTCATGATCTCGGTGGTGCCGCCGTAGATGGTCTGGATCCGGCCGTCGGTGAACGCCCGGGCGACCGGGAACTCGCTCATGTACCCGTAACCGCCGTGCAGTTGGAGGCAGCGGTCGGCGGTGCGCTTCTGCAGTTCGGTGGCCCACCACTTGGCCATCGAGGCGTCCACCGGGGTGAGCGCGTAGCGGTTGTGCTCGGTGATGCAGCGGTCGACGAAGGCCCGGGTGACGGCGCACTCGGTGGCGAGTTCGGCGATCTCGAAGCGCACGTGCTGGAGCTTGGCCAGCGGGCGGCCGAAGGCCTCGCGCTGCTTGACGTAGTCGGTGGTGATCTCGACCAGGTACTCGGCGCCGGCGATCGCCGCGGCCGCGATGGTCAGCCGCTCCTGGGCGAGGTTCTGCATCAGGTGCACGAAGCCGCCGTTGAGCTCGCCGAGCAGGTTCGCCTTCGGCACCCGGACGTCCTCGAAGAACAACTCGGCGGTGTCCTGGGCCTTCTGGCCGATCTTGTCCAGGTTGCGGCCGCGCTCGAAGCCGGGCGTGCCGCGCTCGACCACCAGCAGGCTCAGCCCGTGCGCGCCGCCCTCGGGGGTGGTGCGGGCGACCACGACCACCAGGTCGGCGAGGATGCCGTTGGAGATGAAGGTCTTGGCGCCGTTGAGCAGGTAGTGGTCGCCCCGGTCGACGGCCTGGGTGCGGATGCCCTGGAGGTCGGAGCCGGTGCCGGGCTCGGTCATCGCGATCGCGGTGATCAGCTCGCCGCTGCAGAAGCCGGGCAGCCAGCGGCGCTTCTGCTCCTCGGTGGCGAGCGAGGTGAGGTAGGGGCCGATGATGTCGTTGTGCAGGCCGACGGCCAGCCCGGAGGCGCCGGCCCGGGCGAACTCCTCGGCCAGCACGGCGGCGTAGCGGAAGTCCGGGGCGCCCCCGCCGCCGTACTCCTCGGGGACGGCCATCCCGAGCAGGCCCTGGCGGCCGGCCGCCAGCCAGGCGGAGCGGTCGACGATGCCGGCCTTCTCCCAGCGGTCGTAGTGCGGCAGCACCTCCTTGGCGAGGAAGGCCCGCACGGCGGCCCGGAAGTCCTCGTGCTGCTCGGTGAAGATCTCGCGCTGCAACGCTACGCTCCTTGTCCTGCATCGAAGTTGAGGGACGGGACGGCCCAGTCACGGGCCACTTCGGCGGTGTCCGCGCCCGGCCGGGCCGGCGGGCGGCGCAGCGTGCCGGGGGTGGCGGAGAAGCGCGGGGCCGGGGCGGGCTGGGTGACGCCGCCCGCCTCGACATAGGTGCCGCGCGCCAACAGGTGTTCCTCTCTGGCCGCCTGACGCATCGTCAGCACCGGCTCCACGCAGGCGTCGGACCCGGCGAAGACGGCCTCCCACTCGGCCCTGGTCCGGGTGGCGAAGCGGTCGGCGATCAGGGCCCGCAGTTCGGGCCAGCGGGCCAGGTCGTACTGCCCGGGCGCCTGCGGGCCGAGGTCCAGCAGGCGGGCGAACTCGGCGTAGAACTGCGGCTCCAGCGCCCCCACGGCCAGGTGTCCGCCGTCGGCCGCCCGGTAGACCGCGTAGAACGGCGCGCCGCCGTCCAGCAGGTTGGCGCCCCGGCGGTCCTGCCAGTGGCCGGCCGCGAGCAGCCCCCACAGCATGCTGGACAGGTGCGCCGCGCCGTCCACGATCGCGGCGTCGACGACCTGGCCGGCACCGGTGCTCCTGGCGTGGTGCAGCCCGGCGAGCAGGCCGACGACCAGGTAGAGCGAGCCGCCCGCGTAGTCGCCCAGCAGGTTGGCCGGGATGCCGGGCGCCTCCTCGGGCCCGCCCGGCCCCGCGACCAGGCCGAGCACTCCGGCCACCGCCGCGTACCCGAGGTCGTGCCCGGCGCTGGCGGCGCGCGGCCCCTGCTGCCCCCACCCGGTCATCCGCCCGTACACCAGCGCCGGGTTGCGGGCCAGGCAGTCCTGCGGCCCGACCCCGAGCCGCTCCGCGACCCCGGGCCGGTAGCCCTCGATCAGCAGGTCCGCCCGCTCGACCAGGTCCAGCACCAGGCCGGGCCCCGCCGGGGACTTGAGGTCGACCAGCACCGACCGCTTGTTCCGGTTGGTCACGTCGTACGCCGGGTCGATGCCCAGCGGCGACGGATCCGGCCGGTCCACCCGCACCACGTCGGCGCCCAGGTCGGCCAGCAGCATCGCCGCGAACGGCCCCGGCCCGATCCCCGCGAGCTCGACCGCCCGCACCCCCGCCAACGGGCCGGGGCCGGCGGCCGTGGCGCCCGGCGGACTGCTCGTGTCACGCACTGGCTGCAGAACCCTTCTGGGTTTGACAGTAAAGCTGTAACACCCGTGATGATAGGGAAGCGACCCGCCGGTAACAAGACCTCCTCCCCCATCCACCCGCCGTGCGACCGCGAACACGGAGGGTGCGTCAGTGCACTGACGGAGGGCCCCTGTACCGTCGTCATGCCACAGGGGGGATTGACCCCTTCTCGACGAGAAGGAGTTGCACACACATGGTTAGCCCGTACTTCACCACCGGGCCGGTCTCGCCGGCCTCGGCTCCGGCACCCGGCTCGGCCAGGACCGCGCCGTACGCCCCACCCGTCCAGTCCGGTGGCGGCAACGTGCCCGCGCCCGTCCTCGCCCCGGGCCTGGTGACCACCCGGCTGGACGTCCCGCACGAACTCAACGCCTCGGCCGGGATGGCCCGACAGATCGCCACCGACCTCGACAACGCGAACGGCAAGGCCGGGCCCGGCGCACACAGCCTCACCGAGTACGCGAGCACCGCGTCGACCAGGATCCGCGGCTTCTCCTTCGGCGGCGCCCTCACCGGCTGCACCGAGCGCTGGATGCAGCAGTGCAAGGCCCTGCACGACACGCTCGGCAAGGCCGCCGGCAACCTCGACAGGACCCAGCAGTCCTACGGCGCCAACGAAGCCGCGACCGCCGCCGACCTCCGCGCGGGCCGCTAGGCCCCGCTAGGCCCCGCTTGGCCCCGCTTGGCCCTGTTTGGCCCTGTTTGGCCCAGAAGAACAGCAGTTGGAAGACCAGAAGGGGGAACCCGGACACATGGTGTCCTTCAAGGAACTGCACGAGGCCGACTTCTCCGGGATCACCGACGCCGCCGAAGCCTGGGCCGGCGTCGCCAAGGCCCTCACCGCCCTGGACGGCCGGGTCGCCAAGGACCTCACCAGCACCGCGCAGCGGGCCGGTTGGAAGGGCGCGGCGGCCGACGACGCGACCAAGGTCCTCCAGACCGTCGACGGCGACTTCAAGCAGGCCTCGGCCGTCGCCACCGCCCTCGCCGCGATCATGAAGACCGCCGCCGAGGACTTCGCCGCCGCCCGCCGCGACCTCGACACGGCGATCCACGACGCCCAGAGCGACAACATGACCGTCGCCGCGGACGGCCAGGTCAACTGGACCCTGCCGAAGGAGACGAGGAACGACCCCGACGCCGAGAAGCTGGCTCAGACGCTCGCGGCCAAGGCCGAGGCCATCGCGGCCCGGCTGACGAAGGCCGTCGAGAAGGCCGACTCCGCCGACCAGCGGGCCACCGCCGCACTCCAGGGCGACATCGGCACCAGCACCACGGCCTTCAACCCCACGCCCTACGGCGGCGGCCCGGTCGCCGACGCCAACCGGGCCAAGGACCTGATGGCCAAGGCCGGCAGCCTCAGCGATCCGCAGCTGAAGCAGCTGCAGGACATCATGGCCGCCAACGCGGGCAACAAGGACTTCTCCACCACGCTGCTCAACGGCCTCGACTACGGCGGGAAGACCGGCCCGGACGCCCTGCTGGAGTACAGCAAGGTCTACGACGGCCTCGCCCACGGCAACCACAACGCCAAGGGCTACCAGGACGTCTACGGCAACCTGTCGGTGGTGCTCGCCACGGCCACCCATGACGGAGGAATGGGCAAGGCCTGGGAGGACGGCCTGCTGGCCGCCGCCCGCCGCCCGGGAGGCTCGGCGGCGGGGTTCAACGACAACTACCCGGCGCTGACGGCGCTGATGGGGGCGAAGGGGACGTACGACAAGGCGTTCCTGCTCAAGGTCGGCAACGACCTGGTCGACTACGAGCGCACCAGCAAGACCAAGGGCGAGGACCTCTGGGGCCCGAACTGGAACGGCCGGGTCAACCAGTCCGACCCGATGGGCGGTCTGATGAACGCGTTCAGCCGCAACCCCGAGGCGTCGAAGGACTTCTTCGACCCCGGGAAGAGCAAGAACCTGGACTACCTGCTGCACGACCGGAAGTGGCCCTTCCAGGGAAACGAGCAGAACGTTCCCGCCGACTTCACTCCCTCCCGTAGCGCATTCGGCTACGCCCTGGAGGCGGCCACGACCGGTCGGGACCCGCACAGCGACCAACCGGTCGTCCGCCCGCACGACAAGGTCATGTCGCAGATCATGGACGAGACGATGAAGTCGTTCGCCGGCACCGGCCCCGGAGACAAGACGTCCCTTCCGGCCGGACTCCGTCGGCCGATGGCCGACATGATCGCCGACTACGCTGCGGACACGCACGAGATCCTCGGCAAGGACCTGTACGGCGCGTCCCAGCCGGACGGGCTCACCGTCAACCGCGAGCAGCTGCTGCGCCTGATCCGAGGCGCCGTCGAGGACCCGGCGGCATTCGCCGTCATCCAGCACGCCGAGACCCAGGAGATCGCCCGCCGCCTGGACGGGTACGGCCCCGACGCGGTGAAGCCCGATGCGACGGGTGGTGTGAACCACGGACTGGACGCCCTCGTCCACGAGTCCGGCAGGACGCTCGGCGCGCTCGACGCGGTGTACGCCGACTCCGTCGTCGACCACGCGGACTCCGCCAAGTCCGCCCAGGACTGGCAGGCGAAGATGAATTACCACCTGCTCGGCACACCCCTGAACTTGATTCCGGGTGTGGGCGACATCGCGCAGCGCTACGCCGATATCGGGACGGCCACCTACGCCGACGCCGCCAAGGCCAAGATCGACAGCAAGCTCCAGGACAATCTGAGCTCCCACTTCTCGGCAGGACAGCAGCAGCTGAAGGCGATGATCGACTACAAGCTGATCATGTCCGGAGTCGACCATCAGACCATGGACCTCGACGGGGGCGTGCCACAGCAGCTCCAGAGGACCGCGGGATCCGCCTACAACAACGGAATCGACACCACCTATCGCACCGTGTTCGGCAGGGCGTGAGGACTATGGAGACCAAGAGCAAGAGCGGGCGTCCCGACGACGCCGTAGGGCTGGCCGACAAGGTCGACGCGGCACTCAGTCGGCGCGGGTTCACCACGCGCGCCCTGCGGGTGCGGTTGACGGCGGTGCTGTTGGCATTCTCCCTCGCCCTGGCAGGGGCGGCGGGCTTCGTGCTGTACCGGCTGACGAACATCGGCGGGCCCGACAGCGTGTGCGACGGAGCGGCCACAGCGGAGCAGGTGCACGACCTGCTGGGGTCCGGACCGATGAGTGAGAACAAGAAGGGCTACTCGGCGACGAAGAACTCCACCGGGAACAGCTGCTCCGTCACGGTCAGCTCCGGCTTGTTCGAGACCTCCAAGAAGGTCGTGCGGTTCACCATCGTCCTCAACACCGCTGACGGCCCGGGCGCATTGGCCGCGTCGGATGCCCGGCTGTTCTCCGGAGAATCGGTTGGCTCGGTCAGCCCGGGCGCCGCGTGGGCCGTGCTCCCCGAGGCGTGCCAGAAGGGCGTGCGTGCCGAGGTGAGCACCAGCGAGGCGGGCCATGACGAGGCCAGGGCCCGCCTGGCCGTGGCCTTCGCCAACAGTGTGGCCAAGGCCCGCTCGTGCGCGGACCGGACACTTCCGGCACCGAAGAGCCTGTCGGCGAAGGCGGCCCAGACGGAACCGGACTGGGCCAACCTCTGCGGCCTGCCCGGGTTCGCACCCGCGAAGAACCCCGAGGCCCAATGGCCCATGCCGCAGCAGGTCACCACCGCGTCCAACCCGATCTGGTCCTGCACGATCGGCGAGGACCCGAGACACGACAGTCGGTCACAGGAATTCACGATCACCACCGAGCCGCGGGTCACCGCCCTAGCCCAGAAGGACGGCAAGGAGCCGTCCGAGTTCGGGCGAGCCAGCTGGGTCGCCGGCGGGACGCTCGTCGCCACCTGTCAGGGCAGGGACGTCTTCTTCACCGTCGGCGGCGGGTACGAACACAGCCTCGAAAGGCCCTTCCTGTTCCCCGACCAGAAGGACCTGATGCGCCAGTTCCTGACCGCCGGGGGCAAGGCCATCGGGTGTGAGCCGATCCTGTAGCCGGGGCGGGTGGGCGGAAATGGTCGGGCGACTGTCGGGGTAATGGCCTATGGTGCGGTAGACCTATTACGCACGACACGGGGGAAGCGCCATGACCACCACCGGACACGCCACCGGACCCGCCACCGGACCCGCCACCCGCACGATCGTCACCGCCTCCGAGCGGCTGGTCCTCGGCCGGCCCCAGGAGGGGGACGTGGAGGCGGTGTTCGCGATCCACGGGGATCCGGAGACCAACCGCTACAACCCCAACGGGCCCCACCGCGACCGGACGGCGAGCCGGGAGATGCTGGACGGCTTCGTCGCCGACTGGGCGCGGGACGGGGTGGGGTACTGCACCGTGTCCACCCGGGAGGAGCCGGAGGCGGTCATCGGGTTCGCCGGGCTCTACCTGCACACGCTGGACGGCGAGCGGGTGTTCAACCTCTACTACCGCTTCCGGCCGTCCGCCTGGGGCCTGGGCTACGCCGCGGAGGCGGCCCGGGCGGCGATGGCGGAGGCGCTGCCGCGCTTCCCCGGCGTGCCGGTGGTCGCCCTGATCCACCCGGACAACGTGCCGTCCCGCCGGCTCGCCGAGCGGCTCGGGCTGCTGCCGGACCCGGACGGCCGCACCGACGACGAGGGCCGGCTGATCCACCGGACGGCCTGAGCCCAGGGGCCGGGCCGAGGAGCCGGGCGAGCGGGCGAGCGGACGGGCGAGAGGCCAGAGGACGGGCGAGAGGCCAGAGGGCTGGCCTCAGAACCAGGGGGCGGCGGCCGAGGTCAGGGCCCGCAGGCCCTCGGTGAGGGCCGCCGCGGCCCCGAGGGCGCCGGTGAGCGTGAAGACGGCGCGCCTGACTCGGCCGCCGTCCGGCTGCCGGCCCTCAGGGGCGGCAGCCGCCAGCTCGTCGAGCGCCTGCCCGGCCACCTCCGCGGCGGCGGGCGGCAGTTCGTCCGGGGCGAGCGCCCGCAGCCGCTCGCGCAGCGCGTCCGCCGCCGCGAGCAGGGCGCGCAGTTCGGGTGCCTCGCCCGGGGTGGGGGCGGTCTGCTGGTGGGTGTACTCGGCGCGGGCGTGGCTGCCGCTCTGCACGATGCCCGTGACGTTCCCGGTGATGCTGATCCCGTGGCCGTCGTCGTTCACGCTGTTCCCCTGTTCCTGGTGCCGTTCAGTCCTGCCGGGTGCCGCCGACGCGCGGCGCCGGGGTGGTGAGCGTCCGGTACGAGGCGTTGGCCGCGTCCCCGGTCTGCACGACGCCGTGGACGTCGCCGTGCACCTGCACGCCGTTGTTAATCACCACGTGCTGCAACCGCTCCGCCCCGTCCGTCCGGTAGCCGTGGTCCCGCAGGCAGTCGCGGACGGCCGACACGATCCGGGCCCTGACGCACTTCACGTACCGCTGGACGTCCATCTCCTGGAACAGTTGCTGGTACGCGCGCTCCGCTCCCAGCTCCCGGACGGACAGCGTGGGGCCGTGGTCGACCAGCCGGTTCTCCCGGCACATCCGGGCGTAGCGGAGCGCGTTGCGCCCGACGGCGCGCCGGCTGCGCGCGGCGCGGCGCAGCACGCCGACCGAGCCCGCCACCAGAGCGGGCAGCGCCGCGAGGGACGCCGCGCAGAGGCCGAGCCAGTCGCCGAGATCGGCGGGCGGGGCCGCGGTGTCGATCGCGTGGTAGGCCCGCGCGATCGGCGGCAGCACGAAGGCCCTGCTCTCCAGGAACAGCTGCCCGCCCTGGAGTTGGGCCCGCACGAACACGGTGACGACGATCTCCTCGCGCCAGCCCGCGACCCGCACCGCCAGGTAGTGCCGCAGCCGTTCCTCGGCGGCGAGGTCGACGCTCTCCACCCACCAGTGCTCCGGGTCCGGCCCGCCCCCGTTCAGCGCGGCGGCGCAGTGGGCCGCGTACGGGGCGAGGGCGGCGAACGCGGTGCCGGGGCCGTGGCCGCACCAGTCGGCGGCGGGGCCGAGGCGCTTGCCGCTCTTGAACACGAGGTCGTGCACGGCGATCCCGTGCAGGCGGTCGCCCGGGTAGGCGGGTGTGTCGGCGGCGCCGAGGCGGGCGAGTTCGGTGCGCAGCCGGGCGTGGACGGCCGGAACGGTCAACGCCCGTGCGGTGGCCGCCGGTTCCGCCTGGGCCTCGGGCAGCGGGTCGTCGGGCAGCAGGTCGTCGGCGAAGGACCAGTGGTCGATCTCGATCCCGGCGCCGACGAAGGGCGCGTAGTCGCTGTAGACGACGTCGGGGTCGGCCTGCTGCCGCGCGAGCCGCCGGTACAGGTCCTTGCGGAGGGGGTCCTCGGGGGCGGCGGCCCGGCCGGTGCCGAGCTCGTACAGCGTCTGTTCGAGCCGCCGCCGGCCGGCCAGGGACACCGCGAACCAGACGGCCAGCAGGGCGGCGATCCAGTGCCACCCGAGCACCTCGGCCGCGCCGAGCAGGCAGCCGACGGCCAGCCAGTTGCCGGTCCGGCGGCGCCGGGGCCGGTCGGACCGGATCAGCCAGGCCGCCACGAACACCAGGGGGACGGTCAGTTGCAGCAGCCAGAGCCGCAGCAGCACATCGAGCGCGTGCGGCACGTCGGTCTGACCGGACGCCATGAGGGAGACGGCGCCGCACACCGCGAGCACGGGCAGCACGGCCGCGGTCAGCAGGACCAGCACCGCCCGCCCCACCGCCTGCCGCCGCGCCGCGTAGCACTCCTTGAGCACCGCCGCCAGGTCGACCCCGGGGGTCGGCGGCGGTACCCGGTACGGGTGTTCGGCGAGTTCCTCGATCACCGCGTCCCGGAAGGCCGGGTCGAGGTGCGCTCCCGCCCGCAGGTAGGCGGTGGCGTCGCCGCGCGGCGCGCCGGTCTGGGCCTGGATGAGCTGCTGCAGCGGGTCGGGCACCGTCGGGGCGACCGGTGGCAGGGGCGGGTGCGGGTGCGGGTGCGGGTACCGAGGCGGCGGTACCGGTACGGACGGTTCGGCCATGGCGGTGTCCTCTCCCGTCCACCTGCGCGTCTCGTGAGGCGTGTGTCCGGGTCAACGACGCTCCCCCGGCCCGGGAGGAGGGTCGCAGGGCAAGATCCCCCTGGAGGGGGAGGGGGACCGTTCGCCGGGTTGACGCGTCGGCCCGGGGGGCGGCGGGACCGTGGACGGCATGAGGACCAGGGAGGACGCGCGGCGCCGGCCCGGGCTACTGCCGGCCCCGTCGGCGGGCGCGGTGGCGCCGGCCGGACGGGCGGCCGCGGGCCGCGCACCCGCTGACGCAGGGTCATCCGGGTGAACACGGGGGCGGGCGGCCGGATGCGGCGGGCGGCGGGGGCGCTGCTGGGGCGGCGGGCCCGGCTGCGCTGGGTGCACCTGGTGCTGGGCGGCGCGCTGCTGATGCCGTACTGGCTGCTCTCGGTGGTGATGCTCGGGGCGCTCAACCCGGACCAGGGGCAACTGCGCCAGACGCTCCTGCAGCTCACCGCGCTGTTCACCTCCCTGCCGATGGCCGCCGCCACCGCGCTGGTGCCGACCGTACGGGCACTGGAGGGGGCCGCGGCCCGGGCGCTGTGCGCGGCGCAGCGGCCCGAGGAACTGGCCGCTGGGCCGGCCCGCTCGTGGGCGGCGCGCCGACGCACCGCGCTCTGGTACGCGCTGCACCTCTTCTTCGGCGGTGTGGTGGCCGGGATGACGCTCGGCGGGACGCCGTTCGCGGTGGTGCTGCTGCTCTCCTTCACCCGCACCGAGGATCTCGCGAGGTACTGGGAGGGCCGCTTCCCCGGCTGGATGCTCACCGGCCCGGCGCTGGGCCTCGCCCTCCTGCTGCTGATCGTCGCCACCAGCGCCGGCTGCGGCGCCCTGCTGGCCCGCTGGGCGCCGGCCCTGCTCGGCCCGACCCCGGAGGAGCGGCTGGCCGCCGCCGAACGCCGGGCCACCGTGCTCGCCCAGCGCAACCGGCTGGCCCGCGAACTGCACGACTCGGTCGGGCACGCGCTCAGCGCGGTCGGCATCCAGGCCTCGGCAGCCGCCCGGGTGCTGCGCACCGACCCGGACTTCGCCGCCGAGGCAATCCAGGCGATCGAGCGGACCACGCGAGCGGCCGTCGCCGAACTGGACGCCGTGCTCGGACTGTTGCGCGAGGAGGAGGCCGACGCCGACCGGCCCGCCGGGCCGACGCTCGGCGGGCTGGACGACCTGCTGCGCCAACTCGCCCGCACCGGCGTGACGGTGGACGCCGAGCTGGCCCCGGGCCTGGCCCGGCTGCCCGCCGGGGTCTCCCGGGAGGCGTACCGGATCGTGCAGGAGGGCCTGACCAACGTGCTGCGGCACGCCGGGCCCGCGCCGGCCGGACTGCGGGTCGTCCTGGCCGGGGGCCGGTTGGAGATCGAACTCACCAACCCGCTGGGCCCCGCCCGCCCGAGCCGCCCTGGCGGCGGGCGCGGGCTGCGCGGGATCGGGGAGCGCGCGACCGCCCTGCGCGGCGGGAGCACGGCGGGGCCGAGCGAGGACGGGACGACGTGGCGGCTGGCCGTCTGGCTGCCGGGGGGAGGGACACGATGAACGAGGACGACCACGGCGAAAGCGCGCACGGCGAAAGCGCGCACGGCGAGAGCCGCGACGGGGCCCGCGACGGCATCCGCGTGGTGATCGCGGCGTACGAGTCGGGCTTCGTCCTGCCGGGTTGAGCCGAGGGGGCCTCAGGGGCCGACGGGGCCGTTGGAGTCCAGCCGGGCTGCGGAGTCCGGCGGGTCCGGCCCCGAGCAGGACCGTTTCTTCCGTCCCCCCGCTACCTGCGAGTAGAGTGCGGCGTTCCCCCTTAGCCGTCCGATACCTCCCGTATCGCCTGAAACGAACTGGTGGCCGCATGACAGTCCGGACCCGCCCCGCGCTGTGGTGGCGCATGGGCATCGTGCTCTCGGCGGGCCTCGGCCTGACCCTCGGAACCGCGCCGCTGGTGTTCTTCACCGTGCAGAGCAACGTCATCGTGCTCGGCTACTTCATCGGCGCCGTGTACTGGATGCTCAAGCGCGACACCGTGGACGCGCCCGCGCCCCGGCTGCGCGGCGCCGCCACCCTGTACATACTGATCACCGGGCTGGTCTCGCACGTCCTGCTCCAGCACGGCGCCAACCCGCTGCCCGGGCTGGTCAGCGGGCCGGACAAGCTCGCGCACTGGTCGTCGTTCTTCCTGCACTACGTGACGCCGGTGATGGTGATCGCCGACTGGCTGGTGCTGAAGCCGCGCAACGCGGCGGCCTGGAAGGACATCTCGCTCTGGCTGGCCTTCCCGCTCGGCTACGCGGCGATCGTGCTCGCCCGGAACGCGCTGTTCGACGACTACCCGACGCCCTACCCCTACTTCTTCTTCGACCCCACCACCAAGGGCTACGGCTACGTCTGGGGCCAGATAGCCCTGCTGACGGTCGAGTTCGTGGTGCTGGCCGCCGCCGTGGTCGGCCTGGACCGGCTGGGCACGCTGGTCGCGGGCAAGCTGAGGTCCGCCAAGTCCTGAATGCCCGGGCGCAGTTGGCGCCCTTCCCGGGGTCGCCCTCTCCCGGGGGCTCCCTTCCCGGGTGACCGTCCGCGCGGCGGCCGGCCTCAGATCCGCCAGGAGCGGATCCGGTCGGCCGCCGCGAACACGTCCGCCCCGCCCGCCGCGATGTCGCGGGCCAGCTCGACCAGCGCCCCGTACGGCGGGTCGATGCCCTCCTTGGCCGCGTGCATGTACGCGGCCGTCGTCATGCAGGCGTACAGGTTGTTGCGCACCGGCAAGGGGCGCAGCAGCACGATGGTGTGCATCAGGGTGGCCGCGCACCAGGCGGCGTCGGCGTCGTGGCCGAGTTGCGCGGTGTTCACCCGGTGCCGGGCGACGGCGGCCTGGAGCGCGGAGTAGTCCCGCACGCTGAGGTCCTCCGGCGAGGCCAGCTCCTGCACGTCGAGCAGCCAGCGCAGGTCGACGTGGAGCGGCATCATCCCCGCACCCCCGCCGCGCCGTTCACGCCGCCGGCGCGTCCTCCGGGAACGCGGCGTCGAACTCCGCCCGGTGCGACTTCCAGAACGCCACCGCGTGGTCCACGAACACCCGCCGCTGCTGCTCCCGCACGCTCAGGTCGTGGATGTACGCCTTGATGCTCTTGCCGTCCGCGGCGGCGGCCTCGCGGATCGCGGCGAGCTCGTGCTCCGTGTACTCGATGTTGAGCGCAGGCATGGCGCCGATGGTACTGGAGCGCACCGGAGTTGGGACCACCGACGGAGGATTTTCACCCACCGTCAAAAGGGTTTGCTGTCGATACCCCCACGGAGTGGTTTCGGCGGAGCCGCGGGTAGCCCCGAAGTCGGGCGGGGGTCGGGCGCGCGGGATGACGCCGGGGCGGTGGGGGCCGCCGTAGCGTCGGGGGCAAGGCGGCGGAGCGGTTCCGCGGGGGAGGCCGGGCGGTTCGGCGGAGGCCGGAGATGACGCGCAGGGCAGTGGGCAGGGCCGCAGCGAGCAGGACGACGCCGAGCCGGGCGACGCCGAGCCGGGCGACGGCGAGCGGGGCGGCAGTGGGCAGAGCGGCGGTCGGCAGGGCGGTGGCCGCCACGGCGGTGGCGCTCGCGACGACGGTCACGGTGGCGGCGCCGGGGGTGGCCGCGACGCGGGCCGACGGCCAGGACAGGCGGGGCAGGTCCCTCCAGGGGGTCTGGCAGATGGACGGGTACGGCCTGGTGGCCGTGGTCTCCGGGAGCAGCCTGGCCACCTATGACGTGACGACGCACAGCTGCGTGCCGGGGTGGATCACCGGGACGCAGGACGGCGCCCCCGGCCGGGACGGCACCGTCCGGTACGTCCTGGGCGACAACGCCCTCACCCTCACCCCGCAGCCGGGCGGGCGCCGGGCGATCGACGTCGAGGAGGGCGGGACGGGCACCAAGACGCTGCGTCGCCTGGACGCGCTTCCGGCGCTGTGCACCCGGCCCTCCCCCAACGACCCGCTCGCGGTCTTCGACCGGTTCTGGGAGACCTTCGAGGAGAACTACCCCTTCTTCGCCGCCAAGGGGATCGACTGGCACGCGGCCCGCGACGAGCAGCGCGCGAAGATCACTCCGGCGACCACCACCGACCAGCTCCAGCAGATCTTCATCGACCTGCTGACCCCGCTCAAGGACGCGCACACCAGTCTGGCCCGGGTGACCGGCACCGGCCCGACCGGCGTCTACTCCGGCCGGCGCGACGGCTCGCTGAAGTCGACGCCCGCCCTGCGGGACGCGGCCCGCAAGGCCGTCGACGCACAACTGACCGGCCCCGAACAGGAGTTCGGCGTCAACGCGCAGGGGGTGAGTCGGCTGGGCGTGGGCCGGCTCCCGGACGGCGTCGGCTACCTGCGGGTGAGCGGCTTCGACGGTTACGCGACCGGCGGATTCGCCGCCCAGGCCAAGGAGCTCGACCGGGCCCTGGGCGCCCTGCTCGCCGACCCCGACCGGCTCAACGGCCTGGTGATCGACGTCCGGCTGAACGGCGGCGGCTCGGACGCGCTCGGGCAGCAGATCGCCGCCCGGCTCACCGAACGCCCGTACGTCGCCTACCGCAAGGTGGCCCGCGACGACCCGGCCGACCCCACGAAGTTCACCCGGCCACAGCCGGTCGTGGTGCGGCCCGCGCGCACCGAGCACTTCACCGGCCCCGTCGCCCTGCTCACCTCCTCGCTGTCGATCAGCGCCGCCGAGACCTTCACCCAGACCCTGATGGGCCGCTCCCCGCACGTCGTCCGGATCGGCGAGAGCACCCAGGGCGTCTTCTCCGACGTGCTGGTCAAGACCCTCTCGCCGGACTTCATGGTGGTACTGCCGAACGAGAAGTACCTCACGCCCGACGGCAGCACCTTCGACGGCCCCGGCATCCCGCCGGACATCCGCACACCGGTGTTCACCGATGAGGAGTTGGCCGGGCTCAAGGACTCCGCCCTGAGCACGGCCCGCCGCGTCCTCGCCGAGCAGTAGCGGCCGCGTCGCGGGCGAGGCCGCCCGCGACGTACCGGTCCCCCTACATCGGATCCACCCCCCGCAGTTCGCCGTCCAGCTCCAGCCACCGGGTGAGGCCCAGGCCGCGCAGGAACGGCACGTCGTGGCTGGCCACGATCAGCGCGCCCTGGTAGGCGGCGAGCGCCTGGGTGAGCTGGCGGACGCTGGCGAGGTCCAGATTGTTGGTCGGCTCGTCGAGCAGCAGCAGCTGCGGCGGCGGGTCGGCCAGCAGCAGCGCGGCCAGGGTGGCCCGGAACCGCTCGCCGCCGGAGAGGGTGGCGGCGGGCTGGTCGGCCCGGCCGCCGCGGAACAGGAAGCGGGCCAGCCGGGCACGGATCGCGTTGTCCCCGGCGGCGGGGGCGAACAGCTTGACGTTCTCCGCCACGGTCAGCTTGTCGTCCAGCAGGTCGAGCCGCTGCGGCAGGTGGCGCAACGGCACCGGCGTGCTGACCTCGCCCTCCAGCGGGGCGAGTTCGCCCGCGATGGTGCGCAGCAGGGTGGTCTTGCCGGAGCCGTTGCGGCCGACCAGGGCGATCCGCTCGGGGCCGCGCAGGTCGAGGTCGGCGGTGGTGCCGTAGGGCAGCCGGACCTTCTGCAGGGTGAGCACGGTGCGCCCGACCGGGACGGCCGTGCGCGGCAGGTCGATCCGGATCTCGGCGTCGTCGCGCACCGCCTCCTCGGCGGCGGTGAGCCGCTGCCGGGCCTCCTCCAGCCGCTCGGTGTGCATGCCCTGGAGCCGCCCGGCCGTCTCCTGGCCCTGACGTTTGAGCTTGCCCGCGAAGATGTGCGGGTCGTTGCGGGTGACCGAGCGCTTCTTGCCGTAGCTGGCGCTGCGGTCCAGCCGGGTGCGGGCCTCGGTCAAGTCCCGTTTCTGGCGCTCGACGTCGGCCTCGGCGTTGCGCAACAGCCGCTCGGCGGTCTCCTGCTGGGCGGCGAGGGTGCGCTCGTACTCGGCGAAGTTGCCGCCGTACCAGGTGACCGCGCCGTCCCGCAGGTCGGCGATCTGGTCGACGTGCTGGAGCAGTTCGCGGTCGTGGCTGACGATCAGCATGACGCCGTGCCAGCCGGCGACCGTCTCGTAGAGCCGCTCCCGGGCCGTCCGGTCCAGGTTGTTGGTGGGCTCGTCGAGCAGCAGGACGTCGGGGCGGCGCAGCAGCAGGGCGGCGAGGCGCAGCAGGACGGCCTCGCCGCCGGAGAGCTCCCCGGTGGTGCGGTCGAGGCCGAGGCGGTGCAGGCCGAGCCGGTCGAGGGTGGCGCGGGCGCGCTCCTCGACGTCCCAGTCGTCGCCGACGGCGTCGAAGTGGCGCTGGTCGGAGTCCCCGGACTCGATGGCGTGCAGGGCCTCACGGGTGGCCCGGATGCCGAGCGCCTCGTCCACCCGCACGGTGGTGTCCAGCGTCAACCCCTGCGGCAGGTAGCCGAGTTCGCCGTCGACCCGGACGGTGCCGCCGGTCGGGGTCAGCTCGCCGGCGATCAGCCGCAACAGGGTGGACTTGCCGGCGCCGTTGAGCCCGATCAGGCCCGTGCGGCCGGGGCCGACGGCGAGGTGGAAGCCGTCCAGGACGGGCTTGCCGTCGGGCCACTCGAAGGTGAGATCGGTGCAGAGGACGGCGGTGGTGGGTTGTGCCATGGAGGGCCTCCCGGGTGGTTGCCGAAGGGAACGATGAGCAACACGGGGAGACACCGCGGGTGCGGGCCGGTACGGCCGGGGGAGGGCGGGGCGGATCCGGATCAGCCGGATCGGGCTCGCCACGGGGCCGTGACTGAGGTCGCACACTCGCACACCGCGCGGCGAAGGGCCTGCGCGGCGGGGGCGGTGTCTCGGGACCTCAGTAGAGCAACGGCCTTCTCCTTGTCTGGCGGGTGACTCCGTCCACGCTACGCACGGCGCCGGACCCGGGCAACCGAATTTCGGCGCGCCGGGAAGCACCCCTGGACACGCGTCGGGAAGCGGCTCGCCCGACCGGATTCCGGGCGCCCGGAGGAGGGCGGGTGCCGGTCCGGTGCCGATCCGGTGACGGCCCCGCCCCAGTCCGGGGGTGTGCGTAAGAGGCCTTTATCCGCATGGCAGACTCCTCCCCTGCCACGCCTGCGGCTCCCCGGAGCCGTACCCGAGGAAGGGGTCGCGTGGCGGTTATTCACAGGGGGATTTGAACTCATGTCACCGATGTACCGGCCGAACCGTGCCGTCCTGGGCGCCTCCGTCGCCGCGCTGACCGTGCTGGCCGCGACCGCGTGCGGCCCGGACAACAGCGACCCGGTCACGGCCCGGACCACGGCTCCGACGGTCGCGGCCGGCGCCACCGGCAAGCCGGGCGCGGCGCCGATCAAGCTGCCGACCGCCGAAGAGCTGAAGACCTGGAAGTTCGAGGACTGGGACAAGTGGGCCCAGCAGAACGTGATCACTCCGGCGGTCAAGGGCTACTGGACCCTGCAGCGGATCCTGAACGCCAAGCCCAAGCCGATGCCGCAGCCGCAGCCCGACCCGGCGCTGCCGCCCGCCCAGCCGACCGGCGCGGCCCCGGCCCAGCCGACCTCGAAGCCGGCCGCCCCGGCCCCGGCGCAGCCCACCACCGCCCAGCCCCCGAGCACCGGCGACGCGCTGCCCACCGTCATCGAGGCCAAGCCGACCCAGCACCCGTTCGCGAAGAACCTGCACGTCAACGGCAAGCTCTTCTTCAAGGACGGGAACGAGGACTACGTGTGCTCCGGCACCGTCGTCTCCGACCCGGCCAACCCCGGCAAGAGCAACCTGGTCTGGACCGCCAGCCACTGCCTGAACGGCGGCAAGGGCGGCACGTACTACACCAACATCTCCTTCGCCCCGGCCTACAACAGCAACGGCCTGCTGAGCGGCGGCAAGCAGGCCAACGAGACCGACGCCGAGCCGTACGGCGAGTGGGGCGCGACCGCCGGCATGGTCTCGCCGCAGTGGTCGGCCGAGGCCGACCCGGAGCACGGCGGCCCGTGGAGCCAGTACGACTTCGGGATCATCAAGGTCGCCAACCCGAGCGGCGACGGCAAGTCGCTGGAGGAGACCGTCGGCGGCTCCGTGCCGATCTGGTTCAACGCCCCGCGTGAGCAGCTCAGCAGCGTCAGCGCCTACGGCTACCCGGCCGGCAAGCCGTTCGACGGCGTCGAGCTGGACCACTGCGACAGCGGGAAGCCGGTGAAGAAGACCGGCGACCCGAGCCGCCCGGCGATGCTGATGATCGGCTGCAACATGACCGGCGGCAGCAGCGGCGGCGGCTGGGTCGCCGCCAAGGACGGCAAGCCGGCCCTGGTCAGCGACACCTCGATCGGCAACGGCGCCAGCACCTGGGAGGCCGGCCCGTACCTGGACGACGTGGCGGCCCGGATGTTCGACTACTTCTCGAAGAAGTCCAAGTGACCTCCTGACCGGCCCGCGCGGCCGGTCCCCGGGGTCGCGGCAGCCGCGCCGCGGCCCCGGGCTTTTCCGCCACCCGGCCCGCTCCTCCTACAATCGGGCTCATCATGAGCGCCACACTCGTAGTCAAGGACCTCGCCGCCGGTCACGGCGAACGCACCCTCTTCTCCGGCCTGGACCTGGTCGTCGCCCCCGGTGACGTGATCGGCCTGGTCGGCGTGAACGGCGCCGGCAAGTCGACGCTGCTGCGGCTGCTGGCCGGGCTGGACACCCCCGAGGGCGGTTCGCTGCGGCTCAGCCCGGCGAGCGCCAACATCGGCCACCTGCCGCAGGAGCCGGAGCGGCGCGAGGGCGAGTCGGTGCGCGACTTCCTGGCCCGCCGCACCGGCGTGGCGGCCGCGCAGACCGCGCTGGACGAGGCCACCGAGGGCCTGGTCGAGGGACGCCCGGGCGCCGACGACGCGTACGCGGCTAGCCTGGACCGCTGGCTGGAGCTGGGCGGCGCCGACCTGGAGGAGCGCGCCGAGGAGGTCGCCGACTCGCTCGGCCTGAAGGTCTCGCTCGACCTGCCGATGACGGCGCTGTCCGGCGGCCAGGCCGCCCGGGCCGGCCTCGCCTCGCTGCTGCTCTCCCGCTACGACGTCTTCCTGCTGGACGAGCCCACCAACGACCTCGACCTCGACGGCCTGGAGCGGCTGGAGGCCTTCGTCAAGGGCCTGCGCGCGGGCACCGTGCTGATCAGCCACGACCGCGAGTTCCTGGCCCGCACCGTCACCAAGGTGCTGGAGCTGGACCTGCACCAGCAGCAGGTCAACTTGTACGGCGGCGGCTACGAGGCGTACCTGGAGGAGCGCGCGGTGGCCCGCCGGCACGCCCGCGAGGAGTACGACGAGTACGCCGACACCAAGGCCGGGCTGGAGGCCCGGGCCCGGATGCAGCGCGGCTGGATGGAGCACGGCGTGCGCAACGCCCGCCGCAAGTCCTCCGACAACGACAAGATCGGAAAGGCGCAGCGCGCCGAGTCGACCGAGAAGCAGGCCTCCAAGGCCCGGCAGACCCAGCGGATGATCGAGCGGCTGGACGTGGTCGAGGAGCCGCGCAAGGAGTGGGAGCTGCGGATGGAGATCGCCACCGCCCCGCGCTCCGGCTCGGTGGTCGCCACCCTGCGCGCGGCCGTCGCCCGCCGCGGCGACTTCGCCTTCGGCCCGGTGGACCTCCAGATCGACTGGGCGGACCGGGTCGCCATCACCGGCGCCAACGGCGCGGGCAAGTCGACGCTGCTGGCCGCCCTGCTCGGCCGGCTCGAACTCGACGGCGGCAGCGCCTCGTTGGGCTCCGGCGTGGTGGTCGGCGAGGTGGACCAGGCGCGCGGGCTGTTCCTCGGCGGCGAGCCGCTGGCGGACGCCTTCGCCGCCGCCGTCCCGGAGTTCACGCCGGAGGAGGTGCGCACCCTGCTGGCCAAGTTCGGCCTCAAGGCGGTGCACGTGAAGCGCCCGGCCGGCACCCTCTCCCCCGGCGAGCGCACCAGGGCCGCGCTGGCGCTGCTCCAGGCGCGCGGGGTCAACCTGCTGGTGCTGGACGAGCCCACCAACCACCTGGACCTGCCCGCGATCGAGCAGTTGGAGGCGGCGCTCGGCTCGTACACCGGGACCCTGCTGCTGGTCACCCACGACCGGCGGATGCTGGACACCGTCACGGTGAACCGGCGGATCGAGGTCCGGGACGGGCGGGTGCACGAGCTGTAGTCCCATCCGGCAGGGCGGCCCCGCCGGGCGGCCCTGCCGGATGGACCCGCCGGATGGCCCTGCCGGATGGCCCTGCCGGATGGCCCTGCCGAATGGACCCGCCGGATGGACCTGATCTGCGGATTGGTCTCGACCTCTTCCCGGCGCGGCCGTCATGTGCTGTGCTGTCGGCCATGGTTGACAGTGCAGTGGCAGGGACGCCCTACCCGACCGTCCCCCTCACCCCGATGACGGTGCCGGCCCACGAGGCCGAGGCCCGCAGCAGGTCCTTCCACGACGTGATGGCGCAGCGCCGGACCGTCCGCGACTACGCGACCCGCCCGATCCCGGACGGGGTCGTCGAGTGGGCGATCCGGACCGCCAACACCGCGCCCAGCGGTGCGCACATCCAGCCCTGGCGGTTCGTGGTGATCACCGACCCGGAGCGCAAGCGGCGGCTGCGCGAGGCCGCCGAGGCCGAGGAGCGCGAGTTCTACGCGCACCGGGCGTCGGAGGAGTGGCTGGCCGCGCTGGCGCCGATCGGCACCGACTGGCGCAAGCCGTTCCTGGAGGACGCGCCGGCGGTGATCGTGGTGTTCGAAGTGCACAAGGGGCCCGATTCGCCGCGGCCTTACTACACCAAGGAGTCGGTGGGGATCGCGGTCGGGCTGCTGCTGGCCTCGCTGCACCAGGCCGGGCTGGCGACGCTGACCCACACGCCGAGCCCGATGAAGTTCCTCAACGAGGTCTGCGAGCGCCCGCTGGAGGAGCGCGCCGCGTACGTCATCCCGGTCGGCTACCCGGCCGAGGGGGCGCGGGTGCCGGATCTGCGGCGCAAGGAGCTGGACGAGGTGCTGATCCGGCTCTGACCGCCGGGCGTGTGCGCGCCCCGGTGCGCCGGGGGTGCGGCCGGGCGCGCCGGGGTGTGGCGGGGACCGGTGAGAGGCCTGGTGGGAGGCCGTCTGGAATTCATTGGTGACAGGTCCCGGCCAAGGACATAATCGCGGCCATGAGCCACCCGCAGTCACGGTCCTGCAAGTACCCGCCCGCCCCGCTCCACGTGCCCGCTCCCACCGCCGTCACCGCCGGGCGGCCGCCCGAGGAACTGCGGCTGCCCGGCGGGATCTCGCTGCTGCGCCGCCGCAGCACGCACGCGGTGGCGCTCAACAAGGCCGTCCGCGCCAACCTGGACCACCTGCGGCCCTGGATGGAGTGGGCGGCCGAGCCCCCCACCCGGGCGCAGACCGCCGAGCTGGCCCGGGCCGGCTCCCTCGCCTGGGAGGCCGGCACCGACTTCATGTACCTGGTCGGCCTGGACGCCGAACCCGGCGGCGTGGTCGGCGCCCTCGGCCTGCACGGCCGGATCGGCCCCGGCGCACTGGAGATCGGCTACTGGGTCGCCGCCCGGCACGCCGGCCGCGGCATCGCCACCACCACGGCCGGGGCGCTGACCGAGGCCGCCCTGGCGCTGCCCGGCATCGCGCGGGTGGAGATCCACTGCGACGAGGCGAACGGCGCCAGCGCGGCCGTCCCGCGCAAGCTCGGCTACCGGCTCGACCGGGTCGCCGAGGCCGCCGTCCGGGCTCCCGCCGAGACCGGGCGGCAGCTGATCTGGGTCCGGGAGGCCTGACGGCGTTCCGAGGCGGGGCCGGCGACCCGGGCGGCCCGTGCCGCTCGGCACCGCTCGGCACCGCTCGCCGCTCAGCACCCCTCGCCGTTGAGTACCGCTGGCCGCTCAGTACCGCTCGCCGGTCGGAGTCGGCAGCGCGTCCAGGTCGGCCAGGTCCGCAGCCGAGAGCACGACCTCGGCCGCGCCCGCGTTGTCCACCAGGTAGCGCGGCGTCTTGGTACCCGGGATCGGGAAGACGTACCGGCCCTGCGCCAGCACCCAGGCCAGCGCGACCTGCGCGGGCGTCGCGCCGATCCGCTCGGCGACCTCCTTGACCCTGCCGACCAGTGCCAGGTTCTCCTTCAGCGCGTCCTGCTGGAAGCGCGGCAGCCGGCGGCGGAAGTCGTCGGCGGGCAGTTCGTCGAAGGAGGCGATGCTGCCGGTCAGGAAGCCCCGGCCGAGCGGCGAGAACGGCAGGAAGGCGATGCCCTGCTCCTCGGTGTACGGCAGCACCTCGGCCAGCACGTCCCGGGTCCAGAGCGAGAGCTCGGACTGCACGGACGCCACCGGGTGCACCGACTGGGCCCGCTTGATCTCCTCGACGGTCACCTCGGAGAGCCCGATCCGGCGGGCCTTGCCGGCCGCGACGGTCTCGGCGAGGGCGCCCCAGGTCTCCTCGATCGGGACGGCCGGGTCGACCCGGTGCAGCTGGTAGAGGTCGACGTGGTCGGTGCCGAGGCGGCGCAGGCTGTCGTCGATCGAGCGGCGCACGTGCTCGGGGCTGCCGTCGCGGGCCGACTGGCCGGACCCGCCCGGGACGATGCCGACCTTGGTGGCGAGGAAGGCGCGTTCCCGGTACGGGCCGGCCAGCGCGGCGCCGACCACCTCCTCGTTGGTGTAGGGGCCGTACATGTCGGCGGTGTCGATCAGGGTGACACCGAGGTCCAGCGCCTGCCGGATCACCCGGACGGAGTTCTCGTCGTCCCGGTTCCGCACGTCGTAGGCCCAGGTCATCCCCATGCAGCCGAGGCCGATGACGCCGGTCTCCGGGCCGTTGGTACCGAACGTGGCGTTGCGCATGACGGTGCTCCGATCGTGGTGGTGTGCTTGGCCGCTCGCGGGGTGCTGCGGTGGATCAACGCGTCCAGCTTTCACCTTGGAGTGCACTCAAGGTCAAGCCCGTCCGGACGCGCCTCGGATCCGCCTCGGATCCGCCTCGGATCCACTTCCGATCCGCCGACCGCCAGAGGGGCCGTTGATCGTATGAGCGGCCCTCGGCTCACCCGGGGGTGGGATGCGCCCGAGGCGCAGGCGGAGCGCGTGCGACGGACTTCACCACCATGCGCGCGGACACGACCATCCGAACCGTGCGTTCGCACCACGGCCCGCCGCCGTGCGGGCGCAGGCCGGCCGCCCGGCCGGCACCAGGTGATCACCCGTCAAACCGGCGCGTGGGAGCCCGTCGGCGGAACCTCCGCACCACCGGGCGCCATCCGCCCGGTCTTGGCAGGGCTCACGGCGACGGCGGACCCTCTGGGCACAGCCGATCATCGGCTCATCCAGTCGTATCCCGTTGGGGAGGAACCCATGACGTTCTCGCGCACCCGCCTCGCCGCCGTCGCCGTGATCGTGGCCGCCGCCACCGCCGTGACCGTCCCGGCGCAGGCCGCCGGCGGCCACCGCGCCCTCAGCCGCTTCGACGACGGAAGCTTCGAGTCGCCCAAGGCCCCGGCGAACAGCTTCGCCGAGTTCGGCGCCGGACAGACCATCGGCCCGTGGACGGTCACCACCGGCAGCGTCGACCTGATCGGCGCCGGGTTCTGGCAGGCCGCCGAGGGCGACCAGTCGGTGGACCTCAACGGCGCCACCACCGGCGCCGTCGCCCAGTCCTTCACCACCGTCCCGGGCGCCACCTACTCCGTGACGTACGCGCTGGCCGGCAACACGTCGGCCGCACCGACCGTGAAGACCGGCCGGGTGCTCGTCGACGGCCAGGACTTCCAGGACTTCTCCTTCGACATCACCGGCAAGACGCCGACCAACATGGGTTACGTGGGGCGCCAGTTCAGCTTCGTCGCGCGGAACGCCTCCACCACGCTGACCTTCGCCAGCACCAACGCGGGCGCGGCCGGCCCGGTCGTGGACGACGTCCAGGTCAAGGAGTGCAAGCCGTGCTGCGGGTGATCCGCTGAACCGCCAGCCCGCCCGCCGGTTCGAGACCAGCGGGCGGGCCTTCTCCTCCTTGCCGACCGTTGTTTCCCCCTCGCTTAAAGTGCTTCACCCCGCACGGCGAACCCTGACAGGGTCAGTTACCGGAAGAGCTACGCCGAAGCCGAATGGGACGCTCAGGGTTCGCTGACCCGGACCATCGGCGCGGGCGCCATCACGGCAAGTGCCATCAGCGGCAAGTGCCATCAGCGGCAACGGAATCGTGGGCGGGACGGCGTTCGTCGGGTCGACTCCGGGGCCCGGCCTTCACCGCCGTCGCTTTCGCGGCCGCCTCCTGCCGGGAGCCGAAAATCCTCCTGCCAGGGCGCCGGAGGTCAACAGGGGTGCCGTCCGAGGGCGCGGATCGGTGTTCCAGGAGCGGGATCCCGGAGCCTTAAACCGTTCCTAAAACCTTCCCACAGCGGGCTTCCGATGCCCCGGAAGTGCTTGACGTGCACAGCTGGTCTAGTCCAGTTTGATGCTCAGCACCGCGCTCCTCCCCCGCACCGGACCAGCCCCCATGCTGCCGCCCGCCCCGCGTATCCCCCTTCGCGGCGCGGGCGGCCCCACGTCCCGAGAGGCACCCCCATGCCCAGCGCGCCCCAGCCCGCCCCCACGCACCGCCGCCCCGCCGGTCGCACCAAGCTGCTGAGCCTCGCCGCCGCCACCGCGCTCGCCGCCGGCGGCCTCGCCACGCTCGCCGGGAACGCCGGCGCCGCCGACGGCAACCTGCTGGCCAACCCCGGTCTGGAGAGCGGCACGCTCAGCCCGTGGAGCTGTTCCGGCGGGACCGGCAGCGTCGTCAACTCCGGTGCGCACAGCGGCAGCTACGCTTTGAAGGGGGCGGTCGGCGCGAGCGACACCGCACAGTGCGGCCAGACCGTCACCGTCCAGCCCAACACCACGTACAACCTCAGCGCCTGGGTGCAGGGCCAGTACGTCTACCTGGGCGCCACCGGCAGCGGCGTCACCGACCCGGCCATCTGGACGCCGGGCGGCGCCAACTGGCAGCAGCTGTCCACCAGTTTCACCACCGGCCCGGCCACCACCAGCGTCACCGTCTACCTGCACGGCTGGTACGGGCAGGGCGCCTACCTCGCCGACGACATCACGCTCACCGGCCCCGGCGGCGGCAACCCCACCACCCCGCCGCCCACTTCGGGCACCCCGACCGGCGGCCCCACCGGCACGCCCACCGGCGGCCCGAGCACCCCGCCGCCGAACGTCGCCGTCCCCGTCGCGCCCTACATCGACATGGGCGCCTGGCCCACCCCGTCCATGCCCGACATGGCCAAGTCCGGCAACCTCAAGGCCTACACCATGGGCTTCGTCACCGGCGTCGGCTGCAAGGCCAGCTGGTTCAACGCCTACGACCCGCGCACCGGCTGGGCCAAGGACCAGATCGACGCGCTGCGCGCGGCCGGCGGCGACGTCAAGCTCTCCTTCGGCGGCGCCAGCGGCACCGAACTCGCCGCCGCCTGCACCACCGTGGACTCGCTGTTCGCCGAGTACGACGCCGTGGTCAACGCCTACAACCTGCGCTACGTCGACTTCGACATCGAGGGCGCGGCCATCGCCGACACCGCCTCCAACGACCGCCGCTCCGCCGCGCTCGCCAAGCTCCAGCAGGCCCACCCCGGCCTCAAGGTCTCCTTCACCCTGCCCGTCCTGCCCGAGGGCCTGACCGCCGAAGGCGTCGCCATCGTCAAGTCCGCCCGCGACGCCGGGGTCGCCGTCGACCTGGTGAACATCATGGCGATGGACTACTACCGGACCGGCACCGACTACGGCAACGCCGCCGTGCAGGCCGCCCAAGCCCTGTTCGGCCAGCTCAAGGCGCTCTACCCGGCGAAGACCGACGCCCAGCTGTGGGCCATGGTCGGCGTCACCCCGATGATCGGCGAGAACGACGACCACCAGATCTACAACCAGGCCGCCGCCCAGCAGTTGGTGACCTTCGCCCGGCAGAACCACCTCGGCCTGCTGGCCTTCTGGGACGCCACCCGCGACGCCAACGCCTGCACCGGCGGCTCGCTCTCCAAGTGCACCAACATCGCGCAGCAGCCGTACGAGTTCGCGAAGATCTTCGCCCAGTACGCGGGCTGACCGCGCCACCCGGGCCGACCCCCGCCTCGGCAGGGGTCGGCCCGGTGCCGAGGGCGTTCCTCAAGGGCCGCCAGGAGGCGAAGCGGTGACGGTGGCCGCGGCTCAGGTGTCGTAGCAGCCGTCCCACGGGGCGTGGAAGCCGAGGCCGTCGGGGTAGAGCTCGGCCCAGACCCCGCCCTCGCCGTCCTCGCCCTCTTCTTCCTCCTCCCCGTCCGTCTCGTCCTCCTCGTCCGTCTCGATGACCAGCCCGAACAGGGACCCCTCGACCCGGACGGCGAACGGCGCGATGGCGATGTCCCCGTACGCGCGGCCGGGGAGGGCGTCGAGCCAGTCGGCGAGGAGTGCGCGGGCGGCCTCGACGGCCGCCTTCTCGCCGTCCGCCGTCGTGCCGGTCGAGTGGATGCGCGAGTCGAGGTGCTGGCCGGCGTCGTCGAAGCGGTGGAGCACCGCGAACCAGCGCTTCTGCGCCTGCCAGTTCCCGACGTCGGTCCCGACCTCCGGGAAGGCCGCCGTGACGGAGGCGAGGAACTGGCCGCCCTCGCACCGGCCGATGGTGCGGGTGCGGTAGTCGGGCTCGTACCGGATGGGGATCAGGTCGGGAACGCTCATGACCGAACCGTACGGCTGAGCTGTGACAACCCCCGGCCCGTAGCCGGCTCCGGCCCGCAGCAGTGCCCGGCCCGGAGCCGGCTGCGGGCCGGGCCCGGTCGGCCGACGGTTCGTTCAGCGCCCGGTGGGCAGGTTGGCCCCGCCCGTGCAGTCGAACACCACGCCCGTCACGAAGGTGTTGGCGGCCAGCAGGTGGATCGCCTGCGCGACGTCCTCGGCCCGGCCGACGCGGCCGACCGGGGTGGTGGCGGCGAGGCCGTCGAACAGCGCCGTCCGCTGCTCGGCCGGGACGCGGTCCCACCACGGGGTGTCGATGACGCCGGGCGAGACGGCGTTGATCCGCAGCGGGGCGAGTTCGACGGCCAGCGGCGGGACCATCGCCTCCAGCGCGCCGTTGATGGCGGCGAGTCCGGCGGTGCCGGGGAACGCGGCGCGGGCGGAGGCGGCGGTGATCAGCGTGACGGATCCGTCCGACCGCAGATGCGGCAGCGCCGCCTGGAGGACGCGGACCTGCGGCCAGAACTTGGCGTCGAACCCGGTGGCGAGGTCGGCCAGGTCGAGCTGGGCGAACGGACCGCTGCCGGCCGCGCCGCTGACCGCGACGACCAGGTGGTCGACGGTGCCGGACTGGGCGAAGAAGGCCGCGACGGCCTCGGGGTCGGCCGCGTCCAGCTGGTGGCCGGTGGTCCTGCCGCCGATCCGGGCGACGGCGGCGTCCAGCCGGTCCCGGCCGCGGCCGGTGATCACGACCTCGGCGCCGTCCGCGGCGAAGGCGGTGGCCGCGGCCTCGCCGATGCCCGAGCTGCCGCCCATCACGACGACGCGCTGTCCGGTGAAGAGGTTTGACGTGGTGCTCATGGTGGCGTGTCCTTCATATTGTCGAGACCGCTAGTTCCGTCAATAATGTTATCGAGACTGTTAGTCTTGTCAAGCGGGGGAAGAGGAAAGGGAACACGATGACCGAAGCCCGCCCGCACACCGGACGCCGCCGCAACGAGGCCGCCCACCAGGCGATCCTCGACGCGGCCCTGCACCTGCTCGCCGAGTCCGACGGCACCCCCGTCACCATCGACGCCATCGCCCGCAGCGCCGGCGTCGGCAAGCAGACCGTCTACCGCTGGTGGCCCTCCAAGGGTGCCGTCCTGCTCGACGCCCTCACCGACCGGGCCGACCAGGACGTCCCCGGCCCCGACACCGGCACCCTGCGCACCGACCTCCACGCCTTCATCGCCACCACCTTCGACGGCTCCCAGCGCGACACCACCGCCCCCGCCCTGCGCACCCTCGTCCGCGAAGCCGCCCGCGACCCCCACC
Organism: Kitasatospora sp. NPDC087271; assembly: GCF_044744605.1. Classification (NCBI taxonomy): domain Bacteria; kingdom Bacillati; phylum Actinomycetota; class Actinomycetes; order Kitasatosporales; family Streptomycetaceae; genus Kitasatospora; species Kitasatospora sp. NPDC087271. The sequence goes on from NZ_JBIUYQ010000025.1 coordinate 92,778, forward strand.
TCGCCGACCTCATGCAGACCTTCACCGCCACCCGCCGCACCGCCCTGCGCGACCTCCTCGCCCGCGGCCGCGAACGCGGCGAACTCGCCGACGACACCGACCTCGACCTGATCGTCGACCAGGTCTACGGCGTCTTCTGGTACCGCTTCCTCCTCGGCCACGCCCCCCTCGACGCCACCGTCGCCGACCGGCTCACCAACTCCCTGGTCGCCGGGAACAGTTAGGCCCCGCTAGGCGGATCCTGCCGGACACGGACCCGAGGGCGTACCCGGGCAGCCCGGAGGGGCGGACCCTCGAAAAGGTGACGAAGGCGTTCGGGCTGGACCTGCCCGCGCGCGACCTTCAGGGCGTCGGGTTCCACGGATCGGCGAAGCACCCCGGGGAGGTCCTGAACCTGAGCTTCCGGGCACCGAAGGACTGCCTGGACCGCTTCCTCGCCGACCCGGGGCAGACCGAGCGGACGGTGTACCTGGAGGCCCGCCACCTCGGCGGTTCCTGAACCCGGAGGCCCGCGCCCGCCCTCGACCCGCCCTCGACCCGACCTCAGCCCGACCGACGAGTCCCGCTGGGCGCCGCTCCAGGGCTGTGTCCGTTCAGACGTCCGACGGCCCGCGGCGCCGGATCAGCGGCAGGTAGACCTCGTCCACGATCTCGACCAGGACGTCGTCGGGCGCGGTCGGCACGCCCCGCACCACGAACTCGTTGCGCAGCAGCACCACCGCCACCGTGGCGACCCTGGGGTGGAGCGCCTCGGGGGCCGCTTCGCCGCGGGCGACCGCGCGCCCCAGGACGGTGAGCCAGGGGGCGGCCGCGGCCTCGCCGGACTGGTCCTGGAGCTGCGCCAGGAACTCCGCCGCGCCACCGGCGGCGGCCAGGAGTTCGCGCAGGATCGCGCCGAGCGGGGAGCTCCAGTGCCGGTTCGCCTGGCGGAGCAACTCCAGGGCGTCCCCACGTAGTTCACCGGTGTCGGGGGGCACGGCGGCGGTGGCCAACTGCTTGTAGGCGGCGATGCCGAGGGCCAGGCGGTTGGGCCAGCGGCGGTAGAGGGCGTTCTTGTTGGTGCCGGCGCGGGCGGCGACCTTGTCCATGGTCAGCCCGGCGAATCCGGACTCGGTGAGCTCCGCCACCGCCGCCCGGAGGATCGCCTCCTCCAGCGCCGCCCCGCGCCGCCGTGTCTGCCCGGCCATGGCCCTCGTCCCGTCCGATCCAGTCCGGCCCCGTCGCCGGTACCGCCGTCGATACCGCCCCCTACCCTCCCATCCTTCTTGTCCTCTCCGGCCCGCGCCAACTAGGGTACTGGCCGTACCGTATTTGCCTGCTCCCCGCCCCACCCCCAGGAAGGCAGGACACCGTGCGCGCCAAAGGCATCAGCTACGACACCGGATTCGTCAGGAACGGGTCGTACTCCCGCAGCCGGTTCGACCCGAAGGAGGTCGAACGCGAACTGCGCATCATCCGCGACGACCTGCACTGCAACGCGGTCCGCATCATGGGCGGCGACCCCGACCGGATCGAACTCGCCGCCGGACTCGCCGCCGACCTCGGACTGGAGGTCTGGTACTCCCCGTACCCGCTGGAACTCGCCACCGACGAACTGCTGGCCCTGTTCGCCGACTGCGCCGAGCGCGCGGAACGGCTGCGGCGGCGCGGGGCCGAGGTGGTGTTCGTCACCGGGGCCGAACTCAGCCTGATGAACCCGGGGTTCCTGCCCGGCGACACCACGGACGAACGCATCGCCCTGCTCAGCCGACCCGAGCTCGTCCGCGAACACCTCGGACCGGTCAGCGGCCGGGTCAACACGTTCCTCGACCAGGCCGTGGCCACCGTCCGCGAACACTTCGGCGGACGCGTCACCTACGCCGCCGTACCACTGGAGCGCGTCGACTGGACGCCCTTCGACCTCGTCTCCCTCGACCTCTACCGCTCCGCCGAGACCGCCGACCGGTTCGCCGACGGCGTCCACGACCTGGCCGCGCAGGGAAAGCCCGTCGCCATCACCGAGTTCGGCTCCGCCTGCTACCGCGGCGCGGGCGACCGGGGCGCGCTCGGCCTGGACATCGTCGAGTACGACGCCGAGGGCCCCGTCCGCCTGAAGGCCGCGTACGAGCGCGACGAGGCCGGCCAGGCCGCCTACCTGCGCGAACTGCTGGAGGCCTTCGCCGTCGGCGGCATCGACGCCACCTTCGTCTTCACCTTCGCCCTCTACGACCACGTGCACCGCCCCGACGCGGACCCCCGCGACGACCTCGACCTCGCCAGCTACGGCATCGTCAAGGTCTACGAGGACCGCCCCGGGACCACCTACCCCGACCTCCCCTGGGACCCCAAGGCCGCCTTCACCACCCTCGCCACCTACCACCACACCCACTGACCAGGCCCCGCCCGCGGGAAAATATGCAGACCGGTCGACCGATCCCCACCCTCGCGCGCCGCCCACCCACCCCGCCTCGCGCAGGAAGTCGGCCTGGCCGACTTCCTGCGCAGCGCTCCAGGCGGGCTGGGGCTAGGAATATGACGGTCGGTCTACATAATTCCCTGAGGCGGAAACGGCGCCGGGCATGGGGAGTCTCGGGCGGGGCGGCGTGTGACGTCCAGCGGGCGGGGGCGAGGGCCTGTCCGATGGGTCGTGTGAGCTGGTCAGGGCCGCGATCTAGTGTTTGCAGTTGAACGAAGGGGGTCGCTTGTCACGCAATACAGCCGAAGCAGAGGCGGGGATGAAGGGGATCACGTTTCCTGCCTGGCACGGAGAGCACTACGTGACGCTGGCTGAGCTACTGGTCCGCCTGGGCAGCTTCGGCCTGGGCCTGAAGTGGCGCGTCGAGTTCGACGCAATCGTCGATCCTCGTTGCGTCGAGATGGAGAGACGGTCTGCCGACGGCGGCATGGACACGTTGACGCTGTTGTCGCTGACGACCCCCTTCCTCCAACTGATCGACGCCGAAGCACTTGGGTTCGCCGGGGACGGGGTGGTGATCGCCCTGACCGAAGTAGACAGCTCGTTGTGGGACGTCAGGGCTGTCGACGAGCGCGTACTCAGCGAACTTCGCCGCCACTATCCGGGTGCACGGGAATCATCTGCGGCGCCCCCCACTGGCCGGGCGTGATCACAAATCCGAGCGGGCGACACCCGCCCTCCCCAGCAAGGTGAATCTTGCAGGTGAGACCGCCTCGCGAGCACTTAGGGCCTCATCAGAACGGTGACGTGCCGGTCTCCTTCCACTGACCCGGAACCCTCGGGGAGGGGTGAGGCGCCAGCCGCCGTGCCGATGAGCGCGGCAAGTCGTGGAATCGACGCTGACCATGCCCCAGTCGATTCGGCTCTCGGCATCGGCGTCAGCCAGGACGGCCCGCAGAATTCTCTCCCCCGTGCCGTCCGCCGACCATCTTCGATGACGGTCGGTCTGCATATTCGGCTCGCGGCAGGCGCGAGCCCCCCTGCGCGCAGGAAGTCGGCCGGGCCGACTTCCTGCGCAACGCCCCAGGCGGGCTGGGGCTAGGAATATGACGGTCGGTCTACATAATTCCCTGAGGCGGAAACGGCGCCGGGCATGGGGAGGCGGGCGGGGGGCTAGTCGGCGAAGCGGGCTGACAGGTGGGGGAGGAGGGTGGGGAGGTCTTCGTCCTCCCAGGGTTCGCCGGTCGGGGGGCCGGCGGTGATGCCGTTGTCGGGGAGGTCGTTGCCGGTGAGTTGGCGGTATGCATGGGTGGCCGCGTAGGCGAGGTCTTCGGCCTCCAGTTCCTCCTGGTCGGGGGTGAGGAGTTCGGCGAGGCTGTCCGGGTCGGCGAGGGCCTGTTCGAAGAGGGTGCGGCCGGCGCCCATCAGCCAGTCGCGGAAGTAGTCGAAGCCGTCGTCGCTGCATCCGTCGTTGATGAGGTAGCCCGCGCCCCAGAGCAGCCAGGTGCAGGAGCGGGCCTTCTGCTGCGCGTAGTGCCGGTCGAAGTCGGCGATCTGGTCGGGCGTCAGGCCGGCGAGGTGTTCGGTGAGCGCGTCGGCGTGCTCGCTCTCGTCGGCGGCTTCGGCGCGGGTGTCGTCGATGATCTGCCAGAAGGTGTCGAGGTCCATGCCCGTCACCCTGACAGCTGGGGCTGACAGGCAGGACGGCAGAACGGCTTCAACGGGGCGTCTGGGTGCGGAAGCTGTGGCCGAGCTCGGGGCCGAGTCCGTAGTAGTGGCGGAAGTTGTAGATCAGCGGGCTCCACCGGGCCGGGTCGACGTGCTGGGAGCCGGGGACGACGATGCCCGGATCGGCGTGGACCTTGAGCACGTGGGCTTCGACGATGAGGAACCCGCCGGAGGCGTCGGGCTGGATCCGGGCGGCACGGGCCTCCAGTTGCAGGGGGCATTCGGCGACCCGGGGCGGCCGGACGAGTTCGGAGGGCTCGGCCCGCAGGCCTGCGGCCGCGAACTTGTCCCGCTCGAACCGGAAGGTGTCCTGCTTGTTCGCGGGTACGGGGGTGCACCCGGTGAGCGGCGCGAGTCGTTCGACCGCCGGCCACTGGGTCGGCTCGGGCAGGTTGATCACCAGCTCGGGTCGGCTGCGGAGGTTGTGCGCGGTCTGCGCCTCGACCCCCATGCCGAGGACGATCACCTGGCCGAGGGCCCAGGCCGAGGACATCGGCGCGAGGTTGGCGGTGCCGTCCTCGTTCTCCGTGGAGAGCAGGACGACGGGCGTGCCGAAGTAGAGGATGCTCGGCGCGATGACCACGTGGTCCGCGCCCACCGAGCCATCGGTGGGCGCGTCGGTGCGCGCGTCGGTGCGTGTGCTGTCAGGCGTCATGGTGTTCACGGGAATCGACGGTAGGTCGGGGATTCTTCGGCGCGGGCCGAAGAATCCCGGCAGCCGGGGCGCTACGCGAGGGGCCGCGATGCGGCCAGGTGGCCGACATCCGGCGGACGCAGCCAGTTCGGGCACGGATGGCGGGCCGGGCCAACCCATGTCAAGTTACTCAAAGTGTTCACAAAAACACTTCTTGTTATCAAAATTCTGTGGCGTGGGGCCCTGTGGTGATCACGCCCGACTGGAACGGAGACGGTATGGCAGGGATCAGACGCGGCCGGTCGCGCGGCAAGCTCGCCGCGGCGATCGGGCTGGCGGTCATCGGCATGACGGCGGGTTGGGGAGGCGGTTCGGCGCTGGCCTCCCCGGCACGGGACGCATCGTTCGTCAGGGCTGAGGCCGCCTCGCCGGCGGACGGTGCGGACGGGAGGTCCGGGACACGGGCGCTGACCTGTCCGCCGGTACCGATCTGGGGGAACTCCGGCGGCGGCAACGACCACCTCTTCGAGTACAGCCCGACCGGTACGCAGCTGGCGAGTGTGCCGCTGGTGCGGGACTACGGGGACATCGCGTGGAGTGCGGACGGCACCACGTTGTACGGGGTGAGCTGGAACACCCTGCCGCCGGTGCTGTACACGATCAACGCGGCCACCGGTGCGGAGACGGCGTCGGTGACGATCACCGGTCCGGCCGCGAACTTTCCCGGGTACGCCACCAACGCGCTGGGCGCGCGTCCGGACGGCAGCCTGCTGCTCGGGTCGTTCTACTCGAACCAGATCTGGACGCTCAACCCGACCACCGGGGTGAGCGCGCTGCTCCCCGTCTCGTTCCCGGCCGGGCTGGTCTCCTCGGGTGACTTCCTGACCCTGCCCGACGGCGACGTCATCGGGGCCGCGTTCGATCCGGGCACGCTGCACCCCACCGACTTCTTCCGCATCCACCCGGACAACACGATCACCGAGATCGGCAACGTGCCGGGCTCCGTCTACGGCCTGGCCCAGTCAGGCGGCCAGGTCTACGCGTTCCGCGCCAGCGGCACCATCGAGACCCTGAACTCGATCCCGGCCGGCCCCTCGACCGCGGAGATCCCCACCACGACGGTTGTGAACACCGGGGTCCCCTTCTTCGGCGCCTCCGCCACCCAGGACAGCGGGAACTGCAACCTGCCGGCCGGCACCTCCTACACCGTCGCGAAGTCGGTCTCCCCCACCGGCCCGGTGAACCAGGGCGACACCCTGACCTACACCGAGACCGTCACCAACACCGGCACCAACCCCGCCACCTACGCGGGTTTCAGTGACGACCTCTCCGCCGTACTGACGGACGGCACGCTGGTGCCCGGATCCGTCACCGCGAGCTCCGGAACGGCCGCCGTCACCGGGAACACCCTGACCTGGTCGGGCACGCTGACGGCGCCGCCCGCCGCCGGCTCCACCGCGACCGTGACGTACCAGGTCACGGTCAACAACCCGGACACCGGCAACTTCGCGCTAACCAACAACGTCGCGCCGACCATCGCCGGCGGCACCTGCGCGACCGCGACGGGCTGCACCACCACCGTGCTGGTCAACGTCCCCGCCCCCACGATCACCAAGTCCGCGGCCGAGGCCTCGTTCGTCGCGGGGCAGACCATCCACTACACCTACGCCGTCACCAACAACGCCCCGGTGCCGCTGACGAACGTCGCGGTCACCGACACGGGCCCCGGCACCCCGACGGTCACCTGCCCGCCCGGCCCGCTCGCGGCCGGCGCCACGGAGAACTGCACCGCCACCTACACCGCGACCGCCGCCGACGCGACGACGGGCACGATCACCGACACGGCGAACCTCACCGCCACCGTCGGCACCCAGACGGTGACCGGGACGAGCAACCAGGTCGTCGTGCCGCTGCGGGCGCTGACCATCACCAAGTCCGCCGTCCAGCCGAACTTCCAGGCCCCGGGCGAGACCCTCAACTACACGTACACCGTCACCAACACCGGCCAGATCGCACTGACCAACGTGACGGTGACCGACCTGACGCCCGGCGTCACCGTCTCCGGCTGCGGAACCAACCAGCTCGCGCCCGGCCAGTCCACCACCTGCCAGGCCACCTACGTCACGACGGCGGCGGACGTCGCCGCCCAGAACGTGCCCGACCAGGGCCAGGTCACCGCCACCGACACCAGCGGCCAGACCGTCACCACGACCAGCAACAAGGTGAACACCCCGCTGGTCGCGATCACGGTGGTGAAGAAGGCCACCGAGGCTCAGTACACCGCCGCCGGGCAGACCATCCACTACACCTACACGGTCACCAACACCGGCGCGCAGCCGCTGACCAACATCGGCGTGGTCGACAACGGCCCCGGCACGCCGACCGTCACCTGCCCCGCCGGCCCGCTCGCACCGGGCGCCTCGGAGAACTGCACCGCGACCTACGTCACCACCGACGCCGACGTCGCCGCGGGCAAGGTCGTCGACACCGCGCAGGTGACCGGGACCGCTCCAGGAGGCCGTACCGTCACCTCGACCAGCAACAAGGTGACCGTGCCCTACGCCGGCCTGAAGATCGTCAAGGCCGTCCAGGAGACCTCGTTCTCCGCCGCGGGCCAGGCCCTGCACTACACCTTCACCGTCACCAACACCGGTGACACGACGCTCAGTTCGCTCGCCGTGACGGACTCCGGTCCGGGCACGCCGGCCGTCTCCTGCCCGGTGACCACCCTGGCCCCGGGCGCGTCCACGACCTGCACCGCGACGTACTCCACCGCCGAGAGCGACGTGCAGGCCGGGAAGATCACCGACACCGCGACCGTCACCGGCACCACCCCCGACGGCACCCCGGTGACGGCGACCAGCAACACCGTGACGATCGTGGCCTGCACTCCCTGCGAGGACCAGGACCACGGCGGCTGCGACGGCCACAACTCCGGCGGCCACGGCGGCTGGGGCGACCACCACCCCGGGCCCGGCCAGTGGGACAACCACCCCGACGGCACCGCCCCCGGTGACACGTCGGCCGCCGAACACCCCGCCGGCACCCACCCCGCGCCCGTTCCCCCGCGCGACACCGCCGTGCAGGCACCCGCCGTGCAGGAACCCGCCCTGATGCTCGCGAGCGCCGGAGCCCCGGTGGCCACGGTCGGCCTCGGCGGCGGCGCGCTGCTGGGCCTCGGCTGGCTCATCGCCGCCTTCGCCTCGGCCCGCCTGCGCCAGGACCGCTCGGGAGGGTGACCACCCTCCACCACCCGGGCCGGCCCCGGCTCCGGCGACGCGCGCAACGCACACGGCACGCACGCCGGGCGTAGCGGCCGGGAGGGCAGAGTGCGCCACCACCGGTGGCGCACTCTGCCTGCTTCCTAGCCGAGGACGGCGTCCACGGCGGCCGTCAGCGCCTCGCGCACCGCCGCGGGGGCGGTGAAGCGGCTCTGGTTCATCGCGCCGTGCCGCAGGATCAGCAGGGTGTCGGCCGCCCGGTCGGGGTCGGGGTGGCCGGCGGCGGCGAGCAGGCCGGTCAGCAGGGCGCGGAACCAGTCCATGTGCTCCTGGATCGCGCGGCTGACCGGGTGGTCGGGGTCGGGGTAGTCAGCGGCGGCGTTGATGAACGGGCAGCCTCGGAAGCCGGGTGCGCAGAACTCGTCGGAGATGCCCGCGAACAGGGCCGTCACGGCCTCGCGCGGAGGAAGGTCCGCCACTGTGGCGGCGGCCGCACGGAAGAGGCGGTCGTGCTCGTGGACGTAGGCGAGCACGACGTCGTCCTTGGACGGGAAGTGCCGGTAGAACGTCGCGTTGGCGACCGCCGACTCGCGGATCAGCTGGTCGATGCCCACCCCGCGCACGCCCTGCGCGTAGAAGAGCCGCATCGCCGCGGCCAGGATGCGAGTGCGCGGTGGCGCGGAATCTCTCGTCGTCATGGCTTGACGCTAGCAGAAGGATCGTTCTACCTTGGAGGAGCAGAGAGAACGCTCTTTCTACTTCTTGGATCGAACGACCGCGCCCCGACCGGCCACCGATCCGATCCCCAGCCCTCACGCACCAGGAGAGACCCCGCCATGCCCAGCAACCGCACCCCGGTCATGTTCATCCACGGCCTCTGGCTGCACTCCACGAGCTGGCAGGGCTGGGCCGACCGGTTCCGCGACGCCGGCTACGAACCGATCCTCCCCGAATGGCCCGGCGTCCCCGCCACCGTCGCCCAGGCCCGCAGGAACCCCGACCCCCAGGGCGGAATCGGCCTCGCCGAGATCTCCGCCCACCACGCCCGCATCATCCGCGACCTCGACACCCCGCCCGTCCTCGTCGGCCACTCCGTCGGCGGCTTCATCGCCCAACACCTCCTCGGCCAGAACCTCGCCCAGGCCGCCGTCGCGATCTGCCCCGGCCAGATCAAGGGCGTCAAGGCCGTCGGCCCCGCCCAGGCCAAGTCCGCCTTCGCCTTCCTGCGCAACCCCGGCAACACCAAGCGCGCCGTCTCGCTCAACCCCGCCCAGTTCCGCTACGCGTTCGCCAACGCCGTCTCCCAGCAGGAATCCGACCAGCTCTTCGACGAATGGACCATCCCCAGCCCCGCCCGCCCCCTCTTCCAGCTCGCCCTGAGCAACTTCGCCCCGCACTCCCCCGCCAAGGTCGACACCCACAACCAGAACCGCGGACCGCTCCTCCTCCTGTCCGGCAAGCAAGACCACACCGTGCCCGACGTCCTCACCCGCTCCACCCACAAGCAGTACCGCAAGTCCCCCGCCGTCACCGACTACCACCGCTTCGACGACCGCGGCCACTCCCTCACCGTCGACCACGGCTGGACCGAACTCGCCGACCACACCCTCACCTGGCTCGACCAGCACCACATCGGCTGAACGGGCGGCACCGCCCCCGGCGCCATCCGCCGGTGGCGGTCAGGAATCGGCGCCCTCGTTCACGGGCTCCGTCTCAGCCTCGACCTCGGTCTCAGCCTCGGTCTCGATCTCAGCCCCGGTCTCGATCTCGAACGGAGCCCGCCCGGTGCCGGGCGGCCAGCGATGGCCGGCCTCATGCAGCTGCTGCAGAGTGATCGGCCGGACAGTTCCAGGTCGTACGTGGTCAGGTCGGGGCCGGCCGGGCGGGATCGGCCGACCGCCTCGCGGTTATGGTGTGGTGGGTCCACGGAGGCCATGGACAGGAGGGCCTCATGACGGTCGGGCATCGGTGGCCGGTGGACGAGACTCCCTGGCCCGAGCAGGCCACGCTGGCCTACGGCGAGCTGGTGGAACTGGCGACGCCGCACCCGCCCCTTCCGGAACTGGGCCGGCTCGGGCCGGAGATCGCGGGCACCCGCGGGGTGATCGTCGCGTGTGTCGTCGAGCAGGACGAGCGCGATGACCACGTCGGACCTCTCTACACGGTGGAGACCGAGGACGGCAGCCCCTGGCGGCTACGGCCGGAGTTCCTGGCCTCCCGAGGAGGACTCCACCCCGGCATGCCTCCGCGCTACCGCAGCGACCTGCCCGAAGGAACCCGCGTCCGGATCCGCACGGAGTCGGACACGCCGGGCGCGACGACGGACGCTGTCGGGGAGGTCACCGGGATCTGGTGGACGACGTCCCTGGAGCCGCCGAAGGGCTACGTCGTGCAGGTCGGCGAGGAATCCCACTGCGTGGCCCCACAGCAGACCGAAGTCCTCTAGTCCCGTACTTCGCGGGTCGTTGATTCGTATGGTGTGACCGGTCCGGGAGTGTCCCGGACCGGTCGTGTGGCGTTGATCCGGATGTGT
>NZ_JBIUYQ010000026.1:0-100141 GCF_044744605.1 Kitasatospora sp. NPDC087271
ATGGTCTGGCCGATGGTCGCGGCCGGCACCAGCAACGACGAGATCCAGTTCGCCAAGGGCATCCGCCCCGACTTCGGCGACGACCTCGACTAACGCCCCCCTTCAACTCCAGAGCGCCTGAGGAACCCCATGTCCAAGCACACCCTCTCCGTCCTGGTCGAGAACAAGCCCGGCGTGCTCGCCCGCATCGCCGCCCTGTTCTCCCGTCGGGGCTTCAACATCGACTCCCTCGCCGTCGGCCCGACCGAGCATCCGGACGTGTCCCGGATGACCATCGTGGTCAACGTCGAGGACCTCCCGCTGGAACAGGTCACCAAGCAGCTCAACAAGCTCGTGAACGTGATAAAGATCGTCGAACTCGACCAGTCCGCTGCGATCCAGCGGGAACTGGTCCTGGTGAAGGTCCGCGCCGACAACGAGACCCGGTCGCAGATCGTCGAGATCGTCCAGTTGTTCCGTGCCAAGACCGTCGACGTGTCCCCGGACGCGGTGACCATCGAGGCCACCGGAAGCTCGGACAAGCTGGAGGCCATGCTCCGGATGCTGGAGCCTTACGGCATCAAGGAGTTGGTCCAGTCCGGCCTGGTCGCCATCGGGCGCGGCGCCCGTTCGATCACGGACCGCTCGTTGCGCGCCCTCGACCGCAGCGCCTGAGCACCCTTTGAGACGCCGACCGTCTCACACCCTGAAGCACCGCCCCACACCCCCGCCGGTACGCCTACCGTAGAGAGCGCGTACCCGGCAACCATCACGCAAGGAGATGTGCCCCCGTGGCCGAGCTGTTCTACGAAGACGACGCCGACCTGTCCATCATCCAGGGCCGCAAGGTCGCGGTCATCGGCTACGGCAGCCAGGGCCACGCCCACGCGCTGTCCCTGCGCGACTCCGGCGCCGACGTCCGGGTCGGCCTGAAGCCGGAGTCCAAGTCCCGTGCCAAGGCGGAGGAGGCCGGCCTGCGCGTCGTCACCCCGGCCGAGGCCGCGGCCGAGGCCGACGTCATCATGATCCTGGTGCCGGACCCGATCCAGGCCGACGTCTACGAGGCCGACATCGCCCCGCACCTGAAGGCCGGCGACGCCCTGTTCTTCGGCCACGGCCTGAACATCCGCTTCGGCTTCATCAAGCCCCCGGCGGACGTCGACGTCTGCATGGTCGCCCCGAAGGGCCCGGGCCACCTGGTCCGCCGCCAGTACGAGGAGGGCCGCGGCGTCCCCGCGATCGTCGCCGTCGAGCAGGACGCCTCCGGCAAGGCCTTCGACCTGGCGCTGTCCTACGCCAAGGGCCTGGGCGCCACCAAGGCCGGCGTCATCAAGACCACCTTCACCGAGGAGACCGAGACCGACCTGTTCGGTGAGCAGGCCGTCCTCTGCGGTGGCACCGCCGCCCTGGTGAAGGCCGGTTTCGAGACCCTGGTCGAGGCCGGCTACCAGCCGGAGATCGCCTACTTCGAGTGCCTGCACGAGCTGAAGCTCATCGTCGACCTGATGTACGAGGGCGGCCTGGAGAAGATGCGCTGGTCGGTCTCCGAGACCGCCGAGTGGGGCGACTACGTCACCGGCCCGCGGATCATCACCGACGCCACCAAGGCCGAGATGAGGAAGGTCCTCGCCGAGATCCAGGACGGCACCTTCGCCAACACCTGGATCGCCGAGTACAAGGCCGGTCTGCCCAAGTACAACGAGTACAAGAAGGCCGACGAGGACCACCTGCTGGAGACCACCGGCAAGAAGCTGCGCTCGCTGATGAGCTGGGTCGACGACAAGGCCTGAACCGGCCTCGGGCTCTGCCCGATTTTGTAACTTCCTTGTACAAGTAGGCTGCTCTCGTCCGGGTGATTTCGCCGGACGGGAGCAGCCTGGTACCCAGCCCGTCGATACACTCCGAGTGCGCGTCAGGCCCACAGCGTCGTGCGTCTACCTACGCGGCATGCCACCTTCCCCCCGCCGTCCACGCCACCCACGTGCCGGGGAGAACCGCAGAGTTAAGGACACACTGTCGTGAGCACTGTGACATCCAAAACCGCCGTCGTCCTGATCGCCGAAGAGCTGTCGCCCGCCACCGTCGACGCCCTCGGCCCCGACTTCGAGATCCGCCACTGCAACGGCGCCGACCGCACCGAGCTGCTCGGCGCGATCGCCGACGTCGACGCGATCCTGATCCGCTCCGCCACCAAGGTCGACGCGGAGGCGCTGGCCGTCGCCCGCAAGCTCAAGGTGGTCGCCCGGGCCGGGGTCGGCCTGGACAACGTGGACGTCGCCGCCGCCACCAAGGCCGGCGTGATGGTCGTGAACGCGCCGACCTCCAACATCGTCACCGCCGCCGAACTCGCCTGCGGCCTGCTGATCTCCGTCGCCCGCAACATCGCGCCGGCCAACGCCGCGCTCAAGCAGGGCGAGTGGAAGCGCAACAAGTACACCGGCGTCGAGCTGAGCGAGAAGACCCTCGGCGTCGTCGGCCTCGGCCGGATCGGCGTCCTGGTCGCCCAGCGGATGTCCGCGTTCGGCATGAAGATCGTCGCGTACGACCCCTACATCCAGGCCGCCCGCGCCGCCCAGATGGGCGTCAAGCTGGTCACCCTGGAGGAGCTGCTGGAGGTCTCGGACTTCATCACCGTCCACCTCCCCAAGACCCCCGAGACCATCGGCCTGATCGGCGACGAGGCGCTGCACAAGGTCAAGCCGACCGTGCGCATCGTCAACGCCGCCCGCGGCGGCATCGTGGACGAGGAGGCGCTCGCCAACGCCCTGCGCGACGGCCGGGTGGCCGGCGCCGGCCTGGACGTGTACGCCAAGGAGCCGTGCACCGACTCCCCGCTGTTCGGCTTCGACAACGTGGTCGCCACCCCGCACCTGGGCGCCTCCACCGACGAGGCGCAGGAGAAGGCCGGCATCGCCGTCGCCAAGTCGGTGCGCCTGGCGCTGGCCGGCGAGCTGGTGCCGGACGCCGTCAACGTCCAGGGCGGCGTGATCGCCGAGGACGTGCGCCCGGGCCTGCCGCTGGCCGAGAAGCTCGGCCGGATCTTCACCGCGCTGGCCGGCGAGGTCGCCGTCCGGCTCGACGTCGAGGTCCGCGGCGAGATCACCCAGCACGACGTGAAGGTGCTCGAACTGTCCGCGCTGAAGGGCGTGTTCGAGGACGTGGTGGCGGAGACGGTGTCCTACGTCAACGCCCCGCTGTTCGCCCAGGAGCGCGGCGTCGAGGTCCGCCTGACCACCTCCAGCGAGAGCGCCGAGCACCGCAACGTGATCACCGTCCGCGGCACGCTCGCGAACGGCGAGGAGATCGCCATCTCCGGCACCCTGGCCGGCCCGAAGCAGACCCAGAAGATCGTCGGCGTGGACGCCTTCGACGTGGACGTCGCGCTCACCGACCACATGGCCTTCTTCAAGTACGAGGACCGCCCCGGCGTGGTCGGCGTGCTCGGCCGCCACCTCGGCGACGCCGGCATCAACATCGCCGGCATGCAGGTCGCCCGCGACGGCGGCGGCGCGCTCGCCTCCATCACCGTGGACAGCCAGATCCCGCAGGACGTGCTGTCGGCGATCGCCGCCGAGATCGGCGCCCGCTTCGCCCGCTCGGTCGACCTGGGCGCCTGAGCCCGACGCCCCCCGGGGCCCGGACCGCCGTTCGCCGGCGGTCCGGGCCCCGCTGCGTTCCCCCGGGTGGCTCCCGTCTCAGATACTAGGAAATCCAAGTATTCGTGCAGACACGGCCCGGGCCCGGTCGTACCGTGGAAGGGCGATACGGCGTGCCGACCCTGTAGACAGGGCGTTCGGCCCGTGTCCGCGTGCGCCTTCACGGGCAGGCGATCCCTGCCCCCGCGCGTACCCCTCCCCCTCCCGCGCCCTCTTCGGGGCGCCGCTTCCAAGGAGCCCGGTATGCCCCTCACCGTCGACCGCCACGCCACCCCCACCCCCGCCGCCACCCCCGTCCGCGCCCCGCGCCGCCGCCGGGCCGCCGAACGGAACCCCTTCGCCGCCGCCGCCCTGCAGCGGGCGCTGGACCGCCGCGACAACGGCGGCTCGACCGGGCACCTCTGACGGAACCGCTGGCGGGCGTCGCCGGCGGGGCCCGTCCGTCAGGTGTTGTCGGGCGGCGCCCCCGCGGCTTCGCCGGCCCGCCGCCGGCCCGGCCGTTCATCCGCCGAATAGGCCGCTCGGGCTGCCGTCAGGTCACCCGGTCGAGTGCAACCGGCGCCCGTCCGAGGGAAGTTGCTCGCGCTCTTCGGCGCGATCATCCTAATTTGGGGCCCCCGGAAGGGTGATCGACGTTCGCGCGGGCGGGCGTCAGCGACACGGTGTGCGGATCAGTCCCCCTGCCGGGGGAAGAGGGCCCAGTGCGCCTGCCATCCGTCCGCCGACCCGTCACCCGGATCGGACTCACCCTGGCCCTGCTGGCCGGGAGCGCGGCGCTCGCCGCCACCCCGGCCTCCGGCGGGCCCCCGACGGAGCCGTCGAGGGCCCGCCGAACGGCCTCCGTCCTGCTCGAACTCGGCACCGAGCCGGCCGGGCCCGCCTGGCGGCGCGCCGCCGACGGGGCCCGGCGGGCCCAGCGCTCCCCGGAGGCCGCCCGCCGGGAGGCCGCGGACGCCGGCGCCGCCCAGCGGGCCAGGGCCGGCGAAGCCCTCGACCGGCTCGCCGCGGCCGTCCACCGGGCGGCGCCCACCGCCGGCGAGCTCTACCGCACCCGCACCCTGATCACCGGCCTCGCCGTCGACGCGCCCGCCGACCGGCTGCCCGCCCTGCGCGCGCTGCCCGGCGTCCGGGCCGTCCACCCGATCGTCCGCAAGCAGCGGGACAACGCCTACTCCGTCCCGCTGATCGGCGCCCCGCAGGTCTGGGCCGGTGCCACCGGCGACGGCAACACCGGCCAGGGGGTGCGGATCGGGATCATCGACAGCGGCATCGACTACACCCACGCCGACTTCGGCGGCCCCGGCACCGAGGCCGCCTTCCGCTCCGTCGAACGCGGCAAGCCCGCCCCGCCCGACCTGTTCCCCAACGCCAAGGTGATCGGCGGCAAGGACCTGGTCGGCGACGACTACGACCCCGACCCGTCCTCCCCGCACCACCAGCCCGTCCCGCACCCCAGCGACAATCCGATCGACTGCGACCGCAACGGGCACGGCACCCACGTCGCCGGCACCGCCGCCGGCTACGGCGTCACCGCCGACGGCCACCCGTACACCGGCCCCTACCGGCCCGGACTCGACCCCGCCGGGTTCAAGGTCGGCCCCGGCGCCGCCCCCGGTGCCCAGCTGTACGCGATCCGGGTCTTCGGCTGCGACGGCTCCACCGACCGGCTCGCCCAGGCCCTCGACCTCGCCGCCGACCCCAACGGCGACGGCGACCTCGGCGACCGCCTCGACGTCGTCAACCTCTCCCTCGGCAGCCGCTTCGGCAGCCCCGACGACACCGATGCCCTCGCCGTCGACCGGCTCGCCGCCCTCGGCACCGTCGTGGTCGCCGCCGTCGGCAACGACGGCGACGTCTACGGCATCGGCGGCAGCCCCGGCACCGCCGCCCGGGCCATCACCGTCGCCGCCTCCGTCGACCAGCACAGCGACACCGACGGCCTCACCGTGCTCGCCCCCGCCGACCTGGCCGGCGTCGTCCCGGCCCACTGGAGCGAGCGCTACCAGGGCTGGTCCAGCGCCGACGTCAGCGGCCAACTCGCCATGCCCGCCGACCAGTCCGACGGCTGCGCCGCCTACAGCGAAGCCGACCGGCAGCGGCTCGCCGGAAAGATCGCCGTCCTCACCTGGCGCACCCGCGACTCCGAACGGGCCTGCAACTCCGGCCCCCGCGCCGACCACGCCGCCGACGCCGGTGCGATCGGCGCCCTCTACGCCGCCGACACCGACCACCTCGCCGAGATCTCCGGCAACGACCGCATCCCGGCCGCCCTGCTCGCCCACGCCGACGGCGAACGGCTCCGGCAGGCCGCCGCGGCCGGGCCGGTCGAGGTCCGCCTCGCCGCCCCCGGCAACCCGCTGCACGGTTCCGTCTCCCAGAACCAGCCCGCCCGCACCGACACCCTCACCGACTTCTCCTCCCGCGGCATCGGCGTCCCCGGCATCGTCAAACCCGACCTCGCCGCCCCCGGCGAGACCATCTGGTCCGCCCTCGTCGGCAGCGGCAGCGGCGGCCAGCGCGAGGACGGCACCTCGATGGCCACCCCGCACATCACCGGCCTCGCCGCCCTCGTCCGCGCCGCCCACCGCGACTGGCCGGTCGAACAGCTCAAGGCCGCGCTCATGAACACCGCCGTCGACACCTGGCTCGGCGACGACCACGGCGGACCGGTCTACGGCCCCGAGCGCACCGGCGCCGGCCGCGCCCAGGTCGACCGGGCCGTCCACACCCCCGTCGTCGCCTACGCGGCCGGCGACGGAGCTGCCGAAGGCAGCGTCGGCGTCTCCTACGGGCCGGTCGAGATCGCCGGGCCGACCGCCCTCGGCCGCGACATCGAGGTGCGCAACCACGCGGATCGGCCGCTGAGCTACCGCACCGGCTACGCGGCCGCCACCGAACTGCCCGGCGCCACCTTCGAGGTGACGCCGGACCAGGTCGACGTCCCGGCCGGCGGCACCGCGCGGGTGCACGTCACCCTCGCCGTCCCCGGGGAGCTGGGCCGGGCTCCCGACCCCACCATCGACACCGTGCAGGACGGCAAGGCCCGCAGCTACCGCGCCGAACTCTCCGGC
Organism: Kitasatospora sp. NPDC087271; assembly: GCF_044744605.1. Classification (NCBI taxonomy): domain Bacteria; kingdom Bacillati; phylum Actinomycetota; class Actinomycetes; order Kitasatosporales; family Streptomycetaceae; genus Kitasatospora; species Kitasatospora sp. NPDC087271. The sequence continues at coordinate 6,707 of NZ_JBIUYQ010000026.1, forward strand.
CGCGTCCTGCTCACCCCCGTCACCGACCCGGCCCTGCCCCAGCTGCGCGTCCCCGTCCTCGCCGCCCCGCGCCCGGCCACCGACCTCACCGCCACCGCCGCCGCCCGCACCACCCGGGACGGCACCGTCCTGATGCTCGGCGGCAGCGCCGCCCCCGGCAACCGGCCCGGACTCGTCACCGCCCTCACCCTCGGCGGCGAAGGCCCCCGCTGGGCCGACTGCCCGCCCGACAGCGAAGCCGCCGTCGGGCCCGGGGCCGGCGTCCGACCCGACGACGCCGAGCCGGCCGACCCCCCGCAGGACGTCTGCGTCCAGCAGCCCGGCGACCGGGCCGCCAACCTGCGGGTCGTCGGTGCCGCCACCAGCTCCGACCTGCTGTACGTGGGCGCCCAGCTCTGGGCCCCGGCCGCCACCCCGGTCGGGCTCTACGGCGTCCGGGTCTCCCTGGACACCGACGGCGACGGCGCCACCGACGTCATCCTCGAAGCCGACCGGCTGCGCGGCAGCGACGTCCTGGTCTCCCGCGCCCTCGACGCCCGAACCGGCGCCGAACTCGACGTCCAGCCTCTGAACGGCCACTGGGGCGACACCGACACCGCCCTGCTGGACGGTGACGCCCTCGTCCTCCCCGTCCGGCTGAGCGCGCTCCCGGGCGTCCGGGAAGGCCACAGCACCGTCCACTACGGCGTCTGGACCAGCACCGTCGCCCCCGGCACACCCGACCCGGCCGAGTCCTACTCCGCCATCGGCCTGCGCGGCACCCGCCCCGTCCTGGCCCTCGACGTCCTGCACCCCGCCGTCGACATCCGTGCCGGCCTCGGCGGCCCCGCGGCCCTCGCCACCCCGGTCCGGCCCGGCACCGTCCTCGACATCCGCCGTGCCCCCGGCGACACCTCCCGCCTGCTCCTGCTCCACCACCTCAACCCCGCCGCCCGCCGGAGCCAGCTGATCACCCTGCCCTGACCGCACCTGCCCGAGGGGCGGCCCGCCGAGCTGGCGGGCCGCCCCCGTGCGTTTGCGCCACGCCTCGCCGTGGTGCCGACGGCCGTCGGCCGTGCCCGGCAGGGTCCGCCCTGGTTGTCTCAGGCCTGGTCGCCTCAGCCCCGGTCAGCGGCCTGGGCGGCCTGGGCGGCGAGCCGACGGGTGCGGCGGGGGGCGCGGGCCGGGCGGCGGGAGAAACGGGTGAAGACGGCGACCAGGGCGAGGGCGGCGGCGGTGGCGGAGCTGACGGTGAGGCCCTCGGTGAGACCGGGCGGGCGGAAGGAGCAGGCGACGCGGTCGGCGCCGGCGCCGAGCGGTACGCCGATCATGCCCAGGACGGGCGTCGGCGGGACGTACCGGCCGCCGCCCGCCGCGCAGGTCCAGCCCTCGGCGGCCGGGACGGACAGCAGCGCGGTGCCGGTGGAGCCGGCCGGGAGGGCCGCGGCGAGGGTGTGCCCGCCGGCCGCCACGCCGGTCGCGCCGGTGGCGGTGAGACGGGCGACGGCGTCGTCCAGGGCGCCGGGGCGCAGGCAGCCGATCGGGCGGGCCGGGATCTGGCCGACCGTGTCGGAGCGCAGGGTCACCCGGACCGTCCCGTCGGCGGGGACCGGCCCCAGCCGGTGGATCGCGACGGCGGTGGTGGGCTGTTCGCCGTCGCTGCGGTAGGTGGTGCCGAGACCGCTGACCGTGCCCCGGTACCAGACGCCGTGGAAGTAGGCCGTGCCGCCGGGGGTGCAGGCGGCGGTGAGGACGGTGCCCTCGGCGCCGCCGGGCAGCGACCAGCCGCTGGTGCCGTGCAGGGTGGGCGCGGGGCCGCCGGCCGGGACGGGCAGCGGGGCCTCGTACACCCGGCTGCCGAGCAGTGACTCCTGCCGGGACCAGACCGAGGAGGTGTCCGGCCGGGCGCCGGGCGGCAGGACGGTGACCAGCGGCGGCGCGGCGGCCCGCCCGGGGGTGAAGCCGGTCGGGGGCGGCCCGTCGTCGAGGTGGGAGCGGACGGCGAACAGGGCCTGCCCGACCGGATCGGTGACGCTGGCGGTCTGCCGCCCGCCCGCCGTCCAGCCCGCGCCGAGGTCGTGCAGCAGCAGGGCGGCGACGGTCGGCAGGTAGCCGCTGAAGTAGCCGCCGCCCTGGCCGTCGAGCAGCAGCGGATCGTTGGTGGTGAAGGCGTGCGGGCCGGGGTCGCTGCGGCCCCGGGGCCACGCGGCGCCGTCGCGCACCGCCGCGTACCCGGCCCGGACGGCGCTGGCGGAGGCGGTGTCGGCCGGGGCGGCGAGCGCCGCGTACCCGGACCAGACGGCGTTGCCGAGCACCGCGCCGGCCAGCACCCAGGTCGCCAGGGCGGTGGCCCGGCGGTCGGTGTGCCGGCGGTCGAGGGTCCAGAGCGCGGCGAGCAGGACGACCCCGCCGGCGGCCAGCAGTGTCCGGGTGGAGGCGCGGACCGAGTGCCGGCCCGCCGCCAGCGCGGCGATCACCGCGACCACGGCGGCGCCGCCCAGCAGGGTGAGCCGGTCCGGCCGGTGCGCCAGCGACACCCAGCCGGCCAGCACCAGCAGGCCGCTGAGCGCGAACGCGACCCGGTACGGCCCGCCGGCCGGGATCGCCAGACCGTGCCAGACCACCACGGTCGGGGTCCAGACGAAGCTGAGCACCACCAGCACCAGCGCCCCGCACCAGACCGCCCGCTCCCGCACCCGCACCCGCCGGTTGAACGGCAGCCCGCACACCAGCAGCAGCCCCAGCAGACCGATCGCGACGTCCGGCAGCGGCCGCCCGCCGTGGGTGGCGGGCAGCAGCTGCGCGAGGTGCCCGCCGAGCCCGGACGGGCCGAGCGGCTGCACCGGGGACTCCGGCTGGGCGCCGTGCGCGGCCCGGACGGCGACGAACAGCACGGGCGAGGCGAGCAGGACGCCGGTGGTGGCCATGGTGAAGGCCCGCCCGGCGACCCGGACCCGGTGGCGCAACGGCCGCGGGGTGGCGAACAGGCGGACGGCCAGCAGCAGCCCGGCCATCAGGGTGGCCAGCGCGGCGGTGTACAGGTTGCCGGCCCAGGCGAGGGTGACGCACAGCGAGCCGGCCACCCAGCGCCGCTCGCGCAGGCACCAGTCGGCGGCCAGGCCGAGCAGCGGCAGCGAGACCAGGCCCCAGAGCCACATCGGCGCCGCCCCGCCGACGTCGAGCACCCAGGCGCAGAGCCCGTACCCGACGGCGGCGAGCGCCCGCAGCCAGTGCGGGCCGGCGTGCAGCCGGCCGAGCAGGTGGGCCATCAGGGCGGTGCCGAGGCCGATGGTGGCGAGGGTGACCAGGAGGAGCGCGAACCGGCCCTGGTCGCGGGGGAGGAGGGCGGTCGCCCAGGAGAACGGGTTCATCAGGTAGGCGAAGAAGTCGGCGAGGAACGGGACGCCGTAGCCGCTGTTCCAGTTGAACAGGAGGTCCCCGGCCGCCCGTCCGTGCATCAGGTCCCACAGGTGGGCGTGGTACGGCAGGGCGGCCTCGCCCGCCCCCGTCGGCCACGCCCCGCGCAGCCCCACCGCGAGCGCGTACCCGCCCGCCGCCAGCCCGGCCGCGCTCCCGCAGACCAGCACCTCCCGCCGCCGCACGCCCATTGCTGCTCGACCCCGTTTCCGCGAGGGATTGCCGGACCCCGTCACCCTAAGCGCGCTCCCCGCGCGGATCAGGCCCCCCGCGCTCCCTCGTAGGGGTGATGAGGTGGCAGCCCGGCGGATCGGCCTGCGATGGTGCCCCCGTGGGAAGGAAACCCGACCTTGCGATGCCGGGGTGGCTGCGCCCTCCGGCTACCGGCTACACCGCGGACGACCTGGATCGGCTACGGGATCTCCCGCCCCACACCGAGCTGCTCTTCGGCGGCCTGGTCTTCTCCGCCCGTCAGACGACGTTCCATGCCCGGACGTCCGGATGGTGGACGCCGGGTGTCAGCCCCTGGGACACCGGAGTAGGGTCCGAGCATGTCTCGCACGATTCGTCTCGCAGTTGTCCCGGGTGACGGCATCGGCCAGGAAGTGGTGGCCGAAGGTCTCAAGGTCCTGGGTGCCGTGCTTCCCGCCGACGTGAAGCTGGAGACCACCGAGTACGACCTCGGCGCCCGGCGCTACCACCGGACCGGGGAGACCCTGCCGGACAGCGTGCTGGCCGAGCTGAAGTCGCACGACGCGATCCTGCTGGGCGCCATCGGCGACCCGAGCGTGCCGTCGGGCGTGCTGGAGCGGGGGCTGCTGCTGAAGCTGCGGTTCGCCTTCGACCACCACATCAACCTGCGTCCGGGCCGCCTGTTCCCCGGGGTGAAGTCCCCGCTGGCCGGCACTGAGTCCGACGGCGCGTCTCCGACACGACGAGCCATCGACTTCGTGGTGGTCCGCGAGGGCACCGAGGGCCCGTACGTCGGCAACGGCGGCTCGCTGCGCACCGGGACGCCGCAGGAGGTGGCCACCGAGGTCAGCCTGAACACCGCGTTCGGCATCGAGCGCGTGGTGCGCGACGCCTACCGCCGGGCCCAGGCGCGTCCGCGCAAGAAGCTGACGCTGGTGCACAAGAACAACGTGCTGGTGCACGCCGGGCACCTGTGGTCGCGGATCTTCGCGGAGGTCGGCCGGGAGTTCCCGGAGGTCACCACCGACTACCTGCACGTCGACGCGGCGACGATCTTCTTCGTCACCCAGCCGGAGCGTTTCGACGTCATCGTCACCGACAACCTGTTCGGCGACATCCTGACCGACCTGGCCGCCGCCGTCACCGGCGGGATCGGCCTGGCCGCGAGCGGCAACATCAACCCGGGCGGCGAGTTCCCGTCGATGTTCGAGCCGGTGCACGGTTCGGCGCCGGACATCGCGGGCCAGGGCAAGGCCGACCCGACGGCCACCGTGCTGTCGGTCGCCATGCTGCTGGAGCACCTGGGCTTCGCCGCCGAGGCCGCCCGGGTGGAGGCCGCCGTCGCGGCGGACCTGGCCGAGCGCACCGGCACCCGCAGCACCTCCGAGGTCGGCGACGCGCTGGTCACCCGAGTAGCCGGCTGACGGGCCGGATCCGCTTGACGGACTCCGGCCCACGGGCCGGGGCCGACAACGGTCGCGGCCCGGCGGGCCGCACCACATAACCGCAGCTTGCAGCTCCCCAAGGAGCGGGCAGCTGTTCGGCACGGCCCTCTGGATGCGAGTATCGACAGTGGGTCGTGCCGTTGTGCGTTCGTTCCGGTGCTGGTTGGCCGCGGCGGGCACCCGGCGGTGGCGGCCCGGACCTACCCCACGGTGAAGGAAACAGCCATGAGCACGCCCACCCAGGCGCCCATCAAGTTCGACCTCAAGCCTTCCGCCCACCCGCTGCCCACCGCGGAGCGCGAGGCCCGGCTGACCAACCCCGGCTTCGGCCGGGTCTTCACCGACCACATGGTCACCATCCGCTGGACCGAGGGCGTGGGCTGGCACGACGCCCAGCTGGCGCCGTACGCGCCGCTGGAGGTCGACCCGGCGAACATGACCCTGCACTACGGCCAGTCGATCTTCGAGGGCCTCAAGGCCTACCGCCAGGCCGACGGCTCCATCGCGAGCTTCCGCCCGGAGGCCAACGCGGCCCGCTTCCAGGCCTCGGCCCGCCGGCTGGCGATGCCGGAGCTGCCGGTGGAGACCTTCGTCGAGGCCGTCGAGCTGCTGGTCCAGCAGGACCAGGCGTGGGTGCCGAACGAGCCCGAGCAGAGCCTGTACCTGCGTCCGTTCATGTTCGCCACCGAGGTCGGTCTGGGTGTCCGCCCGGCCAACTCCTACCTGTTCATGATCATCGCCTCGCCGGCCGGCGCCTACTTCCCGGGCGGCGTCAAGCCGGTCTCGGTGTGGCTGTCCAAGGAGTACGTCCGGGCCGCGCCCGGCGGCACCGGCGCCGCCAAGTGCGCCGGCAACTACGCCGCTTCGCTGATCGCCCAGGCCCAGGCCGCCGAGAAGGGCTGCGACCAGGTCGTCTGGCTCGACGCCGCCGAGCACCGGTGGATCGAGGAGATGGGCGGCATGAACCTGTACTTCGTCTTCGGCGAGGGCAAGGACGCGAAGATCGTCACCCCCGAGCTGTCCGGCGCCCTGCTGCCCGGCATCACCCGCGACTCGCTGCTCCAGCTCGCCACCGACCTCGGCTACGCCGTCGAGGAGCGGAGGATCTCCACCGACGAGTGGCAGCAGGCCAACGCGGACGGCACCCTCACCGAGGTGTTCGCCTGCGGCACCGCCGCCGTCATCACCCCGGTCGGCTCGGTGAAGTCGGCCGCCGCCGACTGGACGGTCGGCACCGGCGAGCCCGGCCCGACCACCATGGAGCTGCGCCGGGCCCTCCTGGCCATCCAGGGCGGCCAGACCCCCGACACCCACGGCTGGCTGCACAAGATCGTCTGAGGCGGCACCCGCTCCGGCCCGCCCGTTTCGCATCGCGAGACGGGCGGGCCGGATGCCGGGACGTGTGCCAGACTGCGAACGTGTCCTCGCTGTCGCTGATTATTAACAGCAGGCGCGCCGGTCCGCAGTGACCGCTCCCGCAGGACCCGATGCGGAGCGACCACCAGCGTCCAGACCCGCGCGCAGACCTCTCGCACCCGCGAGGGGTTTTTTCGTTTTTCGGGCATCGCCCCGATCAACACAGCCTCCGGACCGGCCGGGAGCCCCCACAAGGGGCTCGGGGACACCGGAGCCGCGCGCGGGATGCTGGACAGTGGAGCCGGGACTCGCAATCCGGCAGAGCAGTACGAAACCTCCCCGAACGGAGAACCAGGGGTCATGACCGAGGTCAGCCGTACCGACGACAGTTTCCACGTGTTCGACACCACCCTGCGCGACGGCGCGCAGCGGGAGGGCATCAACCTGACGGTGGCGGACAAGCTGGCCATCGCGCGGTACCTGGACGAGTTCGGGGTGGGCTTCATCGAGGGCGGCTGGCCGGGGGCCAACCCGCGCGACACCGAGTTCTTCGCCCGGGCCGCCGCCGAACTGGACCTCCGGCACGCCCGGCTGGTCGCCTTCGGCGCCACCCGCCGGGCCGGCGGCAAGGCCGCGGAGGACCCGCAGCTGGCCGCGCTGGTCGCCTCGGGCGCCCCGGTCGTCACCCTCGTCGCCAAGGCGCACGACCGGCACGTGGAGCTGGCGCTGCGCACCACCCTGGACGAGAACCTGGAGATGGTCCGGGACAGCGTCGAGTTCCTGCGCGCGCAGGGGCGGCGGGTGTTCATCGACTGCGAGCACTTCTTCGACGGCTACCGGGCGAACCGCGAGTACGCGCTGGCCGTGGTCCGCACCGCGCACCAGGCAGGGGCGGACGTGGTGGTGCTGTGCGACACCAACGGCGGGATGCTGCCGGCCGGCGTGCGGGAGACCGTCGCCGACGTCCTCGCCGTCACCGGCGCCCGGTTGGGCATCCACGCCCAGGACGACACCGGCTGCGCGGTGGCCAACACGCTGGCCGCGGTGGACGCCGGCGCCACCCACGTCCAGTGCACCGCCAACGGCTACGGCGAGCGGGTCGGCAACGCCAACCTGTTCCCGGTGGTCGGCGCGCTGGAGATCAAGTACGACCGGCGGGTGCTCCCCGAGGGCCGGCTCGCCGAGATGACCAGGCTGTCGCACGCGATCGCCGAGGTGGTCAACCTGACCCCCTCCACCCACCAGCCGTACGTCGGCTACTCGGCCTTCGCGCACAAGGCGGGCCTGCACGCCTCCGCGATCAAGGTCGACCCGGACCTGTACCAGCACATCGACCCGGAGCGGGTCGGCAACACCATGCGGATGCTGGTCTCCGACATGGCGGGCCGCGCCTCGGTCGAGCTCAAGGGCAAGGAGCTCGGCTACGACCTGTCCACCGACCGGGACCTGGCCGGCCGGGTGGTGGCCAAGGTGAAGGAGCAGGAGAACCTCGGCTACACCTACGAGTCCGCCGACGCCTCCTTCGAGCTGCTGCTGCGCGACGAGGTGCGCGGCGGCCGGGACCGCTTCTACACCCTGGAGTCCTGGCGGACCATCAGCGAGCAGGGACCGAACGGGTTCACCGGCAACGAGGCGACGGTGAAGCTGTGGGCGAAGGGGGAGCGCCGGATCGCCACCGGCGAGGGCAACGGCCCGGTGAACGCGCTGGACCAGGCGCTGCGCACCGCGCTGGAGGGGATCTACCCGCCGCTGGCCCGGTTCGAGCTGGTGGACTACAAGGTCCGCATCCTGGAGGGCCAGCACGGCACCGGCTCCAAGACCCGGGTGCTGATCGAGTCCACCGACGGCACGTCCACCTGGTCGACCGTCGGGGTGGCCGACAACGTGGTGGCCGCCTCCTGGCTGGCGCTGGAGGACGCCTACACCTACGGGCTGATCCGGGCCGGCCTGGAGCCCACCGAGTAGCTCACCGGGCAGCCCGCCGGGCGACCCGCCGCGGCCGCGGCCCACGGACCTCCGAACGAAGGTCCGTGGGCCGCGGCCGTGTCCGTCATCGGAGTCGGGCGAGGAGGGCGTGCTCGACGAGGGTGATGAGGGCGCTCTTGGCGCTGTCGCGGCGGCGGGCGTCGAGCGTGATGACGGGGGTCTCGGCGCTGAGCTGGAGCGCTTCGCGGACCTCGTCGGCGGTGTGGGGCTGGTGTCCGTCGAAGCCGTTGAGGGCGACGACGAAGGGGAGTCCGCTGTTCTCGAAGTAGTCGAGGGCGGGGAAGCAGTCGGCGAGGCGGCGGGTGTCGACGAGGACGACGGCGCCGATGGCGCCGCGGACGAGGTCGTCCCACATGAACCAGAAGCGGTCCTGTCCGGGGGTGCCGAAGAGGTAGAGGATGAGGTCTTCGTCGAGGGTGATGCGGCCGAAGTCCATGGCGACGGTGGTGGTGGTCTTGCCGGAGACGTGGCTGAGGTCGTCGATGCCGGCGGAGGCCGAGGTCATGACGGCTTCGGTGCGCAGGGGGTTGATCTCGGAGACGGCGCCGACGAGCGTGGTCTTGCCGACGCCGAAGCCGCCCGCGACGACGATCTTCGCGGAGGTGGTGGCGCGGGTGGGGGCGGCCGCGTTAGAGCTTGCGAAGTCCACTGAGGACCCTTTCGAGCAGCGTGACGTCGGGCTGGTTTCCGGATTCGCCGCCGGAAGCGGGCTGGTGGATGGCGACGAGGCCGGCCTCGGCCAGGTCGGCCACGAGGATGCGGGCCACTCCCAGGGGAAGGGAGAGCAGCGCCGACACCTCCGCGACGGATTTGACCTCCCTGCACAGGGTGCAGATCCGCTGGTGCTCGGGGAGCAGGGTGGCCAGGCGCTGCGGGTCGACGTCGGCGGAGACGAGGGCCTCCAGCGCGAGCTCGTAGCGCGGCCGGGTGCGTCCACCGGTCATCGCGAACGGCCGGATCAGCGGGCCGGAGTCGGGCTCGTCCTCGAACTCCTCGACGTGCCCGGGCTCGTGGGCCGGCCGGTAGTCGGGGGCGGGCGCCGGGTAGCCGGGCGGCGGCGTGTCGAAGGCGGGCTGCGGCTGTCGGTACCGGCCGGACCTGCCCTGCTGGTCGTACTGCTCCTGCTGCGGCTGCCCGTACGGGTGCTGGGGCTGCCCGTACTGGTGCTGGCCGTACTGCTGTCCGTGCTGCTGGCCGTGCTGAGGCTGGCCGTACTGCTGACCGTGGCCGACGCCGGGTGCTCCGAAGGCGTCATGGCCTGTGCCAGGGTACGGAACGCCGTACTGGCCGCTGCGGTCGTCGGGCGGTGTCACGGTTCCTCTCCTCACAAGGTGCGGCGGTGCGGTGCGAGCTTCGGCGCAGGTCCGGAGCCGGTGGTGCGAAGGCCGTACAACGTCCGAACCCGAGCCCGCCGAAGCGGGCCCGGGAAGGACGCGGAGGTACTTCGAATACCTGGACGGTATCCGACGGACCGTCAGTGCAGGAGACTGCCCTGGAGTTCCGCGCGGAGTGCGGGGGTGAGGACGGCGCCGGCGCGGTCGACGAGGAGGGCCATCTCGTAGCCGACGAGGCCGATGTCGGAGTCGGGGGAGGCGAGTACGGCGAGGGCGGAGCCGTCGCTGACGGCCATGAGGAAGAGGAAGCCTCGTTCCATCTCGACGACGGTCTGGTTGACCTCGCCTCCTTCGAAGATCCGGCTGGCGCCGGAGGTGAGGGAGGTGAGGCCGGAGGCGACGGCTGCGAGCTGGTCGGCGCGGTCGCGGGGGAAGCCCTCGGACATGCACAGCAGGAGGCCGTCGGCGGAGACCACCACGGTGTGGGACACCCCGGGGGTGTTGTCCACGAAATTGGTGATCAGCCAGTTCAGGTTCTGTGCGGCCTGGCTCATCTGAGTCAACTCAACGCTCCTGGTGGTTCGAGCCGCCGAAGAGATCGGTGCTTCGGTTCTGTCCGTTGCCGGACGGGTCTACCTGATCGGGGTCGATCCGGAAGCTTCCGGTGTTACCGGCACTGCGGCCCTGCTCCACGCCGCGGCGCAGGTTGGTGAGCCGGCCGCGGACCTCCTCGGGGCTGCGGGAGACCTGCGGCCCTTCCTGCGGAGTGGGCTTGGCGTTCCCGGCCACCAGGTTCTGCTTGGGCACGCGCCGCGGCAGGCCTGCCCCGGTGGTGCCGCCGGAGGCGGGCTCGCGGGTCTGCTCGGCCTGCTGCCAGGCGCCGTCGTTGGGCGACTGCCAGGGCGAGTTGGTCGGGCCGGTCGGGCCGTAGCCGCCCAGCGCCGACACGTCGTGGCCGCGCGGCTCGTCGACCGCCGAGGTGTCCTTGGCGCCGGCGAACCAGTTCGGGGTCTCGCCGCCGGATCCGCCGTCCGCCGGAGCGGTCGGGGCGCCGAAGCCGCCACCCGCCAGCTGCTGGCCGGGGCGGCGCTGCGGCAGCCCGGACGGCAGGGTGGCGGTGGGTTCGGCGGCGGGCAGCGCGGGCGGCTCCGGGGCGTAAGGGTGGCCGGCCGGGGCCTCCTCGGCCTGCTGGCCGTACTGGTCGGCGTAGCCGTCCTGGTAGCCCTGGTAACCGTCGCCCTGGTAGTCCTGGTGGCCGTACCGGTCGTCGGCGTAGCCGGACTGGTCGTAGCCCTGCTGCGGGTACTGGCCGTACTGGTCCTGGCCGTACTCGTCCTGCTGGTAGCCGTCCTGCTGGTAGCCGTACTGGTCGTCGGCGTAGCCGGACTGCTGCTCGTAGCCCTGGGGGGCGTACTGGTCGTAGCCCTGCTGGTAGTCCTCCTCGACCTCGGCGTCCAGCACCGGCGGCTCGCCGTCGTGCGGGCCGCTCTCCAGGGCCGCGCGGCGGACCTGGTCGAGGCGCTGCGAGCGCTGGACGGACTCCAGGGCCGGGCTGAAGCCGCTGGATCCGGCGTTGCCGGCGCCGGTGAGGTGGTCGTCGAAGCCCAGCTCGGCGGCGCTGCGCGGCTGGCCGTCGGGCGCCCACTGGGAGGTCGGCTCCTGCTCGGCGAAGATCCGGGAGACGGTGAACTGCTCCTCGGGCTCCGGCGCGGCGCCCGACCGGGTGATGAACGGCGGGATCATGACCAGCGAGGTGGTGCCGGCGGACTCGCCGGAGGGGCGGAGCTGGACGCGGACGTCGTGCCGCTGGGACAGCCGGCCGACCACGAACAGGCCCATGCGGCGGGAGATGGTGGCGTCGACGGTGGGCGGCTCGGCCAGCTTCTCGTTGATCTCGGCGAAGTCGTCGGCGGTGAGGCCGATGCCCTTGTCGTGGATCTCGACCAGCACCCGGCCGTCCGGCAGGCGGGTCGCGTTGACCAGGACCCGGGTCTGCGGGCTGGAGAACGAGGTGGCGTTCTCCAGCAGCTCGGCGAGCAGGTGGACGAGGTCGGTCACGGCGGCGCCGACGACCTCGACCTCCGGGATGCCGGACAGCTCGACGCGCTCGTACTGCTCCACCTCGGAGGAGGCGGCGCGGAGCACGTCGACCAGCGGGACCGGGGTGTTCCAGCGGCGGCCGGCCTCCTCGCCCGCGAGGACGAGCAGGTTCTCACCGTTGCGGCGCATACGGGTGGCGAGGTGGTCCAGCTTGAAGAGGTTCTCCAGCTGGTCCGGGTCGGCCTCGTTGTTCTCCAGGTCGGTGATCAGCGCCAGCTGGCGCTGGATCAGGCCCTGGCTGCGGCGCGACAGGTTGGTGAAGATCGCGTTGACGTTCCCTCGCAGCAGGGCCTGCTCGGCGGCGAGCGCCACGGCCTGCTGGTGGACCTGGTCGAACGCCCGGGCGACCTCGCCGATCTCGTCCTTGCCGTGCAGCGGGATCGGGGTGACGGAGGTGTCGACCCGGTCGGGGTCGGTCTTGGAGAGCTTCTCGACCAGGTCCGGCAGGCGGTGGTCGGCGATCTCCAGGGCGGCGCTGCGCAGGGTGCGCATGCCGAGGATCATCGAGCGGGCGACGTAGCCGGTGAGCAGACCGGCCAGGATGAGCGCCGCGACGACGATGATCGTGTTGAGGATGGCGTCGTAGAGCGCGTTGTCCTTGAGGCCGCGGGAGTCCGTGAGGACGTCGTCCAGCAGCTGGACCTCGGTGTCACGCAGGGCCTGGATGTGGGTGTTGGCGGCCTGGTTCCAGTTCTCCGGGGTGAGACCGGAGTCCTTGGCCTCCTTGTAGGCCTGGTCGGCGGCGGCCTTGCCCTTGCTCTGGCCCTCGGCGGCGGCCTGGCTGTAGGCGGCGCCGAGGGAGAGCAGGGTCTGCATGGAGGGCGCGGTGCCGTTCGGCATCTTGTAGGCCGAGCGCTCCTGCGCGGCGGCCTGGGCGACCTGCGCGTTGGCGTACTTGCGGGCGTCCTCGGGGGCGCTGCCGGTGTTGAACTCGGTCAGCGAGACCTGCTCCAGCCGCTCCGCCACCAGGATCTGCTGGATCACGTCGGCGTTCTCGAACCGGGTGGTGGCGTTCTGGGAGATGCCGACCAGCAGGTGCAGCATGAGCGCGCGCTGGGTCGAGGCGGAGGCCTTGGCGAGGGACATCGCGTAGATCGCGCGGCCCTTGCTGGCGGCGTTGCTGGAGCCGAGGCCGACCGAGTTGTCGTAGGACAGCAGCGGGGCGAACATCACCGAGTAGGCGTTGACGGTGGCGCCGGCGAACAGCTCGGATCCGTACGCGGTGGCCCGCAGGTGCGGCAGGTCGACCACCAGGGCCTGGAAGCCCTCGTGGCGGCGCGGCAGTTCGCCGGACTTGTCGGAGGCCGCGTAGGCCGCCTCGTACGCCTTCAGGGCGGCGTCCGTGTTGGCGCGGATCTTGGCGACCTTGCCGTCCGGGTCCTGCTTGGTGAGCAGGGGTATCAGCGTGGTGTCGCGCTCGATCTCCAGCGCTTCGGCGAGCTCGGTGGCCGCCTTGGCGAGTTCGGCGGTCTTCTCGGCGCGGGAGGCCTTGATGTAGCCGTCGACCGAGGTGTTCACGCGGAGGCCGCCGAAGACGAGGCTGATGATCACGGGGATCAGCAGGATCGCGATCAGACGGGTCGGCACGCGCCAGTTGCGCGGGCGGAGGAAGTCGTACCGCTTGGAGGCGTCGCCGTCGGGACCGCCGCTGCGGGGTTCCGTGGACGCGGCCGGGGGCTGCGGGGCCGGGGAGGCCTGGGAGCGCTCCTCGGTGGGGGTGAAAGCGGAGAATCCGGCCGGGTCCGCTGCGGTACCGTTCGGCTCGCTCCGGCGGGGCTCGGAGCGCCGCTGCGGGGCGGGTTGCTGCTTACGCCTCACTCGACAACTACCTCTCGGCCGACTGTCGGCCATGGATCAATCCAGCGCTACCCCCGGGCCCTGGCCCGTCACCGGTGGGCCGGCGCGAGGGTTTCAGGGGTAGCTGGAATTTCAGCACGTGCGGGGATGGGGGACAAACAGCCGCAGGATGGCCCCCGCGTCGGCGCAATAGGGACATTCACCGACATGACGGAGCAAAACCGTGGTCTTCTGGCGCTGAGTGACGCTAGTTCACCACGCAGAGTCACTGTTGATCACAAAATGCCTACCGAACTGTTATCCGCTGCTTATACAGCGGGTCTTGCGCGATGCCCCTGGAGGACATCGGCCGGTAGCGGCTCCGCCCCGGGGCCCGTCACGCCGACGGCCCCCGGGGTCCGGATGTCCGGCCCGTCATCGGAGTCGGGCGAGGAGGGCGTGCTCGACGAGGGTGATGAGGGCGCTCTTGGCGCTGTCGCGGCGGCGGGCGTCGAGCGTGACGACCGGGGTCTCGGCGCTGAGCTGGAGCGCTTCGCGGACCTCGTCGGCGGTGTGGGGCTGGTGTCCGTCGAAGCCGTTGAGGGCGACGACGAAGGGGAGTCCGCTGTTCTCGAAGTAGTCGAGGGCGGGGAAGCAGTCGGCGAGGCGGCGGGTGTCGACGAGGACGACGGCGCCGATGGCGCCGCGGACGAGGTCGTCCCACATGAACCAGAAGCGGTCCTGTCCGGGGGTGCCGAAGAGGTAGAGGATGAGGTCTTCGTCGAGGGTGATGCGGCCGAAGTCCATGGCGACGGTGGTGGTGGTCTTGCCGGAGACGTGGCTGAGGTCGTCGATGCCGGCGGAGGCCGAGGTCATGACGGCTTCGGTGCGCAGGGGGTTGATCTCGGAGACGGCGCCGACGAGCGTGGTCTTGCCGACGCCGAAGCCGCCCGCGACGACGATCTTCGCGGAGGTGGTGGCGCGGGAGGGAGCGGCCGCGTTAGAGCTTGCGAAGTCCACTGAGGACCCTTTCGAGCAGCGTGACATCGGGCGTTCCGCCCGACTCGCCCGCGGCGGCGGGCTGGTGGATGGCGACGAGGCCGGCCTCGGCCAGGTCGGCCACGAGGATGCGGGCCACACCGAGCGGGACGCCGGCCAGTGCGGAGATCTCCGCGATGGACTTGACCTCACGGCAGAGGTTCACGATCCGGGCGTGCTCGGGCAGCAGGCCGCCGGTCCGTTCGGCGTTGCCGGTGGTCGAGATCAGGGCCTCGATGGCGAGCTGGTACCGGGGCCGGGTGCGGCCACCGGTCATCGCGTACGGGCGGACCAGCGGCTGCTGCTCGTAGCCGTCGGACTGCTGCCCGCCGTAGCCGCTGCCGTACCCGTTGCCGTATGAGCCGGCGGGTGTCGAGGGCGGGGTCATGGGTCCTCCTTGTGCTGCAGCCTTGGGCAGCCGGTTCCAGCTGGGGCGGTGCCAGCTGAGGCGGGATCAGCTGCCTGAGGGTAGCTGAGGGTGAGACGCCGGGGCCGGTCGGGTCGGACCCGGCGGGGGAGGTGGGACGGTGGACGGATCCCGCTCGGACTCCGGTCAGTGCAGGAGACTGCCCTGGAGTTCCGCGCGGAGTGCGGGGGTGAGGACGGCGCCGGCGCGGTCGACGAGGAGGGCCATCTCGTAGCCGACGAGGCCGATGTCGGAGTCGGGGGAGGCGAGTACGGCGAGGGCGGAGCCGTCGCTGATGGCCATGAGGAAGAGGAAGCCTCGTTCC
The DNA here is from genome assembly GCF_044744605.1 of Kitasatospora sp. NPDC087271. NCBI lineage: Bacteria > Bacillati > Actinomycetota > Actinomycetes > Kitasatosporales > Streptomycetaceae > Kitasatospora > Kitasatospora sp. NPDC087271. The sequence goes on from NZ_JBIUYQ010000026.1 coordinate 22,061, forward strand.
ATCTCGACGACGGTCTGGTTGACCTCGCCTCCTTCGAAGATCCGGCTGGCGCCGGAGGTGAGGGAGGTGAGGCCGGAGGCGACGGCTGCGAGCTGGTCGGCGCGGTCGCGGGGGAAGCCCTCGGACATGCACAGCAGGAGGCCGTCGGCGGAGACCACCACGGTGTGGGACACCCCGGGGGTGTTGTCCACGAAATTGGTGATCAGCCAGTTCAGGTTCTGTGCGGCCTGGCTCATCTGATTCAACTCAACGCTCCTGGTGATCTGCGCCGTTGCCGTCGGTCCGGCCACCGAAACTATCGAATCCGGGCTGCTGGGCACCATGCTGGGAGCCCGGCTGGTTGGCCTGTTCGGCTCCGGCCCGGCGGCCCTGCTGGATGCCGCGGCGCAGGTTGGTCAGCCGGCCGCGGACCTCTTCGGGGGCCCGGGAGACCTGCGGACCGGTCAGCGGCGAGGCCTCGGCGGTGCCGGAGACCAGGTTGGCCTGCGGGGTCCGCCGGGGGAGACCGGACATCGTGACGCCGCTGGTCGAGGGCTCGCGGACCTGCTCGGCGCGGCGCCAGCGCTCGTCGTTCGCGGACGGGCGCCACGGGGCGTCCCCGGTGCCGGGCTGCGGCTGCTGGCCCTGCTGCGGCTGCTGCTGACCCTGCTGCGGAGCCTGGGGCTGCGGGGCCTGGGGGGCCTGAGCCTGCGCGGCCTGCTGCGGAGCCTGGGGCTGCGGGGCCTGGGCCGGCCGGCCCTGTCGGCCCTGCGGGTCGGACGGCTGGAACTCCGGCGCCGAGGTGCCGGGCCGGCGCGGCTGGTACGTCCGCGGCCGCGCCTCCTGCCCGCCCTCCTGCGGGTACCACGGCTGCTCGGCCGCACCCCCGGACGGGCCGGTCGGCAGCGCCATCGGCTCCGGCCGGGCCTGCTCCTGGCGCACCGGCTCGGGCCGGGCTTGCTCCTGACGGACCGGCTCCGGACGCGCCGGGTTCGGCACGCTCGGCAGCACCGGCTCCACCAGACCGAGGCCCAGCGGGTCACGCGGGTCGATCTGACTGGCCTCGAAGCGCGGCCGGGCGAACTGCTGGGTGCTCTCCACCGGTGCCGGCTCGGCCGACGGCAGCGGCTGGGCCTGCTGCTGCGGCGGCAGTTGCGGCTGGCGGTCGCGCTGCGGCGCGTCCGGGCCGGGGCGCTGCGGACGGCGCTGGCCCTGCGGACCGGGCTGGCCCTGCGGGCCGCCCTGACCGGGGCCGCCCTGGCCCTGCGGGGCCGGCCGGCGCTGCGGCAGGCCCTCCTGCGGGCGGTTGCCCGGGCGGGCGCCGCCCTGCTGCTGCGGAGCGCCGCCCGGCCGGCCCGGCCGACCGTGCTGCGGCTGCTCGCCGGTCCGGGGGCCCGGACCGCCGTCGAACTCGCCACCCGGGCGCGGCCGTTCCTGGCCGGGGCGGCCCTGGGCGGGCTGCTGCTGACCGGGGCGCCCCTGGGCGGGCTGCTGCTGGCCGCGGCGGGGCAGGCCGCCGAGGCCGCCCTGTGCCGGGCCCGGCCGGTTCGGGCCGCGCTGCGGCAGGCCGCCCTGCGGGGACTGCTGGGACTGCTGGGGCTGCTGGGGCTGCTGGGACTGCGGGGTCGGCTTCTGGCCCTGGGGCTGCGGGGCCTGCCGGCCCGGTCCCTGGGGCCCCTGGGGCTGCTGGCCCGGGCCCGGCTGGCCCGGCTGGCCGGGGTTCTCGCGCAGCGACTGGCCGACCTGGCGGGTCGGCAGGCCGCCGGCCCGGCCGCCGGGCGCGGCAGGCGCACCCGGTCCGGTCGGAGCACCCGGAGCACCCGGAGCGTTCGGTCCGGTCGGAGCACCGGGGCCGGTCGGGCCGGTCGGAGCGGTCGGGCCGCCCTGGCCGAGCTGCGGGCGGCCGCCCTGCGGGGCACCGCCGGCCGGGCCCTGGCCGAGCGCGGCCGGGCCGCCCTGGCCGGGCGGCACCTGGCGCTGCTGGCGCGGCGTCGGGGCGACTCCGCGCTGCTGCTTGGCCTGGGCCGGGCCGGGCCGGCCGGCGCCGCGGCGGTCGGCGGAGTTGGTGACGTCCACCGGGAGCATGACCAGCGCGGTGGTGCCGCCGGAGTCGCTGGGGCGCAGCTGGATGCGGATGCCGTGTCGCAGGGACAGGCGGCCGACCACGAAGAGGCCCATGCGGCGGGAGACCGAGACGTCCACCGTCGGCGGGTTGGCGAGGCGCTCGTTGATGTCGGCGAGGTCGTCGGGGCTCAGGCCGATGCCGGTGTCGTGGATCTCGACCAGGACGCGGCCGTCGGGCAGTGCGTGGCCGGTGACCCGGACGCGGGTCTGCGGGCTGGAGAACGAGGTGGCGTTCTCCAGCAGCTCGGCGAGCAGGTGGACGAGGTCGTTGACGACGCGGCCGGCGACCTCGGCCGACGGCACGGCGGCGAGTTCGATGCGCTCGTACTGCTCCACCTCGGAGGCGGCGGCGCGGAGCACGTCGACCAGCGGGACGGGCCTGGTCCAGCGGCGGCCCGGGTCCTCACCGGCGAGGACGAGGAGGTTCTCGCCGTTGCGGCGCATGCGGGTCGCGAGGTGGTCCAGCTTGAAGAGGTTGGCCAGCTGGTCCGGGTCGGCCTCGCGGCTCTCCAGTTCGGAGATGAGCGACAGCTGGCGCTGGATGAGGCCTTGGCTGCGGCGCGAGAGGTTGGTGAACATCGCGTTGATGTTGCCGCGCAGGAGGGCCTGCTCGGCGGCGAGGCGGACGGCCTCGCTGTGCACCATGTCGAAGGCGTGCGCCACGTGGCCGATCTCGTCGGTGGAGTCGACGGCCACCGGTTCGACCGTCGTGTCGACGTCGTGCGGGTCGCTCTCGGAGAGGGTCTTGACCAGCTCGGGCAGGCGGCGCTCGGCGACGTCCTCGGCCGCGGCCTGCAGACGGGTCAGCGAGCGCACCATCGAGCGGGCGATCAGACCGGCGCCACCGAGGGCGACGAGCAGCACCAGGGCGATGGCGGCACCGATGATGATGGCCTCGGTGTCGGCCTGGGACTGGAGGTCCTGGGCCTTGCCGTCGAGGTCCTCGATGAGCTTGGACTCGATCCGGCGCTCGGCGGTGATCTTGGCGCTGGCCTTCTCGTACCAGTCCTTGTAGGTCACCGGGTCGGTCTGGTGGATGCCGCTCGGCTGGAGGATCGAGCGCGCGTACCGGTCGGCGTCGGCGATCACCGAGTTGTAGCTGAGCTGGCCGCGCAGGTTGTCCAGGTCGTGCGCGGTGTAGATGTTGTTGAAGCTGGTGAGCGAGTTGTCGTACGAGGTGCGCAGGCGGATGCCGAAGGACTCGTCGCTGGGGCTGAGGTCGGGGCCCTTGGGGTTGGCGAGTGCGGCGCCGATCAGGGCGCGCTGCTGCGAGGTGGCGTTCTTGGCCAGCGAGAACTGCTGCAGCGAGCGGGTCGCGACGAGCAGGTCCTTGTTGTTCGACGCGAGCGCGATGTCCTGGGTGATGGCCAGCAGGTCGCGGATGATCACGTCGTAGGCGGTGATCGTCGACTGGATGTTCTGGTTGTTCTGGTACGGCGTGTTGCGCGCGTCCGAGATCGAGTTCAGGTCCCTGCGGATCTGGAACAGCAGCGCCTTCCCGCCCGAGAGCTCGAGGTTCTCGAACTTGTCCGAGGACGCGGTGAAGGTGCGGCTCAGGTCGTCGGTGGCCCTGCGGGCGGTGGCGATGTCGTCGTCGAGCGGGTCGTTGGGGCGCGCGGTGATGTAGCCGGCGCTGATGTCGCGCTCGGTCTGCAGGGCGTCCGCGAGGTTGGTCGCCTTCTTGGCCAGGTCGGACAGGTTGGCCATCTGGGAGAGCTGCTGCGAGTTCTGCATCGAGGCCTGGATCCGCAGGCCACCGAGGACCAGGGAGACCAGGACGGGCAGGGCGAGCAGGGCGATCAGTCGGGTCCGGATGCGCCAGTTGCGCATCGCGAGCCGGCTCAGACCGGTGGCCCGACGCCTGGTCAGGGTGGTCCGGAGCTTGTCCCGGGCGGACTTCCGTTCCTGGCCGTCGTCCTCCGGGTGGCCGGGGGCCTCGGGGATCACCGGCTCGGGCGGGCCGCCGGGGGCCGCCGCCTGCTGGGGGGCTGCCACGGGCTCGTGCGACTCCGGGTTACCCGCGGCGCCGCTACCCCTTTTGAAACGTCCCTGCACTGGCGTCGCAACCTCTGGACCGGGCGTCCCGCCGCGTCGCCGCGGACCGGACGGTGTCGAGTTTCCTTCCGCTCCCCGGCTGGTCCGGGTGAGCGCGTCGCCGGGGTGGACTTCTCCCTACCCACGGTCCGTGGCATTCCAGCACAGCCGGGGAATCCCAACAAGGGCCGCCAGGACACGCCGCGCGGCGCTACCGAACGCGTGCGTGACTTCACTGACTGTGCCGTAACAGGACCGGAATACCGCATTTTTCGGACACTCGCCGGATACATGCCAACCCGGCCCGAGATCGAAAAGAGTCGCGGACCTTCCGGAATGACCGTTATCGGAGATATGTCGGAAAATCCCGTTGCGGCGATATGTCGGATATCTGCAATTCGCTCATGAATTTGTGAGCAAAATCACAGTCTAATGTGTAGCTTTGGTCACGGTCCCTGTGGAATGAGATCTCGTAACCTGGCTGTCTCCGGAGCACGGCCCCGATCAGCCTGCCCAGAACCCCTCCGAATCATTCGGAATCACACAGGCCGGTGACGATCCGCCGCGATCCGCCCGGCCGCGACCACGAGGTGCTCTCGATGTCCCAGGCGAAGAAGGCCACCAAGTCCACGCTGCCCTGCCGCTCCACGGCGAACCCGCGCCGGACGACGCTGGCCTCGGTCGCGGACTTCAGCACGATCCCGGGTGCCCGCAAGCCCGAGGACGCCGTCACCTACGGCACCGAGCTGCCGGCCAGCACCGCCAACCCGCGCCGCACCCAGCTGATGGTCGCCCCGGCGCCCGTCGTCGTGCAGGACTGACCCGACCCCCGCTCCGACCGGGCGTCGCGGCCGTGCCACCGAGGGCGGCCGCGGCGCCCTGCGGCGTTCCCGGGCGGTTGCCGGGGCTCGCGGCCCAACCGCGCTGAACAGGGGCAAAGCGGTCAGCCGGGGCCCCACGCGATAGCCTGGACGACGATTGACGGGGCCGCGCCCACCGTGGGCGAGGCGCCCACCAGCGCCCGGGCGCGCCCCGGGCGGTCGACGAAGCGAGGGGTATCCCAGCCGTGCGCATTGCCAGGTTTTCCGTCCGGGAAGGGAGCCCTGCCGCCGGCAGCGTCTCCTTCGGCGTGGTGGAGGGCGACCCTTCCCAGCCCGACTCGCTGGTCGTCCACGCGCTGGCCGGCCACCCGTTCGGCCAGCCCCAGCCGACCGGCGAGAGTTACCGCTTCCAGGACGTCCGGCTGCTCAGCCCGATGCTCCCCAACAAGATCGTGGCGGTCGGCCGCAACTTCGCGGCGCACGCCGCCGAGCTGGGCAACGACGTCCCGGACGTGCCGCTCACCTTCTTCAAGCCGTCCACCTCGGTGATCGGCCCGACCGAGAACATCGCGTACCCGCCGTTCTCCTCGGACGTCCAGCACGAGGCCGAACTCGCCGTGGTGATCGGCCGGATGTGCCGCGAGGTGCCGCTGGACCGGGTGCCCGAGGTGATCCTCGGCTACACCTGCGCCAACGACGTCACCGCCCGGGACGTGCAGAAGCGCGAGGGCCAGTGGGCCCGGGCCAAGGGCTTCGACACCTCCTGCCCGCTGGGCCCGTGGATCGAGACCGACCTGGACCCGGCCGACCTCGCCGTCACCTGCACGGTCAACGGCGAGCTCCGGCAGGCCGGCCGCACCTCCCAGATGGTCCGCTCGGTCGCCGAGCTGATCGTCCACATCTCCGAGGCCATGACGCTGCTGCCCGGCGACGTCATCCTCACCGGCACGCCCGCAGGGGTGGGCCCGCTCAACGTCGGCGACGAGGTCGCCGTCTCCATCGAAGGCATCGGCACTCTCACCAACAAGGTGATCAAGCGTGGCTAGTGAAAAGCTCAGCGGCTCCGCCGCGGGCAACCCGGCCGTCCGGGTTCGTTTCTGTCCGTCCCCGACCGGGAACCCGCACGTGGGCCTGGTCCGCACGGCCCTCTTCAACTGGGCCTACGCCCGCCACAACGGCGGCACGCTGGTCTTCCGGATCGAGGACACCGACTCGGCCCGCGACTCCGAGGAGTCGTACGACCAGCTGCTCGACGCGATGCGCTGGCTCGGCTTCGACTGGGACGAGGGCCCGGAGGTCGGCGGCCCGCACGAGCCGTACCGCCAGTCCCAGCGGATGGACATCTACGCCGACGTCGCCCGCCGCCTGCACGAGGCCGGCCACGCCTACCACTGCTACTGCAGCACCGAGGAGCTGGACGCCCGCCGCGAGGCCGCCCGCGCCGCCGGCAAGCCCTCCGGCTACGACGGCCACTGCCGCGAGCTGACGGACGAGCAGGTCGCCGTCTACAAGCTGGAGAAGCGCGAGCCGATCCTGCGCTTCCGGATGCCCGACCGCACCCTCAGCTTCGACGACCTGGTGCGCGGCACGCTCACCTTCGAGCCGGAGAACGTGCCGGACTACGGCATCGTCCGGGCCAACGGCGCCCCGCTGTACACCCTGGTCAACCCGGTGGACGACGCCCTGATGGGCATCACCCACGTGCTGCGCGGCGAGGACCTGCTCTCCTCCACCCCGCGGCAGATCGCGCTGTACGCCGCGCTCGCCGAGATCGGCGTCGGCGACGGCACCACCCCGCGCTTCGGCCACCTGCCGTACGTGATGGGCGAGGGCAACAAGAAGCTCTCCAAGCGCGACCCGCAGGCCTCGCTCAACCTGTACCGCGAGCGCGGCTTCATCCCCGAGGGCCTGCTCAACTACCTGTCCCTGCTGGGCTGGTCGCTGGCCGACGACCGCGACCTGTTCGGCATCGACGAGATGGTCGCCGCCTTCGACATCGCCAAGGTGAACGCCAACCCGGCCCGCTTCGACCTGAAGAAGTGCGAGGCGATCAACGCCGAGCACGTCCGCAAGCTGGCCCCGGAGGACTTCGTCCGCCGCCTGGTGCCGTACCTCCAGGCCCCCGGGCTGCTGCCGGCCGAGCCGACCGCCGAGCAGCTGGACCTGCTCGCCAGGATCGCGCCGCTCACCCAGGAGCGGATGGTCGTGCTGAGCGAGATCGTGAACATGGCCGGCTTCCTGTTCGTCGACCCGGCCGAGTTCGCCGTCGACCCGGACGACGCCGCCAAGGCGCTGACCGCCGACGCCCGCCCGGTGCTGGAGGCCAGCGTCAAGGCGCTGGAGGCGCTCGCGGACTTCAGCCCGGAGCCGATCCAGGCCGCGCTGCGCGAGGCGCTGGTGGACGGGCTGGGCATCAAGCCCAAGTTCGCGTTCACGCCGCTGCGGGTCGCCGTCACCGGCCGCCGGGTCTCGCCGCCGCTGTTCGAGTCGATGGAGCTGCTCGGGCGCCCCGAGACGCTGCGCCGGCTGAACTCCGCCCTGGAGGCCCTGCCGGCCGCCTGAGCGGGCCGCTGAGCAGCCTGCGGGCCCGGCCTCGTGCCGGGCCCGCGGCCTGCCCGGACGTCACCGCCAGGTCGCCCGGCCGCTGCCTGGGGTTATCGATTTTGGAGCCGGGGCCGGCGTCGGGTAATGTTCTTTCTGCGCCGCCCGGGAGGGAACGGACGAGGGAGCGAAACCCTCCACCCGGCCCCGAACGAGAGGCGCAACGCCTGAGAAGGCCCCGACAGGGGTTCAACTCTGGTGGGGTATGGTGTAATTGGCAGCACGAGTGATTCTGGTTCATTTAGTCTAGGTTCGAGTCCTGGTACCCCAGCGCAGTACGCAAGCCCAGCAGTACAAGTGAAGAACAAGCCCCCGTTGTGTAGCGGCCTAGCACGCTGCCCTCTCACGGCAGTAGCGCCGGTTCGAATCCGGTCGGGGGTACTGGTCCCGCAAGGGATCACCTGGAAAGCCCCCGTTGTGTAGCGGCCTAGCACGCTGCCCTCTCACGGCAGTAGCGCCGGTTCGAATCCGGTCGGGGGTACTGGTCCCGCAAGGGATCGCCAGGAAGCCCCCGTTGTGTAGCGGCCTAGCACGCTGCCCTCTCACGGCAGTAGCGCCGGTTCGAATCCGGTCGGGGGTACTCCAGAGCATGAAGCCGGTGGGTTATCCCATCGGCGCTTGCTTTGTGTTGGGGTATGGTGTAATTGGCAGCACGAGTGATTCTGGTTCATTTAGTCTAGGTTCGAGTCCTGGTACCCCAGCCAGAAATTGAAGGCCCCGGTTTCCGGGGTCTTTTTTGCATTTCCCGGAGCATTCCGAAGGGCCCCGCGCGGTGGTGCTGCGCGGGGCCCTTTCCGGGTGCGGCGGTCAGCCGCGGCGGAGGGCCTCGGTGAGCCGGTTCGCGGCCTCGATGATGGCCTGGGCGTGCAGGCGGCCCGGGTGGCGGGTCAGCCGCTCGATCGGGCCGGAGACGGAGACGGAGGCCACCACGCGGTTGGAGGGGCCGCGCACGGGAGCGGAGACGGACGCGACGCCCGGCTCGCGCTCTCCGATCGACTGGGCCCAGCCGCGGCGGCGGACGCCGCTGAGCGCGGTGGCGGTGAAGCGGGCGCCCTGGAGGCCGCGGTGCAGCCGCTCGGGCTCCTCCCAGGCCAGCAGGACCTGGGCGGCCGAGCCGGCCTTCATCGGCAGGGTGCTGCCGACCGGGACGGTGTCCCGCAGACCGGAGAGCCGCTCGGCGGCGGCTACGCAGATCCGCATCTCGCCCTGGCGGCGGTAGAGCTGTGCGCTCTCGCCGGTGACGTCGCGCAGGTGGGTCAGAACCGGGCCCGCGGTGGCGAGCAGCCGGTCCTCGCCCGCCGCGGCGGAGAGTTCGGACAGGCGGGGGCCGAGGATGAATCGCCCCTGCATGTCCCTGGTGACCAGACGGTGGTGTTCGAGTGCGACGGCGAGCCGGTGGGCCGTGGGGCGCGCCAGACCGGTGGCGGCGACCAGCCCCGCCAACGTGGCGGGGCCCGACTCCAGTGCGCTCAGCACCAGAGCGGCCTTGTCGAGAACGCCGACGCCGCTAGAGTTGTCCATGCGCTAAGACTGCAGTCTCATTCCGCGAGACGCAAGTTCAATCTTCCGGGAAAAGCGCCACTCTGGATGCAGCAGCCCGGGAGGCATCCAGGATGCGACCTCACCAGAGTGTCCGCATCGTGGACAGCGATCCGGCGTGCAGGTCGCGAGAACGCGCCCGCCACAGGGCGGCGGGAGCTCCGACCTCGACGACACGAGAAGGCCGGCAACGCGGCCGGCTGGAGGGAATCCGATGGGACGGACACTCGCAGAGAAGGTCTGGGACGACCACGTCGTGCGGCGCGCGGAGGGAGAGCCCGACCTGCTCTTCATCGACCTCCACCTGCTCCACGAGGTGACCAGCCCGCAGGCCTTCGACGGGCTGCGGCTGGCCGGCCGGACGGTCCGCCGCACCGATCTGACGATCGCCACCGAGGACCACAACACCCCCACCGTGGACATCGACAAGCCGATCGCCGACCCGGTGTCCAAGGTGCAGCTGGAGACGCTGCGCCGCAACGCCGCCGAGTTCGGTGTCCGGATCCACTCGCTCGGCGACATCGAGCAGGGCGTCGTGCACGTGGTCGGCCCGCAGCTGGGCCTGACCCAGCCCGGCATGACCGTGGTCTGCGGCGACTCCCACACCTCGACCCACGGCGCCTTCGGCGCACTGGCGTTCGGCATCGGCACCAGCCAGGTCGAGCACGTGCTGGCCACCCAGACGCTGCCGCTGGCGCCGTTCCGGACCATGGCCGTCACGGTCGAGGGCGAGCTGCCCGAGGGCGTCACCGCCAAGGACCTGATCCTGGCCGTGATCGCCAAGATCGGCACCGGCGGCGGCCAGGGATACGTCCTGGAGTACCGCGGTTCGGCGATCCGGGGCCTGTCCATGGAGGCCCGGATGACCATCTGCAACATGTCCATCGAGGCCGGCGCCCGGGCGGGCATGATCGCCCCGGACGAGACCACCTTCGGCTACCTCAAGGGCCGTCCGCACGCCCCGCAGGGCGAGGACTGGGACGCCGCCGTCGCGTACTGGTCGACCCTGGGCACCGACGAGGACGCGGTCTTCGACCACGAGATCTTCGTCGACGCGGCCGCGCTGACCCCGTTCGTCACCTGGGGCACCAACCCCGGCCAGGGCGCCCCGCTGGGCTCCGACGTGCCGGACCCGGCCTCCTTCGCCGACCCGCAGGAGCGCGCGGCCGCCGAGAACGCCCTCGCCTACATGGGCCTGGAGGCCGGCACCCCGCTGCGCGAGGTCACCGTCGACGCCGTCTTCGTCGGCTCCTGCACCAACGGCCGGATCGAGGACCTGCGCGCCGCCGCCGCCGTCGTGGAGGGCCGCCGGATCGCCGACGGCGTACGGATGCTGGTCGTCCCCGGCTCCGTCCGGGTCGCCCTGCAAGCCGTGGAGGAGGGCCTGGACAAGGTGTTCACCGCGGCCGGCGCCGAGTGGCGCCACGCGGGCTGCTCGATGTGCCTGGGCATGAACCCCGACCAGCTCGCCCCCGGGGAGCGCTGCGCCTCCACCTCGAACCGCAACTTCGAGGGCCGGCAGGGCAAGGGTGGCCGGACCCACCTGGTGTCCCCGCAGGTCGCCGCCGCGACCGCCGTCCTGGGCCGTCTGGCCGCACCGTCCGATCTGCCCTCCGACCTGGCGGACACCAACGTGGCTGTGGAGGCCTGAGAACCATGGAGAAGTTCACCACCCACACCGGCCGGGCCGTTCCGCTGCGGCGCTCGAACGTGGACACCGACCAGATCATCCCGGCCCACTGGCTCAAGAAGGTCACCCGTTCCGGTTTCGAGGGCGGCCTTTTCGAGGCCTGGCGCAAGGACGAGTCGTTCATCCTCAACCAGCCCGAGCGGCAGGGCGCCACGGTCCTGGTGGCCGGCCCGGAGTTCGGCACCGGCTCCTCCCGCGAGCACGCCGTCTGGGCGCTGCAGAACTACGGCTTCCACGCGGTCATCTCGTCGCGCTTCGCGGACATCTTCCGTGGGAATTCCCTGAAGAACGGACTGCTGACGGTCGTCCTGCCGCAAGAGACCGTGGAACAGCTCTGGGCGCTCACCGAGAGTAACCCTTCGGCCGAGATCACCGTTGATCTGGAAGCCCGCGAAGTCCGGGCCGAGGGCGTCACCGCGTCTTTCGAACTGGACGACAACGTCCGGTGGCGGCTGCTCAACGGGCTGGACGACATCAGCATCACCCTGCGGAACGAGGCCGACATCGCGGCCTTCGAAGCGACCCGTCCGACCTTCAAGCCCCGTACTCTGCCGGTTGCCTGAGATCCCCTCAGAACAAGCATTCTGGCGATCCGCCGGATGGCCCGCCTCCCCTTCGGGGGGGCGGGCCATCCGCCGTTCCGGAGCACGAGTTAGCGCCGCGGCCCACCCCGGATTGCCCATTTGGCTTTGCCGGAGAGGGCCCCGCGCAAGTACAACTGCGGGTAGATGGCACAATCAGTACATGCACCGGCACCATGAACCTCCGTACGCGGGCGGCGAACCCGCGGCTCCGGAGTCCGTGGGCCGGGGATCCGAACGCCGAATTGACGATCGGCCGGACGTCGCCTCCGCACCAGCTGAGGGGCCGGACGACCAGGAAGTCGCAGCGCTCTACGCGCTTGTGGCCGAGCGGTTGAAGCAAGCTCACGCCCGCGTGCATGCGCTGAACGTGTCTGCCGATGCAAAGACCGCTCTCTCCCGTCAACTCCTCATCGTCACCGAGACCGCCAAGCGCGATCTTCCGGAGGCGGCAAGGCGGTTGAGTCGCTTTGTACATGACCTCGACGAGGGGCGCCCGCCCGTCGCCTGAGGTCGCCGACGCGCAAATCCATTGCGACACTAGGGTGATTCGCGCGTTTGGTAATTGAAAGTCCGCAGATACATACCTAACGTGCGAAAAGAACGGATGGAATCATCCGGCGCCCGTTTCCGAAGGGGAAGACGTGAACAAGGCTCAGCTTGTCGAAGCGGTGGCCGAGCAGCTGGGCGGTCGCAAGGCTGCCGCAGAGGCCGTCGACGCAGTGCTCGACACCATGGTCCGTGCCGTTGTGGCCGGTGACCGGGTTTCGGTCACTGGTTTCGGCACCTTCGAGAAGGTGGAGCGCTCCGCGCGCTTCGCCCGCAACCCGCAGACCGGCGAGAAGGTCAAGGTCAAGAAGACCTCGGTGCCCCGCTTCCGTCCCGGCCAGGGCTTCAAGGACCTGGTCAGCGGCAGCAAGAAGCTGCCGAAGGAAGGCCCCTCGGTGAAGAAGGCCCCCAAGGGCTCCCTCACCCCGGGCAAGAGCGGCGTCGCCGCCACCCCGGCCGCCAAGCGCGCCGCCACCAAGCGTGCCGCCACGGCCGCCGCCGCCGCTCCGGCTAAGAAGGCCGCCGCCAAGAAGACGGCGACCACGGCCGCGGCCAAGAAGGCGACCACCACCGCCGCCGCGAAGAAGGCGACCGCCACCAAGAAGGCGACCACCACCGCCGCCGCGAAGAAGACCACCGCGACCGCGACCAAGAAGACGGCCGCCGCCGCCAAGAAGGCGACCACCACCGCCGCCGCCAAGAAGACCACCGCGACCGCCAAGAAGGCGACCGCGACGGCCAAGAAGACGGCTCCGGCGAAGAAGACCGCCACCCGCAAGACCACCGCGCGCAAGACCTCTGCCAAGTAGTCCCGCGCAGCGGTCCTCGGACGGCCTTCGGCAGAGAGCCGCGGCACCCCCCTCCGTGAATTGCGGAGACCGGGTCGCCGCGGCTCTTTCGATTTCCGGGCGCTTAGTCAGGATTCTGCGACCGACGGTGACCAGGCACGGAACGCGGCGGCGGGCGTGCCGGACGGCGGAGGAGGACCAGCGGGGGGACGGTCAGCGGAGGACGGTCAGCCCGCGGCCGGGTCGGGGAAGGTCTGCAGCGTCACGAAGACCACCCGGCGGGCCTCGCCGGCGCCCTCGGTGCGGATCCGCACCCGCTGGCCCGGTCGCAGCAGCCGCAGACCGCCGGCGTCGAAGGCGGCCGCGTCGAACGGCACCGGGGTCCCGTCGTCGAGCAGCACGGAGCCGGCCCGGGTGGCGGGGTCGAAGGTGAACGCGGTGGCCTGCATGGCAGCAGCATAGCGAGCGGCCCCGGCCGACCGGGCGGCGTCCCGCGGGGCGCCGGTCAGGCCCGCGCCAGCCGGGCGAACAGGGCGCTGGTGTACGGGCCGAGGCCGAGCGCCGCGGCCTCGCCGAGGTCCGCGCCGGTGTCGACGTCCCGGCGCACCGACTCCACGTCCGCCAGGCGAAGTTCGAGTGCTCCGCCGGCCGCGTGCCGGGCCCGCGAGCCGTCCCCGAAGGCGGGCGAGAGCGGGCGGCCGGGGGTACAGGCGAGCAGCGTGGTGCCGAGGCCGGGGGAGTCCGGCAGGAAGGCCCGGCCGTCCGGCGGCACCGCGCCCAGCACCCGGGCCAGTTCGACCGGGCGCAGGGCCGGCAGGTCCGCCGAGAGGGCGGCCAGCGGCGAGCGCGGGGCGAGCGCCAGGGCGGCCGCCGTGCCGTGCACCAGCGCCTCGTTGAGGCCCTCGCCGGGTTCGTCGGCGACCACCACCGCGCCCAGTGCCGCCAGCCGGGCGCCGGCCGCCGGGTCCCGGGTGACCACCAGGACCCGGGCGACGCCCGGGGTGGCCAGTGCGGCGGTGGCGGTGTCGAGCGCGAAGGACAGCGCGAGGTCCGCCCGGTGCGGCCCGGCGTACGGGGCCAGTCGGCTCTTCGCGAGGGCGAGCGGCTTGAGCGGCAGCACCAGCGACCAGTCGGTGGCGGGTGCGGGGGGCGCGACGGGCCCGTTGGGGCGTACGGTGTCCTGGGTCATCGGCGTCATTGTGACGCCGGTCCCGGAGCCCTCGCCAGGCCGTCCGATCTGTGCGGACGTGCGTTTGATCACGCCTGCCGGGCGGGTTGGCGCGGTCGCTCGACAGCCGGTGAGCAGCCGGGCGAGACTGTTCCGCGCCCGTCACCCGGGCACCGGTCCCGTACCGGTGCGCGGCACCGGGAGGTTATGACCGCGGCACCCCACGTGCCGCTTCGGATGAGGAGGACCTGGGGTGGCCCGCCGCTCGTACGCCAAGTTCGGCAACGCCGACTACGGCATCTGGTACCGCTTCGCGGCCGTGCTGGTGAAGCCGGTGACGACCGCGCTGGTGAAGCCCGACTGGCGGGGCTGGGAGCACCTTCCGAAGGAAGGCGGCTTCATCGCCGCGGTGAACCACAATTCGATCATCGACCCGGTGATCTACGCGCACTGGCAGTACAACAGCGGCCGTCCGCCGCGCATTCTCGGCAAGTCCTCGCTGTTCTCGATTCCCTTCATCGGATTCATGCTGCGCAAGACCGGCCAGATTCCGGTGTTCCGCGAGTCCACCGATGCCGCGCAGGCTTTCCGGGCCGCTATCGACGCCGTCAACGGCGGCCAGTGCGTGCAGTTCTACCCGGAGGGCACGCTCACCCGGGACCCGGACCTGTGGCCGATGACCGGCAAGAGCGGCGTCGCCCGGGTCGCGCTGATGACCGGCGCGCCGGTCATCCCGGTCGCACACTGGGGAGCGCACGAGATCATCCCGCCGTACGGCCGTCCGGGCTTCGGGAAGGGCAAGTTCAACCTCTTCCCGCGCCACCGGGTCACCGTGGCGGCGGGGCCCGCGGTGGACCTGAGCAAGTACCGGGGCCAGGAGCTCACCGCCCAGGTGCTCAACGACGCCACCGAGGACATCATGACGGCGATCACCGCCGTGCTGGCCGACGTCCGCGGCGAGGAGCCGCCGGCCGAGCGCTACGACATGCGCAAGGCCGCCCGGAACCGCGCCGCCGCGGCCGCCGCCGAACGCCGGCGCGCCAAGGGCGGCAACGACGACGAGGAGGGCGGCCGGTGACCCGCTGCGCAGTGATGGGGACGGGCTCCTGGGGCACCGCCTTCGCGATGGTGCTGGCCGACGCGGGCAGCGACGTCGTCCTGTGGGCCCGCCGCCAGGAACTCGTCGACGCCATCAACACCACGCACGAGAACCCGGACTACCTGCCGGGCGTGCCGCTGCCGGGCTCCGTCCGGGCCACCACCGACGCCGCCGAGGCGCTGGCCGGCGCCGACTTCGCCGTCCTGGTGGTGCCCTCGCAGACGCTGCGCGACAACCTGGCCGCCTGGACGCCGCTGATCGAGCCGCAGACCGTGCTGGTGAGCCTGATGAAGGGCATCGAACTCGGCACGGCCAAGCGGATGAGCGAGGTGATCGACGAGGTCACCAAGGTCGGCCCGGAGCGCGTCGCGGTGGTCAGCGGGCCCAACCTGGCCCGGGAGATCGCCAACCGGCAGCCCGCCGCCAGCGTCGTCGCCTGCGCGGACGAGGCGGTCGCCAAGCGGCTCCAGGCGGCCTGCCACACGCCGTACTTCCGCCCGTACACCAACACCGACGTGCTGGGCTGCGAGCTCGGCGGAGCGGTCAAGAACGTGATCGGCCTGGCGGTCGGCATGGCGGCCGGCATGGGGCTCGGCGACAACACCAAGGCGACGCTGATCACCCGCGGGCTGGCCGAGACCACCCGGCTCGGCGAGGTGCTCGGCGCCGACCCGCACACCTTCGCCGGGCTCGCCGGGATGGGCGACCTGGTCGCCACCTGCTCCTCGCCGCTGTCGCGCAACAACACCTTCGGCATGAACCTGGGCCGGGGCATGTCGCTCGCGGAGACCATCGCGGCGACCCGGCAGACCGCGGAGGGCGTCAAGTCCTGCGAGTCGGTGCTCGACCTGGCCCGGCGCAACGGCGTCGACATGCCGATCGTCGAGGCGGTGGTGGACGTCGTGCACAACGGGCGGCCCACCCAGGAGGCGCTCCAGGCCCTGATGTCCCGTTCGGCGAAGGCCGAGCGGCGCTGAGCGGTGCCGAGCGGCGCTGACGGCGAGGCGGTGGTCGGGGGCGGCTGACGCCCCGGAAACCGTTCGCACGGTAGTCTCAAACCCGATATGAGCATCGAACAGTCCTCCCCGAACCCGTCCGCTGCGAAGCCGCGCGTCGCGCTGGTCTTCGGCGGACGCAGCTCCGAGCACGGCGTCTCGGTGGTCACCGCCGGCAGCGTGCTCAAGGCGATCGACCGCGAGAAGTACGAGGTGCTCCCGATCGGGATCACCCCCGAGGGCCGCTGGGCACTGGTCAGCGACGAGCCCGCCCGGATGGCCATCACCGACGGCCGGATGCCGGACGTCCCGGGCGTCGCCGAGTCCGTGGACGGGCAGGTCGCGCTGCCGATCGCCCCGGGCGACCGGGAGGTCGTCCTGAGCGAGCCG
Organism: Kitasatospora sp. NPDC087271; assembly: GCF_044744605.1. Lineage (NCBI taxonomy): Bacteria > Bacillati > Actinomycetota > Actinomycetes > Kitasatosporales > Streptomycetaceae > Kitasatospora > Kitasatospora sp. NPDC087271. The sequence goes on from NZ_JBIUYQ010000026.1 coordinate 38,419, forward strand.
GGAAGCACCCCCAAGGCCCTCGGCGAGGTCGACGTGGTGTTCCCGCTGCTGCACGGCCCCTGGGGAGAGGACGGCACCCTGCAAGGCCTGCTGGAGCTGTCCGGCGTGCCCTACGTCGGCAACGGCGTGCTGTCCAGCGCGGTCGGCATGGACAAGGAGTTCACCAAGCGGATCCTGGCCTCGCACGGCCTGGGCGTCGGCCGGTACACCATCGTGCGGCCGCGCGACTGGGAGAGCGAGGCCGGCCGCGCCGCGGTGCGCGAGCGGGCCGCCGAGCTCGGCCTGCCGCTGTTCGTGAAGCCCTGCCGGGCCGGCTCCAGCATGGGCATCACCAAGGTCAAGGACCTCGCCGACCTCGACGCCGCGATCGAGGAGGCCCGCCGGCACGACCCCAAGCTGATCATCGAGGCCGGCGTGAGCGGCCGCGAGATCGAGTGCGGCGTGCTGGAGACCGAGGACGGCCCGAAGGCCAGCCTCCCGGCCGAGGTGCTGGTCGGCGACGGCTTCGACTTCTACGACTTCGAGGCCAAGTACATCGACTCGTCCGAGGTGCAGATCCCGGCGAAGCTCGACGACGAGCAGACCGCCGAGATCCGCCGCCAGGCGGTGGCCGCGTTCGACGCGCTCGGCTGCGAGGGCCTGGCCCGGGTGGACTTCTTCCTGCTGGAGGACGGCACCTGGATGGTCAACGAGATCAACACCATGCCCGGCTTCACCCCGATCTCGGCCTACCCGAAGATGTGGGAGGCCACCGGGCTGTCCTACCCGGAGCTGATCGACCGGCTGCTCCAGGCGGCGCTGCGCCGCTCGACCGGCCTGCGGTAGCCGCGCGCGAACGACGGAGGGCGGGCCGGGAAGCTCCCGGCCCGCCCTCCTCGGCGCGTTCGCGGGCTCAGCCCGGGACGGTGGCCTTCACCGCGCCGGTGAGGGCGGCGGCCGGGTCGAAGGGGTTGGCCGCGGCACCGGCCGGGACGGTCACCTCGACGTAGGCGGCGCGCATGGTCGTCACGAAGCGGTAGCCGCCGTCGGTGAGCTTCTGCGACCACCAGGTGACGTCGTCCACGGTCGGCGACCAGTCCTTGGCGTGCTCGCCGTCCAGTTCCTCCGGACGGTCGATGCCGCAACGCAGCACCGTGCGGGGCGAGCTGGCCCACGCGGCCACGTACGGCGAGGCGGGCGACGGGTCCTTGCGGGCGTGGCCGAGCAGCTCCTGCGGCAGGGCCGCGGCCAGCGCGCGGCAGTACTCGGCCGCCTTGCCGCCCGGCCGGGGGGCCGCCACCGATTCGTCGGCGGAGCCCCAACTGCCGAGCAGCACGACGACCGTGCAGGTCAGGGCGAGCGGCAGGGCCAGCCAGCGGACGGGCGCCGGCAGTGCCGTCAGCGCCCGGGGGATTCGGAGTTCTCTGGCCACCCGCCGATGGTAGCCGGGTCTTACAGGTGCACCACCGGACAGGTGAGGGTGCGGGTGATGCCCTCGACCTGCTGGACCTTGGCCACCACCAGGCGCCCCAGGTCGTCCACGGTGTCGGCCTCGGCCCGGACGATGACGTCGTACGGGCCGGTGACGTCCTCGGCCTGGAGGACGCCGGGAATCTCGGAGATCGACTGGGCCACGGCGGTGGCCTTGCCGACCTCGGTCTGGATCAGGATGTATGCCTGTACCACGGGGACCTCCGGCGGCCGGTTACGGGGATCGCCGCCGTGATCGCCCGGACGGTCGTCGGGGTGGGAACGGGCTCACCGGCAGTCTGATCACCACGCTACCGCGCGGTGGGCCGGGGAGGGGAGACCCCGACACCCCGGAAGGGCGTACGCTGCGCGCGGGGGCTCGACGGGGACGAGTTCAGATGGACATGCGAGAGGACGGCAGATGCAGGGGACCGTGGGCGAGCTCGGCGAGTTCGGTCTCATCAGGGAGCTGACCGCCCGGGTGCCGCTCACCGACGCGGTGGACCTCGGCCCCGGTGACGACGCCGCGGTGGTGAAGGCCCCGGACGGCCGGGTGGTGGCCACCACGGACGTCCTGATCGAGAACCGGCACTTCCGCCGGGACTGGTCCACCGCCTACGACGTGGGCCGCAAGGCCGCCGCCCAGAACCTCGCCGACGTGGCCGCCATGGGAGCGGTGCCCACCGCGATACTGCTCGGCCTGGTCGCCCCCGCCGACCTGCCCACCACCTGGGCCACCGAGCTGATGGACGGGCTGCGCGACGAGTGCCAGGTGGCCGGGGCGACGGTGGTCGGCGGCGACGTGGTGCGCGGCGACACCGTCACGCTGGCCATCACGGCGCTCGGGGACCTCCAGGGGCGCGCGCCGGTGACGCGCGCCGGCGCGCAGGTCGGCGACGTGGTCGCGGTGACCGGCTGGCTCGGCTGGTCGGCCGCCGGACTCACCGTGCTGCAACGAGGCTTCCGCTCCCCGCGCGCCTTCGTCGAGGCGCACCGCCGGCCCGAGCCGCCGTACCACGCGGGCCCGGGCGGCGCCGAGTTGGGCGCGACCTCGATGATCGACGTGAGCGACGGACTGGTCGCCGACCTCGGCCACGTGGCCCGGGCCAGCGCGGTGGACATCGACCTGAAGGCCGCCGACTTCGACGTCCCGGCGCAGATGGCCGACATCGGACAGGCGGTCGGGGTGGACCCGCTGGTCTGGGTGCTGTCCGGCGGCGAGGACCACGCGATCGTGGCGACCTTCCCGCGCGGGGTCCAACTCCCGGCCCGCTGGCGGGTGGTGGGCGAGGTGACCGGCCGACCCCGGGGCAGCCGCAGCGGCCGGGTGACGGTGGACGGCGCGCCCTGGGACCGGGTCGGCGGCTGGGACCACTTCGCCGAGTGACGGGCGGCCGCGCCGATTGTCGTACGGCACACGGCGGGTGACTCCCGGACACCGGCGCGCGGCGGGCGGCGCGTGACCCCCGGACTCGCGGCGCACGGGCTTCGCGGGTCCGTTTTGCGTAGGCTGGCGACAACCGAGCCCGCCCGCCGTCTGGTGTGGGTGGTCTGAACCACTGCGAGCGGGAGCGCACCCAGTCATGCGTATCGGTGTACTGACCAGCGGCGGCGACTGCCCCGGCCTCAACGCGGTGATCCGCTCCGTCGTGCACCGGGGCACGGACGTGCACGGCGACGAGATCGTCGGCATCCTGGACGGCTTCCTCGGCCTGATCGAAGGCCGCACCCGGCCGGTCTCGCACGACGACGTCACCGGCCTGCTCACCCTCGGCGGCACCGTCCTGGGCTCCGCCCGGGTGCAGCGCGAGCGGATCTCCTGGGCGGTGGAGAACGCGAGGACGCTGGCCCGGGACATCGGCATCGACGCGCTCATCGCGATCGGCGGCGAGGGCACGCTGACCGCCGCCAGGCTGTTCAGCGACGCCGGACTGCCGGTCGTCGGGGTGCCCAAGACCATCGACAACGACATCAACGCCACCGACGCCACCTTCGGCTTCGACACCGCGGTGCACGTCGCGACCGAGGCGATCGACCGGCTCAAGACCACCGCGGAATCCCACCAGCGCGTCATGGTCGTCGAGTTGATGGGCCGTCACACCGGTTGGATCACCCTCACCGCGGGCATGGCCGGCGGCGCGCACGGCATCCTCATCCCGGAGAAGCCCTTCGACATCGAGGCGGTGGCCCGGATGGTCGACGACCGCTTCGACCGCGGCAAGAAGTTCGCCATCATCGCCGTCGCGGAGGGCGCCGCCCCGATGCCCGGCACCATGCGCTTCGACCACGGCGAGGTCGACCAGTACGGCCACCGGACCTTCGGCGGGATCGGCAACCGGCTCGCCCACGAACTGGAGAACCTGCTCGGCAAGGAGGCCCGCCCGGTCATCCTCGGGCACACCCAGCGCGGCGGCACCCCGACCGCCCGGGACCGCGTGCTCGCCACCCGCTTCGGCTGGCACGCCGTCGAGGCCGTCCACCAGGGCGCGTTCGGCCACTTCACCGCGCTGCGCCGGACCGGGATCGAGCTGGTGCCGATCGCCGACGCGGTGACCAGGCTGAAGACGGTGCCGGAGGACCGCTGGGTGGAGTCCGAGGCCGTGCTCTGAGGCCGTGCTCTGGCAGGGTGCCGCGCTCCGAACGCGCGCAGGTAGGTTGACCTCATGGCCCACCCGTCTCCCGCCCCCGCCCCTGGCCGACGCGCTGCGCGCGGCCCCGCCACCGCCCCTCCCCGCGTGCTCACCGTCGCCGGCTCCGACTCCGGTGGTGGTGCCGGCATCCAGGCCGACCTCAAGGCGATGCTCGCCCTCGGCGTCCACGGCATGAGCGTGATCACCGCCGTCACCGCGCAGAACTCGCTCGGCGTCCAGGGCTACTGGGAGCTGCCCGCCGAGGCCGTCCGGGCGCAGTTCCGCAGCGTGGTCGACGACATCGGGGTGCAGGCCGTGAAGACCGGCATGCTCGCCTCGATCGAACTGGTCGAGACCGTCTCCGAACTGCTGGCCGGGGTGGACGCCCCGGTGGTCGTCGACCCGGTCGGCGTCTCCAAGCACGGGGACGCCCTGCTGGCCGCCGAGGCCGTCGCCACCGTCCGCGAGCGGCTGCTGCCGGTCGCCACCCTGGCCACCCCCAACCTGCACGAAGTGACCCAGCTCACCGGCCGGACGGTCGAGGGCGAGGGGCAGATGCTGGACGCCGCCAAGGCGTTGCTCGACCTCGGGCCGCGCTGGGCGCTGGTCAAGGGCGGCCACCTGGAGGGTGAGGCCGCGGACCTGCTCTACGGCGGGCCCGGCGAGGTGCACTGGTACCGGGCGCCGCGCTACGACAACCGGCACACCCACGGCACCGGTTGCACCCTGGCCAGCGCGATCGCGGCCGGGCTGGCCAAGGGCGAGTCGCTGCCGGAGGCGGTCGGCTCGGCCAAGGCCTACATCACCGGCGCGATCGCCGGCGGCTTCGCGCTCGGTGCCGGGATCGGCCCGGTCGACCACGCCTGGCGCTGGCGCTGACCCGGCCGGTGGGCGGGCCCCCGGGCCCGCCCACCACCACGGATGTGGCGGGGAACACGGGTGCGGCGGGAAGCCGGCGGGAAATCAGCGGCCGGAAAGCGCGGCGGAAAAACAGTGAAGCCGGTTCATCCGAGGATGAACCGGCTTCACTGGAGGACCGGCATGCCGGTCTGCGCGTCAGCGCGAGACCTTACCGGCCTTGATGCACGAGGTGCAGACGTTGAGCCGCTTCGGCGTCCGCCCAATCACAGCGCGCACCGTCTGAATGTTGGGGTTCCAACGACGGGGGGTACGGCGGTGCGAGTGGGAGATGCTGTTGCCGAAGCCCGGCCCCTTGCCGCAGACGTCGCAGTTGGCAGCCACAGGAGTCACTCCAAGACTTCAGATCATTTACGTTCGACAACCCCGCTGGACCAGCGGAGCACTCGCGTGAACCTGACCGGACCGAGGGGTGAGCCTGGATTGTTCCAGGCAACCGGAAGAGCATACAACGCCTGTTCCGGTTCAACGAAACTACCATGTCCGGCAGGGTGATCGCTCCGGTCGCCGGTCCGGGCGACCCTCCCCGGCCCCCGATAACCTGCCGGTATCACCCCTCGCCGCGGCCTTGGCCGTGCTGCTGCCCCGCAGGCCGTCGCGGCGTCCCACCCGGAGGAGACCTGGTGCTGCACACGCTCGACGCCCCGGCCGTGCGCACCTGGTGCCAGCTCGCCCTGCGTGCGCTCGGCCAGGCCCGCGAGGAGATCGACGCGCTCAACGTCTATCCCGTCCCGGACGGCGACACCGGCACCAACCTCTACCTGACCGTCGAGTCCGCCGCCGCCGAGGTGGAGAGCCGCTTCGCCGACCCCGCCGCCGACCCGGCCCCCGGCCTGGCCGACACCGCACGGGCGATGGCCCGCGGCGCGCTGGTCGGCGCCCGCGGCAACTCCGGGGTGATCCTCGCCCAGTGGCTGCGCGGCACCGCCGAGACGCTCGCCGAGGGCGGCGGCGCCGACCAGCTGCGGGCCGCCCTGCAACGGGCCGCCGATTCCGCCTACCAGGCCGTCGCGGAGCCCGTCGAGGGCACCCTGCTGACCGTCGCCCGGGTCGCCGCCCGGGAGGCCGTCCGGGCCGGGGACGGGCTCGCGCAGGTCGCCGACACCGCCTACCGGGCCGCCCGGGACGCGCTGCGGCACACCCCCGAACAGCTCGCCGTGCTGGCCGAGAACGGGGTCGTGGACGCCGGCGGGCGCGGCCTGGTCGCCGTGCTCGGCGCGCTCGCCGACGCCGTCGCCGGGCAGCAGCCGATGGGCCCGGTCGCGCTGCGCGGGGACGTCCGGGAAGTCGACAGCTGCGCGGTGCACCTGAGGCCGCCGGGCCCCGGCCACCCCGCGTTCGAGGTGATCTACCTGCTCGACGCGCCCGACGAGGCCCTGCCCGCCCTGCGCGAGCGGCTCGGCGCGCTCGGCGACTCCCTGGTGGTCGGCGGCGGCGACGGCCTGTGGAACGTGCACGTCCACGTGGACGACGCGGGCGCCGCCGTCGAGGCCGGGGTCGAGGCCGGGCGGCCGCACCAGATCCGGATCACGCACTTCGCCGAGGCCGCCGCCCGGGCCGGCAGCGCCGCCGAGCGCGGCGAACGCCGGGACCGGGCCCGCGCGGTGCTCTGCGTGGTGTCCGGCGGGGGACTGGCCGAGTTGTGCGAGCAGGCCGGCGCCGTCGCCCTGCACGCCGACCCGGACCGCCCGCCGGCCAGTGCCGAACTCGCCGCCGCCGTGCGCCGCTCGGCCGCCCGCGAGGTCGTCCTGCTGCTCAACGACCCCGAACTGCGCGCCGCCGCCGGGGCCGCCGCCGACCAGCTGCGCGAGGAGGGCGTGCGGATCGCCGTGCTGCCGACCCGCTCGCCGGTGCAGGGCCTGGCGGCGCTCGCGGTGCACGAGGGCGGGCGCCGCTTCGACGAGGACGTGGTCGCCATGACCTCCGCGGCCGGCGCCACCCGGTACGCCGAACTCGCCGTGGCCGAGGGGGAGTCCTGGACGATGGCCGGGGTCTGCCAGGCCGGGGACGTGCTCGGCCTGATCGACGGCGACGTCGCGGTGATCGGCACCGGGCTGGCCGAGGTCGGGGCGAGCGTGCTGGACCGGATGCTCGGCGCGGGCGGCGAACTCGTCACCCTGGTCCTCGGCGAGGGCGCCGACGAGGCGCTCGCCGACCGCCTGGTGGCACACGCCCGGCACCGGCGGCCCGAGGTCGACGCGGTGGTCTTCCACGGCGGCCAGGAGTCCGCGCCGCTGCTCATCGGGGTGGAGTAGGGCACGCCGCGGAGCCCGGAATGTCGGCCCCGTGGTGTAAACAGGGGCCTGATGGGCGCTCTCGATGAACCACTGACCAAACTCGTCGGCGACCGCACCGCGAAGGTGCTCGCCGACAGCCTCAAGCTGCGCACGGTCGGGGACCTGCTGCACCACTATCCGCGCCGCTACGTCGAACGCGGCCAGCTCACCAGCCTGGACGAGCTGGAGATCGACGAGCACGTCACCGTGCTGGCCCGGATCGAGAAGGTCACCCTGATCCCGTTCCGCGGCCGCAAGGGCGACCGGCTGGAGGTCGTCGTCACCGACGGCCGCAGTCGGCTCTCGCTGGTCTTCTTCAACCAGGGCTGGCGGCAGAAGGAGCTCAAGTCCGGCGCTCAGGGCCTGTTCGCGGGCAAGGTCGGCGTCTTCAACCGCAGCCGCCAGCTGGTCTCGCCGGACTACCAGCTGCTCGACGAGGAGGCCGGGTCGGACGCCGCCCGGCAGTTCGCCGGCCGGCTGATCCCGGTCTACGGCGCCAGCGCGCAGATGCCCAGCTGGAAGCTGTCGATCTGCGTCGAGACGGCCCTCACCAAGCACCTGGGCGACGTCGGCGAGCCACTGCCCGCCGAACTGCGCGAGCGGCACGGGCTGATCCCGCTGCCCGAGGCGCTGGAGCTGATCCACCGCCCGCGCGGCCAGGCCGACCGCGAGCTCGCCCAGAGCCGGCTGCGCTGGGACGAGGCCTTCGTCCTCCAGGTCGCCCTGGCCCAGCGCCGGGCCGCCGAGTCCGCGCTGCCCGCCGTCCCGCGCAGGGCCCGCGCGGGCGGCCTGCTGGACGCCTTCGACGCCCGGCTGCCGTTCACCCTCACCGAGGGCCAGCAGAAGGTGTCCGCCGAGATCGCCGCCGATCTCGCGAGCGAGCACCCGATGCACCGGCTGCTCCAGGGCGAGGTCGGCTCCGGCAAGACCCTGGTCGCGCTGCGCGCCATGCTCGCCGTGGTCGACGCGGGCGGCCAGGCCGTGCTGCTCGCGCCCACCGAGGTGCTGGCCCAGCAGCACCACCGCTCGATCGTCGAGATGATGGGCGACCTGGCGGAGGGCGGCATGCTCGGCGGCTCCGACCTCGGCACCCGGGTGGTGCTGCTGACCGGCTCCATGGGCGTCCCGGCCCGCCGCCAGGCGCTGCTCGACATGGCCTGCGGAGACGCGGGCATCGCCATCGGCACCCACGCGCTGATCGAGGACAAGGTCCAGTTCCAGGACCTCGGCCTGGTCGTGGTCGACGAGCAGCACCGCTTCGGCGTCGAACAGCGGGACGCCCTGCGCGCCAAGGGCGAACAGCCGCCGCACCTGCTGGTGATGACCGCCACCCCGATCCCGCGCACCGTCGCGATGACCGTCTTCGGGGACTTGGAGACCTCCGTCCTCGACCAGCTGCCGGCCGGCCGCTCGCCGATCTCCACCCACGTCGTCCCCGCGCTGGAGAAGCCCAACTTCCTCACCCGGGCCTGGGAGCGCGTACGCGAGGAGGTCGCCAAGGGCCACCAGGCGTACGTGGTCTGCCCCCGGATCGGGGACGAGGAGCCCGCCGCCGAGCCGAAGAAGAAGCGGAAGGCGGCCGAGGAGGACCTGGAGGACGTCTCCGACGCCGGTGCCGGGAGCGACGAACGGCGGCCCCCGCTCTCGGTGGTGGAGACTGCCGGGAAGCTGGTCGGGGGGCCGTTGCAGGGCCTGCGGGTGGAGATCCTGCACGGCCGGCTGGCCCCGGAGGCCAAGGACGAGGTGATGCGCCGCTTCACGGCCGGCGAGGTGGACGTGCTGGTCGCCACCACCGTCATCGAGGTCGGCGTCAACGTCCCCAACTCCACCGCGATGGTCATCATGGACGCCGACCGCTTCGGTGTCTCCCAGCTCCACCAACTGCGCGGCCGGGTCGGCCGCGGCAGCGCCGCGGGCCTGTGCCTGCTGGTCAGCGACATGCCCGCGGGCAGCGCCGCCCGGGCCCGGCTGGACGCGGTGGCCGGCACCCTGGACGGCTTCGAGCTGTCCCGGATCGACCTCGAACAGCGCCGCGAGGGCGACGTGCTGGGCCAGGCGCAGTCCGGGGTGAAGTCCTCGCTCAAGGTGCTCTCGGTGCTGGAGGACGAGGAGGTCATCCTCACCGCCCGGACGGAGGCCACCCGGCTGGTCGCCGAGGACCGCGAGCTGACCGCCCACCCGGAGCTGCGCACCGCGCTGGAGAGCCTGCTCGACGAGGACCGCGCGGCCTACATGGAGAAGGGCTGAGCGGCCGCCGCCGACCCCGGAATTGTCAGACCCCCGCGAGAGAATGAAGGTGTTCAGGGCGCACCCCCAAGGTGCGTACCTGGCACGACATTTGGGGGTCCTGCCATGGCATTCCGTCATCTCAACGAGCTCCCGCTGGGCGACAAGGTCTTCCGGATCGAACTCGCCAGCGACGACGACCGCGAGGTCACCCTCACCCTGACCGGCTGGCGCGAGGGGGCGGCCGCCCAGCCGCTCGCCTCGGGCAAGCTCCGCCTGCCGGTCGAGGACGTCGCCTCGCTGCGGATCGCGCTCAACCGCGCGCTGCGGGCGCTGGCGATCGTCGCCGACGTCTCCGAGCCCATCCCCGACCGTGACGTGCTGCGCGAGCTGTACCCCGGCCACGGCGCCCCCTGGGTCCCGCAGCACGAGGAGGAGCTGGTCCGGCGCTTCCACGACGGCGAGACCGTCGCCCGGATCGCCGCCCGCTTCGGCCGCACCCCCGACTCCGTCCGCACCAAGCTGCGCGAGCTCGGGCACGACCCGCGCCGCCCCGAGTTCTGCCCGCCCGACGGCTGCCTGTCCTGGTCCCGCTACGCCTCGCCGGCGCTGCTCGGCGCGGCCGCCCCGGCCCCGCCGGCGGGCTCCGAGGCGAGCTGAGACGCGCCCCGGGGCCGGCTGAGGCGGGCTCCGGGGCGGGCTGAGCCGTGCCCCGGGGGCCCCACCGATCCGTCGGTGGGGCCTCGACCCGTATAGCGTGGTCGGGCAGCGACGAAAGGACCTTCCCCCACCATGACCCGCGTGATCGCCGGGCTGGCCGGCGGCCGCCGGCTGGCCGTACCGCCAGGCCGGGGCACCCGCCCGACCTCCGACAAGGCCCGTGAGGCGATGTTCTCCACCCTGGAGGCGCTGCGCGGCACCCTGCACGGGACCCGGATGCTCGACCTGTTCGGTGGATCGGGCGCGGTCGGCCTGGAGGCGCTGTCGCGCGGCGCCGAGCACGTCCTGCTGGTCGAGGCGGACGGCCAGGCGGCCCGGGTGATCCGGGAGAACGTCCGCACGATCGGCCTGCCGGGCGTGGAGGTGAAGGCCGCCAGGGCCGAGCAGGTGATCGCGGGCCCGCCCCCGCAGACCCCGTACGACCTGGTCTTCCTCGACCCGCCGTACGCCGTGACGGACGACGAACTGCGCGAGATGCTGATCACACTCCTGGCCGGGGGCTGGCTCGCGGAGGACGCACTCGTCACCGTGGAGCGCAGCACCCGTGGCGGCGACTTCGGCTGGCCCGAGGGCTTCGAGGTGCTGCGCTCGCGCCGCTACGGCGAGGGCACGCTCTGGTACGGTCGCGCCGCCGCCGAGACCAGCCAGCACGAGTAGCGGGCCGAGGCCCGCAGCAGCCGTCACCCCACGAGGGAGCACCCACGCCATGCGCCGCGCCGTCTGTCCCGGTTCGTTCGACCCGATCACCAACGGTCATCTCGACATCATCGGGCGGGCCTCGAAGCTGTACGACGTCGTGCACGTCACGGTCCTGATCAACCGCAACAAGCAGGGCATGTTCAGCGTCGAGGAGCGGATGGACCTGATCGAGGAGGTCACCGCGGACTTCGGCAACGTGGTGGTCGAGTCGTACCACGGCCTGCTGGTGGACTTCTGCCGGGAGCGCGGGATCCCCGCGATCATCAAGGGCCTGCGCGCGGTCAGCGACTTCGACTACGAGTTGCAGATGGCCCAGATGAACCACGGCCTGTCCGGGGTGGAGACGCTGTTCGTGCCGACCTCCCCGACGTACAGCTTCCTCTCCTCGACGCTGGTCAAGGAGGTCGCCTCGTACGGCGGGGACGTCTCCCACCTGCTGCCGGAGACGGTGCACCGGCGGCTGGTCGAGCGGATCGCGGAGCGCAGGGCCCAGCAGTAGGCGGGAGCGTCGGCATCGTGGGGCGGGCGTCCCTTTCTGCTGGTTCGTCATGACTTGTCCGATGCCCGGTCGACCGGTTCGGCTCGGGCGTTGTGACCTCGCCGCGCGGTGGCCGTACAGTCTGTATTCCTGCCCCTGCGGTGAGGTTCACCGCGTCGGGCCTGCCTCCGCCGGACCGTCGGCGGCACACGGAAAGACGAAGCCCCGTGGACGTGCAGAACAAGGTCGACGAGATCGTCGCGGCGGTCGAGAACGCCCGTTCGATGCCGATGTCGGCCTCCTGCGTGGTGAACCGGGCCGAACTGATCGGCCTGCTCAACGCCCTCAAGGCGGAGCTGCCCGCCGAACTCGCCCAGGCCCAGTCGATGATGGCCGACCACGAGCAGGTGGTGGCCGGGGCCCAGGCCGAGGCCGACCGGATCATCCAGGGTGCGCACGCCGAGCGCGGCTCGCTGATCTCGGACACCGAGGTGGTCCGCCGGGCCCAGGCCGAGGCCGACCGGATCCTCGCCGAGGCCCGTGGCGAGATCGAGGCCAAGCGTGCCGAGGCCGACGACTACGTGGACAGCAAGCTCGCCAACTTCGAGGTCGTGCTGACCAAGACGCTCGGCGCCGTCGGCCGCGGCCGGACCAAGCTGCGCGGTGACTCCAGCGTCTTCGAGACCGAGTTCGACGGCGAGACGGACGGCGAGGAGTTCCAGCCGCAGCGGATCACCCCCAGCCCCGAGGTCGACGAGTACGTCGATGTGAAGCTCGCCACGCTGGAGAACGTCCTCAGCGCCACCCTGGAGGCCGTTGGCAAGGGCCGCGACAAGCTGCTCGGCAAGCGGCCGATCGACGAGCTGGGCGCCTACCTGGCCGCCGCCGACGAGGCGCAGCAGGCCAAGGAACGCGCCGAGGCGGTGGCCGCCGGCTTCGCCACCGATGCCGAAGCCAACGGCGACGACATCGCCTGGTACCGCGAGGACGTCCCGCAGCAGCAGACCTGGCCGGAGCAGACCCCGGCCGCGGTGGGCTGGCAGGCCCCCGGCGTCGACCAGTACGCGGCCGCCCAGCAGCAGGGCGGGCAGCAGCAGGGGCAGTACGCCGAGGTGTACGCCGGCGGCTACGACCCGGCCGGCCAGGGCGACCCGTACGGTGCCCAGTGGGGGCACCAGCAGCAGGGCGCCGCGGACGGCTACCCGCAGCAGCACCCGGACTACGCGGCCCAGCAGCAGCACGGGGACTACGGCTATCCGCAACAGCAGCAGCCGGGTTACGGCGCGCAGCAGTACGACGCCTACACCTACCCGCAGCAGCCCGCCGCCCCGCCGGCGGTGCCGCAACAGCAGCAGCAGCCGGGTCTGGACGAGACCAGCTTCTTCGACACCAGCATGATCGACATGACCCGGCTCCGGGAGCTGGGCGGTCGCTGAGCCGGCCCCGCGCGGGCCCGGCGGAAGCTCCTGACGGGAGCGAAGTTGGGCCTGGCGGGAGACTCCGGTAGGCTGACCACTCCGGCCTTTTCGTGTCGGACTGTCGGCTTGCCCGCGCACCGTTGGTGCGGTGGCACCGCGATCGAAGATTCCCCATGGAAGTCAGGACACCTTGAACCGCCTCGACCACCGCGACCCCCTCGTGTTCGACACGCACGAGCTGGGACGTCGCCCGGGCTCGCTGCGCAAGGTGTCCCGCACCCTGGAGGCCCCCGCGGGCCTGGGGATCATCGACGTGATCGGCGTCCCCGAGAAGAGCGAGCTCCGGCTGGAGCTCCGCCTGGAGTCCGTGGTCGAGGGCGTGCTGGTCACCGGCACCGCCGAGGCCCAGGTCGAGGGCGAGTGCGCCCGGTGCCTGGAGCCCGTCGAGGACGACCTCGACGTCGACTTCCAGGAGCTGTACTACTACCCGGAGTCCGACGAGCGTCACCGCGCCCGGACCGCCGGGGCCGAGGACCTCGACGAGGACTCGGAAGAAGATACTTACCGCCTGGAGGGCGACTTCTTCGACCTCCAGCCGGTGCTGCGTGACGCGGTGGTGCTCGCACTGCCGCTGCAGCCGGTGTGCCAGGAAGACTGCCTGGGTCTGTGCTCCGAGTGCGGAGCGCGCCTGAGCGACGACCCGACGCACCACCACGACGCCGCCGACCCCCGGTGGGCGGCTCTGCAGGGACTCTCCGCCGCCCCCGGCGACGAGGGTGACGGGATCAAGAACAGCGACACCCGTGAGGGTCTCGCCGAGAACCAGGAGAAGTAGCCGTGGCTGTTCCGAAGCGGAAGATGTCGCGCAGCAACACGCGCCACCGTCGGTCCAACTGGAAGGCCGTTGTTCCGGCCCTCGTGGCGTGCGACCGCTGCCACGAGCCGAAGCTGGGTCACATCGCGTGCCCGAGCTGCGGCACGTACAACCGTCGCCAGGTCCTCTCGGTCTGATCGGCGGGGTGCACGGATCGATGTCGGACGGTAACTCCACCCGCAAGGCGTCCTCCGCCCCGAAGGGTTCCTCTTCGGGCGGTGGCAAGGCCGGTGGGCCGGCTTCGACCGAATACGACGTCCTGGAAGGGCGCCTCGGGTACACGCTCGAGCGCGCCCTTCTGGTGCGTGCCCTGACCCACCGCTCGTACGCGTACGAGAACGGGGGTCTGCCCACCAACGAGCGCCTGGAGTTCCTCGGCGACTCGGTGCTGGGCCTCGTGGTGACCGACACCCTCTACCGCGTCCACCCGGACGTGCCGGAGGGCACGCTCGCCAAGCTGCGCGCCGCGGTGGTGAACTCCCGCGCGCTCGCGGACGTCGGCCGGGGCCTGGAACTCGGCACGTTCATCCGGCTCGGCAAGGGCGAGGAGGGCACCGGCGGCCGCGACAAGTCGTCGATCCTCGCCGACACGGTCGAGGCCGTGATCGGGGCCGTCTACCTGGACCAGGGTCTGGAAGCGGCCACCGAGTTCGTCCACCGGCTGTTCGACCCGCTGATCGAGGAGTCCTCCCAGCTGGGCGCCGGCCTGGACTGGAAGACCAGCCTCCAGGAGCTCACCGCCTCGGTGGGCATCGGGGTGCCCGAGTACGTGGTCATGGAATCCGGTCCGGACCACGAGAAGACCTTCACCGCGGCGGCCCGGGTGGCCGGCGAGGACTTCGGCAGCGGCGTCGGCCGCTCGAAGAAGGAGGCCGAGCAGAAGGCCGCCGAGAGCGCCTGGCGGGCGATCAAGGAGAAGTACGCCGACCGGCTGCCCGCCGGGGCGTGAGGGAGCAGTAGCCTTCCTCCTGCTGATCCCTTCCGCAGGAGGCCTGTTCCCGTGCCCGAACTTCCCGAGGTCGAGGTCGTCCGCCGCGGTCTGGCGAACTGGGTCGCCGGGCGGACCGTCGCCGACGTCCAGGTGCTGCACCCGCGCGCGGTGCGCCGCCAGCCCGCCGGCGCCGCCGACTTCGCCGCCCGGCTGACCGGCACCACCCTCGGCACCGCGCAGCGGCGCGGCAAGTACCTGTGGGTGCCGCTGGCGGGGTCCGGCACGGGCTTCTCGCTGATCGGCCACCTCGGCATGAGCGGCCAACTCCTCGTCCAGGACCCGTCCGTACCCGACGAGACGCACCTGCGGGTGCGGCTGCGGTTCACCGACGGCGGGCGCGAACTGCGCTTCGTCGACCAGCGGACCTTCGGCGGCCTCGCGGTCGAGGAGGCCGAGGACGGCGACCCGGAGGGCACGCCGCTCTCCATCGCGCACATCGCCCGCGACCCGCTCGACCCGCGCTTCGACGACACCGCCTTCGCGGCCGCGCTGCGGGCCAAGCGCACCACCGTGAAGCGGGCGCTGCTCGACCAGACGCTGATCAGCGGGGTCGGCAACATCTACGCCGACGAGGCGCTCTGGCGCTCCCGGCTGCACTACGACCGCCCGACCGCGACGCTCACCCGCCCGCAGGCCGCCGAACTGCTGGCGAACGCCCGCGAGGTGATGACGGCGGCGCTCGCCGTCGGCGGCACCAGCTTCGACAGCCTGTACGTCAACGTGAACGGCGAGAGCGGCTACTTCTCCCGCGACCTCGACGCGTACGGCCGCGAGCACGAGCCCTGCCGCCGCTGTGGCACCCCGATCCGGCGGGCCGCCTGGATGAACCGCTCCAGCTACTTCTGCCCCCGCTGCCAGCGGGTGCCGCGGGCCCGCAGCGGGGGCTGACAGCGAGGGCCGGAAGCGGGGGCCGGGGAGCTCAGTGCTTGGCGAGTTCCGGCTGGTCGGCGGCCGCCTCGCCGGGGGAGCCGTGGGTGTCCTGGCCGAAGTAGGCGACCCCGACCGCGGACACCACCGCGAGCAGGAAGCCGACCACGCCGAGCCAGCCCAGGCCGGACTTGGAGGAGTCGCCGAGCCAGAGCACGCCGATCGCGCCGGGCAGCACCGTCTCGCCGACCACCAGCGCCGCCGTCGCGCCGTTCACCGAGCCGATCTGCAGCGCCACGGTGTGCACGTACATGCCGCCGAGGCCGCCGACCAGGATCGCGTACAGCGCCGGGTCGGAGAGCAGCTTGGCGACGTCGAACGGGTCGATGCCGTTCAGGATGCGCACGCCGACGCCCAGCGCGCCGAAGCCCAGGCCGGAGAGCAGGCCGGCGACGATCGCGCCCTTGGAGCCCATCCGCCGCACCAGCAGGCCGCCGCCGACCAGCAGCACGGTGGTGACCAGCAGCAGGCCCCAGTGGAAGGACATCGACGCGTGGTGGCCGCCCTCCGGGCCGGCCGAGACGGCCAGCAGCACCAGCGCCGAGCAGAGCACGCCGATCGAGGCCCACTCCAGCTGCTTGAGCCGGATGCCGAGCAGCTTGATGCTCAGCACCGCGGTGATCACCAGGTTGGCGCTGATGATGGTCTGCGAGAGGAACAGCGGCAGCAGCCGCGCGGCCAGCGCGCCCAGCCCGAAGCCGATCAGGTCGAGCACCGTGCCGACGATGAACTCCCAGGTGACGGCGGCCTTCGCGGTGGAGGACAGGCTCGGCCCGCCGTGCTCGGTGGTGGCGCCGGCGGCGCCCTTGGCGGCCTCCTCGCGCGCGGAACGGCGGGATCCGACGGCCTGGAGGACTGAGCCGGTGCCGTAGCAGGCGGATGCCGCCACGGCGGTGACGAGGCCGATGATCACCGGGTGCTCCGATCGGGAGATGGGTCAAGAACAGGTAATGGGACCAGTGGTCCGGGACCACTATGCCCGTCCGCGCGGTACGGTCGGCGCACCGCCCGGAACACCCTGGGCCCGCCGGGACGTACGTCCGGGCGCCGGCCGCGGTTCCCGCGCACCGCCCGCATCAGGGGCGAGTGGGGGAAACATCATCCCCGAGGAGGGGTGCGGCCCCGGCGGTCGGCGGGGAATCCTGTCACTACCAGTATGCGAAGGGTATGCCGTGCCTCGACGCCCGTCGGGGTAGCGTCGAGGGCATGAGAACCCTTGCACGACGTTCCCGGGGCGCCGGGCCGCTTGCCCTGGTGGCGGCGCTGCTGGGGCTGCTGCTCCTGCTCGCACCGGCGGCCTCGGCCGCGGGCGGCCTGGACGACGCGGCCTCCACCCTGAAGCAGGGGCGGGTCTACGTCGACCCGGCGATGACCGGCCGATTCAGCCAGAGCCAGGCCGACGCCCTGACCGAGAAGATCAAGAAGGCCGACAAGCCGATCTTCGTCGCGGTCGTCCCGGCCAGCGCCCCCTACGGCGAGCGGACCGTCTTCAACGACCTGCGCACCAAGGTCGGCATCGACGGTGCCTACGCGATCTGGCGCGGTGACCAGTTCGCGGCCAAGGCAGACCGCGGCGCGATGTCGCAGGGCAGCGCCGAGCGGATCGCCGGCGCCGCCTTCCGCTCCCACAACGGCGACATCGACGCCACCCTGAACGAGTTCGTCGACAGCGCCGCCCCGCAGGCCAAGGGCACCGGGGTGAACCACAGCACCTCGATCGCCTGGGTGGTCATCCCGGTCGTGCTGCTCGCGCTGGCCGGCGCCGGCGTCTTCCTCCTCTTCCGCCGCGCCAAGACGCGCAAGGAGGAGCAGGCCCGGGCCGAGCTGGAGCAGCTGCGCCGGGTGGTCGACGAGGACATCACCGCCTTCGGCGAGGAACTGGACCGGCTCGACTTCAACCCGGCCGCGACCGACGCCGACGACACCCAGCGCACCGACTACACCCACGCCCTGGACTCGTACGAGAAGGCCAAGCGGCTGATGGACGAGGCCAAGCGGCCGGACGACGTCAAGCCGGTCACCGAGGCACTGGAGGACGGCCGGTTCGCGCTGGCCACCCTGGCCGCCCGGCGGGAGAAGCGCCCGGTGCCCGAGCGCCGTCCCCCGTGCTTCTTCGACCCGCGCCACGGCCCGTCGGTCAAGGACGTCGACTGGGCCCCGGCCGACGGCGCCGCCCGCACCGTCCCGGTCTGCCGGTCCGACGCGGACCGGCTGGCCTCCGGCCTCGACCCGGCCATCCGCACCGTCGAGACCGAGCACGGCCCGCAGCCGTACTGGAACGCCGGCCCGGCCTACGCCCCCTGGGCGGGCGGCTACTTCGGCGGATTCGGCGGCGGCCTGCTGCCGGGCCTGCTGGTCGGTACCATGCTCGGCTCGATGATCAGCAGCCCGGCCTACGCCGCGGCGCCGATGATGGACCAGGGTTACCAGGACCAGCACGAGGGCGGCGACTTCACCGGCGCCGACTTCAACTCCTCCGACTTCAGCGGCGGCTTCGGCGACGGCGGCGGATTCGGTGGCGGGGACTTCGGTGGCGGCGGGGACTTCGGCGGCGGCGACTGGTGACCCGCTGAGCTCCACCGCGACACCCCTGCGGCCCCGCCGGACTTCCTCCGGCGGGGCCGCTCCGCGTGGTCGACGGCCCCGTGGACCTGTGACCGTCCGTCGCGTTGGTTAGGCTCGGGGCATGCACGGTCGCGACGCCCACAGTGAGGAACCGGTCCGGGTGACCGCCTGGGTCCGGGGGAAGGTCCAGCAGGTCGGGTTCCGCTGGTGGACCAGGGCACGGGCGCTGGAGACCGGCCTGACCGGCTACGCGAGCAACCTCGGGGACGGCCGGGTGCAGGTGGTCGCCGAGGGCCTGGCCGCCGACTGCGAACTGCTGCTGGACCTGCTGCGCGGCCCGGACACCCCGGGCGAGGTCAGCGGCGTCACCGAGATCTGGACGGCCGTGGGCCCCGGCTACGAGGGCTTCGAGATCCGCTGAGCCCGGCCACACCCGCGCGGGCCGGAACTGATCCGCAACTGCTGGTGTCATGCGGTTGCCATTCGGGCAGACTCGTGGTTGACTCCGCATCGAACGATGATCCACGAGCAGCTGGTGGACCCGGCCCGAGGCCCCCAGGCGTGACGACACCGCCAGGCAGGTGACAGGGTCGCGGTAGCGTGCGGTGATCGTGTTGACCCTTTCCGTCTTTGGTGAGACGCTGGAAACCCGCGCACACGACCGCGTTTTCCCGGCAGGCGTCTGCCCTCGTGAGCCCAGCTCACGATGGTTGTGCCGTAAGTGCCCAGCCAGCACTACCGGTGACGCGCCGCGCGTGCGTCCCCCTTCCCCCTAGACCTGTACCGTTCCGGTTCGGTCACTCAGCGTGGAGGACCATTCATCATGGCAAAGGCGCTTCTCGGGTACGTCGGCGGCCCCGACCCGCGAATGCTCTCCGAGATGCGACGGCTTCAGCAGCGCGTCCAGGACCTTGAATCCGAGCTCCTTCGGATGCAGGCCGAGAACGACGCGCTCGCCGCTGTCGCTGACGGGCACTCGCTGCTCAACAGCATCGATCTGGATCAGCGGGAGCCGGCTCTCACCTGAGTCCCGCCCGGTCCTCGCAGATCGACGCCGCTGTGCACTGAGCCGCTCCGAAAGGGACGCAGCTTGCAAGGGACGCCCGGTTGTGGCGTCCCTTCGTCGTGTCCGGGCCCGGGGCTCGCGGCCCGCCGGGGATACAGTCGCCGTTGACGACAGGCCCTGGGCCCTGGCGAGCGACGAGGAGACCGGCCGCGTGCACCTGAAGAGTCTGACGCTGCGCGGGTTCAAGTCCTTCGCCTCCAGCACCACCCTGCGCTTCGAGCCCGGCATCACCTGCGTGGTCGGCCCGAACGGCTCCGGCAAGTCGAACGTCGTCGACGCGCTGTCCTGGGTGATGGGGGAGCAGGGCGCCAAGTCGCTGCGCGGCGGCAAGATGGAGGACGTCATCTTCGCCGGGACCAGCGGGCGCGCCCCGCTCGGCCGGGCCGAGGTCAGCCTCACCATCGACAACGCCGACGGCGCCCTGCCGATCGACTACTCCGAGGTGACCATCACCCGGACCATGTTCCGCAACGGCGGCAGCGAGTACGCGCTCAACGGCGAGACCTGCCGCCTGCTGGACATCCAGGAGCTCCTCTCCGACTCCGGCATCGGCCGCGAGATGCACGTCATCGTCGGCCAGGGCCAGCTGGACTCCGTCCTGCACGCCGACCCGATGGGCCGCCGCGCCTTCATCGAGGAGGCGGCCGGCGTCCTCAAGCACCGCAAGCGCAAGGAGAAGGCGCTGCGGAAACTGGACGCGATGCAGGTCAACCTCAACCGCGTCCAGGACCTGGTGGCCGAACTGCGCCGCCAGCTGGGACCGCTCGGCCGGCAGGCCAGGATCGCCCGCCGCGCCGCCGGCATCCAGGCCGACCTGCGCGACGCCCGGCTGCGGCTGCTCGCCGACGACCTGCTGGCCCTCCGGCAGGCCGTCGAGGCCGAGATCGCCGACGAGCTGGCACTGCGGCTGCGCCGCACCACCGTCGAGCAGGAGCTGGCCGGTGTCGTCCAGCGCGAGGCCGTGCTGGAGGCGCAGGTCCAGCAGCTCGGCCCGAGCCTGGAGGCCGCCCGGCAGACCTGGTACCGGCTCTCCGCGCTCGCCGAGCGCACCCGCGGCACCATCGGGCTGGCCGAGGCCCGCGCCCGGCACGCCGCCTCGGGCGGGCAGGCTGAGGAGCGGCGCGGCCGCGATCCCGAGGAACTGGAGCGGGAGGCCGCGCGGGTCCGCGAGGACGAGGCCGCGCTGGCCGAGGCGCTGGAGGAGGCGCAGTACGCGCTGGCCGAGGCGGTCGAACGCAGGAGTGGACTGGAGCGCGGGCTGGCCACCGAGGAGCGCCGGCTGCGGGACGCCGCCCGGGCCGTCGCGGACCGCCGGGAGGGCCTGGCCCGGTTGCAGGGGCAGGCCGCCGCCGCCCGCTCCAAGGCGGCCTCCGCCGAAGCCGAGATCGGCCGGCTGACCGAGGCCGGCGGCGAGGCGCTGCTGCGGGCCGAGGCCGCGCAGGCCGAGTACGAGGAGCTCCAGCGGCAGGTCGGCGGCCCCGCCGGGGAGGACGAGCGGGCCGAGGCCGCCCACCAGGAGGCCCGGGAGCGGCTCGCCGCCGTCGAACGCGACCTCGCCGCCGCCCGGGAGTCGGCCGGCGCCGCCGAGCGCGAACGGGCCGGGCTCACCGCGCGGCACGAGGCGCTCTCCCTCGGACTGCGCCGCAAGGACGGCACCGGCGCCCTGCTCGACGCGGGGGAGCGGCTGAGCGGACTGCGGGGCCCCGCGGCCGCGCTGCTGCGGATCGCCCCCGGGTACGAGGTGCCGGTGGCGGCGGCGCTCGGCGCGGCCGCCGACGCGGTCGCCGTCGACTCGCCCGGCACCGCCGCCGAGGCGCTGCGGCTGCTGCGTGCCGAGGACGCCGGCCGGGCCGCGCTGCTGATCGAGGGTGCCGGCCGGGCCGCGCTGCCGATCGGGGGTGCCGGTGAACCGCTCGCCGGCGTCGGAGAGTTGCCGGAAGGAGCCCGCTGGGCCGCCGAACTCGTCGACGGGCCGGCCGGGTTGGTCGGTGCCGTGCGGGGCCTGCTGGCCCGGGTGGCGGTCGTCGACACCCTCGACGAGGCGCTGCGGCTGGTCGCCGACCACCCCGGGCTGACCGCCGTCACCGCCGCCGGGGACCGGCTCGGCGCCGACTTCGCGCAGGGCGGCTCCGACGGTGTGCCGAGCCTGCTGGAGATCCGGGCGGCGGTCGAGGAGACCGCCCGGGCGATCGCCGAACTCGCCCTCCGTTGCACCGAGTCGGCCGGACGCCTGGCCGAACTCGCCGAGCAGCGAAGTGAGTCGGCCGCCGCCGTGGAGCAACTAGCCGAGCAGCGGCGGCGGCAGGAGAAGGAGCGCGCCCAGGTGGCGGGCACGCTCGGCCGCCTCGGCGGGCAGGCCAGGGCCGCCGCCGGCGAGGCCGAGCGGCTGTCCGCCGCCGCCGCGCGGGCCGACCAGGGTCTGGAGGAACTCCTCGCCACCGCAGAGGAGTTGGCCGAACGCCTGGCCGCGGCTGAGGACTCGCAGGACGCCGGAGAGGACGAGCCGGACACCGCCGAGCAGCAACGGCTGGCCGAGGCCGCCACCGGCTCCCGGCAGGCCGAGCTGGAGGCCAGGCTCGCGGTGCGCACCCACGAGGAGCGGGTCCGCGCGCTCGCCGGCCGGGCGGACCAGCTGGACCGGGCCGCCCGCGCCGAGCGCGAGGCGCGCGCTCGGGCCGCCGAGCGCCGTCGACGCGCCGAGCACGACGCCGGGGTGGCGAACGCCGTCGCGGCGGGCGCCCGACAGCTGCTGGCCTGCCTGGAGGTGTCGCTGTCCCGCGCGGACGCCGGGCGGGCGGCGGTCGAGCAGGCGCGCGCCGAGCGCGAGACCGAACTGCGGGCGCACCGCGAGCACGGCCGCGGTCTCAAGGAGGAACTGGACAAACTGGTCGACGCCGGCCACCGGGACGAGGTGCTGCGGGCCGAGAAGCGGCTGCGGATCGAGCAGCTGGAGGCCCGGGCGCTGGAGGAGTTCGGCATCGACGGCGGCGAACTGCTCGCCACCTACGGGCCGGACCAGCCCGTCCCGCCGTCGACCCCGGAAGAAGGACGGGAGCCGGGCGAGCCGCGCCCGTACGACCGGGCCGAGCAGGAGAAGCGGCTCAGGGCGGCCGAGAAGGCGTACCAGCAACTGGGCAAGGTCAACCCGCTGGCGCTGGAGGAGTTCGCGGCGCTGGAGGAGCGCCACCAGTTCCTCGGGGAGCAACTGGACGACCTCAAGCGCAGCCGGCGTGACCTGCTGGACATCGTCCGGGAGGTGGACGAACGGGTCGAGCAGCTGTTCGCCTCGGCGTACCACGACACCGCCGCCCAGTTCGAGGGCGTCTTCGCCCGGCTGTTCCCCGGCGGCGAGGGGCGGCTGGTGCTGACCGACCCCGACCACATGCTCACCACCGGCGTCGAGGTGGAGGCTCGCCCGCCGGGCAAGAAGGTCAAGCGGCTGTCGCTGCTGTCCGGCGGCGAGCGCTCGCTGACCGCGGTGGCACTGCTGGTGGCGATCTTCAAGGCCAGGCCCAGTCCGTTCTACGTGATGGACGAGGTGGAGGCGGCGCTCGACGAGACCAACCTGCGCCGGCTGGTCGGGATCATGGAGGAGCTGCGGGAGAGCTCCCAGCTGATCGTGATCACCCACCAGAAGCTGACCATGGAGTCCGCGGACGCCCTCTACGGCGTGACCATGAAGGGCGACGGCATCTCGCAGGTGATCAGCCAGCGGCTGCGCGAGGGGCACCGGGAGCGGAGGGCGAGCCCGATGCCTCCTCGGCGGCGCGAGGAGGCTGTTGTCTCCGGGCCGACAGACTGATCCACCGGCCTGGCCCGGGCAGATGCTCCCGGACGCTCCGATCACGGATACTGGAGCGGTTGTGACTCCTCCCCCTCGCTCGCGAGGGGGCTTCTCGTTCAGCCGTTTGACGACCTCATGACGGCCAAGCCCTGACCGGTGCCGCACGGCACAGCGGTCAGCGTAAGGGAGGCGGCGACGCTCCGTGCGTCGGTGACCGAAGGATCACTCTGTCGTGGGATCCCGAGAAGGAGATTTATGTGGAATACGTGATCCTTGCCGTAGTCATCGCCGTGGTCGCCATCGGCGCGATCGCCGGCCTCGTCGTTTCCGGCAGACGACGCCAGCAACTGCCCCCGAAGTCGCAGTCGCCGGTCATCACGGCGCCGCCGACCACCCCGCAGGAGCCCCAGGTCGGCGAGGAGGCCGCGCCGCCGACCGAGGAGCCCCGCCGCACCGTCGAGGAGGTGCAGCTCCCCGAGACCGAGGCTCCGACCGAAGCCTCGACCGGAGCCCCGGCCACGGCCCCGACCGAGGTCGAGGTCGAGGCCGCCGAGGCCGAGACGGCACCCGCCGTCGAGGTCCCCGAGCCCACCGCGGGCCGACTGGTCCGGCTGCGCTCCCGGCTCTCCCGCTCGCAGAACTCGCTCGGCAAGGGACTGCTCTCGCTGCTCTCCCGCGAGCACCTGGACGAGGACACCTGGGAGGAGATCGAGGAGACCCTGCTGACGGCCGACGTCGGCGTGGCCCCCACCCAGGAGCTGGTCGAGCGGCTGCGCACCCGGGTGAAGGTGCTCGGCACCCGGACGCCCGACGAACTGCGCGCGCTGCTGCGCGAGGAGCTCGTCGAGCTGATCGGCAAGGACTCCGACCGCACCGTCCGCTCCACCAAGCACGCGGAGGGGCCGGCCGTGGTCCTGGTGGTCGGCGTCAACGGCGTCGGCAAGACCACCACCACCGGCAAGCTCGCCCGCGTCCTGGTCGCCGACGGCCGCAAGGTGGTGCTCGGCGCCGCCGACACCTTCCGGGCCGCCGCCGCCGACCAGCTGCAGACCTGGGGCGAGCGGGTCGGTGCGCGCACCGTGCGCGGCCCGGAGGGCGGTGACCCGGCCTCGATCGCGTTCGACGCGGTCAAGGAGGGCATCGCCGAGGGCGCCGACACCGTGCTGGTGGACACCGCCGGCCGGCTGCACACCAAGACCGGCCTGATGGACGAGCTGGGCAAGGTCAAGCGGGTCGTCGAGAAGCACGGCCCGGTGGACGAGGTGCTGCTGGTGCTGGACGCCACCACCGGCCAGAACGGCCTGATCCAGGCCCGGGTGTTTGCCGAGGTGGTCGACATCACCGGCATCGTGCTGACCAAGCTGGACGGCACCGCCAAGGGCGGCATCGTGGTCGCGGTCCAGCGCGATCTGGGCGTGCCGGTCAAGCTGGTCGGCCTGGGCGAGGGTGCGGACGACCTGGCGCCGTTCGAGCCGGGCGCGTTCGTGGACGCGCTGATCGGGGACTGAGGCCCCGTACGCACGAAGGGTCCGCTCCGCGAGGGGCGGGCCCTTTCGCGTTGCCGCCCGGGGGCCGGCGGGGTGCCCGGGACCGGAGGACCGTGCCGAGGCAAAGGAGCGCGCCGAGCTGGAGGGGCGCACGCCGAGACGTGCGGGGCGCGCGGAGGCCTACGAGGCGAGCCAGGCAGGTTCGGCGGTGCGCTCGCGGCCGCGGTGGCAGGCGTAGGCGAGGGTGCCGAGCAGCAGCCGGGCCTCGGGCGGGCAGCCGGCGTTGTCGCGGGTGGGGCGGCGCAGCCAGCGGACCGGGCCGAGCGCGCCGAGCACGGTGGGCGGGGCGGCGACGTAGCTGCCCTCGCCGTGGCAGGTGAGGTCGAGCGCGGCGTCGTCCCAGCCCATCCGGTAGAGCAGGTCGGGCAGCCGGCGGGCGGCGCCGGCGGCGACCAGGAACTGCAGCCGGCCGGTGGGCGGGGCGAGCACCGGGCCGACCTGGGTGCCCATCCGCTCCAGCCGGACCAGCGCCTGTAGTCCGGCCTGCTCGGGGACGTCCAGGACGTCGAAGGCGCGGCCGGTGGGGAACAGCACCGAGCCCCCGGCGCCCGCTTCCCGGGACCGGTCCTCGCCGCCCGGTACGGGATGCAGGCCGGGCGCGGCGCAGCGGTCGGAGCCGCAGGGACAGCGGGTCGGGGCGGTGGCGGAGCCGGCCGGGGCGCCGGTGGCGACCGTCCAGCCCCAGCGGCCGGTGTACTCCGCGGCGGCTTGGGACGCGGTGACCTTGGTGCGGCGGCGCGCGCCCAGCGGCGTCAACCGCAGGTGTCCCAGTCGAAGTTCGCCGAACAGGTTGTCCATGCCTCCCCCAACAGGTTCCCGTCGCCGATGGTTACGGGATGGTGACTGTGTGTTGATTGTCCGTTGCGTGGTGCGTTGTGCGGTGGCGGCGTGCAGCGCCCGGTGTGCGCCTGTCGTGGTGGTGCGCCTCGGGCGCCGCCTTGTGGCTGGCGGCACCGATGCCGGATCGTGGGGTGGGCGAGGCGGCCGCCGATCAGGGTGGGCGTCGAACTCGCCTGTGACTGCGGTGGGTTGCCGGGGCTGCCGGGTTTCGCCGGAGGCCTTGGCGGCCCGCATGTGCCGGGCCGTCGGACTTCCTAGTGAAGCGCGTGGGCCGTGGCTTCGGTTCACTCGTGGGGGTGGCGAAAGGTGGCGTTTCGCCAGGGCCGCTCCCGTGGGCGCCGCGCGGGGCATTACGTTCAGCACACGGACGTCATCGTGGAATCGACTCCGGTCCGCCAGGGCGCGGGAGTTGGGAATCTGACGGTCCGTCCGTAACGATGGCACACCAGTGCGAGAGCGTGGTACGGCGACACCTCAGGCACGGTACGTCTGGCAAGGGCCCGAAACCGTCGGGCGTCACGATCGGGGCCCCGAGGGGGCCGGGCGGGATGGGGACGTTCCCATGGCAGAGAAGCAACCCAACGAGAAGCTGACCACCTGGTTCGCCCGCAGCGGCTGGTCCAAGGGCGAGTTGGCCCGTCAGGTCAACCGCCGGGCCCGGCAGATCGGTGCCCACCACGTGTCCACCGACACCTCGCGGGTGCGCCGATGGCTCGACGGCGAACAGCCCCGCGAGCCGATTCCCAAGATCATGTCGGAGCTCTTCTCCGAGCGCTTCGGCTCGGTGGTCTCGATCGAGGACCTCGGCCTGCGCGCCGCGATCCCGGTCTCCACCGTGGGCGGCGGCGTCGACCTGCCGTGGAGCGCGCCGCAGACCGTCCAGCTGATCAGCGACTACTCCCGCAGCGACCTGATGCTCAACCGCCGGGGCTTCCTCGGCACCTCGCTCGCGCTGACCGCCGGCGCCGCGCTGATCGAGCCGATGCAGCGCTGGCTCACCCCCGGCCCGACCGGCGCCCCCACCCCGATCCTCGCCGCGGCCAACGGCGGCGACCCGTTCACCGGCCGGCTGTCCGAGCCCGAGCTCGAACTGCTGGAGCAGACCACGGTCATGTTCCGGCAGTGGGACGCGCAGAACGGCGGCGGGCTGCGCCGCAAGGCCGTCGTCGGCCAGCTCCACGAGGTCACCGACCTGCTCCAGGAGACGTACAACGAGAACACCACCCGGCGGCTGTTCCGGCTCACCGCCGAACTCGCCCACCTGGCCGGGTGGATGTCGTACGACGTCGGGATGCACCCGAGCGCGCAGAAGTACTACGTGCTGGCCCTGCACGCCGCCAAGGAGGCCGGGGACCGCCCGTTCGGCGCACTCATCCTCACCGACATGAGCCGCCAGATGATCCACCTCAACCGGGGCGAGGACGCCCTGGAACTGATCCACCTGGCGCAGTACGGCAGCCGGGACACCGCCAGCGCGCGCCAGCAGTCCCTGCTGTACGCGATGGAGGCGCGCGCCTACGCCACCATCGGCGAGGTGAACCGCTGCGCCCGGGCCGTCCGGCTGGCCGAGGACACCTTCACCGACATCCGCGAGGGGGAGGAGGAGCCGGACTGGCTGAAGTTCTTCTCGCCGGCCGAGCTGAACGCCGAGAACGCGCACTCCTTCCGTGACCTCGCGTACCACTCCGACAACGCCCAGCTGTACGCCTCGATGTCCGCGCCGGTGATGGAGCGCGCGGTCGACCTGTTCCGCCAGGACGGCGACCACGTGCGCTCGTACGCCTTCAACCTGATCGGCATGGCCAGCGTCCACCTGTTGCAGCGGGAGGCCGAGCAGGCCGCGGTGATGGCCGAGCAGGCGGTGGACATCGCCACCAAGGTGCGCTCGGAGCGGCTGAACTCCCGGGTCCGCAAGACCACCGAGGCCGCGGCCGCCCGGTTCAAGGGCGTGGACGCGGTGAGCCGGCTCAAGGAGCGCGTCGTCCAGGACATCCCCGAGTACGTCTCGGTGGTCTGAGCACCCCGAGCCCGTGGGCCGCGGATCCGGCCCGAGGACCCCGCCGACCGTGACGGCCGCCGCCGTCACGGTCGGTGGCCGTCGTGCCACCGGCCGTCCCGTTCGGCGGCACGGTAACCCGTTCGGCCCTGCGGCACGGCCGCCGTTCACGAAGGCGTAACCCACGCGTCGTACGCGTCACGGCCGCGAAACAACGGGCCGCACCGGCCGAAACCAGCCTTCGGCACTCTCCTCTTCATCGCCGACACCCCGGGTGGCACGGGACGGGTAATCCGGGTTTGGATCGGCTTCCACGCAGAGGAGACGCCGATGCCGGACGGCTTCAGCGCGGGCGACACCGCCTTCGTGCTCATCAGTGCGGCCCTGGTCATGGTGATGACCCCGGGCCTGGCCTTCTTCTACGGGGGCATGGTCAGGGCCAAGAGCACCCTGAACATGCTGGCGATGAGCTTCCTCTCGCTCGGCATCGTCAGCGTGCTCTGGGTCCTCTACGGGTACTCGCTCAGCTTCGGACCCGACTCCTTCGCCGGCCTCATCGGCAACCTGGACTTCCTCGGGATGCGCGGCATCGGCCTGAACGACCTCACCGGGACCATCCCGGTCACCGCGTTCGCCACCTTCCAGCTGATGTTCGCGATCATCACCCCGGCGCTGATCAGCGGCGCGATCGCGGACCGGGCCAAGTTCGGCGCCTGGGGCCTGTTCATCGCGCTCTGGGTGACCGTCGTCTACTTCCCGGTCGCGCACTGGGTGTTCTTCTTCGACGGCGGCCACGGCGGCTGGCTGGGCGACCGCAACGGCGTGATCGACTTCGCCGGCGGCACGGCCGTGCACATCAACGCGGGCGTGGCCGGCCTCGCGCTCTGCCTGGTGCTGGGCAAGCGGGTCGGCTTCAAGAAGGACCCGATGCGCCCGCACAGCCTGCCGCTGGTGATGCTCGGCTCCGGGCTGCTGTGGTTCGGCTGGTTCGGCTTCAACGCGGGCTCGGCGCTGGCCGCCAACGGCGTCGCCGCGATGGCGATGGTCAACACCCAGGTCGCCACCGGTGCGGCGCTGGTCGGCTGGCTGGTCTACGAGAAGCTCAGGCACGGCGCGTTCACCACGCTGGGCGCCGCCTCCGGCGCGGTGGCCGGCCTGGTCGCGATCACCCCGGCCTGCGGCTCGGTCAGCCCGCTGGGCGCGGTGGCGATCGGCCTGGTCGCCGGCGCGGTCTGCGCCGCCGCGGTCGGCCTCAAGTACCGCCTCGGCTTCGACGACTCGCTCGACGTGGTCGGCGTGCACGCGGTGGGCGGCGCGATCGGCTCGTTGCTGATCGGCCTGTTCGCCACCGGCGGGGTCGGCCAGACCGCCAAGGGCCTGTTCTACGGCGGCGGGCCGGCGCAGCTCGGCAAGCAGGCGATGGGCGTGGCCGTGGTCGCCGCGTACTCCTTCGTCCTCTCCTGGCTGCTGGCGAAGGCGATCGACAGGACGGTCGGCTTCCGGGTCGCCGAGGAGGTCGAGGTGGGCGGCATCGACCAGGCCGAACACGCCGAGTCCGCCTACGATTTCAGCGCGGTGGGCGCGGGCCTGGCGCGGGCCCTGCCGGGCCTGGTCGGCGCCGCGGCGGCCGCGAGGTCCGCGGAGAGGCCCGCCGCCGGGAAGGCCGCCGCCGAGCCCTCCGCCGAGCCAGCCGCCACGGCCGCTGGGAAGGCCGCAGACAGGACCACCGCCGAGCCCACCGAGAAGACCGAGGTCGACGCCCGATGAAGCTCATCACCGCCGTGATCAAGCCGTACCGCCTGGACGAGGTGAAGGCCGCCCTACAGGCCTTCGGGGTGCACGGCCTGACCGTCACCGAGGCCAGCGGCTACGGCCGCCAGCGCGGCCACACCGAGGTCTACCGGGGCGCCGAGTACACCGTGGACCTGGTCCCCAAGGTCAGAATCGAGGTGCTGGTCGAGGACGAGGACGCCGACGAGCTGATCGAGGTCCTGGTGAAGGCCGCCCGGACCGGCAAGATCGGCGACGGCAAGGTCTGGAGCGTCCCGGTCGACACCGCCGTCCGGGTCCGGACCGGAGAGCGCGGGCCGGACGCCCTCTGAGGGCCCTTCGCCGAGGGCCCTGAACCGTAGGACGCGCCGCAGGCGGGCCCGCCGTCCCCGAGGGGTCGCGGGTCCGCCGACGGCGCATCGGCGCCAGGCCGCCCGGGCCGTCCGCAGATCTCCCATCGGCCGCCCGCAGGCCGTCCGGCGCCGCCCGCTCAACCGCACGACGGACGGGACCACGCCATGACCACCGAGACCAGCCCTTCCGACTACGGCGCCGCCCGGGCCGCGCTGCTCGCCGGCCCCGGCCCGGCCGGGCGGCCCCGCCGCGCGGCTCTCGCCCGGCTCACCGACGACTGGCTGGCCGGTCTGCTCGCGGCCGCCGGCGGCCCGCCCGGCGTCGCGCTGGTCGCGGTCGGCGGCTACGGGCGCGGCGAGCTGTCCCCGCGCAGCGACCTCGACGTCCTGCTGCTGCACGACGGCCGGCTCGACCCCGACCTGCCCGAGCGGATCTGGTACCCGGTCTGGGACGCGGGCGCCGCGCTCGACCACTCGGTGCGCACCGTCGCCGAGGCCCGGTCCGTCGCCGCCGCCGACCTCAAGGCCCAGCTCGGCCTGCTGGACGCCCGCCACCTCGCCGGGGACCAGGAGCTCACCGCCGCCCTGCGCTCCGCCGTGCTCACCGACTGGCGCGCGAGCGCCCCCGCGCGCCTGCCGGAACTGCGCGACCTCGGGCGGGAGCGGGCCGAGCGGCACGGCGAGCTGTCGTTCCTGCTGGAGCCCGACCTCAAGGAGGCCCGCGGCGGCCTGCGCGACGCCGTCGCGCTCAACGCCGTCGCCGCCACCTGGCTCGCCGACGCCCCCCGGGACGGCCTGGACGCCGCCGCGCTGCGGCTCGCCGACGTCCGCGACGCGCTGCACCTGGCCACCGGCCGGGCCACCGAGCGGCTCGGCCTCCAGGACCAGGACCAGGTCGCCGAACGGCTCGGCGTGCTGGACGCCGACACCCTGCTGCGCCAGGTCTACGAGGCCGCCCGCACCGTCGCCTACGCGAGTGACGTCACCTGGCGGGCGGTGGAGCGGGTGCTCGCCGCCCGGTCCGGCCGGGGCCGCCGGACCGCCCGGCTGGCCTTCCCGTTCACCGGCGCCGGGCGCGGCGCGGGCGCGGTGGCCCGGGGCGCGGTCGCGCGCCGGCCGCTCGCCGAGGGCGTGGTCGAGCAGGACGGCGAGGCGGTGCTCGCCCAGGGCGCCCGCCCAGCCGCCGACCCGGTGCTGCCGCTGCGCGCCGCGGCCGCCGCCGCGCAGAACGGGCTCACCGTCTCGTACGCGACGGTGCGTCGGCTGGCCGCCGAGTGCCGCCCGCTGCCGGTGCCCTGGCCGGACGAGGCGCGCGAGCAACTGGTCACCCTGCTGGGCGCGGGCGAGGCGGCCGTCCCGGTGTGGGAGGCGCTGGAGGCGGAGGGACTCGTCACCCGGCTGCTGCCGGACTGGGAGCGGGTGCGCTGCCGCCCGCAGCGCAACGCCGTGCACCGCTGGACGGTGGACCGGCACCTGGTGGAGACGGCGGTGCGGGCCGCGGCGATGGCCCGCCGGGTGGCCCGGCCGGACCTCCTGCTGGTCGCCGCGCTGCTGCACGACATCGGCAAGGGCTGGCCCGGCGACCACAGCGAGGCCGGCGAGGTCATCGTCCGGGACGTCGCCGCCCGGATGGGCTTCGGCCCCGAGGACACCGAGACCCTGGCGGTGCTGGTCCGCCACCACCTGACGCTGGTCGACACCGCGACCCGACGGGACCCGGACGACCCGGCCACCGTCGAGGCGATCACCAAGGTGGTCGGCACCGCGGCCCAGCTGGAGCTGCTGCACGTGCTCACCGAGGCGGACGCGCTGGCCACCGGCCCGGCCGCGTGGAGCGGCTGGCGGGCCTCGCTGGTGGACGGCCTGGCGGCCCGGGTCGCCGCCCGGCTGGCCGGCGCCTACGCCGCGCCCGTGGAGGCCGCGCCGACCGCCGGGCAGGAACGGCTCGCGGTGGAGGCCGCCCGGACCGGCGGGCCCGCCCTGTCGCTGCTGGCGCGCTCCGAGGGGGCGGAGCCGGGCGCCGAGCCGATGGGCGTCGAGCTGACCCTGGCCGTCCCGGACCGGCCCGGACTGCTCGGCACCGTCGCCGGGGTGCTCGCGCTGCACCGGCTGGCCGTCCGCTCGGCCGGTCTGCGCGAGCTGGACCCGATCGGCGCCGGCCCGGTGCTGCTGCTGTCCTGGCGGGTGGCCGCCGAGTTCGGCGAGCTGCCGGAGGCCGCCCGGCTACGGGCCGACCTGCGCCGGGCGCTGGACGGCTCGCTGGACGTCGCGCGCCGGCTGGCCGAGCGGGACGCCGCCGCCCCGCGCCGCCGGGGCATCCCCACCCCGCCGCCGGTGGTCGCGGTGGCGCCGGCGGTGGCCTCGGCGACCGCGACCGTCCTGGAGGTCCGCGCGCACGACGCGCCGGGGCTGCTGCACCGGATCGGCCGGGCGCTGGACGGGGCGGGCGTGCGGGTGCGGACGGCGCACGTCTCGACGCTGGGCGCGGAGGCCGTCGACTCCTTCTACCTGACCGACGGGGAGGGGCGCCCGCTCTCCGCCGGGCGGGCCGGGGAGGTGGCGGCGGCGGTCCGGGCGGCGCTGGGCTGAGCCGCGCCGGGGGCCTTCGGGGCTCGCCGGGGTGCGGTTCCGCCGAGTTCCGCCGGGGCCCGCCTGGGGCTGCCGGGGGTCGGCCCGCCGGGGCCCGCCGGCGGGCGCCGAGGTCCGTTCCGAGGTCGTGGCAACCCGGGTGGAGACCGTACCCGGGGCGGCCGGATACCCTGGGGGGCGACGACCGTACCGATACCGATGCCGCAGAGGACCCGCGACGACGTGTTCGACACTCTTTCCGATCGCCTCGCAGCGACGTTCAAGAACCTCCGGGGCAAGGGCCGCCTGAGCGAGGCGGACATCGACGCCACCGCCCGCGAGATCCGCATCGCGCTGCTGGAGGCGGACGTCGCGCTGCCGGTCGTGCGGGCCTTCATCAAGCAGGTCAAGGAGCGGGCGGCCGGCGCCGAGGTCTCGGGCGCGCTCAACCCCGCGCAGCAGATCATCAAGATCGTCAACGAGGAGCTCATCGCGATCCTCGGTGGCGAGACCCGCCGGGTCCGGTTCGCCAAGAACGGCCCGACGGTGATCATGCTTGCCGGTCTGCAGGGTGCCGGTAAGACCACCCTCGCGGGCAAGCTCGGCCACTGGCTGAAGAGCCAGAAGCACACCCCGCTGCTGGTCGCCTGCGACCTCCAGCGGCCCAACGCCGTCAACCAGCTCCAGGTGGTCGCCGACCGCGCCGGCGTGGCCTTCTACGGCCCGCAGCCGGGCAACGGCGTCGGCGACCCGGTGCAGGTGGCCAAGGACTCGATCGAGTACGCCAAGCAGAAGCAGTACGACGTCGTCGTCGTCGACACCGCCGGACGCCTGGGCATCGACGCCGAGCTGATGCAGCAGGCCGCGGACATCCGCGCCGCGGTCAACCCGGACGAGGTCCTGTTCGTCGTCGACGCGATGATCGGCCAGGACGCGGTCACCACCGCGCAGGCCTTCCTCGACGGCGTCGACTTCACCGGTGTCGTGCTCTCCAAGCTCGACGGCGACGCCCGCGGCGGTGCCGCCCTGTCGGTCGCCCACGTCACCGGCCGGCAGATCATGTTCGCCTCCAACGGCGAGAAGGTCGACGACTTCGACGCCTTCCACCCCGACCGGATGGCCTCGCGCATCCTCGGCATGGGTGACGTCCTCTCGCTGATCGAGAAGGCCGAGCAGACCTTCTCGCAGGAGGAGGCCGAGAAGATCGCCGCCAAGCTGCGCGGCGGTCCGAAGGCGTTCACCCTGGACGACTTCCTGTCGCAGCTGGAACAGGTCCAGAAGATGGGCTCGATCTCCAAGCTGCTGGGGATGCTGCCCGGGATGGGCCAGATCCGCGACCAGATCAACAACATCGACGACAAGGACGTCAACCGGGTCGGCGCGATCATCAAGTCGATGACCCCGGCCGAGCGCGCCGAGCCGGAGCTGATCAACGGCTCCCGCCGGGCCCGCATCGCCAAGGGCTCGGGTGTCCAGGTCGGCGAGGTGAAGAACCTGGTCGAGCGGTTCTTCGACGCCCGCAAGATGATGTCCGCGATGGCCTCCGGCAAGGGCGTGCCCGGCATGCCGGGGATCCCGGGCATGGGCGGCGGCGCCAAGAAGTCCGGCAAGAAGGCCCCGCAGGCCAAGGGCAAGCGCAAGAGCGGCAACCCGCTCAAGCGGGCGCAGGAGGAGGCCGCGGCCGCCCAGCGCCGCGCGCTCGGCCCGGGCGGCGACCAGGACCCGGCCGGCGGCGGCGCGTTCGGCCTCGGTGCGGGCAAGGGCCCGGCCGACTTCGAGCTGCCCAAGGAGTTCAAGGACCTGCTGTAGACCGGTCCGTCGTTCGAGCGGCCCGCCGTCCGGGACCTTCCGGGCGGCGGGCCGCTCGCATGCCCGATGATGGTGGTGTGCGAGTGACGATCAGGGCCCCGCGGGCCGAGGACAAGGACGTGTACGCCGAGGCGGTCCGACGGTCCGCCGACCACATCGGGCGGTGGAACCCGGTCGAGCCGGACGGCCTGGCCGAACTGCTGGACCGCCAGGGGCCGGGCCTGCGCACCTTCCTGATCGTCGACCGGGACACCGGCGGGCTGGTCGGCAAGGTGAACGTCGCCAACATCGTGATGGGCCGGTTCTGCAACGGCGCGCTGGGCTACGACGCGTACCTGCCGTTCGCCGGCACCGGGCGGATGACGGAGGGGCTGCGGCTGGTCCTGGACCGCTGCTTCGCCCCGCAGTCGGCCGGCGGGCTGGGCCTGCACCGGCTGGAGATCAACGTGCAGCCGGACAACGAGCGGTCGGTCGCGATGGCCAAGCGGCTGGGCTTCCGGCACGAGGGCTTCACCCCCCGGATGCTGTTCCTCCAGGGCGACTGGCGGGACCACGAGCGGTTCGCGCTGACCGCCGAGGAGTGGCCGGGCGCGGAGGCGTAGTCACGGGCGGGGCCCCGTCGCGGCTGGTCAGGGGCGTGCTCGGCGCGGCGTTTCGGGTGGCTCGCCCGAGCCCGCGTCCGTATCGTCCGATGAGTGACCGAACCCGTGCCGCCGCGCCAGACCCCCGACCAGCCCTGGCGGTCCGAGGGCGCCCCGCCCCCGCCGCCGCCCCGCCGCCGGATGCCCGGCGGCTGGATGGGACTCGCCCTCACCGCGCTCGTGGTGTTCCTGATCTCCGACCTGCTGCTGTCCTTCTTCGGCAACGCCGGCGCCACCACGATCTCCTACACCGAGTTCAACAACCAGCTGAACAAGGGCAACATCACCAAGATCTACTCCAAGGGCGACGCGATCGAGGGCACCCTCAAGAGCGCCCAGCCCAAACCGGACGGCGGCAAGGGCGACTACACCGACTTCGCCACCCAGCGGCCGTCCTTCGCCAACGACAACCTGTGGACCACGCTGCAGCAGCAGGGCGTCGAGGTCACCGCCACCTCCCCGGTGGTCCAGCAGCGCAGCTTCCTCGCCAACCTGCTGATCTCGCTGGCCCCCATGGTGCTGCTGATCCTGATCTGGGTGCTGCTCGCCCGCCGGATGGCCGGCGGGCTGGGCGCCGGCGCGCTCGGCCGCAAGGCCCCGCCCAAGCCGGTCACCGCCGACCAGGGCAAGCGCACCACCTTCGCCGACGTGGCCGGCATCGACGAGGTCGAGGCCGAACTCACCGAAGTGGTCGACTTCCTGAAGAACCCGCAGCAGTACCGCAGGCTCGGCGCCAAGATGCCGCGCGGCGTGCTGCTGAGCGGCCCGCCCGGGACGGGCAAGACCCTGCTCGCCAGGGCCGTCGCCGGCGAGGCGGACGTGCCGTTCTTCTCCGCCTCCGCCTCCGAGTTCATCGAGATGATCGTCGGCGTCGGCGCCAGCCGGGTCCGCGAACTGTTCGCCGAGGCCCGCAAGGTCGCCCCGGCGATCATCTTCATCGACGAGATCGACACCATCGGCCGCCAGCGCGGCGCGGGCGGCGGCATGGGCGGGCACGACGAGCGCGAGCAGACGCTCAACCAGATCCTCACCGAGATGGACGGCTTCACCGGCTCCGAGGGCGTCATCGTGATCGCCGCGACCAACCGCGCGGACGTGCTCGACCCGGCGCTGCTGCGCCCCGGCCGGTTCGACCGGCGGATCACCGTCAGCCCGCCCGACCGGGACGGCCGCGCCGCCATCCTGCGCATCCACACCCGGACCGTCCCGCTGGCCGGCGACGCCGACCTCACCCGGCTGGCCAAGGTCACCCCCGGGATGACCGGCGCCGAACTCGCCAACCTGGTCAACGAGGCCGCCCTGCTGGCCGTCAAGCGCAAGCAGGACGCGGTGAACGAGCGGGACCTCTCGGACGCCCTGGAGAAGGTCCAGCTCGGCGCCGTCCGGCCGCTGGTGATGCCGCAGGAGGAGCGCGAGCGCACGGCCTACCACGAGAGCGGGCACGCGCTGCTGGGTATGCTGCAGCCCGGCGCCGACCCCGTCCGCAAGATCACCATCGTGCCGCGCGGCCGGGCGCTCGGCGTGACCCTGTCCACTCCGGAGAACGACCGCTACTCGTACACCGAGCCCTACCTGCGCGGCCGGATCATCGGCGCGCTCGGCGGGATGGCGGCCGAGCAGGTGGTCTACGGGGTGATCACCACCGGGGCGGAGAGCGACCTGGAGCAGGTCACCAACATCGCCCGCGGGATGGCCGGCCGGTGGGGGATGAGCGAGCGGGTCGGGCGGCTGACCGCGGTGCCCGCCGACCCGCAGGGCGCCTACGGGCTCTCCGCCGCGCCGACCACCCTCGACGCGGTGGACGAGGAGGCCCGGCGGATCGTCGCCGAGTGCTACGAGGACGCGGTGCGGCTGCTGACCGAGCAGCGGGCCCGGCTGGACGCGCTGGCGGCGGCGCTGCTGGAGGGGGAGACGCTGGACGAGGAGCAGGCGTACCGGGCGGCCGGGGTGCCGCGGAAGGGCTCCGGCTCCGACGAGAAGTCGCTCGACCAGGCGTGAACCGGCGGGCCGGGGGCGCTCGCCGCGCTGGCGGGCGCCCCCGGTTTTGTCGCTGCCGGATCTGTTGTCGCCCGGGCCGTTCCGATCGCTGCCGGGGGTCTCGTTCCCAGTGCCGCCGGGAGCTCGTTCCGGGCGTCGCCGTGGGCCCCGTTCCCAACGCCGTCGGGGTCGGCCGCCGCCAGCCGCTACCGGGGCCGTTCGGCGATCAGGTAGCGGAAGACGTTCTCCATCCGGACCGAGCCGTCCGCGCGCAGGTACGGCTGCAGCGCCTCTTCCAGCTCCTTGGCGACCAGCGACGCGCCGGAGAACTCCTCGGCCGCCTCGAACAGACCGGTGGAGAGCAGGCCGCGCACCGCGCTGTCCAGGTCCGCGTAGGCGAACGGGCAGCTCACCCGCCCGCTGCCGGCCGGGCGCAGGCCGGCCGGGGCGAGCAGGCCCTCCAGCGTGCCGGGCGTGCTCAGCTCGAACGGGTCGCGCGCGGTGGTCCGGCCGGCCCGCCGACGCGCCACGTCCAGCACCGGGGCGCTCTGGCAGCGCTCCGGAGGGCCCCAGGCGGCCAGCACCACGTGCCCGCCCGGGAGGGTCAGCCGGGCGGCCTCGACGACCACCGCACCCGGCTCGGCGCAACCGGGCAACTGCTCGAACACCGTCACCAGCGAATGGGCCGAGCGGGGGACGGCAGCGGTCGGCCGGGCCCCCGCGCACACCCGCAGCCGACGGCCACGGGCCAGCTCGCGCAGCTCGTCCCGCGGCTCCTGGCCGGTGACCTGGGCACCGCGCCCGGCGGCGAGCAGCAGCGCCAGTCCGGACCGGCAGCCCAGGCCCAGCACACTGGTCGCCGGGCCGACCTCCAGCCGGTCGTGGACCGCCTCGTAGAGCGGCACCAGCATGCGCTCCTGGATCTCCGCCCAGTCGCGCGCCCGCGCGGGCCGCGCCGCCCCGGGCTGCGGGTGGTGCGGTCGTGCGCCTGTCGGTCGTACGGTCGTGCCGGTCGTCCGAGCTGAAGCCATCGCGGCCTCCCATCCGGTCCTTCGGTGTGCTGCTACGGCTCCCCCAAAGTCCCGCCCCACTCCAGCGAACAGCGGGTCGGGCCCGGCGTCCAGAGGGGTGCAGGGTGGTGCGCGCGTGTCGCGGTCGTGCGCCCCCTGCGGTCGGCGGGTGCCGCCTCCTGCCGCCGGCGGGTGCGCGGTCGTCCGTCCGGCGGGTGCGGCGGTCGTCCGTCCGGCGGCCGCGGGCGTGTTATCGATTCGAAGTCAGGGGGCCGCGCCCCGTACCATTCGGGCCATGGCTAAGGCACCCGTTCTCACCCCTCAGGCGGAAGACTTCCCGCGCTGGTACCAGGACCTCATCAACAAGGCCGAGCTGGCCGACAACGGTCCGGTGCGCGGCACCATGGTCATCCGACCGTACGGCTACGGCCTGTGGGAGCGGATGCAGCAGGAGATGGACGCGCGGATCAAGAAGGCCGGCGCGCAGAACGCCTACTTCCCGATGTTCATCCCGCAGTCCTACCTGACCAGGGAGGCCGAGCACGTCGAGGGCTTCGCCCCCGAGCTCGCGGTGGTCACCCACGGCGGCGGCAAGCAGCTCGACGAGCCGGTCGTCGTCCGGCCCACCTCCGAGACGATCATCAACGAGTACTTCTCGAAGTGGGTGCAGAGCCACCGCGACCTGCCCCTGCTGATCAACCAGTGGGCCAACGTGGTCCGTTGGGAGCTGCGCCCGCGCGTCTTCCTGCGCACCACCGAGTTCCTCTGGCAGGAGGGCCACACCGCCCACGCCACCTACGAGGACGCCCGCGCGTACGCGTCGATGATCCACACCCAGGTCTACGGCGACTTCATGACGAACGTGCTCGGCATCGACGTCGTGCTCGGCCGCAAGACGGCCAAGGAGCGGTTCGCCGGCGCCATCAACACCCTCACCCTGGAGGGCATGATGGGCGACGGCAAGGCGCTGCAGATGGGCACCAGCCACGAGCTGGGCCAGAACTTCGCCAAGGCGTTCAACACGACCTACCAGCTCCAGGGCGCCGAGCGCGAGTACGTCTGGCAGACCTCGTGGGGCGTCTCGACCCGCATGGTCGGCGGCCTGATCATGTCCCACGGCGACGACAACGGCCTGCGGGTGCCCCCGCGACTGGCCGCCGTCCAGGCCGTCGTGCTCGCCATCAAGGGCGACGACGCGGTCATCGCCAAGGTGCGCGAGATCGGCGCTACGCTGGAGGCCGCCGGTGTCCGGGTGGTCGTCGACGACCGCACCGACACCCCGTTCGGCCGCCGCGCGGTGGACTGGGAGCTCAAGGGCGTGCCGCTGCGCATCGAGGTCGGCCCGCGCGACCTCGAGAACGGCACCGCGATGCTGGCCCGCCGGATCCCCGGCGGCAAGGAGCCCGTCTCCATCGACTCCCTGGCCGCGCTGGTCCCGGGCATCCTGGAGGAGGACCAGGCGCTGCTGCTGCGCCAGTCCCGCGAGCGCCGCGAGGCCCGTACCGTCGACGTCAAGACCATCGAGGAGGCCGCCGAGGCCGCCGCGACCGGCTGGGGCCGGATCTCCTGGGCCGACCTCGGCCCGGAGGGCGAGGCCAAGCTGGCCGAGCAGGGCGTTTCGGTGCGCTGCATTGTCGCGGCCGACGGCTCGGTGCCGCTGGCGGACGACCAGGACGGCAATATCGCGATCGTCGCCCGCGCGTACTGATGCCTGTTACCAGCAGGTAATGACCGTTGTCGGCGACATTTGCCCGGAATGCGGATGAGTAAGAATCCGGTAACTGTCCGAGGGGCGCCCCGACCGCGGACATCCCTACTGGCCGGTCAACTGCCGGTATTAACGCAATAGCGGTACGGTGTACGGCCCGTGGCCCTGTCAACTCGACGGGTCCACGGGCCGTACGTCCAGGGGGCGACAGCCCGCCCCCGGACGGAATTCACGAGGCCCGCCGAGCTGCGGCGAGCCGAAACCGGCAGGGGGTTGGTCTTGCGTCAGATCCGGAACGCGCAATTCGCGCGCGACCATGCATTCCTGGGAGTTTCCTGGGAATTCCCGAAGAACGAGAACATGCGGAACATCGGCTCGCACTCCATCGTTGGTCTAGCGTGAGCACGACACAGCCCCTCGTCCTCGCGGCCGAACTGGCCGCCGCCTGGAGTGACATCCAGGCCCACCACCAGGACCTCCCCGATCTGGCCTCGCCCGAGGCCCTGATCGGCGAATCCTCCTCGGCCTGTGGCACCCGGCTCGGTTTCGAGCGGCTCCTCCACGAGGCTGCCCACGGTCTGGCCGCGGCCCGGGACATCCGGGACACCTCGCGAGCTGGCCGCTACCACAACCGGCGCTTCCTGCTGCTCGCCTCCGAGCTCGGACTGGCGCACCCGGTCGAACCGCACGCGAGCAGCGGCTTCTCCCAGGTGACCATGCTCAAGGAGACCCAGGAGCGCTACGCGGAGACCATCGAGCGACTGGACCGCGCCCTCGGCGCGCACCAGGAGGCGGTGGCCGGCGACGGTACGACGCGGGCCTTCCGCGGCCCGGCCGCCCGGCACGGCTCCTCCGGGGGCGGCGTCCGGGTCAAGGCGGTGTGCGGCTGCGGGCGGAACGTCCGGGTCGTGCCGTCGGTGCTCGCCCAGGCGTCCATCGTCTGCGGCGCGTGCCAGCAGCCGTTCAAGATCTCGTGACCGATCGGTCCACCGGACCGGGAGATCGTTAGACCGGAACACCAGAAGACGGGGAAGGCCGGCGGACGGCTGTGCGGGCAGCGGATCCGGCCGGAGCGAGCGGTACATCGGTGAGTTCGTGGGCGGACCGGGAGCGAGGGCTCCCGGTCGCGCCTTGTGGACGGGCCTGCGGAGGCGGTCGGGGGGCGGCCTCCGGAGGGTCGTGCGCGGCCCGCGGACGGCCGGGTGTACGGCTGGGGTGCGCGGCTGGGGCGCGGCCGGGGCGCGGCTGGGATGCAGCCGGGATGCCTCCTGCGGATGGCCGAGCGAAGGCGGTTCGCGCCGGTATGGCAGAATGGACAGCTGAGTACTCGGCAGCCGAGCAGGACCCCTCTCTCCTACGGCTGGCGTGTCCCTTGAACGGCCCACGGCGCAACCCCACGCGACGGCGCGGCCGCTCACCCACGTCAACACCAGGAGAATCCACTCCCGTGGCAGTCAAGATCAAGCTCAAGCGTCTCGGCAAGATTCGCTCCCCGCACTACCGCATCGTCGTCGCCGACTCGCGCACCAAGCGTGACGGCCGCGCGATCGAGGAGATCGGCATCTACCAGCCGACCTACAACCCCTCGAAGATCGAGGTCGACACCGACCGCGCCCAGTACTGGCTGTCCGTCGGCGCCCAGCCGACCGAGCCGGTGCTCGCCATCCTCAAGCTGACCGGCGACTGGCAGAAGTTCAAGGGCCTCCCGGCCCCGGCGCCGCTGCTGGTCGCCGAGCCCAAGGTCGAGGACTTCTCGCACCTGTTCGCGAAGGCCGTCGCCGGCTTCGAGGACGCCACCACCGGTGTTGCCATCACCCCGAAGGCCAAGAAGTCGGACAAGGTCGAGGCTGAGGCCGACGCCGCCGCCGAGGCCTGAGCGTGATCGAGGACGCCCTCGACCACTTGGTGAAGGGCATCGTCGAGCACCCCGACGAGGTGCAGGTGCGCTCGCGCAACCTGCGTCGGGGCAACACCATCGAGGTGCGAGTGCACCCCGATGACCTCGGCAAGGTGATCGGCCGGGGTGGCCGCACGGCGCGCGCACTGCGCACCGTGGTCGGTGCCCTCGGCGGTCGCAACGTCCGGGTCGACCTGGTCGACGTGGACAACATTCGCTGACGCAGCTGCTCGTTCAGCCGTCAGGGCTTGTGAGGCCGACCGGGACGCATGTCGTCCCGGTCGGCCTTTTCGCGTTTCTCGCGCTTCCCGCATTCCGTCCCGCTTTAGGAACTCCAGGAGAACGATCACCGTGCAGCTCGTCGTCGGCAAGATCGGCCGCGCCCACGGCATCAGGGGGGACGTCAGCGTCGAGGTCCGCACCGACGAGCCGGAGCTCCGGCTCGGCCCCGGTGCCGTCCTGTTCACCGACCCCGCGTCGGTGGGCCCGCTGACCATCGAGTCCGGCAAGGTGCACAGCGGCCGGCTGCTGCTGCGCTTCGTCGGCGTCAAGGACCGCAACGCGGCGGAGGCGCTGCGGGGCACGCTGCTCATCTCCGAGGTCGACCCGGAGGAGAGCCCCGAGGACCCGGAGGAGTACTACGACCACCAGCTGATCGGCCTGGACGTGGTGCTGCTCGACGGCACCCTCGTCGGCGAGCTGACCGAGGTCGTCCACCTGCCGTACCAGGACCTGCTCACGGTGGAGAAGGCCGACGGGACGGAGGTGCTGGTGCCCTTCGTCCGCCAGATCGTGCCGACCATCGACCTGGAGAACCAGCGTGCCGTGATCACCCCGCCGGTCGGCCTGATCGAACCCGAGCAGGCCGAGGTCGCCCGTGGTGCCTCCGCCGAGGGCGAGGACGCTGAGGACGCCGAGGGCGCCGAGGGTGCGGCCGGTGCCAAGGGCGCGGAGGGGTCGGAGTGACGGTGGAGGAGGGCGTCGCGCAGGTCCAGGACGGGATGCGGATCGACGTCGTCTCGATCTTCCCCGAGTACCTGGACCCGCTGAACATCTCGCTGGTCGGCAAGGCCCGTTCCCGCGGCCAGCTGGACGTGCACGTCCACGACCTGCGCGAGTGGACCCACGACGTGCACCGGACCGTGGACGACAGCCCGTACGGCGGCGGCCCCGGCATGGTGATGAAGCCCGAGCCGTGGGGCGAGGCGCTGGACGCGGTGGTCGCCGGCGGGCCCGAGGGTCAGCTGCCGACGCTCGTCGTGCCCACCCCCAGCGGGCGGCCGTTCACGCAGGAACTCGCCCAGGAACTGGCGAGCCGCCCCTGGCTGGCGTTCACCCCCGCCCGGTACGAGGGCATCGACCGGCGGGTCATCGAGGAGGCGGCCACCCGGATGCCGGTGGTCGAGGCCTCGATCGGCGACTACGTGCTGGCCGGTGGCGAGGTCGCCGTGCTGGTGATGGTCGAGGCGATCGCCCGGTTGCTGCCCGGGGTTCTCGGCAACGCCGAGTCCCACCGGGACGACTCCTTCGCGCCCGGTGCGATGGCCGACCTGCTGGAGGGCCCGGTCTACACCAAGCCCGCCGAATGGCGCGGCCGGACCGTGCCGGACGTGCTGCTCAGCGGAAACCACGGCCGGATCGCCCGCTGGCGGCGGGAACAGGCCTTCGCCCGGACCCTGGCGAACCGCACCGACCTGGTCGAGCGCTGGCGCTACGGCGCCTTCGACAAGAAGGACCGGGAGGCGCTCAGCATCCTCGGTCTGGCCTGGGACGAGGAGCTCGGCCGATTTCGGTCCGTGGCCGTCGGTGTGGAAGAATAGGCCGCTGCTGTCTGTTGCTGGGCCCCCTTCGTAGGGGCCACGTGGACCGGCGCCCTCGCCACGGGGGGATCGTCGTCAGCCGATGCGGCCCGCAGCAAACCCCATTGTGACGAACTTCCGTGGGCGGCCCGTGGCGCCTGCGATGGAGAGCAACATGAGCAACAAGCTCGCTGCTGTCGACGCGGCCTCGCTGCGTAGCGACATTCCGGCCTTCCGCGCCGGTGACACCCTGAAGGTCCACGTCCGGGTCATCGAGGGCAACCGCTCCCGTGTCCAGGTCTTCCAGGGCGTTGTCATCCGCCGCCACGGCGCCGGCGTCGGTGAGACCTTCACCGTTCGCAAGGTCAGCTTCAACGTCGGCGTGGAGCGCACCTTCCCGGTGCACACCCCGGTCGTCGAGAAGATCGAGGTCGTGACCCGCGGTGCGGTTCGCCGCGCCAAGCTGTACTACCTGCGTGACCTCCGCGGCAAGGCCGCGAAGATCAAGGAGAAGCGCGACCGCTGATCCACCGTCCCCCGGCCTCGCCGGGGGATCGGATCGCTCTGAGGGGCCGGGCCGCCGCACGGTAAGCTCAGCCCCCGATGAGCACGCACGAACCACCCGCGGACCGCGACGGCAGTCCCGCACCCACCGGTGCGGACTCGCTGTCGCGGTCCGCGGTCGTTTCGGGGGTCGTCCCGGGGCCCGGTGGGGAGGGATCCGGCCCCAGTGGGGACCCGCGGGCGGACGCCGGGGGTGCGCCGGAGGGCGAGGCCGCGTCCGAGGGCGAGGACGCACCAGAGGGTGAGAACGCGCCGGAGGGCGAGCGTGCACCGGAAGGTGGGAGCGCGCCGGAAGGTGAGCGCGCGCCGGGGAATGAGGAGCCGGGCCACTCGCGCTCTCAGGACCTGTTGCTGCTCGTGGGGATCTGCCTGCTGGCCCTGCTGCTGGTGAACGCCTTCGTCGCGCGCCCGTTCTCGGTGCCGTCCGGTTCGATGGAGGAGACCCTGCGACCGGGCGACCGGTTGATCGCGAACCAGCTCGCTTATGCCTTCGGCGGCCACCCCCAGCGGGGCGACGTCGTGGTCTTCGACGGGACGGGCTCCTTCCTGCCGGGGTCGGGTGGGCCGACCGGCTTCTGGGACGGGCTCAGCTCGCTCGGCCGGGACCTCGGGCTGGCCCCGGCCGGGAACACGGTCTACGTCAAACGGGTGATCGGCGTCGGCGGGGACCGGGTGACCAGCACCGGCCCGGGCGGGCCG
Source organism: Kitasatospora sp. NPDC087271 (assembly GCF_044744605.1). Classification (NCBI taxonomy): domain Bacteria; kingdom Bacillati; phylum Actinomycetota; class Actinomycetes; order Kitasatosporales; family Streptomycetaceae; genus Kitasatospora; species Kitasatospora sp. NPDC087271. The sequence continues at coordinate 82,618 of NZ_JBIUYQ010000026.1, forward strand.
ATCACCGTCAACGGGGTGCCGATCGACGAGTCCTCCTACCTGGCCCCGGGGGACCAGCCGTCGAGCGTGGCCTTCGACGTGGTGGTGCCGACCGGCAAGCTCTGGGTGATGGGGGACCACCGCAGCGCCTCCCGTGACTCCCGCGACCACCTCGGCGAGCCCGGCGGCGGCTTCGTGCCCGAGAGCAGGGTGATCGGCCGGGCGGACTGGGTGGTCTACCCGTTCTCGCGCTTGACCGGCCTGGACCGGCCCGCAGCCTTCGCCGCGACTGCGGGGACGGGCGGTCATGGGGAGCAGAGGTAGCAGGGGCAGGGGCCGGGTGGCGGACCGCCCGGCTCCGGAGCCGGGCGCCGGCGGACCGATCGGCGCCGGATCCACAGGTGCCGGACCTGCGGAGGCCGGACGTGTGGATGCCGGACGTGTGAAAGCCGGACCTGCGGATGCCGGACGTGTGGATGCCGACCCCGCGAGTGGCGGATCTGACGGTGCCGGACCAGGAGACACCTCCCCCGGGGGTGCGGGCCCAGCCGTGGTGCTTCCGGTCCGGGGCCGGGCCGATCGCCGCCGCAGCGCCCGACGCGCGGCCCGGCGGCGCAAGCGGTCGCTGCTGCGGGAGTTCCCGCTGATCATCGTGGTGGCGTTGCTGGTCGCGCTGGTGATGAAGACCTTCCTGCTCCAGGTGTTCGTGATTCCCTCCGGCTCGATGGAGCAGACCATCCAGGTGGGGGACCGGGTGCTGGTGGACAAGCTGACCCCCTGGTTCGGCAGCGAGCCGCAGCGCGGCGACGTGGTGGTGTTCAAGGATCCGGGCGGTTGGCTGGAGGGCGACCACAAGCCGTCCGACGACGGTCCGGTGCTGGGGGCGGCCAAGCAGGTCCTCACCTACGTCGGGCTGCTGCCGTCGGACAGCGAGCAGGACTTGATCAAACGGGTCATCGGCGTCGGCGGGGACACCGTGGAGTGCTGCGACACGCAGGGCCGGTTGAGCGTCAACGGCACGCCGGTGGACGAGCCGTACCTCGCGCCCGCCAACCCGCCGTCCCGGCAGCCCTTCAAGGTGCGGGTGCCGCAGGGCCGGCTCTGGGTCATGGGCGACCACCGGGACGTGTCCGCCGACTCCCGCTTCCACATGGGGAACCCGGGGCAGGGGACCATCCCGCTGAGCGGTGTGGTCGGCCGGGCCTTCATGAACGCCTGGCCGCTGGACCGCCTCCATCAACTTGGCGTGCCGAGTTCACTCTCCTCGTTGGCGCGGGCTCCGCAGGCGCGCGGAACTGCGCCGGAATCCGTGGGCGTTGGGCCGGTTCCGATGGAACCTCCGCTCGTTATGGGTGTGTTGGGCATCCTTCCGGCCGTCGTTCGTCGGCCAGGGCGGCCGCCCGAGTGAGCCGGGCCGGGCGTCTCGCGGCCGGGCCGCGCGCGTGGGACCGCGAGCCGGATGCCTTGGAGTGATAGAGAAGTGCAGGTGCGGCCGGGAGGTCCCGGTCGTGCGTCGAGGCTGTGCTGGTGTCAGGGGAGCCCGCGATGGGCAGTCCCGAAGCGTCCATGGTCGTGGTGAGCGTGGTGCCCGCTGTGCGGCACTGTGAGCGCGGGCGCGCGGGCGTCCGCACAGCAGGGAGGAGACGTTGTGGGGGATGTGGTGATCGGCGCCCGCTCAGGTGCCGGCGAGCCCGAGGGCTCTGGCGGTCGAGCGGCCCGGTCCGCCGAGTCCGGTGCGTCCTCGGCCTCGGTCGAGGACGCGGCGGCCCAGACCGCCGACGAGCATGGCGACGGGACGGAGGGCCCCACCGGGGGCTCTTCGGAGTCCCACCGGCCCGACGCCGAGTCGGCGGACCAGTCGGAGTCGCAGGCCCCCGGCAAGCAGCGCAAGCAGCGTTCCTTCTGGAAGGAACTGCCGATCCTGGTCGGCATCGCGCTGGTCCTGGCGTTGGTGATCAAGACCTTCTTCGTCCAGGCCTTCTCCATTCCGTCGGAGTCGATGCAGAACACGTTGCAGGTCGGTGACCGTGTCCTGGTGGACAAGCTGACCCCCTGGTTCGGAGCGGAGCCCGAGCGCGGTGAGGTCGTGGTGTTCCACGACCCGGGCGGCTGGCTGAACGACGAGCCGACCCCGCAGAGCAGCAACTCCTTCGTCCGGGGCGTCCAGGACGTGCTCAGCTTCGTCGGTCTGATGCCGTCGGCCAACGAGAAGGACCTGATCAAGCGGGTCATCGCGGTCGGCGGGGACACCGTCGAGTGCCAGGGCACCGGGCCGGTGAAGGTCAACGGCGTCGCGCTCAACGAGCCGTACGTCTACCAGGGCAACACCCCCTGCGGTGACCACCCGTTCGACCCGGTGAAGGTGCCCAACGGCCGGATCTGGGTGATGGGCGACCACCGCGCCGACTCGCTGGACTCCCGCTTCCACATGGACCAGCCGGGTGGCGGCACCGTTCCGGTGGGCAACGTGATCGGGCGGGCCTTCGTCGTGGCCTGGCCGGTCGGCCACTGGTCGACGCTCTCGGTGCCGAACACCTTCGACCAGAAGGGTCTGGCGGCGGCCGCGCCTCTGGCGCCTCCCGTGGCCGGCGCGGTGGGCGCGGTCGCGCTGCTTCCGCTGGTGCGTCGGGTGCGGGAGCGGAGGGACGGCCGGAAGGACTCCTGAGCTCCACCGGGTTCTCCCCAGCCCTTGCGCGGGCCGTGGTACCGACGAGTAATCTGCTCGGACGTGCCACGGCCCGTCGGCTTTTCCGCCGGCGCCCCCGGCGTGCCAGTGGTGTTCTCCGGTTGGCCAGAGGTGGACGGATTCGATGAGCGGTGTCGTTGAGCAGACGGCCGACCACCCGGCTTCGCCCGCCCGTTCGGGCCGCCGGCCCGCGGCGGTGCTGCAGGGCGTCGCGATCGCGCTCGGGCTGGTGCTGATGATCGGCGGCTTCGCCTTGATCGCGATCGACTACCGGCCGTACAGCATCCCGACCGCCTCGATGTCCCCCACGCTTCGGATCGGGGACACCGTGCTCGCCCGGAAGATCGACGGCGGGGCCGTCGGCCGGGGGGACGTCGTGGTCTTCCGGGACCAGGACTGGGGTGGCGAGCTCATGGTCAAGCGCGTGGTCGCGGTCGGCGGGGACACCGTCGCGGCCGCCGGCAACGACCACCGGCTGACGGTCGACGGACAGGCGGTGGAGGAGCCGTACCTCGCGGCGCAGGGCCCGCAGGGCTCCTCGTTCAACGTCACGGTGCCGCCGGGGCGGCTGTTCCTGCTCGGCGACAACCGGTTGGGCTCGCTCGACTCCCGCACCCACCTGGAGGTCGACGGCGGGACCGTCCCGGCCGGCGCGGTGGAGGCCAGGGTCGAGGCCACCATGATGCCGTTCGGCCGGGTGGGCGACCTCGGCCGGACCGCGGCCTTCGACGGGCTTCCCGGACCGAAGGCCGGTGCGCCCGGGCCGCTGCAACCGGCCGCCTTCGCGACCGTTGCGGGCGCGGCGCTGATCCTCGTGACTTCGGCGGTGGGCGGGGTGGCGGGCCTGGCCCGCCGGCTCAGCCGGGGGCGCAGCTCCTGATCGCGGTCGTCGCGGCCCGGGCCGCTCTGCCGAACATCGCCCCGGATGGCGGCGCCGGGTGGCAGGATCGGTAGCGCCACCGACGCGAACGGAAGGAGCGTGGAGCGCTGCCATGACGGCACAACGGCGCAGGGCGGCGCGGATCCTGCTGCTGGACGGGCAGGACCGCATCCTTCTCTTCCTGGGCTCCGACCCGGCGACGCCGGGGGAGGCGTGGTGGTTCACGCCCGGCGGCGGCTTGGAGCCCGGGGAGGACGTGCGGGAGGCCGCCGCGCGGGAACTCGCGGAGGAGACCGGCCTACGGGGTGTGGACCTGGGGCCCTTGGTGGCGTACGGCACGGTGTCGTTCTCCTTTCAGGGACGGCGTTACGAGCAGGATCAGTGGTTCCATCTGGCCCGGACCACGGAGACGGGGCTCGACCACTCGGGGATGGGCGAGGAGGAACACGCCCAACTGCTCGCGGCGCGCTGGTGGACGGTCGAGGAGCTGAGGGGGACCGCCGAGACGGTCTACCCGGTCGGATTGGCGGACTTCCTGGAGCGACTGCTGGCCGAGGGCCCGCCGGTCGCCCCGGTACGGCTCTGAGCGTGGGTGCGGTGGTCCACAATGGGTGGACGTGACAAGTTGAGGGGACGCCTGGATGAGTGCCGAAGATCTCGAGAAGTACGAGACCGAGATGGAGCTCAAGCTCTACCGGGAGTACCGGGACGTCGTCGGCCTGTTCAAGTACGTGATCGAGACCGAGCGACGGTTCTACCTCACCAATGACTACGAGCTGCAGGTGCACTCGGTGCAGGGCGAGGTCTTCTTCGAGGTGTCGATGGCGGATGCGTGGGTCTGGGACATGTACCGGCCGGCCCGGTTCGTCCGTAAGGTCCGGGTGCTGACCTTCAAGGACGTGAACATCGAGGAACTCGCGAAGAGCGATCTGGAGCTGCCCTCGGACGAGTCCGGCTTCGGGAACTGACGTTGGACTGCTCGGACCGGCGTTGTCCAGCGGAATTTCGCGCGATCGGGGCGTCTCACTCCTGCGGGTGACAAAAGTTATCCACAGGCTCGAGTTATCCACAGGGAACCGGAAATCCCCGGCCCCGCCGTGCGCGACGGTGCAACCTCCACGGCGGAGGTGGTCACCGTGCAGAACACGATCACGCAGGACCAGGCCGTACCGGGTGCGGCCGTACTGGACCAGGCCGGAGCGGCCGCAGCCGCGCGGGACGGCACGAAAGGCGACACGAGGGACGGAACCGGGCCGGGCCCGGGCCGCAGTGTCGGCGGCCGCAGTACCAACAACGGGCTCGGCCGCTACGGCGAGCGGGTCGCCGCCCGCCGTCTCACGGAGGCCGGGCTCCGCATCCTGGACCGCAACTGGCGCTGTGTCGAGGGTGAGTTGGACATCGTCGCCCTCGACGGCGATACCGTGGCGGTCTGCGAGGTGAAGACCCGCTCCGAGCGGGGCTTCCAACAACCCAGCGAGGCCATCGGCCAGGCCAAGGCCGCCCGGTTGCAACGCCTGGCGGAGCGCTGGATGGCCGAACGCTGGCCGGGCCACTTCGCACGGCTGGCCGGTCCCGGGTACGACCCCGGGCCCACGGACCCGCACTGGCCGCCCGCTCCGCCCGGGGGCGTGCGGATCGACCTGGTGGCCGTGGTCAACCGGGCCCGGGGTGCGGCCCTGGTCGACCACCTGCGGGGGGTGGTCTGAGATGGCCTTCGCCCGTACCTGTTCCGTCGCGCTGGTCGGCGTCGACGGAGTGATCGTCGAGGTCCAGGCCGACCTGGAGCCCGGGGTGGCCGCGTTCACCCTGGTCGGCCTGCCCGACAAGGCGCTGTCCGAGGCCCGCGACCGGGTGCGCGCGGCCGTGGTCAACAGCGGTGAGGCCTGGCCGCAGCGCAAGCTGACCGTCGGGCTCAGTCCGGCCTCGGTGCCCAAGAGCGGCAGTGGCTTCGACCTCGCGGTGGCCTGCGCCGTCCTGGCCGCGGCCGAGCGGCTCGACCCTTCCTCCATCGCCGAGCTGCTGATCATCGGCGAACTGGGGCTGGACGGCCGGGTGCGGCCGGTCCGCGGGGTGCTGCCGTCGGTGCTGGCCGCGGCCGACGCGGGATACCAGCGGGTCGTGGTCGCGGAGCAGACCGCGCCCGAGGCCTCGCTCGTTCCGGGCGTGACCGTGATCGGCGTCCGCAGCCTGCGGCAGCTGATCGCCGTCCTGACCGGCGCGCCCGCGCCGGAGGAACCGCCCGACCCGATCGGCGGCCGGCCGGATCCGCTGATGGCCGGCCTGATGCTGCCCAGCGCCGGCGTCCGGGGACTGTCCGACGACAAGTCGGCGCGCCTCGACCTGGCCGACGTGGCCGGACAGTACGAGGCCCGGCGCGCCCTGGAGATCGCCGCCGCCGGCGGTCACCACCTGTACCTCAAGGGCCCACCGGGCGCGGGCAAGACGATGCTGGCGGAGCGGCTGCCCTCGCTGCTCCCGCCACTGACCCAGAAGGAGGCCCTGGAGGTCACCGCCGTGCACTCGGTGGCCGGGCTGCTCCCGGCAGGGCGCCCGCTCATCGACACGGCGCCGTACTGCGCCCCGCACCACTCCACGACGATGCCGGCGATCGTCGGCGGCGGCAGCGGCCTGCCGAGACCGGGGGCGGTCTCGCTGGCCCACCGGGGCGTGCTGTTCCTGGACGAGGCGCCGGAGTTTCCGGTCCGGGTGCTCGACTCACTGCGCCAGCCGCTGGAGTCGGGCGAGGTGGTGATCGCCCGCTCGGCCGGCTCACTCCGGCTCCCGGCCAGGTTCCTCCTCTGCCTGGCCGCCAATCCCTGTCCGTGCGGCCGGCATTCACGGCGGGGTGAGGGCTGCGAGTGCACTCCTGCGATGGTCAGCCGCTATCAGGGGCGACTCTCCGGGCCGCTGCTGGACCGGGTCGACCTCCAGGTCCAGGTCGCCCCGGTGACGAGGATCGAACTCATGGAACGGGACGCCACGGCGGAGAACACCGAGACCGTCGCGGCCCGGGTGCTGGCCGCGCGGGAACGGGCGGCGGCCCGGCTGGCGGCCACCCCGTGGCGGACCAACGCGGAAGTCCCGGGCCACGAACTGCGGACCCGCTGGCAGCTCGCCCCCGGCGCACTGAACGACGTCGCCCGCCAGTTGGAGCGAGGGGTGCTGACCGCCCGCGGCCTGGACCGGGTGCTCCGGGTCGCCTGGACGGTCGCCGACCTCGCCGGTCGCGATCGGCCGGACCAGCGGGACGTTCGCACCGCACTGGTCCTGCGTACCGGCGTCGAGCAGGGGCTGCCGCTGGGCGAGCGGGTCTACGGCCGACTCGGTGGCATCCCGGCCCAGCGCAGCGGGCCGGTCGACGAGCCGCCCGAAGGGCAGAGCCGGTCGGGCCGGTTCGAGAAGCCCGATCGTCCCGACTGCCCCGACCCGGAGAGTCCTGGCCCGGAGAGTGCTGGTCGGTCGGACCGCCCCGATGCCCCTGGCCGATCCATCCGGTCCGGCTCCGCCAAACGGTCCGGGAAACGCGACCGGCATCCGGCGTACGAGGGCGGTGAGGCATGAACCCGATGATGACGCACCTTCAGCCTCCCGGCCGGGCAGAGCCCGAGTCCGGTCCCGATCCGGAGCGCCTCGCCCGCGCCGTACTCAGCCGGCTGAGCGAGCCCGGGGACGCCGTGGTCGGCCGGTGGCTCGGTCAGCTCTCCGCAGCCGACGTCGTCCGGGCGATCCGCGACGGGACGGTGCCCGCGCACCCCGGACTGGACGGCCCCCGGCTGGTCGGCTACCAGGCGAGACTCCCCGGTCTGGACCCGGCCGAGGACCTGGAACGGGTACGAGCCGTCGGTGGACGCTTCATCATTCCGGGGGACACGGAATGGCCCAGCCAACTGGACGATCTGGGCGACGGGCGCCCGATCGGGCTCTGGACGACCGGCACGGGGTCGCTGCGGCTGCTCGCGCTCCGCTCGGTGGCGATGGTCGGCTCCCGGGCCTGCACGGCCTACGGCGCCCACGTCGCTGGGGAGTTGTCGGCCCAACTGGCCGAGCGAGGTTGGGTCGTGGTGTCCGGAGCCGCCTACGGGATCGACGCGGCCGCCCACCGAGGGGCGCTCTCCGTCGGCGGGATGACCATCGCGGTGCTCGCCTGCGGGGTCGACGTGGCCTACCCGAAGGGGAACGCCGAACTGATCCGGCGGATCGGTGTCCAGGGGCTGCTGGTCAGCGAACTCCCGCCTGGGGAGCACCCGAACCGCTTCCGCTTCGTGCTCCGCAACCGGGTCATCGCGGCGCTCACCCGGGGCACGGTGGTGGTCGAGGCGGCGATGCGCAGCGGCGCGCTGAGCACGGCCAGACGGGCGCGGGACCTCAACCGCCACACCATGGGCGTCGCCGGCCCGGTGACCTCGGAACTCTCGGCCGGGGTGCACGCCCTGATCCGCAGCGGCGGCGCCACGCTGGTCACCGACTCCGCCGAGATCGCCGAACTGATCGGGGCGATCGGGGACGACCTGGCTCCGCAGCGCAGCGGCCCGGTCCTGCCCAGGGATCTGCTGGAGCCGGCGGTGGCCCGGGTGCTGGAGGCCGTCCCGGCGACGGCGGAGGGCGCGCCGATCGAGCGGTTGGCCCGACAGTCCGGACTCCCTCCGGACGAAGTACTGCAGCGGCTCTACGAGTTGGGCTCGCTCGGTTACGTCGAGCGGCACGGCGCGCACTGGCGCCTGGTGCGGAGGAGGTGACGGTCGGAACGGAGCGCACATCCGTGCCGTGGGGAGGGAGTGTCGGAATCGCCCGGCTGACCTGCTGCTCCGGTTCGTCCGTTCGCGTGCCCGGATCCGGTGGCGCGAACGCCACCGGATCGGGGGACGACCGAGTGGCGGTAGCGCATTGCAGCGAGTCGGTCACGCTACGCTCCACATGCCTTCCCTATCAGCACATGACTCGGCAGAACGGCGCAGACCAACGCATGCCCACACACATTCCCGGACACAGAGTGACCGGTGGCGCCCGGTCCTCGGGAGGGCCGCGGACCGAGCGGCGCCCCGTGACTGAGTTCCCGCCCAAGGCGACGGGGACGATGGGGGGCCTGTCGCGCCAGGGCGGCCGGCCGACGGCGGTGCCGGGCCAGCCCGCCGACGCGGTCGCCGCCGCCACCACCGGCGACGGCGCAGCCCGCCCGATCGCTGCCGGCGCCCTGCCACCGGACGGCACCCCCCCGCCAGGCCCGGAGCAGGGGCCGAGCGGTCAGGGCCCCGGAGCCCAGGGGCGCACCGCGCTCGAAGAGCTCTGGCGCTCCTACAAGGAGACCGGCGACCAGCGGCTGCGCGAGCAGCTGATCCTGCACTACTCACCGCTCGTCAAGTACGTGGCGGGGCGGGTCGGGGTCGGCCTGCCCTCCAACGTCGAGCAGGCCGACTTCGTCTCCTCGGGGGTCTTCGGGCTGATCGACGCGATCGAGAAGTTCGACGTCGACCGCGCGATCAAGTTCGAGACCTACGCGATCAGCCGGATCCGCGGCGCGATCATCGACGAACTGCGTGCCCTGGACTGGATCCCGCGCTCGGTGCGGCAGAAGGCGAAGGCCGTCGAGCGGACGTACGCGACGCTGGAGGCCCGGCTGCGCCGTACGCCGCACGAGCCCGAGGTCGCGGCCGAGATGGGCATCGCGATCGAGGATCTGCACGCGATCTTCAGCCAGCTGTCCCTGGCCAACGTGGTGGCCTTGGACGAACTGCTGCACCCGGTGGGGGAGGGCGGCGACCGGCTGAGCCTGATGGACACCCTGGTGGACCACGGTGCCGACAACCCGGTCGAGGTGGCCGAGGACCGCGAGCTGCGCAGGCTGCTGGCCCATGCGGTCAACACCCTCCCCGAGCGGGAGAAGACCGTGGTGACGCTCTACTACTACGAGGGCCTCACCCTCGCCGAGATCGGCCAGGTGCTGGGGGTGACGGAGAGCCGGGTGAGCCAGATCCACACCAAGTCCGTCCTCCAACTGCGCGCCAAGCTGTCGGACATCCGGTAGCGAGGGCGGGGGCCCGTTCCGGCCCGGCAGACCTCCGGCCCGGCAGACCTCCGGGTCGCGACCCCGACCACGTCACCGGTGCGCACCCGCCCGGCCGCGTGCCCGGTCCGCACCTGCCTGGCCGGAACCCTGGGCCGTTACTCCGGGCCGGACCCCGGGTTGTGCGCCCACTCGCACGCCTCGCCGCGCGCCTGCGCGCCCTCGCTCCCCGCCCAGATGCGCGGCGCCGTACCGGCCGAAGGTAGGGCTCCGTACAGTGGGAGCGTGCCGAAGATCCGAGCGGCCACGGTGGCCGAGCATCGCCAGCTGCAGCGCGCAGCCCTCCTTGACGCTGCCCGCACCCTGCTCACGGAGGGCGGCATGGAGGCGCTGACCTTCCCCGCGCTCGCTGCGCGCACCTCCCTGGCGCGCTCCTCGGTCTACGAGTACTTCCGCTCCCGGGCCGCCGTGGTCGAGGCGCTCTGCGAGGTGGACTTCCCGCTCTGGGCGGCCGAGATCGAGGCCGGGATGGAGAGCTGCGACAGCGCGGCCGACCGGATCGAGGCGTATGTCCGCGGCCAGCTGGCGTTGGCCGCGGACCCGCGCCACCGGGCGGTGGTGGCGATCTCCGCGCTCGAACTCGACGAGGCCGCGCGCGAGCGCATCCGGGCGGCGCACGGCAAGCTGGTCGGCCTGGTCGTCCGGGCCCTGGAGGATCTCGGTCACGCGCAGCCCCGGCTCGCTGCGGCGCTGCTCCAAGGGGTCGTGGAGGCGGCCGTGCGCCGGGCCGAGCAAGTGGCGGCGGGGGGCCGCGCCGGGTGTGCGGCCGAGCGCCCCGAGCTGATCGCGGACGCCGCGGTGGCCATGGCCCTGCACGGCCTCGACCGGGCCTGAGCCGCCATTCGGCCCGGTTCGTCTGGTTCATCCGGTTCAGCTGATTCATCAGGTGCGCCCGGCGCCGCCCAGCGGCAGCAGCCGCGCCGCTCCCGCGCCGAACAGGGCCAGCGGGTCGAGGTAGCGTCCGCCGCGCAGCAGCCCCCAGTGCAGGCAGTCCCGCGCTGGGCAGTGCCGCCCGTCGGGGGCGAGCCGCCCGATCACCTGTCCGGCGGGTACCTCGGTGCCGACCGGGGCGGTGCCGGCGACGGGCAGGTAGGTGGTCCGCAAGGGGGGTGACCCCGAGCCGGGGTGGGTGACGGTCACCACCGGGCGTCCCGCCACCAGCCCGGAGAAGGTGACCACCCCGGCGGCAGCCGCCCGTACCTCCGCCCCGGGTGCGGCGGCGAGGTCCACTCCCCGGTGTCCGGTGGCCCACGGCGTGGCCGGTGGTTCGAACCGCCCGAGCACCCCGCCGGGCCCGCCCACCGGCCAGGCCCGCGCACCGCCCGAACCGGTCCGGCCGGTCTCGCCGCCCCCGCCAGCGCCTCCGGCACCCCCGCCCGGACCTGGGCCGACACCCCCACTGAGAGCGGCGCCCTGTGTTGCGCCGCCCGAGACCAGCAGCACCAGTGCCACCAGCACGGCGACCAGCCCCCGCAGCACGCCAAACGAGCGTGGCCCCAACCAACCCGGCCCCAACCGGTCCGGCCCCAACCAACCCGGCCTCAGTCGGTCCGGCCCCAAGCGGGCCGGACCGACGGCGGACAGAACCGGGCACCCAGCGCGAGCAGTCATGCCCCGAGGCTTGCTGCGCCGCCGCCCCGGTGCCACCCACTTCCGGACTCCTGTGGACAAATCGCCCTCGTGGCCGGATCCCGTCCCTCCAGCGGGTGTACGGATGCCGCCATCCGGTGTACAAGCACCGCAGCAGCAGCGCTCCCAGGGCCCGGCCGGCCCGCCTCCGGTCCGTCTCCGGCCCGCCTCCGCCCCGCTCCCGCCAGCGCGGATCCTCCCGCCCAGGGCCCCCGCCGGTCGCGGAGTCGCCCGCCCCGCAGCGCTTCCCGTACACTTCACACGCGACCCGGTCCGCCGGGTCGACTTCGCACGCCCCGCCACCGGTGGACGGACGCGGCCCGGCCGCTGCCCCCGCCAGGTGCGAGTGCCGCTCGGTCCGCCGAGCCCGCCTGGTCCCCGGACCGTGCGGGTTCAAGCGGCTCGGCACGTTCGGGGCGTCAGGCGTGGCTGTCACCTGGCTGCCACGGACAAACCGAGCCTGACCCGGCCGGACGCACCGCGCGAGCGGGGGGCGCCACCGCGCGAACCCGCCGTCCGTTGCGCGACCGCCGGGCCGTAACACCTGAGGAGCACGGCTATGGCCGTCGTCACGATGCGGGAGCTGCTGGAGAGCGGCGTCCACTTCGGTCACCAGACCCGCCGTTGGAACCCGAAGATGAAGCGCTTCATCATCACGGAGCGCAACGGCATCTACATCATCGACCTCCTGCAGTCGCTGAACTACATCGACCGCGCCTTCGAGTTCATCAAGGAGACCGTTGCCCACGGCGGCAGCGTCCTCTTCGTCGGCACGAAGAAGCAGGCCCAGGAGGCCATCGCCGAGCAGGCCACCCGCGTGGGCATGCCCTACGTGAACCAGCGCTGGCTCGGCGGCATGCTGACCAACTTCTCGACCGTCTACAAGCGCCTGCAGCGCCTGAAGGAGCTCGGCGAGCTGGACTTCTCGGACGTGGCCGGTTCCGGCCTCACCAAGAAGGAGCTCCTGGTCCTCCAGCGCGAGCACGACAAGCTGGAGAAGACCCTCGGCGGTATCCGTGACATGCAGCGCGTTCCCAGCGCCGTGTGGATCGTGGACACCAAGAAGGAGCACATCGCGGTCGGCGAGGCCCGGAAGCTCAACATCCCGGTCGTCGCCATCCTCGACACCAACTGTGACCCCGACGAGGTCGACTACAAGATCCCGGGCAACGACGACGCGATCCGCTCCGTCACCCTGCTGACCCGCGTGATCGCCGACGCCGTGGCCGAGGGTCTGAAGGCCCGCGCCGGTGTCGCCAAGGGCGACGTCAAGGCCGAGCCGGGCGCCGACCAGCCGCTGGCCGACTGGGAGAAGGACCTCATCGAGGGCGAGAAGAAGGCCGAGGAGGCCCCCGCCGCCGCCGAGGCTCCGGCCGCTGAGGCCCCCGCCGCCGAGGCTCCGGCCGTCGAGGCCCCCGCCACCGAGGCTGCGGCCACCGAGGCGCCGGCCGAGCAGGCCTGACGTACCAAGGGTGAGGGGCACCCGCCGGTACGACACCGGTAGGTGCCCCTCTCTCCCGCGCCGGGACCGAACCATCGGTCCCGGCGTCTCCCCACGCAGACACGCGAGACGCGAGAAGAGATTCACACCATGGCGAACTTCACCGCCGCGGACGTCAAGAAGCTCCGTGAGCTCACCGGCGCCGGCATGATGGACTGCAAGAAGGCCCTGGACGAGGCCGAGGGCAACGTCGAGAAGGCCGTCGAGCTCCTGCGCATCAAGGGCCAGAAGGGCGTTGCCAAGCGCGAGGGCCGTGACGCCTCCAACGGCGCCGTCGCCGCGCTGATCGCCGAGGACAAGAAGTCCGGCGTTCTGGTCGAGCTGAACTGCGAGACCGACTTCGTCGCCAAGGGTGACAACTTCGTCAAGGTCGCCGACGCGATCGCCGCTCACGTGGCCAAGACCGCCCCGGCCGACCTGGACGCCGCCCTGGCGTCCGAGATCGAGGCCGGCAAGACCGTCCAGCAGTTCGTCGACGAGGCCAACGCGACCCTGGGCGAGAAGATCGTCTTCCGTCGCTTCGCCCAGTTCGACGGTGACGGCTTCGTCGCGGTCTACCTGCACAAGACCAGCCCCGACCTGCCGCCGGCCGTCGGCGTCCTGGTCGAGCTGGACAAGGAGAACGCCGAGGTCGCGAAGGACGTCGCGCAGCACATCGCCGCGTTCGCGCCGAAGTTCCTGTCCCGCGCGGAGATCCCGGCCGAGGACCTCGAGAACGAGCGTCGCGTCGCCGAGGCCACCGCACGCGAGGAGGGCAAGCCCGAGGCCGCCCTGCCGAAGATCGTCGAGGGTCGCGTCACCGGCTTCGTCAAGGAGAACTCCGTCCTGGAGCAGGCCTTCGCGAAGGACAACAAGAAGACCGTCGCCAAGGTCCTCGAGGAGAACGGCGTCGCCCTCAAGCGCTTCGCCCGCTTCCGCGTCGGCGCCTGAGCCACGTTCCACCTGGTCCCCGGCACCCTTACGCTGGGAACCGCCCCCGCCCGTTGACCGGGGCGGGCGGAACGCCGAACGGGCTCACCCAGTGCCAACCGTCCACGGGCGGGCCGCGTCGGCACCATGAACGACGAGGAGGCCATTGCCGTGCAGGACACCGAACCGGTTCCCGCGGCAGTGGCCTCCTCTCGCGTACGCGCAGGCCGGGCATCCGCACACCCGCGCCTGTGAGCCAGTAGGTGCAAAAAGGAGAAGTCCATGCAGGAGACGCAGGAGACCGCGCAGGACCCCAAGGTCGGCTCGCGCCGCCGGGTGCTGCTCAAGCTGTCCGGTGAAGCCTTTGCCGGTGGTGGCGGACTCGGCGTCGACCCGGACGTCGTGCACGCGATCGCCCGGGAGATCGCCACCGTCGTCCGTGCCGGTACCGAGGTCGCGGTGGTCATCGGCGGCGGCAACTTCTTCCGGGGCGCCGAGTTGCAGGTCCGCGGCATGGACCGGGCGCGCTCCGACTACATGGGCATGCTCGGCACCGTGATGAACTGCCTGGCGCTGCAGGACTTCCTGGTCAAGGAAGGCATCGAGACCCGGGTCCAGACCGCGATCACCATGGGCCAGGTCGCCGAGCCGTACCTGCCGCTGCGGGCCGTCCGGCACCTGGAGAAGGGCCGTGTGGTGATCTTCGGTGCCGGTATGGGCATGCCGTACTTCTCGACCGACACCACCGCCGTCCAGCGGGCCCTGGAGATCCACGCCGACGTCCTGCTGATGGGCAAGAACGGCGTGGACGGCGTCTACGACTCGGACCCCCGGACCAACCCGGACGCGGTGAAGTTCGACGCGCTGGAGTACTCCGAGGTCATCGCGCGCGACCTCAAGGTCGCCGACCTCACCGCGATCACGCTGTGCAAGGACAACAACCTCCCGATGCTGGTCTTCGAGCTGCTGGCGGAGGGCAATATCGCGCGCGCGGTGAAGAGTGAGAAGATCGGCACACTCATCAGCCAGGATTCTGTCCGGGCCTGAGCAGCAATCAGCCGTACGGGACGGCGCCGTCGCCGTGACCGGCCTCGACGCCGACACCGGTCGGGACAATCGCAGATGAACCGGACAGGGAGATCACAGTGATCGAAGAGACCCTCCTCGAAGCCGAGGAGAAGATGGAGAAGGCCGTCGCCGTCGCCAAGGACGACTTCGCCGCCATCCGCACCGGCCGTGCCCACCCGGCGATGTTCGCCAAGATCGTCGCCGAGTACTACGGCACCGTGACGCCGATCAACCAGCTGGCCTCGTTCTCGGTGCCGGAGCCCCGGATGGCGGTCGTCTCGCCGTTCGACAAGACCGCGCTGAAGGCGATCGAGCAGGCGATCCGCGACTCCGACCTGGGCGTCAACCCGTCCAACGACGGTTCCCTCATCCGGGTGGTGCTGCCCGAGCTGACCGAGGAGCGCCGCCGGGAGTTCATCAAGGTGGCCCGGGGCAAGGGCGAGGACGCGAAGGTCTCGATCCGCGCGGTGCGCCGCAAGGCCAAGGACGCCATCGACAAGCTGGTCAAGGACGGCGAGGTCGGCGAGGACGACGGCCGCCGCGCCGAGAAGGAGCTCGACGACACCACGGCCAAGTACGTGGCCGCCGTCGACGAGCTGCTGAAGCACAAGGAAGCCGAGCTGCTCGAAGTCTGATGAACGACGCCCCTGACGCCCCTGGCTACTGGGGCCCGTCCGACCAGCAGTTCCAGCCCTACCGCCCGGCGCCGCAGCCCCGGCCGCAGGCTCCTCTGCAGCAGGCGCACCCGGCGCCGGGGTACGGCGAGTACCCGGCGCCGCCGCAGGCCCAGGGCTATCCCGGTCGCCCGGGCGGCGGGGCCGCCCACCCGGGTGCGCCGGGCGGCGCGCCGGGTGACCCCGGCCACCGTTCGGATCACTCGCAGCAGCCTCCGGTGTACTGGGGCGGCGACGCGGAGGAGACTCAGGTCATGCCTCCTGTACCGGCGGGCCCCGGCCCGTTCCCCGGCGTGCCGGACCAGGGCCCGCCGGCGGGCTCCGGCCGGCCGGGTGACCCCGCCGCCGGTCAGTCCCGGGAGGCCGGTCGGCTGAGCGGCCCGCTGTTCCGGGACGACCGGTCCGAGGCGGCGGTGCCGGGTGTGACGGAGACGGTCGTGCTGCGCGCGATAACCGATGACGCCACCCCCGGCCGCGGCGCCCCGCCGCGCCCCGGGGCCCCGGTGCCTCCCGCGCCGCCGTCGAGTCACCCGGCGGCCGGGCAGCCCCACTTCGTGCCGTCGTCCCATCCAGGGCAGGAGACACCCGTGGCCGCCCAGTCCGCCCCGCAGCCGCAGCCGCGCAAGCAGCGCGGTGGCCGTAACCTCCAGGCCGCGATAGGCGTGGGGGTCGGTCTCGGTGCGGTGATCATCGCCTCGCTGTTCGTGGTGAAGGCGCTGTTCCTGTTCGTCGTGATGGCCGCGGTGTCGGTCGGCGTCTGGGAGCTGACCAGTCGGCTCGCCGAGCGCAAGCAGATCAAGGCGCCGCTGGTGCCGCTGGTCGCGGGCGGCATCGCCATGATCGCCACCGGCTACTGGGCCGGGGTGCAGTGGGCCGCGGCCTCGCTCGCGCTGACCGGGCTGGCGGTGATGCTCTGGCGGATGGCCGAGCCGCCGGAGGACTACCTGCGGGACATAACGGCCGGGGTGTTCACCGCCTTCTACGTGCCGTTCCTGGCCACCTTCGTGGCGTTGATGCTGGCGGCCGACGACGGTCCCCAGCGGATCGTGCTGTTCCTGATCGTCACGATCTGCAGCGACACGGGCGCCTACGCCGTGGGCTACAAGTTCGGCAAGACCAAGCTCGCCCCGACGATCAGCCCCGGCAAGACCCGTGAGGGCCTGGCCGGCGGCATCGGCCTGTCGATGCTGGCGGGCGCCGTGCTGATGGAGCTGATCATCGACGGCGGCAGCTGGTGGCAGGGCCTGATCCTGGGCGGCTGCGCGGCGGTCACCGCGACCCTGGGCGACCTGGGCGAGTCGATGATCAAGCGCGACCTCGGCATCAAGGACATGGGCACGCTGCTGCCCGGCCACGGCGGCATCATGGACCGGCTGGACTCGCTCCTGCCGACCGCCCCGGTGGTCTGGCTGCTGCTGGCGGCCTTCGTCGGCAGCTAGAAGGCTGATGAAGATCTTGGGTTCTGGCCCCACCGTATGGGCGGTGGGGCCAGACTCGTGTCTGTGGCGATGGGGGAATGGGTCGGGGAGACGGTCGGGCCGGATGTGTGGGAGACGTGCTGGGAGCTGATTCCGGCGGGGAGTGTGTTCGCGTTCCTGGCCGAGCGCCGGGGCCGGCTGTTCCCGGCACGGATGTTCGCGGACATGTATCCGTCGGCGAACGGGCGTCCGAGCATGCCGCCGCAGATCCTCGCGGCGGCGATCACGTTGCAGGCGCTGCACGGGTTGTCGGACTTCGAGACGGTCCAGGAGCTGCGGTGCGACCTGCGGTGGAAGGCCGCGTGCGGGCTGGGCCTGAACGACACCGCGTTCGACCCGTCGCTGCTGGCCTACTTCCGCCGCCGGCTGGCCCACTCGGCTCGTCCGAACCGGGTCTTCGAGGCCGTGCGGGAGGTCGTGAACGCGACCGGCGTGCTCAAGGGCCGCCAGAAGCGGGCATTGGACTCGACCGTGCTGGACGACGCGGTCGCCACCCAGGACACCGTCACCCAGCTGATCGCCGCCGTCCGTTCGGTGGTCCGCGAGGTCCCCGGCGCCGACCGAGTGGCCGCCGCACACTGCACCGCGCACGACTACACCGATCCGGGCAAGCCCCGGATCGCCTGGAACGACGAGCAGGCCCGGGCCGACCTGGTGAA
>NZ_JBIUYQ010000027.1:0-93515 GCF_044744605.1 Kitasatospora sp. NPDC087271
GCAAGACGCTCGGCTGGGATACCCCAGCCGAGCGTCTACGTGATCTACTCACCGTCTGAAACCAAGCGGTGTTGCGACGACCCCTTGAACCTAAGGTGGGGCTCCGGGCCTTCGTCACACGCTCGCCGTACCGGCCTGATCAGTCCAGGTAGTCGCGCAGCACCTGGGAACGCGACGGGTGGCGCAGCTTCGACATGGTCTTCGACTCGATCTGGCGGATGCGCTCACGGGTGACCCCGTACACCTTGCCGATCTCGTCGAGCGTCTTCGGCTGACCGTCCGTCAGGCCGAAGCGCATCGAGACCACGCCGGCCTCGCGCTCGGAGAGGGTGTCCAGCACCGAGTGCAGCTGCTCCTGGAGCAGGGTGAAGGAGACCGCGTCGGCAGGGACGACCGCCTCGGAGTCCTCGATCAGGTCACCGAACTCGCTGTCGCCGTCCTCGCCGAGCGGGGTGTGCAGCGAGATCGGCTCACGGCCGTACTTCTGGACCTCGATGACCTTCTCGGGGGTCATGTCGAGTTCCTTGGCCAGCTCCTCCGGGGTGGGCTCGCGGCCCAGGTCCTGGAGCATCTGGCGCTGGACGCGGGCCAGCTTGTTGATGACCTCGACCATGTGCACCGGGATGCGGATGGTGCGGGCCTGGTCGGCCATGGCGCGGGTGATCGCCTGGCGGATCCACCAGGTGGCGTAGGTGGAGAACTTGTAGCCCTTGGTGTAGTCGAACTTCTCGACCGCACGGATCAGACCGAGGTTGCCCTCCTGGATCAGGTCCAGGAAGAGCATGCCGCGGCCGGTGTAGCGCTTGGCCAGCGAGACCACCAGGCGGAGGTTGGCCTCCAGCAGGTGGTTCTTGGCTCGGCGGCCGTCCTCGGCGATGATCTCCAGCTCGCGCTTGAGCTTGGGAGCGAGCTTGTCGGCGGCCGAGAGCTTGTCCTCGGCGAACAGACCGGCCTCGATGCGCTTGGCGAGCTCGACCTCCTGCTCGGCGTTGAGCAGCGGGACCTTGCCGATCTGCTTCAGGTAGTCCTTGACCGGGTCGGCGGTGGCACCGGCGACGGCGACCTGCTGGGCCGGCGCGTCGTCCTCGTCGTCGTCGGAGAGCACGAAGCCCTGCGACTCCTCCTCGGGCTCCGCCTCCTCGCCCGCCTTGTCGCCGGGCAGCGCGACGTCCTCGAGCAGCTCCTCCTCGCCGATGAGCTCCTCGTCGCCCTTGCCCGCCTTGGCGGCGGTCTTCTTGGCGGCGGTCTTCTTGGCCGGCGCGGCGGTCTTCTTGGCCGCGGCCTTCTTCGCCGGGGCGGCCTTCTTCGCCGCGACCGCCTTCAGCTCGGAGGCGACCCCGGTCGTCTCCGAGGTGATCTCGGCGGACACCGTGGGGGCGGACGCCGTGGCGGCCGCCACGGCCGGGGCCGCGACGGGCGCACCGGGCGCGATCCGCACGGGCGGCTTGGTCGGGGCCGTGGGGGCGGCCGGGCTCCGGGTGGTGACAGCCTTGGTGGCGGTGCGCTTGGTGGGGCTCTTGGCAGCAACGCTCTTGCGCTTGGCGCCGGCCGGTTCGGCCGCGCTGACCATGAGGTCCACCCCCTCCTCAATCAGCACCTGGTTGAGGCTGCGCATGACGTTCTTCCACTTGGTGACCGGGATCTGGTCCGCCTCGAACGCCTGGCGCACGTCGTCACCGGCGATCTGCCCCTGGGCCTTGCCCCGCTCGATGAGCGCCAGCAGAGCTGCGGACTCGGCGATCTCGGGGGGAAGCGAACGGGATGTGCTGGCCGACACGAACAACCTCTCGGACGATGAGTGGACTCGAACCCGTACCGGCCGCCCGAGCGGGCGGGGAAGGAAATCGCGCGTCGGGCGCGCGGTGTCGATTCCGACCGACTCGGGCTTGAGGACTGGGTTTGCAGGACGGCAGCAGCGCCGCGGACCAACACAGCATTGTGACATGTTGAAGTATTCCGGAGCTGCTCCCGCTCAGGAGACATCGCTGCTACTCGTCAAGTGTTACGCATGGCCTTCGTGTCGCGGGTCACACCACTCGGCGCCCGCGGCCACGGGGCCGGAATCCATCATCGCGCACTCGCGCCGAAACCCGTTGTCATGGACGGGGCATCAAACGTTCGGGTCGGACCGCCGGCATGCAGAAGCCCTCCGGCTGCGCCGCGCGGGTGCGGCCGGAGGGCCCTGGAGGAACGGAGGACGGACGGGGCGCCCGCTCACCGGAACGGCCCGCTCAGTGCTCCCGAGGGGCGGGGACGGACGGCTCGATCTCGGGGTGGACGGTGAGCAGCGCCCGCATCGCGGCCTCCCCCGCGGTGCCGTCGCCGGTGCCCAGCGCATCCACCAGCCGGGCGTGCAGGCTGACCGAGGACTCGGAGGCGCGCTCGCAGGAGATGGCCGGCCCGCCCGACACCTGCAGCGCGCCGGCGACGATCCCGGACAGGTGCTCCAGCATCCGGTTGCCGGCCATCTGGAGGATCAGGCCGTGCAGCTCGGCGTCGGCCCGGGCGTAGGTGGAGAGGTCGGCCTGGGCGGCGGCGTGGCCCATGATCTCGACCAGCTCGACCAGCCGCTGCTGGACGTCCTCCCGGCCGTGGCCGGCGGCGAGCCGGGCGGCCAGCGGCTCGATCGCCCAGCGGAGCTCGAACAGCTCCCGGCGCTGCTCGTCCCGCTGCGGGCCGAAGGCGCGCCACTCGATGATGTCCGGGTCCAGCAGGTTCCAGTCGGCGACCGGACGGACCCGGGTGCCGACGTTCGGCCGGGCGCTGACCAGGCCCTTGGCCTCCAGGACGCGCAGCGACTCGCGGACGACTGTGCGGGACACCTCGAACCGCTGGCCGATCTCCTCGGGCACGAGCGGACGGTCGGCGCCCAGGTCGCCGGAGACGATCATCTGGCCGAGCTGCTGGACCAGCTGGCCGTGCAGACCGCGGCCGCGACTGCTGGTGGTCTTGCGGCCGACCCGGGCGAGATCGGACTCGGCGCCCTCCCAACGGGGCGCCGGCGGAGTCGGCCGGTCGGCGTACGAGAAGCGGTCCAGATCGCCGGGGCCGTGGATGGGTCCGTCGGCGGAACGGGCGGGGGTCATGGTGGGGTGCGCAAGGGTACTCACAGCTCCTTTGTCGGCGATCGGCGGGCGCAGCTTGAGAATTCTCGTGAAAAGCACACGAAAGGGTGATCGACCGCGACTGGATAATTGACTTCTTATCAGGAAGAACCGCGCATTACGGTCACTGCTGGTCGATCTTGATGCTTCGGCGCGGCCGCCCCCTCGGCGCCCGGCGTCAGAGCGCGCGCCGCCGGACCTGCACCAGGAGCGCCGCGAGCAGCAGGACGGCCGCGGGCGCCACCACCGCCGCGAGCAGAGCCGGATCCGTCAGCGCCGCGCTCCCAGCCACCGCCTCGTGCCCCCCGCGGTAAACCCAGCCGTAGGCCCATTCGACGCCGGACTGGAACGGCAGCAGCTCGGCCGCACGGGTCGGCCACGGCCTGCCGGTCTCCCGCAGCAGCAGCGCCACACCGGACTCCAGCAGCGGCGGCAACGCGCACAACAGCAGCACCCCGACCGAGGCGCTGCGGGTCAGCGACGCCGTCAGCACCCCGGTCCAGCCCGCCACGACGGTCAGCAGGACGAAGGCCAGCAGGGCCGCCGGCGCCCCGTGGCCGGCCGCCAGCGCCACCGGGGCGAACACGCCCGGCAGGTCGGTCAGGCCCGGCAGGTCGGCCAGGCCGGACAGCCCGGTGGCGGCCAGCGCCTGCGACACCTGGTCCGACAAGGCCGAGGGCTCCGCCCAGGCGGCCACCGTCACCCCGCCCGGCAGCGCCAGCTGCACCGCCACCGCGTCGAGGAGCAGGGTCGCCAGCGCCAGCAGCCCCGCGACGGGACCGACCACCAGCAGCTTGGCCAGCAGCAGTCGCACCCGCCGCGGGTACGACACCTGGGAGGCCGGCAGCCCCGGGTGTCGCACCTCGTGCCCGTACGAGAGCGCGCCCAGCACGCCGGCCCCGAACGCGGCGAACGGCAGCGGGATCAGCGGTACGGCGGCGGTCAGCAGCCGCACCCCGGCCGGGACGGCCAGCGGGCCGGCCGGGGCCTGGCTCGCCAGGACGGCGGCCGTGACGGCGTCGCACAGCAGCACGGCGGCGAGCAGCAGCCAGGTGGAACGCAGGCCGCGCAGGCGGCGCAGCTCGTAGGCCAGGACACGCACGGTTCACTCGCTCCGGTGGTCGTCGGGGGTGGCGGGGCTGACGGGACCGCCGGGGGCCGGGGTCGCGGCCGGGACCTGGGCCC
The DNA here is from genome assembly GCF_044744605.1 of Kitasatospora sp. NPDC087271. Taxonomy (NCBI): domain Bacteria; kingdom Bacillati; phylum Actinomycetota; class Actinomycetes; order Kitasatosporales; family Streptomycetaceae; genus Kitasatospora; species Kitasatospora sp. NPDC087271. The sequence continues at coordinate 4,290 of NZ_JBIUYQ010000027.1, forward strand.
CGGCCGGGCGGCCGAGCCGGACGGTGTCGTCGGTCAGCAGGTCGGCGGCGCTCTCGCGGCGGCCCCTGGTCGGGTCGGGCGCGGGCCTCCCGTCGCCGACAACGGGGACCGGGTCGGGGTCGGGGTCGGGAGCCGGGGCGAGGGCCGACGCGGATCTGGCCAGGGCGCCGGGGCCGTCACGGAACAGCCGCTCCACGACCACGGTCGGGGTGGGCTCGGCGGGCTCGGCCTGGCGGGGGGTGGCGCCGAGAGCGGAGAGGGCGGTCGCGGCCGAGGCGGCCGGCAGGGCGCGGGTGGGCAGCGCCGCCTCGTCCCGGTGGTGGGCGGCCGCCGGACGGGCCTCCGGGCGGCGGGCGCCCCGGTGGCGCGGGACGGTGACGGCCTGGACGTCGGAGGCCGGTTCCTGAGCGGGCTCAGGGCCGGGTTCGGGGCCGGGTTCGGGGCCCGGCTCGGCAGCCGTGGGGCCCGGCTGGACACGGAGGTGGCCGGAGCGGCCCGACGCGACCGGCAGGGCGACCCGGGGCGCCGGCTGCTCGACCACCCGGTCGGCCAGCTCGTGCAGCAGGATGCCGTGGCGATAGGCGAGTTCACCGATCTCGGTACGGTCGACGCCCGCCACCGCGAGGCCCGCGCCGCCGTCCCGCCGCACCTCAGCGCCCTGACTGACCAGCAGGTCGGCCAGCCGCGCCATCTGCGGCCCGCGGACGGCCACTTCGGGGCTGAGCCTGGTCCGGCGGAACTCCGCCACCGGCTGGTCCGCCACCAGCCGGCCGCGGTCCAGCGTGATGACCCGGTCGGCGAGCTGCGCGGCCTCCTGCGGGGTGCGGGTGGTCACCAGGACCGTCCCGCCGGCGACGCCGAACGAGTGCAGGAAGGAGTGGAACCACTCGACGTTGCGCGGGGACAGGCCCTCGGTCGGCGCGTCCAGCAGCAGCGTGCCGGGGTCGCCGAGCAGGGCCGCGGCCAGGGCCAGCCGGCGGTGCATGCCCGGCGAGAAACTGCGCAGCCGCTGCCCGGCGACGGCGGCCAGCCGGGTCTGCTCCAGCAGTTCGTCGGCCCGCCGTGCGGGGGCGCCGACCGCCGCGGCCAGCATCCGCAGGTGGCCGTGCGCCTTGCGGCCCGGGTGGCCCGCCACGGCGGCCGCGCCCGGCCCGGGGCCGGGCAGCAGCACGCCGACCTCGCGCTCGGGGCGGCGCAGCCGGCGGTAGGTGCGGCCGTCGAAGAGCGTGATGCCCTGGCCGCGTTCGAGTTCGAGCATCAGCCGCAGCGCGGTGGACTTGCCCGCGCCCTCGGCGCCGAGCAGCGCGGTCACCATGCCGGGCCGGGCGTCGAAGGTCAGATCGAGCACCGCGGGCGGCGCGCCCTTGCGGTAGACCTTGGTCAGTCCGGTGATCTGGATCATCGCTGCCTGCTCCCATGCCCTCGGCCGACCTGCCCGACGCGGGGCGCCCCCTGGTGTGTTGGCGCGTGCCAGCACGGCCCCGCGCCAGCACATTAGGGGCCGGTGGCGGAGATTCCGGGCATTACGGGAGCGGCGCGGGCCCGTCGGCCACCCACCTCACCCGATCAGGGGACAATCCGATCCTGCGATTCCCGGGTCGGGGGGGGAGTCGGCGGCGGGCCGGGGCCGGGTCAGGACTCCGGGCGCAGCATGGGCGGGTTGAGGACGGTCGCGCCACCCGCGGTGAACAGCTGCGCGGGGCGGCCGCCCTGACGTGTCGTCGTGCCACCGGAGGGCAGCAGGAAGCCGGGGGTGCCGGTGACCTTGCGGTGGAAGTTCCGCGGGTCCAGGACCACGCCCCAGACCGCCTCGTAGACCCGGCGCAGCTCGCCGACGGTGAACTCGGTTGGGCAGAAGGCGGTGGCGAGGGAGGAGTACTCGATCTTGGAGCGGGCGCGTTCCACGCCGTCGGCGAGGATCAGCCCGTGGTCGAAGGCGAGCGGGACGCCGTCGACCGGGCTCCGACCGAGCAGTTCGCCGACCGGGGCCCAGCGGGCGCTGCTGGCGTCGCCGCCGGCCCGGGGGGTCGGCAGGTCGGGGGCGAGGACCAGGTAGGCGACGCTGACCACCCGCATCCGGGGGTCGCGCTGCGGGTGGCCGTAGGTGGCGAGCTGCTCCAGGTGGGCACCGGCCGCGCCGGGGCCGACCGCCTCGTGGCCGGGGGCGGAGTGTGCGCGCAGGCCGGTCTCCTCGGCCAGCTCCCGGGAGGCGGCCTCGGCCAGGCCCTCGTCCGGGCGGACGAAGCCGCCGGGCAGTGCCCAGTACCCCTGGAACGGCGGCTCGCCGCGTCTGACCAGCAGGGCGCAGAGCGCGTGGTCGCGCACCGTCAGCACCACCAGGTCAACCGTGACAGCGAACGGGGGGAAGGCTGACGGATCGTAGCGCGACATGGCGACGATCATAGTCGTCTCTCTGACGATAAGCACAGGCCCGTACACGGACCGCGCCCGGCCCGCCTGAGGTGTCGCCGGAGCCGGGCGGGCCCGGGCAGGGGTGTCAGCGGGCGACCAGTTGCAGTTCCGCGGAGGCCTCCTCGACCATCGCCACGCCGATCCGGCTCACCCGGACCGAGAAGGGCTCGCCGGCGACCCGCAGGCCGGTCAGCTCCAGCTCGCCGAGCGGAGCGGTGCTGGCCGGACGGACCAGGACCCGGCCGCCCGGCACGTCGGGGCGGACCCCGGCGAGCGCGAACACCGCGTGCGCGGCGCCGGCCGCCGAGACCGCTGCCGGGCGGCAGGCGGCCGGGTGCGGCACCGGCGGGCAGCCGGGGATGCGCTGCTCCCCCGCGTACATCTCGGGCAGCCGTCCCTCGTAGTGGGCGGCCGCGGCGAGCAGGCCCTCCAGCAGGGCGCCGGCCTCGTTCTCATGGCCGGCTTCGGCCAGCCCGGCGATCGCCAGCGCGGTCTCGTGGACCCGCACCGCGCCGCCGCGGTGGCCCAACGGGTTGAAGCGGGGGGACTTGGCGCTGAGCGTGCGCAGGCCCCAGCCGCTGTCCAGCTCCGGCGCGGCCAGGCGCTGGGCCAGCAGTCGGGTCTGTTCCCGGTCCAGCAGGCTCTCGTGCCGGCCGCCGTCGGCGGCGAGCCCGTTGTCCAGCAGGTGCACCAGGCAGGAGGCGACGGCCGGCAGCGGCTGGCCGCCGGGAGCCAGCGCGGCGGCGGGGCGGCCGCCGGAGAGGTCGTCGATCCAGAACCGCTCGCGGAAGCGCCCGCGCAGTTCGGCGGCCCAGCCGCGCCACTCCTCGGCGCCGGGGCGGCCGAAGGCCTCCAGCAGTTCGGCGCCGTGCAGGGCGGCGCGGTGGGCCTGCGCCTGGACCTCGGCCCGGGCGGCCACCGGGTGGGCGGCGCGGTCCTCCGCCGGGCGGCTGAGGTCGGTGACGAAGCCGTCGACCAGGCCCTCGCGGAGGGCGGCCAGGGCCCGCTCGGCGGCCGGGAGCAGGTCGGCGGTCTCCGCGCGAGGCAGGCCCCAGCGCCAGGCCTCGGCCAGCACGGTGACGAACAGCAGGGTGGCCTCGGTGGCGGTGCAGGTGGGCGGCAGCTCGGGGCCGCCGTGCCGGAGGGCGCCGGGCAGCAGGCCTTCGGTGCGGCCCGGGGCGGCGGCGGGCTGCTGACGGCGGGCCAGTGCCCGGAGGGTGCCGGCGGCGAGCCGGGTGCCGAGCGGCAGGGTGAGCCGGGCGGCCCAGAGCGCATCGGCCGGGGCGAGGCCGAAGCGCCAGGGCGCGCCGGAGGCCGGGTAGAGGTCGGTAGGGCGGTCCGGGTCGGCGAACAGCAGCCCGCCGAGGGCGTCCAGGGAGCGGGTGACCAGCAGGGCGGCCCGGGCGTCGTCGCTGCGGACCTCCGGTTCGGCCCAGGGCAGCGGCACGCCCGTGCCCCGCCCGCCGGGCGGCCGCGGGCCGGGGGCGGTGCTCTCCAGTTCGGCGCGCAGCTCGACCGACCAGCGGGCGCCGGGTTGCACCTCCAAGTCCCACCGGAGCACCCCGGCCCCGGCCAGCACCGCGTGCGGGGAGGGCTTGGCGCTGACCACCGCGCTGTGCGCCGGGCCGGCCCAGCGCAGCCCGGCGGACTGCACCTGGCCCGGCAGGTCGGCCGGGCGGTGCCCGGCGGCGATCTCGGCGACCGGACCGAGGTCGGTGCCGAGGGCGATCTCCATCGGCAGCCGGGCGGGCCGGCCGCCGGTGTTGCGCACGATGACGGTCTCCACTCCGTCCGCGTGGCGCAGCCGCTCGACGGTGAGCGCCGGGTCCGGGTCGAGGTCGCCGGGGAGCCGGACGGCGCCGAGGAAGCGGGCCTGCGCGGTGCTGGTCAGGGCGCCCTGGAGCGGCAGCGGCTCCATGCCGCCCAGACGCAGCTCCATCCGGGCAAGCACCCGGACGCCGTTGCGGTAGAAGCCGTGCAGGCCGTGGCCGCGTAGCTGGCCGTCCGGTCCGGAGGCGGCCATCGCGGGGGCGTTGACGCAGAGCACCGCGTGGTGGACGGCGGGGGGCTGCGGCCTTGGCGGGGCCGTGAGCCGACTCGGGCCGACGGGTGCCCCCGCCGGTCCGGCCGTCTGGACCTGGTCGGGACGGCCGACCGGTCTCGGCGCGCCGACCACGCTCTCGGCCGGCATGGCCTGTGGTGGCCTCATGGCGGTCACCGGACTCTCCTCCCCTCGGCGGTCCGGTGGCCTGGTCAGGCCGGTGGGCCGCGAGCACGCTCGATCGCGTGCTGATGGTGCCGGGCCGGCGGGGTGCCCCGTCGGCGGGTGTGCCGTGTCTGGCCGTACCCGGTGCCGGGCCGTGCCATGCGGTGCGCGGTACCGGGCCGGTACCGGCGCGCCGCACATTCGCGTCGGGCCCGCCTCGGTGCCCGGCGCGTCGTCAGGTCCGGTGGCCCGGACCGCCGGTGGCGCCCGACCCGTGGGCCGCGGCGGCGGCCGAGCCAGGTGACCCGAGCGGGCCCCGCACGCTCCGGTGCCCCGGCGCCGTGGCCGCCCCGCTCGGCGGGCGATCCGCCCGGAACCTGCCGCCGGACGGCCGTCGGCCGGTCGCCGGGCCCCCGGGGTGAACGCCGCGCACCGCCTCCAGGTCACGCCCGGCGACGGGTGCGGCCCGTCGAGCCCGGCCCGCCGGGCGGTCGTGCCGCAGCCGTCGAGCCGTCACGGTCGGGCCGTCACCGGGCTGCCACCAGGGCGGCGCGGTCTCGCCACCGGGTGGCGGCGGCTGCGTCCCGGCCCGCTGCCTGCCGTGCAACCCGCCCCGGCCCGGCATCGTATGCCTGGCCGAGTGGGCGGTGACCGTCGAACCGGTGCCCGACCGCGGTCAGGATACGGTGCGGGGGTCGCGGCGCCCGCACCCGGTGACCCCGTGAGCCGCGACCTGACCGCTGTGACCAGCAGAGACCGAGGAGTTGCATGTCCACCGTCAGCCGTCTGCCCGGGATTGTTACGACCGACCACGTCTTCCAGGCCCCCCTCGACCACGCCGACCCGCAGGGCGAGCAGATCGAGGTGTACGCCCGCGAGGTGGTGGCCGCCGGCCGCGAGCAGGCCGACCTGCCCTGGCTGGTCTTCCTCCAGGGCGGTCCCGGCGGCAAGGCCGCCCGCCCGCTCGGCCGCGACGCCTGGCTGGAACGCGCCCTCGACGACTACCGGGTGCTCCTGCTCGACCAGCGCGGCACCGGTCGCTCCACGCCCGCGACCCGGCAGACCCTCGCCCGGCGCGGCGGTGCCCAGGAGCAGGCGGACTACCTGGCGCACTTCCGCGCGGACTCGATCGTGCGGGACGCCGAGCTGATCCGCCACCAGCTGCTCGGCGCGGACCGGCGCTGGAGCGTGCTCGGCCAGAGCTTCGGCGGCTTCTGCACCCTCACCTACCTCTCCTTCGCCCCCGAGGGCCTGGCCGAGGCCTTCATCACCGGCGGTCTGTCCGGCCTCGGCAGTTCGGCGGACGACGTCTACCGCGCCGCCTACCCGCGGGTGGTCCACAAGAACGAGGACCACTACGCCAGGTTCCCGCAGGACGTCGAGGCGGTACGGCGGATCGCCGCGCACCTCGCCGCCGCCCCCGCGACGCTGCCCGACGGCGGACTGCTGACCGTCGAGGCGTTCCAGGCCCTCGGGCTGATGCTCGGCGGCGGCAGCGGCTCCGGCACCCTGCACTACCTGCTGGAGGAGGCCTGGGTGGACGGCGCGGCCGGCCCCGAGCTGTCCGACACCTTCCTGGCCGGTGTCCAGGCCAAGCTCTCCTTCGCGGAGGGCCCGCTGTACGCCGTGCTGCACGAGTCGATCTACGGCCAGCGCTCGGTGGACCAGGGCGGCACCGCCTGGTCTGCCGATCGGGTCCGCAAGGAGTTCCCGCAGTTCGACGCCCGGGCGGCGCTGGACTCCGGCGCACCGGTGCTGTTCACCGGGGAGATGATCTACCCCTGGATGTTCGACACCGACCCGGCGCTGCGCCCGCTGAAGGAGACCGCGGACCTGCTGGCCGCCCGCACCGACTGGCCCGACCTGTACGACCCGGCGCGGCTGGCCGCCAACACCGTCCCCGTCGTGGCGGCGGTCTACCACGACGACATGTACGTGGACACCGCCGACTCGCTGGCGACCGCCCGCGCGGTGCGCGGTCTGCGGACCTGGATCACCAACGAGTGGGAGCACGACGGCCTTCGGGCGAGCGGCGGCAAGGTGCTCGACCGCCTGATCAAGCTGGCGCACGGCGAGGCCTAGCGAAGCCCGCCCGGGCCGGGCGGCGAGGCTCCGGACGGCCCCTGACGGACGCCCGGCGAGGTCAGCGCGCATGGTGGGCTCCCCTCGCCGCCCGACGGACGCCCCGGCACCGGTGGCGCCCGGCGGCCGACGGTGCGGCGGCGGCGGCCCGGGACACCACTGTCCGGCCGAGCCGCAGACCCCGGGCGGACCGCTGCCGGGGCACCGGAGCGCACCCGGGCACCGGTAGCAGGGCGAGCGGGCCCGGACCGTCCGAACGCGGCGTCGGCTCGGCGGGGCCGGCCGGGCCGACGGGGCCGTGCTCGGCCGGCCCCGCTGTGGCCTGAGCCGCCTTCGAGGCCTTCCGGCGGGCAGGCCGGCGGCGGCGTGAGGCCCCCGCCGGCCCGGGCAGCCCCGACGGCCCACCGCGGCCAGCCTGGTTACCACCCGGGCCCTCGGCGGGCGCCGGCCCCGGTTCGCCGCCGGGCGCCGGCACGGGCCCACCCGCCTCGCGCCGCCGACGCTGCGCCTCGACCGCCGCGAGCAGCGCGTCGGGCGTCATGCCGTCGTTCAACGACTCGTACAGCAGCTCGGCCAGCAGGTAGGACGGGTCGAGCCGGAGGACGTGGCCCAGCACGACGCGGGCCGTCGCGGTGTCCCCCGCCACCCAGGAGGCCCAGGCCAGCAGGGTGAGCGGGGCCACCGCACAGCCCTCGTAGGGCGGCACGGCGCGCCGGGCGAGGAAGCGCCAGAGCCGCTCGGCGGGCGCGAGCTCGGCGGGTCGGGTGTACTCGACTCCGCGATCCCGGGTGAGGCGGTCCCGCAGGGCGACCAGCAGCCGGGCCGCCCGCTCCTCGTCGAGCTCCCGGGCCCCGGCCGCGAACTCGGCGAAGGCCTGGTCGAGCAGGTCGGCGCCCTGCTCCTGGACGGACGCGCCCCCGGAGCCCCCAGCGCCGTCAGCACCGTTGGCGGCCTCAGCGGCCTCGGCCCGGGCGAGCGCCGCGCGCTGGGCCTCCGCCCCCGGCGGGCCGATCGGGGCCAGCCCGCCGATGATCGCCTTCCGGCTGCCACGCGGCGCGAGGCCGGCGAACGCCGCGGCGGCGGCCGCCGGGCCCGGGCCGGGGGCACGGCGGATCGGGTTGCCCGCCGGATCGCAGCACCCGGCGCGGCGGCAGAGGAAGGACCACCAGCGGCCGTCCGAGACGCAGAGCGACTCTTTGACGGCCACCCCCCTGCGCCCGAAGGCCGCGCGGAGGTCGCCCGCCAGCGGCCGCAGGCCGTCCACCACCGGAGGGGCGTGCGCCGTGGTCGGATCCTGGCAGAGGTAGAGGAGCACTTGGACCGGCCGCTCGCCGTGCCGCTCGGAGAGCGCGACCAGCAGGGCGGCCGTCTCCTCCGCCGCAGCCGGCCACTGCTCGGGCGACTCCGGGACGTCCGCCCGGATCACTCCGCCCTGGTGCAGGTCGGGGCCCTGGAGGCCGACCGCGACGATGCTGTCGTCGGGGTAGAACCCCAGGAGGTAGGGCAGCAGCTCGGCCATGTCGGCCGGGCCGCGCATGGTGACCGGCCGGTGGCCGGAGGACGGGCCGAGGGACAGGGTGACGCGCTCGTTGTTCATGACGCTCCCGTTGTTCATGACGCTCCGGTTGTTCGCGGCGTTCATGACCGGAAGCGTGACGCAATCCGAGAGACGCACCGGATTTTTCTCTTTTCCTGTGGATAACCCCGCCCTCGTTTTCCGCTTCCCTCATTCGGCGCACACCGCGCCCACTCCCCCGGGTGATTAGTCGGCGGCCGTTCAGCTGATGAGCTGATGAAATACATCCGGCCTCCACCTCTCCGCAGCCCCGGCATTCGCCCCATGTCGGCGGCTCGGGGTTACATGGACGCCATGCAGCAGTCCGAGAACCACACCACCGCCACCGCCGACCGCGCCGAGGTCCGGGCGCGGGCCGAGGCCGTCCTGCGCGAGCTCGCCGGACCCGGTGCCGCCCTGCGCGAGGACCAGTGGACGGCCATCGAGGCCCTCGTGGTCGACCACCGCCGCGCCCTGGTCGTGCAGCGCACCGGCTGGGGGAAGTCCGCGGTCTACTTCATCTCCACCGCCCTGCTCCGGGCCCGGGGCGCCGGGCCGACGGTGATCGTCTCCCCGCTGCTCGCCCTGATGCGCAACCAGGTCGAGTCGGCGGCCCGGGCCGGCATCCACGCCCGGACCATCAACTCGGCCAACACCGACGAGTGGGACGAGATCCAGGCCGAGGTCTCCGCCGGGAAGGTCGACGTCCTGCTGGTCAGCCCCGAGCGGCTGAACAACCCCGACTTCCGCGACCAGGTGCTGCCCAAGCTCGCCGCCTCCACCGGCCTGCTCGTGGTCGACGAGGCCCACTGCATCTCGGACTGGGGCCACGACTTCCGCCCCGACTACCGCCGGCTGCGCACGATGCTCGCCGAGCTCCCGCTCGGCGTCCCGGTGCTGGCCACCACCGCCACCGCCAACGCCCGGGTCACCGCGGACGTCGCCGAGCAGCTCGGCACCGGCAGCACCGACGAGCACGCCCTGGTGCTGCGCGGGCCCCTCGACCGGGAGAGCCTCACCCTGGGCGTGCTGCCCCTGCCCGACCCGGCGCACCGGCTGGCCTGGCTCGCCGACCACCTCGACCGGCTGCCGGGCTCGGGCATCGTCTACACCCTGACGGTGGCCGCCACCGAGGAGGTGACGGCCTTCCTCCGCGAGCGGGGCTTCCCGGTGGCCTCCTACTCCGGCCGCACCGAGGACGCCGAGCGCCGCACCGCCGAGGCCGACCTGCTGGCCAACCGGGTCAAGGCGCTGGTCGCCACCTCCGCGCTGGGCATGGGCTTCGACAAGCCCGACCTGGGCTTCGTGGTGCACCTGGGCTCGCCCAGCTCGCCGATCGCCTACTACCAGCAGGTCGGCCGGGCCGGGCGCGGCGTCGACCGGGCCGAGGTGCTGCTGCTGCCCGGGCGCGAGGACGAGGCGATCTGGCGCTACTTCGCCTCGCTGGCCTTCCCGCCGGAGGAACAGGTGCGCCGCACCATCGACGCACTGGCCGAGGCCGGCCGCCCGCTGTCCACCGCCGCGCTGGAGCCCCGGGTGGACCTGCGCCGCACCCGGCTGGAGACCATGCTCAAGGTGCTCGACGTGGACGGCGCCGTCCGCCGGGTCAAGGGCGGCTGGACGGCCACCGGGCAGAGCTGGGCGTACGACACCGCCCGGTACGCCAAGGTCGCGGCCTCCCGCGAGGCCGAACAGCGGGCGATGCGCGAGTACGCGGCGACCACCGGCTGCCGGATGGAGTTCCTGCGCCGCCAGCTGGACGACGAGCAGGCCCGTCCATGCGGCCGGTGCGACAACTGCGCGGGGCCGCTGCACACCGCCGAGGTCTCCGCCGAGGCGCTGGACGCGGCCCGGGCCGCCCTCGGCCGCCCGGGCATCAGCTTCGAGCCGCGCCGGCTCTGGCCCACCGGGATGGACTCCCTCGGCGTGCCCCTCAAGGGCCGGATCCCGGCGGGCGAGCAGGCCGAGAACGGGCGGGCGCTCGGCCGGCTGTCCGACATCGGCTGGGGCAACCGGCTGCGCACCCTGCTGGCCGACCAGGCCCCGGACGTACCGGTCCCCGGAGAGGCCGTGGACGCCCTGGTCGCGGTGCTCGCCGACTGGGCCCGCGGCCCCGGCGGCTGGGCCGGGCCCGCGACGGCGGACGGCGCCCGGCTGGAGCGGCCGGTCGGCGTGGTGGTCATGGCCTCCTCGACCCGCCCCCAGCTGGTGGGCAGTCTCGGTGCGCGGATCGCCGAGATCGGCCGGCTGCCGCTGCTCGGCCGGATCGAGTACGCCGACGGTCGGCCCCCGCACGGCGCGCGCAGCAACAGCGCCCAGCGACTGCACTCGCTGGCCGGCGCGCTGACGCTGCCGCCGGAGGTGGCGCAGGCGGTGGCCGAGGCCGGCGGGCCGGTGCTGCTGGTGGACGACCTCGTCGACTCGGGCTGGACGGTCACCGTGGCCGCCAGGCTGCTGCGCCGTGCCGGGGCGAGCGCGGTGTTGCCCCTGGTGCTGGCCGTGCAGGGGTGACCGGGCGGCAGCGGGCCGCCACTCCACCCATCACTCGAATGGCCTAACGAAGGGAGAAAGCAGCCCACTCGCGAACACGCGGGACGCCGGAGCGGGGAAAGGAGTGGTCACCGTGCCGACAGCGGTTCACCGGACCCCGCACACGGTCTGGATCAAGGTCCAACGCCGCCCGAACGACGCTCGGAACACGGTGGAACATATCCGGCGGAACGTGGGCTTTCGGGTGGCGTTCATCGTTTCATCGTTGCCGCTCCACCCCGGATACCGCGAGAATTGGCGCGTACCCGAAACCCTGTCCGCTGGACCCGGCCTTCGGCGTACCCACGTACCCGCGTGCCAGTGGGTCAGGAAGGAGGATCGTGATCAACGGTATCGGCCGAGGTCAGCATCCCCTCGCCCGGAGTTCGGCGCCCAGACGGCTGCTGGACCTGGAGACCTGGACCGCCTCGGGGATCCCGTTGCTGCGCGACCCGCGCGAGTTCGTGGTGGAACTGCACCAGCGCCACCTGCCCCAGCCGGGCACGGTCGTGATCGCCGTCCTCAACGCGCTGCACCACGTGTCCGCCTCGGCCTCGTTCACGCCCTGGCCACACGACACCGACGGCTGGCAGCACCGCAACGCCGTGCTCACGCACCTGCGCCAGATCACCCCGCACGACCTGCGGCTGGCCGAACCGACCCGCACGGCCGTGCTGTTGCGCTGCCGCGAGGGCGCACCCGGCTGGACCGAACAGGACGGCGCCTGGATGTGGGCGCTGCGGGACGCGGCCGTCCTGCACGGCCTGCGCTGCGGCTCGTACATCGGGCTCACCCCGGCGGGCTGGCACGTCCTCGGGGACGGCCGGAGCGGACGCGATCCGCACGCGGGCTCGTGGGCGGACGGGGTGGTGCACACCGTCACGGAACTGCCGCCGCGCTCGGCGCTGGACGCCCCGCGCGGCCAGCGCGCCCGGCACCAGGCGGCCGAACGGGCCCAGCACGCCCGGCAGTCCGAGCACCCGTGGCCCCCGGCGCGGGTCGCCGCCGTCCAGCCAGCCCGGCGCACCGGCACCTGCTGACCCCACTGGTCCCGCCGACACCCACGGGCCGTGGCCACGGGCGACGCCACGATCGCAGACGATGCCACGGCCGGAGCCGACCCCAAGGCCCGACAGCCGACACCAGGACCAGGCACGGGCGCGAGACCAGCCACGGGTCGGCCCGCGCCCCGGACCGTACGCCCTCGCCGCCACCGGGGCACGACGGACCCGGGCCCGGCACCGTACGGCGCCGGGCCCGGGGTGGCTCCGTCGTGGTCAGGCGCCGATCGAACGGCCGGGCGCGGTTCCGGCCGCCCCGGTGGCGACCGGGCCGGCGTCACCGCAGACCACGAGCAGCGCGGTCGTGTGGCCGAGCGCCTTGGCGTGGGCCTCGGCGGCCCGGACGGCCGTTCCCCCGTTGACCACCAGGACGACCACCTCCCGGCGCACCGGACGGGTCAGCGCGACGTCCGCGTAGAACACGTCCCCGCCCTCGGCGAGCTGCGCCCAGTAGCGCTCCTCACCGAAGGAGAGTTCGTGCTGCTGCCACGGGTGCGCCTCGCCGACCGTCAGCACCAGGATGGCGCCCGGGTCGCGGCCGGCGTCCAGCAGTCGGTCGACCGCGGCGTCCGCGCGTTCCAGCGCCCGCGCCGGGGTGGCGGCGACGCGCTGGATCTCGACCTGCGGTTCGGCGCCGCCCGAACGGCGCTGCGCCGGAGAGGGCTTGGGGATCAGTCGCGGCGGACCGGAGCGGTCGGCGCGCGGGGGTGCCGGGCGCGGCGGTGCCGGACGGGGGCCGGGCACCGGAACGGCGGCGACGGTGGTGGGTGCGGTGGAAGAAGCGCCGCCGTTGGCAGGCGCGCGGAGGGCTTGTGCGTCCGACTCTCGGGGGAAGGGAACGCCGGGGCCCGGGAGGCTCTCGTGAATCTCCGACTCCTCGGGGAAGACAGGCATACCCGGATATCTATCAAATGCCGCTCGAACACGCACGCGCACCCCACCCATCGGGCACCGCACACCCACCGCCCCACCCAGGCAATTCCAGACGGACCGTCAGAAACCGAGCGTCAACTGTTCGTCGGCGGAGCCTTCGACCGCACCCGCGACGTCCCGGACGCGCTTCAGGTGCCGCCACTTCGGCAGCGCGTCCAGGTATGCCCAGGAGAGCCGGTGATGCCCGGTGGGGCCGAACTCCTCCAGCGCGGCGCGGTGCACCGGGGACGGGTAGCCGGCGTTGTCCGCGAAGCCGTATTCCGGGCATTCCTCGCCGAGTTCGGCCATCAGCCCGTCGCGGTGGACCTTGGCGAGCACCGAGGCGGCGGAGACGCAGATGCAGGACTGGTCACCCTTGATCACCGTACGCACCCGCCAGGGGCCGCCCAGGTAGTCGTGCTTGCCGTCCAGGATCACCGCGTCGGGCTCGACCGGCAGCGCCTCCAGCGCGCGGACGGCGGCCAGCCGCAGCGCCGCCGTCATGCCGAGTTCGTCGCACTCCTGCGGCGAGGCATGGCCGAGCGCGTAGGCGGTGACCCAGTCGGCGAGGACCGGGGCGAGCGCGCGGCGGCGCAGTTCGGTGAGCAGCTTGGAGTCGGTCAGCCCCTCCGGGGCCCTGCGCAGGCCGGTGACGGCCGCGCCCACGGTGACCGGGCCGGCCCAGGCGCCGCGCCCGACCTCGTCCAGGCCGACGACGATCTTGGCGCCGGCCCGGCGGAGCGAGCGCTCGACGGAGTGCGTCGGCGGGACGATGGGCATCGCGAGTTCCGTTCGGCGGAGGGGCAGCCCGTTCAGCTGGGCAGCATCCAGCCTAAGCCCCGCCGCTCAGCCGCCCGGGCCGGCCGCCGGCAGCCCCGCCCGCGGAGCCGCAGCAGCGGCCGCACTCAGGCGCGGATCAGCGGGTACAGCACCTCGTCCAGCAGCCGGGCCCCGAAGTCCGGCCCCGTGTTCTCCCGGCCGCAGATCTTCACCTGGTAGAGCAGCATCGCCGGGACGACGTCCGCGACCAGCGCGGTGGCCGCGCCGGGCCGGACGTCGCCGCGGTCGGCGCCGCGGCGCAGGATCGCCAGGATGGTCTCCTTGGTCGGCTCGATCACCCGCTGGCCGATGAAGTCCTTGAACACCTCGGCCCGTTCATGGTCGATCTCACCCATCAGCGTCTGGATCGCGGCGCCCGTCGGGGAGTTCATCGCGCCCATGAACACCTCGATGAGCTGCCGCAATTCGAGATCCGCGGACCCGAGGTCGGGGGTGTCGTAGGGGCGTGGGAGAGTGGCGTCCAGGGCGTCGATGACCAGTTCGTCCTTGGACGCCCAGCGCCGGTAGAGCGCGGCCTTCCCGGTCCGCGCCGCGCCGGCGACGCCTTCCATCGTCAGCCGCGCGTATCCGCCGGAGGTGAGCTGGTCGATCGTGGCCTCGAAGATCGCGTTCTCCAACTCCTTCCCGCGGCGCCGCACCGGCCGTGTGAGGGCCTCGCGGGCGATCCGCACCGGGCAGTGAGCCACCGGCTCGGGCGTCGCCCCCGGTCCCGCCACGGGTGACGGGGGCGCGTCCGCCGCCTCAAGCGGTCGGGCGCCCGCCCGACCGGTCGCCCGGTCCGCCGTCAGGCGCCGCACCAACCGATCCATCGCCACCATCCTTAGGGAACGCTTGCGTTCACAATCAGGCCCAGGATATCGTCCGCATTAGTGAACGATCCCGTTCCTCCCTAGCCCGCGCCAGACCGTGGGCTCACGCCGGACCAGTCGGTCCGCGGCGTACGAAGCACGCAGCCAGGCACATAGCCAGCAGGGGGCACAATCGTGGCTATCTCCGACACGATCAGCAAGAACTCACCACCAAAGAGCAGTCAGGGCCGGGGCAAGGGCATCACCCTGACCGTCATCGCGGCCACGCAGTTGATGGTGGTGCTCGACGCCACCATCGTGAACATCGCGTTGCCGCAGATCAGGGACGCACTGAACTTCTCGACCACCAACCTGTCGTGGGTCATCAACGCCTACACGCTGACCTTCGGCGGGCTGCTGCTGCTCGGCGGGCGCGCGGGCGACATCCTCGGCCGCCGCCGGGTGTTCATCTTCGGGACCCTGCTGTTCGGCTTCGCCTCCCTGCTGGGCGGATTCGCCCAGGACGGGGGGATGCTGCTGGCCGCCCGCGCGCTCCAGGGCATCGGCGGCGCGATCTGCTCACCGACGGCATTCGCCCTGATCGCCACCAACTTCGAGGAAGGGCCGGAACGCAACAAGGCGTTCGGCGTCTTCTCGGCGGTGGCCGGGTCCGGTGCCGCGATCGGCCTGCTGGCCGGCGGTCTGCTCACCGAGTACCTGGACTGGCGCTGGGTCTTCTTCGTCAACGTGCCGATCGCCGCGCTGATCGCGCTCGCCGCACCGCGCTACATCGCCGAGTCCGAGCGCCACGCGGGCCGCTTCGACCTGCCGGGCGCACTCACCTCGACGCTCGGCCTGGTCGGCCTGGTCTACGGGTTCATCCGGGCCGCCTCGGACGGCTGGTCGGACAGCATCACGCTCGGTTCCTTCGCGGGCGGTGTGCTGCTGCTCGCCGCGTTCGTCGTGATCGAGAACCGCACCGACCAGCCGATCACCCCGCTGCACCTGCTCGCCAACCGCAACCGCACCGGCGGCCTGGTGATGATGCTCTGCCTGGCCGCGGCCATGTTCGGCATCTTCTTCTACATCACGCTCTTCGTGCAGGGCCCGCTCGGCTACAGCCCGCTGAAGGCCGGCGTGTCCTTCCTCCCGATCAGCGTGTCGATCATCATCGCCGCGCAGCTCGCCTCCAGCCTCCAGGCCAAGTACGGCCCGAAGCCGTTCATGGCGGGCGGCGCCCTGCTGGTCACCGTCGGCCTCACCTGGCTGACCCAGATGAGCAAGGACAGCGGCTACCTGGACGGGGTGCTCGGCCCCACGGTCATCTTCGGCTTCGGCATGGGCCTGATCTTCGTCCCGGTGATGCTGCTCGCGGTCGCGGGCGTCCCCGGCCAGGAGACCGGTGCCGCATCCGGCCTGCTGAACTCCATGCAGCAGATCGGCGGTTCGCTCGGCCTGTCGATCCTGACCACGGTCTTCGCGCACTACGCCACCGCCGAGGGCAAGCTCCAGCAGCCGAAGTTCCTCCAGTCGGCCACTCCGGACCAGCTGGCCTACCTCCAGCAGCACCACGAGTTCCCGAAGGGCACCGACGCCGCCAACTCGGTCCTCACCCAGGGGATTTCGCACGGCTTCATCGTGGGCGCCGTGCTCGCCGGGCTGGCGCTGGTGGTCTCGGTCTTCGTGATCAAGGCCAAGGCCAGCGACCTGCCGAGCGGGGCCTCCGGCGTCGCGATGCACTGAGCCCGACCAGGGAGGGCACACCGCACCACACCGGGCCGGCCGGGAGCAGCACGCTCCCGGCCGGCCCGGCCGCGTTTCCCAGCCGCGTTTCCCCTCCTCACACCAGCCCCGCCCCAAACGCACGCCCCCCGAGACAGGCGCAGGCGTCAGGGCCAGAGGTCCTGGTACCTCATCCCGGCCCGCTCGCAGGAGGTGCGCCCCTCCTCCAACTGGTCCACCAGCGGCCGTTGCGCCAGGATCTCCCGGGCCCGGGCGGCGGAGGCGCTGGTCGCGTACCAGGGCTGCCCGGGGCGGTTCTCCAGCCCGGCGCGGATCAGCTGCAGCGCGCAGGTCCGCTGGGCGGCGGGGAGCCGGTCCAGGGCGGGGGCGGCGTCCGGCGAGAGGTCGCGGACGTTGCGCAGGTCGATCCGGGAGGTCCGCTCGAAGCGGGCGACGTTCTGCTCGGCGATGATCGCGTCCGGGCCCATCAGCCCGTACACCGCCGCCGTGAGCATGCCGCTGAGGACGACGACGCGGGGCAGCCAGCCCGCCGAGCGGGTCAGCCCGGCGGTGATCAGCAGCAGCAGGACGACGCCGAGCCAGCCCTCGACCACCAGCACCCAGAGCCGCAGCCTGGTCAGCCCGGAGGCGTCGACGTAGAACCACATCCGGCCGAGCGCCGAGGCGACCACGACCAGGGCGAGCACGCAGAGCGCGCCGAGCAGGATCCGCGCCACCCGGCGGTCGGCGGGCGTGCTGCGCGGGGCCCAGCGCTTGGCGACCGCCACCACGACCAGGGTGAGTGCGGTGATCACGCTCAGCTGCCAGAAGCCCTGCCGGGCGTACTCGGAGCGGCTCATCCCGGTGTTGCGCAGGACGGCGTCGGCGCCACCGAGCACCACCAGGGCCTGGATCACCGCGAAGGCGCCGAACATCAGGTTGAGCGCGACCAGCGGCAGCGCCCACTCCAGCCGGCGGCGGGCCCGGCCCGGCCGGACGACCGTACGGTCCCAGCGGCGCGGCCCGGCCGCGATGTGGGCGAAGCCCAGGGCGGTGAACGCCCCCAGTGCGAACAGCACCGCGCGCAGCGGGAGCCCGCCGAGGTCGAGGCTGGGGCTGAGGCTGCCCAGCAGGTCCGCCATGGCGGCGTCCGCACCGGCGAACAGCAGGCCGAAGACGGTCAGCAGGACGGCGGCGACCGCGAGCGCCTTGAGCACCGGGACGATCCGGCCCCGGTGGGGCAGGCTCCGGCCGCGCAGCCCGTCCCTCAGCCAGAGCGCGCCGGGCGGCAGCTGCCAGAGGACGGCGGGCAGGGGGAGCAGGACGCCCGCCCAGCGGCGGCCGCCGTGCAGCGCGAGCGAGGCCAGGCCGAGCGCGCACCCGATGGACAGCGTCACCGGCCAGCCCGCCTCCCAGAGCGCCGGGACGGCGAGCAGGGCGACGGCGAGCAGGCTCCACACCACCGTCCAGGGCCGGATCCGGCGGCCCGCCGACCGGGCGGCGAGACCGGCCGCGGCAGCGGTGGCCCCGGCGCAGATCAGCAGGTTGACGCCCACGCCGTCGAACAGCAGCCAGGCCGTCAGCAGGCCGGTGAGCAGCGCCAGGAGGAGGACCCGGGGCGTGGCGGCCGCCCTGCGTTCGGGGTCGCTCGGGCGCAGCCACCCGTGGTGCGGCGGCACGGTCACGCCGGACCCCCAATGGGGGCCGGGCGGCGTCGCGGGTCCGGGCTCGGGCCGCAGGTCGGCCGGGGCGGGCGTGGACGGGCCGGACATGAGTCCCCCTCGGTGGTCGGCGGGCATGCGGAAGCCGCCCTTGGGGCAGTCCGCCGTCGGGCGCGCTCGGCGCCGCGGCTGCAGCCGACTGTAGACCATTCTGAACAGGTTCAAAACTTAGTTCTGAACAAGTTCAGAACTCTCGGCCCGCCTTCCCGCCACCGCCCCCCAGCCCTCCCCCAGCCCTCCCGCGCCTCTCCCGCAGCCTCCCCCCGCCTTCCCGCACCCCCCCGGTGGCCCATCCACCACCCCTCCGCTACCCCTTCACCGACCCGGCCAGCAAGCCCCGGACGAAGTACCGCTGCAAGCTGAAGAAGACGATCAGCGGGACGATGATCGACAGGAACGCCCCGGCCGTCAGCAGCTCCCACCGCCCGCCGAAGGACCCGGACAGCTGCGCCAGCCGGACCGTCATCGGCGCCACCTCCGGCGTGCCGCCCGCGAAGGTCAGCGCGACCAGCAGGTCGTTCCAGACCCACAGGAACTGGAAGATCGCGAACGAGGCCAGCGCCGGGGTGCACAGCGGCAGCACGATCGAACGGAAGATCTTGAAGTGCGAGGCCCCGTCCACCACCGCCGCCTCCATCAGGTCCCGCGGCAGCTGGGCGATGAAGTTGTGCAGCAGGAACACCGCCAGCGGCAGCGCGAACATGGTGTGCGCCAGCCACACCGGCGCGTAGCTGCCCTTCAGGTCCACCGCCGGGATCAACGTCAGCGACCCCAGGTGCGCGCCGCCGGAGAAGAGCCGCAGCAGCGGGATCAGCGCCATCTGGATCGGCACCACCTGGAGCGCGAACACCCCGAAGAACACCGTGTCGCTCCCCCGGAACCGCACCCAGGCCAGCCCGTACGCCGCCATCGCCGCCAGCACCAGCGGGAACAGGGTGGCCGGGACGCTGATCGCCAGCGAGTTCACCAGGAACGGCATCAGCCCGGTGGAGACGCCGGAGCCGCCCTCGAACAGCACCGTGTGGTAGTTGCCCAGGCCCAGGTCCGGGTGGAGGAAGGCGTTCCACCAGCCGTTCGCCGTCACGTCCTGCTTGGGGCGCAGCGAGGTCACCAGCAGGCCCACCGTCGGGATCGTCCACAGGACGGTCACCGCGATCACGAAGACCGAGGCCAGCGGGCTGCTGAAGGCCTTCCGGACCGGGCTGCCGTGCGGCGCGCTCATCGCGCGGGCCGGCCTGTCGTGCGGTGCGCTCATCGGACCCCACGCTCCTTCCGCAGCTGGACGATGTTGTAGGCCACCAACGGCAGCACCGCGAGGAAGAGGATCACCGCGAGGGCACTGCCCCGCCCGGTGTCGAACTGCACGAAGGACTGCGAGTACATCTCGTTGGCCAGCACCTGGGTGCCGAAGTTGCCGCCGGTCATGGTGCGGACGATGTCGAAGGCCTTCAGCGTGATGATCATGATGGTGGTCAGCACCACCACCACCGTGGTGCGGATCATCGGCACCGTGACGTACCAGAACAGCCGCACCCCCTGCGCGCCGTCCAGCCGGGCCGCCTCGGTGACCTCGTCGGGGATCGCCTTGATCGCCGCCGACAGCACCACCAGCGCGAAGCCCGTCTGCACCCAGACCATCACCGCCATCAGCAGGAAGGTGTTCAGCGGCTGCGAGAGCATCCAGTTCGGCGGGTCGTCCCAGCCCACCGCGATGGCGAGTTGGCTCAGCAGGCCGATCTGCGACTGGCCCGGCCCGCGCGACTCGTAGACGAACTTGAAGATGATCGAGGCGCCGACCAGCGAGATCGCCATCGGCATGAAGATCAGCGACTTGTACACCGCCTGGCCGCGCATCCGGTCCACCAGCAGCGCCAGCACCAGGCCCAGGCCGGTCGCCGCCAACGGCGCGACCACCAGCCAGAGCAGCGTGTTGACCAGCACCTTCTGCACCGAGTCGGTGGTGAACGCCCAGCCGAAGTTCTCGCCGCCGACGAACCCGCTGCCGTCGGCGTTCTGCAGGCTCAGATAGACCGTGCGGATCAGCGGCACGACCAGGCCCACCAGCAGCAGCACCGCGGCCGGGCCGAGGAACACCACCACCGACAGCGGGCGGGAGAGTCGGCCGCGGGCCCGGCCCGCGGCGAAGAAGACCAGCAGCAGGATGCCGAGGAAGCCCGCGACGGCGCCGAGGCTGTTGCCGAACTTGACCGCCGCGTCGCCCCAGGAGCCGGTGGCGAGCGCGGTGACCGGTGAAGGGGTTCCGGGTACGGACATGACGGTGCGTCCCTCCTGTTCTGGTGGGAAGGGGCGGGCGGTGCGGGTGGGTGGCCCCGCACCGCCCTCGACAGGTGGTCCTGAACGGCGCCCGGCCGGGGCCGGCACGAGTCCGGCTCGGCGCCCACCACGGCCAGGCGCCCACTGCGGCCGAGTACCCACCACGGCCAGGCGCCCACTGGGGGCGTGCGCCTCGTACGGGCGGGCGGCTACTGCGGCCAGGCGGCGTCGATGTCGGCGGCGGTCTTCTGGATCGACTGCCCCTCGGCGAACCAGGCGGTCAGCGACTTCCACTCCTGCCCGGAACCGATGGCGGCCGGCATCAGGTCGGAGCCGTCGAAGCGGAAGGTCGCCGCCGGGTCGGTCAGCGCGTCCGCCGACAGCCGGTCGATCGGGTCGGTGTACAGGCTCTTGTCCACGCCCTGGTTGGCCGAGACCCAGCCCGTCGCGGTCTTCACCCGGCTGCTCGCCCAGTCCGAGCTGGACAGGTAGTTCTGCACCGCCTGCACCTCGGGCCGGCCGGAGAAGGCGGCCAGGAACTCGCCGCCGCCCTCGACCGGGTTGGGGATCGCCGGGTTCACCGCGGGCAGGTGGAAGGCGAACACGTCGCCGTCCGGGCCGACCTTGGTGCCCTTGGGCCACTGCGCCTCGTAGAACGACGCCTGCTGGAGCATGGCGCACTTGCCGGTGAGGACCGGCGCGCCCGCGTCCTGGAAGGTGGTGGTGGCGATCGACTTGACGTCGCCGTAACCGCCGTTGACCCAGGCCGGGTTCTGCATCCAGCCGGCGACGGTCTTCATCGCCGTGGTGATCTTCTCGTCGGAGAACTTCACCTGGTGGCCGACCCACTGGTCGTACACGTCACCGCCGTACGTGCCGAGCACCACCTCCTCCAGCCAGTCGGTGGCCGGCCAGCCGGTGGCCGTGCCCGAGGCGATGCCGCCGCACCAGGGCTTGGCGCCACCGGACTTGGCGATCCGGTCGCTGAGCGCCATCAGGTCCGCCCAGGTCTTCGGCACCTCGTAGCCGCCCGCCTTGAAGGCCTTCGGCGAGTACCAGACCAGCGACTTCATGTTGGCGCTCATCGGTGCCGCGTAGAAGGTGCCGTTGACCGAGCCGTAGGTCTTCCAGATCGGACTCCACCGGTCCTCGTTGGTGACCGTCTGGGCGGGCGGCTTGACCACCTTGCCGCTCTTCACCATCTGCGCCAGCAGGCCCGGCTGCGGGATGATCGCGAAGTCCGGGGCGTTGCCGCCGGCCACCCGGACCGGCAGCTGGGACTCGAAGTCGTTCGAGCCCTCGTAACTGATCCTGATGCCGGTGCACTTGGCGAACTCGGCCCAGGACTTCTCCAGGTTGTCCGACTCCGGGCTGAGGATCGAGGCGAACATCGTCACCGTGGTTCCCGAATGCCCGGCGTACGGCTGGTACTTGGCACAGTCGCCGGACAGCGACGGGACCGCCGCGTCACCCCCGCCGCCCGAACCGCCTGAGCTGTTGGAACAGGCCGCGGTCAGGGCCAGCGCCGCGAGCAGGGCGGGTACGACGGCCAAGCGGCGGCCGGAACCGCGATGACCGGAACTCCTGGACGGCGCGGTCGGGTTGAGGGTCAATGCGGTCCTCCTCGCCAGGGCGTGCTGCCGACGGTGGGCTGAACAACATCGCGCTGTACCGGAGACGGGCGTGCAGAGATCGCGAGCAGGCGACGGACGAACCGATCCGATGACGTTAACGCAGCCGCCAGCCGCCGCCAAGGTCCACGTCGACCTTCATCCGTCGACACCCCGGCCGGGAGCTCCGCCCCCGCCCGACAGCACGACGGCCCCGCCCGGAAACCCGGACGGGGCCACGCGTCTTGACCGACTGTCAGTGCGGCCGGACCGGCAGCACCTCGATCGCCGCAGTGGCGATCACCTCGGCGGCCTCCTGGGCCGGGAAGGGGCAGCCGTGCTCGCCGTACGGGTAGCTCAGGCGCGCCCGGTCGCCCCCGGCCGGGCGGCCGTCCGGCCGGCGCACCGCCGAACCCGCCGGTTCACGCCAGCACCCCCTCGACAGCCCGCCGGACGGCCTGCGGATCCAGTCCGTGATCGACGATCACCCGGGCGCCGAACCCGTCCCCCTCCCGGAGGACCCCCAGCAGCAGGTGCCCGACCGCGATCTGACCGGACTTGAGCCGCAGCGATTCGCGCAGCGACAGCTCCAGCGCCTTCTTCGCCCGGGCACTGAACGGACTCCGGCCCGCCCTCGAATCCAACCTGAACCAGCCCCGCCGCTTCGGCTCCTCCTCGGCCGGCGCGTCCAGCGCGCCCTCACCGAACGCCGATTCGACCGCGGCCCGGACGGCGTCCAGGTCCACTCCGATCGAGGCCAGCGCCTGCGTGTCGTCCCCCGGCCCGAGCAGCCGGACCACTGCCCGCCGGGCGGCCCCGTGGTCCAGCCCCAGCCCGATCAGGACGCCGGCGGCCGGGTCGTCCGGCCGGGCCAGGATCGCCAGCAGCAGGTGCTCCGTCCCGATGCGGTCGTGCCGCAGCTCCCCGGCCTCCTGCTGGGCCGCAGCCACCACCTGCCGCGCCGGGTCGGTGAAACGCTCGAACATCGTTCAGCCTCCGTCCTGGTCCTTGCCGGGCCCGCGCCGGGCGTACTTCTTGTGCACCGCCTGCCTGGTGACCCCGAGGCAAACCGCGATGTCCTGCCAGGACCAGCCCCGCGACCGGGCGTTGCCCACCTGCAGGCCTTCCAGGCGGTCCGCCAGGTCGCGCAGTGCGCGGACCGCCCGGAGCCCGACCGCGGGGTCACGGCTGCTCGCCGCGGCCGCGAGTTCTCCGCTCTCACTCATGCTGTCAACTGTGGTTGACAGTTGCGGCGATGTCAACCCTGGTTGACATCAGCGGTCGCCGAACCGCCCCGCCAGCACCTCCTCGAAGGTCCCCCGGCCCACCTTCCGCTCCGGGGTGAGGTTCCCGCCCGCCCGCAGCGCCCGCCCCGAGGCCCCCGGCACCCTCACCGGCAGCAGCACCCGACGCCGACCCGACGCCCGCAGGTAGGCCTCGGCCAGCTCCCGGTACGGCCGCACCCGCGGCCCGCCGACCTCCGGCGCGTACCCGGTCGGCCCCTCCCCCACCAGCTCCGCCACCCGCGCGGCCACCTCCCGCACGTCCACCGGCTGGACCCACGCCCCGCCCGGCACCGGGAACACCGGCAGCCGCGCCGACACGTCGAAGATCCTCAGCAGCAGGTCGTGGAACTGCGTCGCCCGCAGCACCGTCCACCCCAGCCCCGACTCCCGCACCACCCGCTCACAGGCGAGCTTCGCCCGGTAGTACGGGATCGGCACCCGGTCGACCCCGACGATCGACACGTACAGCAGGTGCCGCGTCCCCGCCCTCCCGGCCTCCGCCACCAGCGTCCGGACCGCGGCCACGTCCTTCCGCCCCACCGTGGTCGCGCAGTCCACCACCACCTCGACCCCCGCCACCGCCCCGGCGACCCCCTCCCCGGTCACCAGGTCCCCGACCACCCACTCGACCCCCGCGCCCCCGCTCCGCACCCGCCGGCTCAACCCCCGCACCGCCACCCCGCGCGCGACCAGCAGCCGCACCACCTCCCGTCCCAGAACCCCCGTCGCCCCGGTCACCAGCACCGTCGCCATCACCACACCACTCCTCCCGCCGAACGCCGTCACCCCTACCGACCGCCCACCGCCCCCATCCGTGACATCGGCGTCCGCGAAGTGCCCGGACAACGAGAAGAGGCGGGGCGAGGACGTGAAGTCCTCGCCCCGCCTCAGCGGTGGCTCACCCGCGCGGGGTCAGTACCGGCGGTCAGCTGCAGCCGCTGGTGGAGCCGCAGCCCTCGCAGAGGTAGCAGCTGCCGGCGCGGCGCATCTTGGTGCCGCAGGAGAAGCAGAGCGGGGCGTCGGCGTTGAGGCCGAGCTGGATCTCGATCAGCTCCGTGGAGTTGTGGGCCTGCGCCGGGGAGGCCTTGGGGGCCTTGGGCGCCTCGACGGCGGGGGCCGGCGTGGCGACCACCGGCGCCGACTGGGCGAGCGACTCGGTGTCGAGCTCCTCGGCCTCCAGCGGCTCGTAGGAGCCCGTGTCCAGGTGGCGCTGGCGCTCCTCGACGGAGTGGATGCCGAGCGCCGAACGGGTCTCGAACGGCAGGAAGTCGAGCGCCAGGCGGCGGAAGATGTAGTCGACGATCGACTGCGCCATCCGCACGTCCGGGTCGTCGGTCAGACCGGCCGGCTCGAAGCGCATGTTGGTGAACTTCGAGACGTAGGTCTCCAGCGGCACGCCGTACTGCAGGCCGACCGAGACGGCGATGGAGAAGGCGTCCATCATGCCCGCGAGGGTCGAGCCCTGCTTGGACATCTTGAGGAAGACCTCGCCGAGGCCGTCGTCCGGGTAGGAGTTGGCGGTCATGTAGCCCTCGGCGCCACCGACCGTGAAGGAGGTGGTGATGCCCGGGCGGCCCTTGGGCAGGCGCTTGCGGACCGGGCGGTACTCGACGACCTTCTCGACCGCGGCGGCCGGGGCGGCCACCTCGAGCTTGGGCTCGGAGTCCTTCTTCTTCGCCGAGAGCGGCTGGCCGACCTTGCAGTTGTCGCGGTAGATGGCGAGCGCCTTGACGCCCATCTTCCACGCCTCGAAGTAGATCTCCTCGATCTCCTCGACGGTGGCGGACTCGGGCATGTTCACGGTCTTGGAGATCGCGCCGGAGATCCACGGCTGGATCGCGGCCATCATCCGGACGTGGCCCATGGCCGAGATGACCCGCTCGCCCATCGCGCAGTCGAAGACCTCGTAGTGCTCGGTCTTGAGGCCCGGGGCGTCCACCACGTTGCCGTGCTCGGCGATGTGGGCGACGACCGCCTCGATCTGCTCGTCCTGGTAGCCGAGGCGCTTGAGGGCGCGCGGCACGGTGCCGTTGACGATCTGCATCGAGCCGCCGCCGACGAGCTTCTTGAACTTGACGAGCGCCAGGTCCGGCTCGACGCCGGTGGTGTCGCAGTCCATCATCAGGCCGATGGTGCCGGTGGGGGCGAGCACCGAGGCCTGGGCGTTGCGGAAACCGTTCTGCGCGCCGATCCGCAGGACGTCCTGCCAGGTGTCGTTGGCCACGGCCCAGACCGGGGCGTCCAGGTCGTCGAGCGAGACGGCGGCGAGCGAGGCGTCCGCGTGCTGCTTCATGACCAGCTGGTGCGGGGCGGCGTTGCGGGCGTAGCCGTCGTACGGGCCGACGACGCCGGCGAGTTCGGCGCCGCGGCGGTAGGCGGTGCCGGTCATCAGCGAGGTGATGGCGCCGGCCAGGGCGCGGCCGCCCTCGCTGTCGTAGGCGTGGCCGGTGGCCATCAGCAGGGCGCCGAGGTTGGCGTAACCGATGCCGAGCTGGCGGTAGGCGCGGGTGGTCTCGCCGATCTTCTCGGTGGGGAAGTCGGCGAAGCAGATGGAGATGTCCATCGCGGTGATGACCAGCTCGACGACCTTGGCGAAGGTCTCCGCGTCGAAGGAGTCGTCATCGCGCAGGAACTTCATCAGGTTCAGCGAGGCGAGGTTGCAGCTGGAGTTGTCCAGGTGCATGTACTCGGAGCAGGGGTTGGACGCGTTGATGCGGCCGGACTCCGGGCAGGTGTGCCAGTGGTTGATGGTGGAGTCGTACTGGATTCCGGGGTCGGCGCAGGCCCAGGCGGCCTCGGCCATCTTGCGGAACAGCTTCTTGGCGTCGACGGTCTCGATGACCTCGCCGGTCATCCGGGCGCGCAGGCCGAATTCGGTGCCGTTCTCGACGGCGGTCATGAATTCGTCGGAGACGCGGACGGAGTTGTTGGCGTTCTGGTACTGGACGGAGGTGATGTCGTCGCCGCCGAGGTCCATGTCGAAGCCGGCGTCGCGCAGGGCGCGGATCTTCTCCTCCTCCTTCACCTTGGTCTCGATGAAGGCCTCGACGTCGGGGTGGTCGACGTCGAGCACGACCATCTTCGCCGCGCGGCGGGTGGCGCCACCGGACTTGATGGTGCCGGCGGAGGCGTCGGCGCCGCGCATGAAGGAGACCGGGCCGGAGGCGTTGCCGCCGGAGGACAGCAGTTCCTTCGAGGAGCGGATGCGGGAGAGGTTGAGGCCGGCGCCGGAGCCGCCCTTGAAGATCATGCCCTCTTCCTTGTACCAGTCGAGGATCGACTCCATGGAGTCGTCGACGGACAGGATGAAGCAGGCGCTGACCTGCTGGGGCTGCTTGGTGCCGACGTTGAACCAGACCGGCGAGTTGAAGCTGAACACCTGGTGGAGGAGGGCGTGCGTCAGCTCGTGCTCGAAGATCTCGGCGTCGTCCTTGGTGGCGAAGTAGCCGTGCTTCTCGCCGGCGGCGCGGTAGGTGAGCACCACGCGGTCGATGATCTGCTTGAGGCTCCACTCGCGCTGGGGAGTGCCGACGGCGCCGCGGAAGTACTTGGACGTGACGATGTTGACGGCGTTGACCGACCAGAAGTCGGGGAACTCGACGCCGCGCTGCTCGAAGTTGACGGACCCGTCGCGCCAGTTGGTCATGACGACGTCGCGGCGCTCCCAGCGCACCTCGTCGTACGGGTGCACGCCAGGAGTGGTGTAGATGCGCCCGATCCGCAGACCGCCCTTGGGGGCCTTGCCGCCGCCCTTGGCCGTGGTCTTGTCGGACTTCGACCCGCGTGCGGAACCGCTCGTGGTGTCTGTCACTTCTTCCTCCTCCTGGGCAAACGCCCGAGGTGCCCCGAAAAGTCCGGGCACCGCTGGTTCGTTCTTCCGGTGTGCGGGCAGGCGGAGACCTCGCCTGCTTGCGCACGGTTTGTTGTGTTCTGTGCCCTTTTTCCGGGCATGCGTGGGCCCCGTGGGACCCGTGGTGCAGCAAGGCCCGCCAGGGGGCCGGGTGCCGGCGCCTCCTAGGGCGCGGCGGCGGCGACGGGCACGCAGGTGCCGTCCGCCTCGGGGACGGGCCGTTCGGCGCGGAGTTCCGCGATGGCGGCCTCGAAGTCTTCCAGTCCGTCGTACGCCTGGTACACGCTGGCGAAGCGCAGGAAGGCGACCACGTCGAGTTCCTTGAGCGGGCCGAGTATGGCCAGCCCGACGTCGTGGGTGGTCAGCTCGGCGTTGCCGGTGGCGCGCACGCACTCCTCGACCCGCTGGCCGAGCTGGGCGAGGGCGTCCTCGGTGACCGGGCGGCCCTGACAGGCCTTGCGGACGCCGGTGATGACCTTCTCCCGGGAGAAGGGCTCGGTGACCCCGCTGCGCTTGATGACCATCAGCGCGGCCGTCTCCACGGTGGTGAAGCGGCGGCCGCAGTCCGGGCACTGCCGACGACGGCGGATCGAGCTGCCGTCCTCATTGGTCCGGCTGTCGACAACACGGCTGTCGGAGTGCCGGCAGAAGGGGCAGTGCACCTGAGGATCCCTCCCTGGCAGGACGTGCGGACCTGTTGAGTCTATGCGATGCGACCCCGGCCTCGGCAAGCTGATCATGCGCCGTAACCACTAGTACTGGGCACGGAGAGGACTGTAGCCACTAGATGTAGGTCTCCGGGGGAAGCGACACCCCTGGCGTGTCGGCACCGATTAGACTGCCGAAGTCGAGATCCGATCGAACATTTACTCGATGCACGGTCTCGATGTACAGCAAAGCCTTGATCGAGTCAGCCAACTCTCGAATAATTCACTCGAACGTGTGTTTGGCGCAACCTTTCGATAGGAGGGGCGTTGGGCTGGAAAAGGGGAGAGGACAGCCGTCGAGAGGGGCCGCCGTGAACACCATCGAAAGCAACACCATCCCGGTGCAGGAACACTCCCAGTTCAAGGTGGGGCAGCGCACCACGAATCAGCAGAGCGTGGACATCAGCATGGACCGTAGCGAAGACCAGCGCCTCTCCGGCCCGGCCCTTTCCAGCACGGGCCGCGTTCCCGACCAGCCGATCGAACACTCCCCCGCGATCGACGACGCCCACCAGGCGCCCACCCGCGCGCTGCCCGGCCGCCCCCCCGGCATCCGCACCGACGAGGCCGGTCTCACCGAGCGCCAGCGCCGCGTGATCGAGGTCATCCGGGACTCCGTCCAGCGCCGCGGCTACCCGCCGTCCATGCGCGAGATCGGCCAGGCCGTCGGCCTGTCCAGCACCTCCTCGGTCGCCCACCAGCTGATGGCCCTGGAACGCAAGGGCTTCCTGCGCCGCGACCCGCACCGCCCGCGCGCCTACGAGGTCCGCGGCGTCGAGGTGGCCCGCCCGAACACCGCCGAGACGGCCGGCCGGCCGTCCACCTCGTACGTGCCGCTGGTCGGCCGGATCGCCGCCGGCGGCCCGATCCTGGCCGAGCAGACGGTCGAGGACGTCTTCCCGCTGCCCCGCCAGCTGGTCGGCGAGGGCGAGCTGTTCGCGCTCACCGTGCGCGGCGACTCGATGATCGAGGCGGCCATCTGCGACGGCGACTGGGTCACCGTGCGCCGGCAGCCGGTCGCCGAGAACGGCGACATCGTGGCCGCGATGATCGACGGCGAGGCCACGGTCAAGCGGCTCAAGCGCGAGGACGGCCGGATCTGGCTGATGCCGCACAACCCGGCGTACGAGCCGATCAACGGCGACAACGCCACCATCCTGGGCAAGGTCGTCGCGGTCCTGCGCCGCCTCTGACGCCTCGCGCGCACCCAGCGGGAAGGGGCTCCACCGCGCGGTCGCGGGGAGCCCCTCCGGCGTCTCCGGGGGCTTCCGGGCCCCGCCTCGGCCCCGGGGGCGGGCTGGACGGAACCCCGGATCACCGCACCGCTCAGCCCCGCTTCACCACCGGCTTGACCGGCGGCGCCGAGGCGTCGATCGCCGCCAGCGAGCGGCGCACCTGGTTGCGGTCCGTGGTGTACCAGAACTCCGGCATCGAGGAGCGGAAGAAGCTCCCGTACCGCTTGGTCTCCACCCGCGGGTCGAGCACCGCGACCACGCCCCGGTCCTCGGCCGCGCGCACCAGCCGGCCGGCGCCCTGCGCCATCAGCAGCGCCGCGTGCGTCGCCGCGACGGCCATGAAGCCGTTCCCGCCACGCTGTTCGACGTCCTTCTGGCGGGCGCTCATCAGCGGGTCGTCCGGCCGGGGGAACGGGATGCGGTCCATCACGACCAGCTGGCAGGCCGAGCCGGGCACGTCCACGCCCTGCCAGAGCGAGAGCGTGCCGAACAGGCAGGTGGACGCGTCCGAGGCGAACTCCCGGATCAACTCGCCCAGGGTGTCCTCCCCCTGGAGCAGGATCCGGTTGTCCAGCCGCTCCCGCAGCGCCTCGGCGGCCGTCTGGGCGCCGCGCATCGAGGAGAACAGCCCCAGCGTGCGCCCGCCGGCCGCGCCGATCAGCTCCGCCAACTCGTCCAGCATGTCCGGCCGTTCGGGATCGCGGCCGGGATCTGCGAGGTGCCGGGCGACGTACAGGATGCCCTGCTTGGGGTACTTGAACGGCGAGCCGACGTCGATGCCGCGCCAGTGCGGCACCGCGTCCTCGCCGAACCCGGAACCGGAACCGGAACCGGAACCGGAACCGGAACCGGCCGAAGGATTGTCCCCGGGGGTGCGCTGGTCCGGCAGCCGGGAGTCCGAGGGCAGGCCGACGGAGGCGGCGACGCCGTTGAAGTCCCCGCCGAGCTTGAGGGTGGCCGAGGTGAGCACCACCGAGCGCTCCTTGTAGAGGCCCTCGCGCAGCAGCCCGGAGACGCTGAGCGGCGCGACCCGCAGCGAGCCGGTGCCCATGCCGAAGCGGTCGCTGCGCTCGATCCAGACCACGTCGTACTCGGAGTCCTCCAGCAGCCGCTCGGCGGTCTCGTGCAGCGACTCGGCCGAGGCCATCGCCTGCTTGCGGACGGCGTCCTCGTCGCTGAGCCCCTTGTCGCGGGTCTCGCCGAGCGAGCTGATCACCTGGCGGGCGGCGTCCCGGATCGAGGTGACCGCGTACGCCAGGTACTCGGGCAGTTCCTCGACCCGGCCGGGCTGGGCGGTCTCCATCAGGCCGTGGTAGTTCTCGGCGGCGGCCTGCAAGGCGTCCACGGCCTTCTCGTTGGCGAGCCGGGCGGCGCGCTTGACCGCCCGGTTGACCGCACCGACGGTCAGTTCGGCGGTGGCCGCGCCGGTGACCCGGTTGACCAGCTCGTGCGCCTCGTCGACGATCAGCAGCCCGTGCTCGGGCAGCACCGGCGCGCCCTCGATCGCGTCGATCGCGAGCATCGCGTGGTTGGTGACCACGACGTCGGCCAGCTTGGCCCGCTCCCGGGCCTTCTCGGCGAAGCACTCCTGCCCGTACGCGCAGCGGGTGGCGCCCAGGCACTCCTTGGAGGTGACCGCCAGCTGGGCCCAGGCCTTGTCGGAGACGCCGGGGCTGAGGTCGTCCCGGTCCCCGGTGTCGGTCTCGTCGGCCCACTCGCGCAGCCGCAGCACGTCCTGCCCGAGCTTGCTGGCGGGCCCGCCGAGCGCCTCGGCCGCGTCGAACAGGCCCTCGCCCTCGTCGCTCGGGGTGCCCTCGTTGGCCCGGTGCAGGCACAGGTAGTTGGAGCGGCCCTTGAGCATCGCGAACAGCGGGCGGCGGCGCAGCACCGGGTGCAGCGCCTCGACCGTGCGCGGCAAGTCCCGTTCGACGAGCTGGCGTTGCAGCGCCAGGGTGGCGGTGGCGACCACCACGCGGTCCCCGTGGGCGAGCGCGGGCACCAGGTAGGCGAGGGACTTCCCGGTGCCGGTGCCGGCCTGGACGAGCAGGTGCTCGGCGTTGTCGACGGCGTCGGCGACGGCCTCGGCCATCCGGACCTGACCGGGGCGCTCGACGCCGCCGACGGCCGCCACCGCGGCGTGCAGCAGGTCGGGGATGCGGGAGCGCGGAACGGCGACGGCTTCCTCGACGTCGGCGGCGGCGCCGCCGTCCTCGCCAGGGAGCTCGGTCTCGCCGGGGAGCTGGGTTTCGGAGTCGTTCGTCATGACCCTCCCAGCCTACGGGGCGGGGGTGACAATCCGGCTCCGTCGCCCGGGAAGATCCGCCTCCAGGGTCACCAGGGCGTTGGGGACGGTCCCGTACCGGGCGGCGTGCGGGCGGTGCGGGCGGTCCTGGTATCCGTCGAGCAGCAGCCGGTTGCGGTTGAGGCAGAGCCGGTCGATCCGCGGCCGGAACAGGTCGAACAGCTCGAAGCGCTCGCCCAGGCCGGGGAAGCGGTCCTGGTAGCGGCGGATCTCGGCCCGCAGCAGGGCCCAGAACTCGGCCTCGGGCAGCCCGGTCTGCGCCTCCAGCAGCGGGGCGAGGTAGCGCAGGACGCCGATGAACAGCCCGGAGTGGAGGAACTGGCAGAGCCCCTGCGGGCCGTCCCGCAGCAGGACGTCGTCGACCTCGGCGGGCAGGTCGCGCAGTTCGGGCAGGTCCTGGTCGCTGAGGTTGACGTCGTCGACGAAGTCCTTGACCGCGAGCCGGGTCGGCGCGTCGTGCTCGTCGAAGACGACGATGGCGTTCTCGCCGTGCGGGGAGAAGACCAGCCCGTACCGGTAGAGGAAGTGCAGCAGCGGCGGCAGCACCGCGCCGAACAGCCGGCCGGTCCAGGCGGCGGGGGTGAGCCCGGAGCGGGCGATCAGTTCGGCGGCGAGCGCCCGGCCGTCGGAGCCGGTCTGCAGCAGGGCGGCCAGGGTGCGGGCGCGTTCGCCGCCGGCCAGGAAGGGGCCGAGGGGTTCGCGCCAGATCGCGCCGAGGAGTTCCTTGTACTGGTAGGGCGCCTCGGGCAGCTCGCGGTAGAGCGGGTGGTCGACGGTGACGGAGGCGATCTCGCCGAGCAGGATCACCCGGCACTCGTCGCGCAGGTACGGGTCGGCGTCGCGCAGGCCGTGGATCCAGGCGGTGACGGCGGGCGCGGCGAGGGTGCGTTCGGTGGGCAGGCCGCGCCAGACCAGGGTGTTGAGGACGGACAGCGGCAGTTTGACGGTGCAGCGCTCGGGGTGGGCGGTGTTGAAGAAGGAGCGGATGGACTGCTGGGGCAGCCGTGGGTCGCCGTCGGAGGGCAGCGGGACGATCTCGCCGGAGGCGATCCAGGGCGCGAACAACGGGACGATCGTCTCGTCCCACTGCCAGGGGTGGACGGGCAGCAGCAGGTAGTCGTCGGCGGCCGGGCCGAGGGCGGCGCGCAGCGCGTCCGGGTCGTCGAGTTCGCGGGCGTACAGCTGCTCGGGCCGCTCCAGGCCGGGCACGCCGCGGTACTCGGCGAGCCGGCGGTGGACGGCGATCCAGGGCAGCGGGCGCGGGGTGCGGGCCTCCGGGGCCCAGCGGGCGGCGTCGGTGGCGGAGAAGCCGATCCGGCCCTTGTTGGGGACGATCCAGGGGTGGCCGTCCTGGCGGCCCTCCAGGGCGGGGTGGTCGAGGTCGGCGAGTTCGGCGGCGGTGAGCGCGGTGGCGAGCTGGTGCGCGTCGGCGGTCAGGGTGGCGGTGAGTTCGCGGATCAGGTGGCCGGTGGTCTCGCCGCGCAGGCCGAGGGCGTGCCGGGCGTGCGGGAGGAAGCGCAGCGGGTCGAGGCCGTCCGGGTCGGAGCAGCGGACCGACTCCGGGTCGACCCGCCAGCTTCCGTACGCGCCGCGGCGGGCGGTGAAGCGGTACTCGGCCTCGGGCAGCCAGAGCAGATACTCGCCGTCGGCGGCGGCGCGGACGGGCGTGAGCAGTTCCTCGTAGGCGAACTCGCCGAGCATCTTGGCCAGCAGGGCGCGCCCGGCCCGCCGCCAGTGCCCGGCGGTCAGGTGCGGGGGCAGGTACAACGGCGGTTCAGCGGCCGACGGTTGCGGCACGGGTCAGCTCCTGGGGACGGGGGACGGTGGGGGTGCTCTCGGTGGGGGTGCCCTCGGCGGCAGCGGCGACAGCGGCGGTGCCCGCGGCGGGGACGGTCCCGGGCGGCGCGAAGCCGGTCCAGGCGGTGCGGGCGGGCAGCCGGTGGACGGTCCGGCCGGTGACGGCGTTGAGGATCACGGCGGCCCGGTGGGCGCCGAGTCCCAGGTCGGGGACGCCGACGCCGTGGGTGTGCAGTTCGGCGTTCTGGACGTAGAGGCCGCCGGTGAGTTCGGGCCGGGTGGCGACCCGGTGGTCGAGGTCGACCCGGTAGCGCCCGCCCCGGTCCCAGTCGATCAGCCGGGCGAGCGGTTCGAGCGCGGCCGGCCGGGCGGCCCGGTAGCCGGTGGCGAGCACCACGGCGTCGGTGCGCAGGACGTGTTCGGCGCCGGAGTCGCCGTGCCGGCAGTGCAGTTCGAGGCCGCCGCAGGGGCCGGGGCGGGCTTCGGTGACGGCGGTGCCGGGGGTGATGTCGACCGGGGCGGTGTCGATCGGGCGGCCGATGGTGCGTTCGTAGAGGTGGTCGTGGATCTCGGCGAGGGTTTCGGCGCTGGCGGCCTTGTGGAGTTGCCACTGGGCGGCGACCAGGGTGTCCCGGACGGGTTCGGGCAGGCTGTGGAAGTAGCGGGTGTAGTCGGGGGTGAAGTGCTCCAGGCCGAGCTTGGAGTACTCCATCGGCGCGAGCGCCCTGGTCCGGGTGAGCCAGCGCAGCCGGACGCCGTCGCCGTCGTGGCGGCGGAGCAGGTCGAGGAAGACCTCGGCGCCGGACTGCCCGCTGCCGACCACGGTGATGTCCCGGGCGCCGGCGAGGTCGCCGCGGCGGTCCAGGTAGTCGGCGGAGTGGAAGGCGCGCGGGTGACCGTCGAGGGCGGTGAAGGCCTCGGGCAGGACGGGCCGGGTGCCGACGCCGAGGGCGAGGTTGCGGGCGTGCACCTCGGTCCGCCGCCCGGTCGCGGTGTCGGTCAGCTCGGCCCGGAAGTGCGGGGCTTCCCAGTGCAGGGCGGTGACCTCGGTGCCGAAGCGGCAGTTGGCGAGCCGTTCGGCGGCCCACCGGCAGTAGTGGTCGTACTCGCGGCGGGGCAGTTGGAAGCGCTCGGCGAAGTAGAACGGGAAGAGCCGGTCCTGGTCGCGCAGGTAGTTGAGGAAGGACCACGGGTTGGTCGGGTCGACGAGGGAGACCAGGTCGGCGAGGAACGGCACCTGCATCCGGGCCCCGTCCACCAGCATGCCGGGGTGCCAGCGGAACTCCGGGCGCTGGTCGCAGAAGAGCGTGCGCAGGCCGGGGACGGGCGCGGCGAGCGCGGCGAGCGAGAGGTTGAAGGGGCCGATGCCGACGCCGAGCAGGTCGTACGGCGGCTGGGGTGCTGGGGTGTCCACGGGGGTGTCCTAGGCGACGAAGGGGACGCGGGCACGGACCATCAGGGCGGCGCGCTTGTCGGGCAGGTCGAGTTCGGTGTCCAGCCGGAATCCGGCCCGTTCGAAGGCCCGGACGGAGCGTCGGTTGCGGACGTCCGGTTCGGCGACGACCCGTTCGCAGCGGGGCCGTTGCCGCAGGATCCGCTCGGCGAGGGCGGCCAGCAGGACGGCGCCGAGGCCCCGGCCGCGGCTCTCGGCGGGGCCGAGCAGGAGGTGGACGCCGGTGTCGTGCGGCCGGGCCGGGTAGTGCCGGGCGAGCGGGTCGAGGTCGGCGCGGTAGACCTCCCAGTAGCTCGTCGGGGCCCCGTCGAGCAGGCCGAGGCAGGGCACGCTGCGGCCGTCGCCGTCGAGTTGGGCCCGGAGGTGCCGTTCGGTGGCGTCGGGCGACCCGGCGAGCTGCCAGAACGCGGCGATCTCGGGGTCGTTCATCCACCCGGCGAGCAGGTCCAGGTCGGCGGGCAGCCGGACCGGGCTGAGCCGGAACTCGCCGGCCGGGGTGGGGATCGCGCCCCATCCCGGCGGGTCGTCGAGCAGGCTCATGCGCCCGCCAGCGGGTTGGGGATGTCCACGTAGACGGACTGGGTGGCGACCGGGCCGACCAGTTCGTCCAGGCCGTTGATCCGGGTGAGCAGGTTGGCCTTGCACGGCAGGGTGGGCGCGTCGAGCAGCAGCCCGGGCAGCGCCGAGCCGGTGGCGGCGGCCCGCGGGCCGGCCAGGAAGCGGCGCAGCCCGGCCAGCAGCACGGTCTCGTCGGCGAGCCCCTGGCTGCCGAAGGCGCCGACCAGGCCGAGGACGTGGTTGATGCCGAGGTAGTAGGCGAAGTGGTGGTCGATCACCTCGTCGGGCAGGAAGGTGTCGCTGTGCTCGCCGAGCCCGGGCAGCCGCGCGGTGAGCCGGTCGGCGGCGCTCTCCCGGTAGTAGTAGCCCTGGTTGTCGCGGTAGCGGCCGCCGCTGGGCCAGCCGTCGGCGTCGAGCAGGACGAGGCTGTTCTGCTGGTGCGCCTCCAGGGCGATGCCGGCCGTGCCGTCCAGCCAGAGGACGGGCAGCACGACGGCGTCCAGGTAGCGCAGGAACCATTCGGCGGCGACGGTCCGCAGCGGACGGCCGCAGCGGACGGCGAGCGCCCGCAGGGTGTCGCCGAGCCGGGACGGCACGGTGTCGCCGGTGCCGAGCGGCTGTTCGGCGACCAGCCCGGCGACGCACAGCGCGCGGTCGGCGGGGGCGAAGGGCTGGGCGCGCAGCACGGTGTCCAGGCCGCCCGGGTCACCGAGGGCGGGGTGGTCGACGCCGATCCAGGCCGGGTCGCGGACGATGTCGAAGCCGGGGTGGGCGCGGTGCCATTCGGCGGCCAGGCCGCTCTCCAGCAGCCGGTGCACCTCCAGGCCGCGGTGGAGTTCCTTGCGCAGGTTCTCCCGGCGGGAGTTGGTGATCCGCAGGCCGAGCGAGAGCTTGAGCATCCAGGGGGTGCCGGGGCGGTAGACGGTGCGCACCGAGGAGGTGGGGTGCCAGGGTTCGCCGGCCGGGCCGAGGTCGTGCAGCAGCCCGTCGGCGAGCAGGGCGGCGACGGCCGGGCGGTGGGCGAGTTCGCGGGCCTGCCAGGGGTGCAGCGGCAGGGCGGCGGTGCCGGGCGGCAGGGCGGCATGGTCCCCGAGCAGGTCCGCGGTGATCCGGTCGGCGCTCTCGGCGAGGGCGGAGCCGGCGGCGAGCAGGTCGCGGTGGACCGCGTACCAGTGGAGTTGGAAGGAGCCGTGCAGTTCGGGCGAGTAGGCGGCGCTCTGGGCCGGGCCGAGGCCGTCGCGGCTCTTCGGGGTGGGGTGCAGCGGGTGGCCGAGCAGCAGGGACTGTTCGGCGGCGAGGAAGTGCGAGCGTTCCGGGCCGCCGGCGGGGGCGGTGGTGCGGCGGTGGGCGAGGATGTCGGCGGTGCGGACGACCGAGTCGGCGACCCGGGCGGCGAGGTCGGCGACCTGCCCGGGGTCGGGGCGGTCGGCGGCCGCGGCGGCGAGCAGCGCGGCGGTGGTGACGGCGTCCACGGGGGCGTCGGCGGTGCCCTCCCCGGCGGAGAGGACGGCGGGGCCGAACCGGTGCCAGCCGCCGGGCGACCAGTAGCGGACGGGGGCGGAGAGCCGGGCGGCGCCGCCGAGGACGGCGATCCGCAGCCGGCCGTCGGGGCCGGGGCGGGCGCCGGTCTCGCGCGTCCAGCAGCGCAGCAGGGCTTCCAGTGCGGCCTGTTCGGCGGCGACGGCGGGGTCCGGGTGCAGCAGCGGATCGGGCTCGGCCGGCCGGTCCGCGGGCAGCAGCGGGGCGGGCGGGGCTCCGGTGAGGGCGGTGCTCAAGGCTGCTCCTTGGGGCGCGTGGGGGTGCGGACGCACGGGTGGTGGAGAGGATCGGCGGGCGCTCGCACCGTCGCGTCAGGTAAGGGTTACCTATCCCTGACGGGTGATCACAAGGTTGACTCACTCGTCCGGGTGAAGATCGGGGATTGTCCGCGTCCGGCGCGCGGGGCCCTGCTGGGCCGACGGACCGTCGGCGGCCACGTCACGGATCGGTGACCTCCGGTCGGGGCCGCAACCCGGGGGGTGGCCGCCGCCGTCCTGGTGACCGGTGGAAGACTCCACAGCGGCGAGTCGCCGCACGACAGCCCGATCGAGCACAGGGGGAAGCGCACACATGCCATCGATCCACCGGTCAGCCATGGCCGTCGCCCTCGTCACGGGGACGCTGCTCGCGGCGAGCGCCTGCGGGCCGGACGGCCCGGCGGGCGACGGGGGCGGCAGCGCCGCGCCGCCGCCCGCGTCCAGCACCGCTGCCCCGGGGGGCGGCGTGATCGGCGGGATCACCCTCCCGTCGGGCATCCCGACCAGTCTGCTGGAGGGCCTGCCGAAGTCCTGGGACGACCTGAAGAAATGGAAGTTCGAGGACTGGGACTCGTGGGCGTCCAAGCACGTCTTCAACAACCCGGTGGTGAAGGACTTCTGGAACCCGGACAAGATGGGCGACTCCAAGCCCGCCGATCCGGCCCCGCCCACCGCCAAGCCGGCCGCCGACAACGGCGTGACGGACCCGGACCCGCCGGTGGTCAAGGCCGTGCCGGTGCCCCGCCCGTACACCAAGCAGCCGTCCGGGAAGGTGTTCTTCAGTGCCCAGGGCGGCCGGGGCAACTGCTCGGCGACGGTGATCACCGACCCGCAGCACCCGGGCAGGAGCAATCTGGTCTGGACGGCCGGCCACTGCGTGCACGCGGGCAAGGGCGGCGACTTCTTCAAGGACCTGGTCTTCGTGCCCGCCTACAACAACTCGGGCGCCTCCAGCGGCGGCAAGAAGGCCCCGCTGTCCGAACTGGCCCCGCTGGGCACCTGGTGGGCCGACCTGGTCACCACCTCGCCGCAGTGGATGGTCGAGGGCGGCGGCACCGGTGACGCCGCGAACCAGTACGACTTCGCCGTCATGCGGGTGCACAACCAGAACGACTCCGGCAAGTCGCTGGAGGAGACGGTCGGTTCGGCCGTCCCGGTCTGGTTCGACGCCCCGCGCGACAAGGTGTCCGTCGCGGCGGTCGGCTACCCGCTCTACAAGCCGTTCGACGGCCAGGAGCTGTACAGGTGCGACGGCGGCAAGCCGACCCGGCTGTCGTTCGACGCCAAGCGCCCGTCGATGCTCACCATCGGCTGCAACATGACCCAGGGCTCCAGCGGCGGCGGCTGGTTCGCCACCATGCCGGACGGGAAGACCGCCCTGGTCAGCAACACGTCCATCGGCACCGAGGACCACACCTCGCTGAGCGGCCCGTACCTGGAGACGGTCGCCAAGCAGGCGCTGGACTGGATCTCCAAGAAGCCGTAAGCCCTTTCCGGCCGGACCGGACCAAGCCGTACGGGCGGCGGAGGCCGCCCCCGGGGGACGATGCAGCATGCCGAAGCACACCGGCCGCGGACCGCGGCGCCGATCCGGACCGACCGGCGCCGCGGTGCTCGCCGTGCTCGCGCTCGCCGCGACCGCCTGCGGGCCGGACGACTCCGGCGCCGCGGCGGCCGCGCCGCCGCCCGCCCTCCCCACCTCGGCGCCCACCAGCCTGGGCGACCTGACGGGCTGGAAGGTGGAGGACTGGGCCCGGTTCGTCTCCGGCAGCGGCTTCGCCAACGAGGTGGCCCCGGGCTTCTGGTCGACCACCCGGATGGCCGCCGCCAAGGGCCGGCCCACCCCGGAGTACCCGCTCACCGCCGCACCGGACGGCGGCCGGCCGGACGCCCCGCCCGCGGCCGTCGCGGCCACGCCGCAGCCGCACCCGTACGGCCCGGCCACCGCCGTGGTCGGCCGGCTCTTCGTCACCACGCCCCAGGGCGACGCGGCCTGCTCCGCGACGGTGGTCTCCGACCCGGCCAACCCGGGCCGCAGCAACCTCGTCTACACCGCCGCGCACTGCCTGCACGACGGCAAGGGCGGCGGCTGGCTGCGGAACATCACCTTCGTGCCCGGTTTCAACCGGGACGGCCGGGCGGCCCGCGGCAAACCGCTCACCGAGCAGCAGGCCGCGCCGTACGGCCGGTGGGTGGCGGTGCGCGCGCTGGTGTCGCCGACCTGGCTCGGGGAGGACGGCGTCGGCGCCCACCACCAGTACGACTACGGGATCATCCGGGTGCGCGGCGAGGACGGCTCCGGCGCGTCGCTGGAGGAGGCGGTCGGCGGCTCGGTCCCGGTCTGGTTCAACGCCCCGCGCGAGCAGATCGGCTCGGCGGCCGCGTACGGCTACCCGACCGATCGGCCGTCCGACGGCCTGGAACTCTCCCGCTGCGAGTCCCCGGTCCCGCCGGCCAGGCTCTCCCCCGACCGGAGCCGCCCGCCGATGTACGTCACCGGCTGCACCGTGACCGGCGGCTCCAGCGGCGGCGGCTGGTTCATCACCAAGGACGGCAAGCCCAACCTGATCAGCGTCACCGCGATCGGCAGCCGCAACCCGCCCGGGTACCTGGCCGGCCCCTCGCTCCAGGACCAGGCGAAGCAGGCCTTCGACTACTTCGCCAAGAACGTGAAGTAGCCCGCACGCCCGCACGCCCGCACGCCCGGACAAGCCCCCGCACGCTCGCGCACGGCCCCCGCACGCTCGCGCACGCGAAGGGCCCCCGCACGCTCGCGCGATGCCCAACGGCATCACGCTCGCGTCCGGGGGCCCTTCGTCGGCCCGTCGCCTCAGACCTGCAGCGCCACCGCGTAGCGCTCCAGCTCGGCGGCCAGCTCGGCCGGCACCTTGGCGTGCAGCAGCGTGCCCTCGCCGGTGTGCTCGGTGCCGAGCAGCTCGCCCTCCGCGTGCACCCGGGAGACCAGCCCGCCCTGGGTGTAGGGCACCAGGGCCCGCACCTCGATCGCCGGGCGCGGCAGCTCGTCGTCGATGAGCTTCAGCAGCTCCTCGATGCCCTCGCCGCTGCGGGCCGACACCACGATGGCGTGCGGCTCGCGGCGCAGCAGGCGCTGCAGCACGTGCGGGTCGGCGGCGTCCGCCTTGTTGATCACCACGATCTCCGGCACGTTCTGCGCGTCGACCGAGACGATGACCTCGCGGACGGCGGCCAGCTGCGTCTCCGGCTCGGGGTGCGAGCCGTCGACCACGTGCAGGATGAGGTCCGCGTCGGCGACCTCCTCCATGGTCGAGCGGAAGGCCTCGACCAGGTGGTGCGGCAGGTGCCGGACGAAGCCGACGGTGTCGGCCAGGGTGTAGAGCCGCCCGCTCGGGGTCTGGGCCCGGCGCACGGTCGGGTCCAGGGTGGCGAACAGGGAGTTCTCCACCAGGACGCCCGCCCCGGTGAGCCGGTTGAGCAGGGACGACTTGCCGGCGTTGGTGTACCCGGCGATGGCCACCGACGGCACCTGGTGGCGCTTGCGCTCCTGGCGCTTGGTGTCGCGGCCCTTCTTCATCTCGGCGATCTCGCGGCGGAGCTTCGCCATCTTCTCGCGGATCCGGCGCCGGTCGGTCTCGATCTTGGTCTCACCGGGACCACGGGTCGCCATGCCGCCGCCGGACGAGCCGGAGCCGCCACCACCCATCTGCCGGGACAGCGACTGACCCCAGCCGCGCAGGCGCGGCAGCATGTACTGCATCTGCGCGAGCGAGACCTGCGCCTTGCCCTCCCGGGACTTGGCGTGCTGGGCGAAGATGTCCAGGATCAGGGCCGTCCGGTCGACGACCTTGACCTTGACCACGTCCTCCAGGTGGATCAGCTGGCCGGGGGTGAGCTCACCGTCGCAGACCACGGTGTCGGCGCCGGTGGCCGCCACGATGTCGCGCAGTTCCTTCGCCTTGCCGGAGCCGATGTAGGTGGCCGCGTCGGGCTTGTCGCGGCGCTGGATCACGCCGTCCAGCACCTGGGAGCCGGCCGTCTCGGCGAGGGCGGCGAGCTCGGCCATCGAGTTCTCCGCCTCCTCCAGGGTGCCGTCCGTCCAGACGCCGACGAGCACCACGCGCTCCAGGCGGAGCTGGCGGTACTCGACCTCGGTGACGTCTTCGAGTTCGGTGGAGAGGCCGGCGACGCGGCGCAGGGCGGCACGCTCGCTGCGGTCGTACTGGTCGCCGTCGTAGTGGTGGCCGCGGTCCTCGTCGATGGCCGCGAGGTCCTCGTCCATGAGGGCTTCCGCCCGCAGACCGTTCAGGCGGCGCGGGGCGTCGGCGTGGTCGCGGGTGTCGGACGTGGAGGTCATTCTGTCCTTTGGTCGCTGGTGCGGATGGCCTGTGGGGACCGCCCTGTGCGGTCCCACCCGGAGTCTGCCCAGCTGCCGCCCCGGTTACCGCCGGGCGAGGTGAGCTACCCCTCAGGTCCTCGGGTGCCATCGGGGCTCCTGTGCCCTGAGAACGCCGTGGACCGGCCGTGAATTCCCCATGATGGTCCCACGCCCGGCGCGGACCGGTCATCCCCATTTTCCCCGGGGTGGCGGGCCCCGCCGGTGTCCGGGGCCTGCGGCCGGCTGACGTCGTACACCCCGGAGACCTTGAGCATCGCCCGCATCAGCGCGGGCAGCGCGGCCGGCTCGGGCAGTTCGACGGTGTAGGTGTGCCGGACCCGCAGCTCCTGCGGCGGTTCGACCTCGGCCGAGACGATGCCGACGTCCTCGGCGGAGATGGCCGCGGTGAGGTCGGCGAGCAGCCGGGGCCGGTTGAGCGCCTCGGCCCGCAGGGTGGCCCGGTGGCCGGCCGCCGGGGTGCCCTCCGGCCGCCAGCGGACCTCCAGCTCGGCGCGCCCGGCCGCGCGCATCCGCTCCCCGGCCGGGCAGCCGGTGCGGTGCACGGCGACGGCTCCGCCGCGGATCGGGTAGCCGGCCACCTCGTCCGGCGGCACGGGCGTGCAGCAGCGGGCCAGCCGGACCGGCGCCCCGGGCCGGCCGGCCACCGCGACCGGGGCCGGCCGGCGCTCGGTGGTGCGGTGCGCGGGCGGGGCGGGCTGGCCGCTGGAGGGGCCGGTGCGCACCGCCGGGAGCCGGGCCGGGTGGTCGGCGAGCCAGCGTTCGATGGCCAGCCGGGCGGCCGGGGTCCGGGCGTGCGCGAGCCACTCGGGCGCGGGCCCGGAGGGTTCGGCGGGGCGCGGCCCGTCCTCGGTGAGCACGGTTCCGGTGGGCACGGCCTCGGTGAGCACGGCGAGCAGGTCGCCGTCCTGCAGGACGGTGGAGAGCGCGGTGAGCCGGCCGTTGACCCGGGCTCCGATGCACCGGTGGCCGGTCTCCTCGCCGAGCAGGTAGGCGGCGTCCACGCAGGTGGCGCCGGCCCTCAGCTGAAGCGTTTCGCCGCTCTCCGTCACGACGGTGATCTCGCGGTCGCCGGCCAGGTCGGCGGTGAGCGCGGACCAGAAGGCGTCCGGGTCGGGCGTCTCCTGCTGCCACTCCAGCAACCGGCTGAGCCAGCCGGGCCGGGCCGGGTCGGTGCGGTCGAGTTCGTCGGCGTCCTGGACGGCGCCGGCCGGCTCCGGGTCGCCGAGCGCGACCACCCCGGTCTCGGCGACCTCGTGCATCCGCCGGGTGCGCACCAGCACCTCGACGACCGTGCCGCCGCTGAGCGCCACGGCGGTGTGCAGCGACTGGTAGAGGTTGAACTTGGGGGCGGCGACGAAGTCCTTGAACTCGCCGGGCAGCGGCGTCCAGCAGGTGTGCAGCTCGCCGAGCACGGCGTAGCAGTCGGCGTTCTCCTCGACGACCACCAGCAGCCGCCCGAAGTCGGCGGGCTGCGGCCCCTGCGGCCGCCCGTCCGGGCCGGGCGCGGCGGCCCGCTTGAGCAGCACCCGGTGCAGCGACACGCAGTGCCGGGGCCGGACGGTGACCTCGGCGGCCACCCCGGTCTCGGACAGCTGGCGGGCCAGCAGCCGGGCGAAGGGGGCCAGCAGGGTGTCCGGCTCGCCCTCGTGACCGGCCATCAGGGCCCGGGTGCGGGCGTGCTCCTCGGGGTGCAGGGTGGCGAAGACGATGTCCTCCAGCTCCGCCTTGAGCACCTGGATGCCGAGCCGTTCGGCCAGCGGGATCAGCACGTCCCGGGTGACCTTGGCGATCCGCACCTGGCTGGCCGGTTTCATGTGCCGGATGGTGCGCATGTTGTGCAGCCGGTCGGCGAGCTTGATCACCATCACCCGGACGTCGTCGCCGGTGGCGACCAGCATCTTGCGGAAGGTCTCGGCCTCGGCGGCGGCGCCGAAGTCGACCTTCTCCAGTTTCGTCACCCCGTCGACCAGGTAGGCGACTTCGGGCCCGAAGCCGGCGCTCACCTGATCGAGCGTCAATTCGGTGTCCTCGACGGTGTCGTGGAGCAGCGAGGCGACCAAGGTGGTTGTCCCGGCGCCGAGTTGGGCCAGGATCATGGTGACGGCGAGCGGGTGGGTGATGTACGGCCCGCCGCTCTTGCGCTTCTGGCCCCGGTGGCTGGCCTCGGCGAGCCGGTAGGCCCGGGCGAGCAGGCCGAGGTCGGCCTGCGGATGGTGCTCGCGGTGGACTCGGACGAGCGGTTCGAGGGCGTCCGGGACGGGCGGCCGGCCGGTGGCCAGCAGGGCGGCCCGCCCGGCCCGGCCGAGCGCGGCCCGGCCGAGCTCCCCCAGGGGCCGCCTGGCCCCGGCTTGCCGTGCGGACGTCGGCTGCCCCGTCAGGGACTGCCCGGCTTCGATGGTCATCGGCGCACCTCCGGCAGCGATCACCGGCCGCCACCCCGCCGAGGGGCGCCTTCCCGGTGGTCCATGCTACCGAGCAGAGCACGTTCCGCGATGCCTTGCTTCCCGTCCGCGACACGCGTCACTCGAACGGGCGGATTCACCACCGCGCGAAATGGGCAAACCGGGCCGTCAGCTGTCCGAGCCGCGCCCCAGGCGTGTCAGACCCGCCCCAGTTCGGCCCACCAGCGGGCGTCGATCTCGCCGGCGGCCACGATGACCGCCGGGCCGGTCTTCTCGATCCGGCCGTCCGGGTGCTCGGTGATGACCAGTCGGCCGCCCGGCACGTCCACGGTGTAGGTGGCCGGCTCGCCGGTGACCGCCGGGTCGACGCCGTCCCGGCGGATGGCGGCCACCGCGACGGCGCAGGTGCCGGTCCCGCAGGAGCGGGTCTCGCCGGAGCCGCGCTCGTACACCCGCATGGCGACGTGCCGCGGCCCGCGGTCCACCACGAACTCGACGTTCACGCCCTCCGGGTAGGCCCCTTCGGGGCTGGTCAGCGGCGCGGACAGCAGGTCCCCGGCGTGGTCGAGGCTGTCCACGAAGGCCACCGCGTGCGGATTGCCCATGTTGACGTTCAGCGCGGGCCAGCGCCGCGCGCCGACCGCGACCTCGACGCCGTCCGGCCCGGGCAGCCGGGCCCGGCCCATGTCGACGGTGACCTCGCCGGGCGTCCCGTCCCCGGCGTCCTCGGCGACCCGCACCGTCCGCACCCCGGCGCGGGTGGCGACCGCGAACTCGCCGGGCTCGGCCAG
Organism: Kitasatospora sp. NPDC087271; assembly: GCF_044744605.1. Classification (NCBI taxonomy): domain Bacteria; kingdom Bacillati; phylum Actinomycetota; class Actinomycetes; order Kitasatosporales; family Streptomycetaceae; genus Kitasatospora; species Kitasatospora sp. NPDC087271. The sequence continues at coordinate 48,554 of NZ_JBIUYQ010000027.1, forward strand.
GCCGGCCTCGACCAGGTAGCGGGCGAAGACCCGCACGCCGTTGCCGCACATCTCGGCGATGCTGCCGTCGGAGTTGCGGTAGTCCATGAACCACTCGGCCCGGTCGGCCTGGTCCGCGGCGGCCGGCTCGGCGGCGGAGCGCACCACGCGCAGCAGCCCGTCCCCGCCGATGCCGGCCCTCCGGTCGCACAGCGCGGCGACGGCCGCGGGGCCGATCTCCAGCGCGCCGTCCGGGTCCGGGACGATGACGAAGTCGTTCTGGGTGCCGTGCCCCTTGAAGAAGGGGACGCCGACCGGCTGCGGGGAGGATGCGCTCACCCTCCCGATGGTACTGAACGGGCGCACCGGCCACCCGGGCGGTCCAGCCGGTGGATCGGCGCGGACAGCAGGGGGGCCGACACCGGCAGCCGACGGATCAGCGCAGGTAGGCGACCCGCCAGACGGCCAGCGCACAGGCCACCAGCGCGATCAGGGTGTAGAGCGCGATCGCCTTCCAGCCGGCCCGCTGCCCGGAGCCGCGGCGCGGCAGGCCCGGCCACTTGTACCCGGCGTGCCGGGCGGCCATCGCCCCCCAGCCGACCGAGGCGGCGGTGAGCAGCAGCCCGAGCATGCCGACCATGGTGGCGCGCGCGCCGGCCGAGCCGAAGGCGAGCGGGAAGGCGAACATCAGCGAGCCGAGGATGCCCAGCAGGGCGATCGGCAGGGTCTGCCACCAGCGGAGCCGGCGCAGCGGTCGGATCTCCCGCTCGTGCACCGCGCCGGCCGGGGTGCGGGTGTCCAGGGCCGGCAGTGCGACCGCGTAGGAGGTGGGCGCCTCCAGGCCGGTCAGCACGGGGAGGTCACCCATCGTCGACTCGTCGACCGGTGCGGTGACGCTCCCGCTCTGGCCGGGTTCGGGGCCGGTACCCGTCGACACGCGGCCTCCCCTGACAGTTCGACACGAGCGGACTCGCGGTCGGGCACGGTCGGCCCGCGCGGCCGACCCCTACGCCTTCGATGATGGCATGTCCAGACGGGCGTTCCGGGCCTGACCGGCGTCGACGGGTGATCCGTGGCCATCACGTGATCGGGCCGTGACCGCCGGTTCGTCCTGCACGGCCACCTGCGCGCGCAGGTGCACCGCCGGATTGGCCGGAACCCGCCTACCCGGCCGGACGCTCCTGACGGTCGATCAGCTCCAGGGAGCGTTCCAGCAGCTCGACGGGGTCGGTGCCGGCCGGCCGGGACAGCCAGTGGATCCGGCCGTCGCGGCGGAACCAGGACTCCTGACGGCGGGCGAAGCGCTTGGTGGCCCGGACGGTCTCGGCCCGTGCCTCGTCCTCGGTGCACTCGCCGGCGAAGTGGTCCAGCACCTGCTGGTAGCCGAGCGCCCGGGAGGCCGTCCGCCCCTCCCGCAGCCCGACCCGCTCCAGCGCGCGCACCTCGTCCAGCAGTCCGGCCCGCCACATCAGGTCGACCCGCAGCGTGATCCGCTCGTCCAGTTCGGGGCGCGGCACCGCGACCCCGATCTGCACCGCGTCGTAGACGGCGGTGTTGCCGGGCAGGTTCGCGGTGAACGGCTGCCCGGTGATCTCGATGACCTCCAGCGCGCGGACGATCCGCCGCCCGTTGCCGGTCAGGATCGCCTCCGCGGCCGCCGGGTCCAGCTCGGCCAGCCGCCGGTGCAGCGCGAGCGGGCCGGCCTCCTCCAGCTCGGCCTCCAACCGGGCCCGGACCGCCGGATCGGTGCCGGGGAACTCCATCTCGTCGATCGCCGCCCGGACGTACAGCCCGGAGCCGCCGACCAGGACGGGCGTGCGCCCGGCCGCGAGCAGCCGGTCGATCTCGGCGCGGGCCAGCCGCTGGTACTCGGCGACGCTGGCGGCCTCGGTGACGTCCCAGACGTCCAGCAGGTGGTGCGGCACGCCGCCGCGCTCGGCGGGGGTGAGCTTGGCGGTGCCGATGTCCATGCCCCGGTACAGCTGCATCGAGTCGGTGTTGATCACCTCGCCGCCGAGGCTGCGGGCGATGGCGACGGCCAGGTCGGACTTGCCGGCGGCGGTCGCGCCGGCGATGCAGACCACTCGGGGCTGGGCGGCGCGGGACTGGTCGGTACGGGAGCTGCTCACCGCTCCAGTCTCGCAAAACCGCCGCCGCACCCGTGACCGGGCTGCCCGTCGACCCCGACTGCGCGACGATGTGACTGTGTCCAGCCGTCTCCGGCCATCTCCGCCGTTTCCGCAGTTGAGCCGGTTTGCGAACGGTTCGGCGGTGACGGACGTTGGGCAGGAGACAGGGACGAAAGGGTGAGATCGCCATGGGTCTGATGGACAACCTCAAGGGCAAGGCCGAAGAGCTCAAGGGCAAGGCCAGTGAGCTCGCCGGCAAGCACAGCGAGCAGATCGAGCACGCGGTGGACAAGGCCGGCGGCGCGATCGACAAGGCGACCAAGGGCAAGTACAGCGAGAAGATCGAGCACGGCGCCAGCAAGGCCAAGGGCGCGGTGGACGACTTCGCCCACAAGCCGAAGCCGGGCGAGGAGGGGCCGGCCGGCGGCAACGGCCAGGCGCCGCGGGCCTGACGCCCCGCGCTCCGATCAGCTCCAGGACGCCACGACGTAGCCGACCCCGTACGGGGCGTCCTGGTAGCCGAGCCGCGCGGTGAGGCCGGCGCCCTCCGCGGCGCCGGCCAGCACCTGCCAGGGCGCCCGGCCCTCGGCCTTGAGCTCGGCGGCCAGCCCGGCGTCCAAAGCGGCGAGCGCGGGCAGGTCGGCTGAGCCCAGCGCGGCGGCCAGGGCGGCGTCGAAGCCCTCGGCGCGCTCGTCCAGGTAGCCGGGCGCCTTCACCGAGCGGCAGGCGCTGCCGTCGCCCACCACCAGCAGACCGACCCGGTCGGCCAGCTGGGCCAGGCCCTGGCCGAGCCCGAGCATCCGGTCGGCGGGCGCGTCGGCGGGCACCGCGCAGGCGTGCGTCGGCAGCGTCACCCCGGCACGCTCCAGCAGCCAGGCGCCGACCGTCAGCGAGGGCGCCAGCTCCGGCCCCTCGACCCGGCCGCCGGGCAGCTTGGCGACCAGCGGCACCCCGTAGCGGTGGAAGGACCCGGCCCCGCCCTCGGTCCACACCTCGGCCTCCGGGCCGGCACCGACCACCACGACCAGCTGCGGTCCGGCCGCGACCAGCGCCGCGAGGGCCTCGTCGCAGGCGGCCCGCAGCGGGTCCAGTTCGGCGGCCGCCCCGGCGGCGACCTCGGGGACGAGCAGCGGCGGACAGGGGCACACGGCGGCGGCTACCAGCATGCGGATCACTCTAGCCAAACGGCGACGGCGGCCCGGCCGGACTCGAAGTCCCGCCGGGCCGCCGGTGGAGGAGCGGGCCGCCGTTCGAGCAGCGGGCCCCGTTCGAGCAGCGGGCCGTCAGTCGCCGCAGCAGGCCCCGCCCGCCGGAGCGGCCAGGGGCAGCGCGGCCGGGGCACCGATGCCCGGCAGGCCGAGCATCACCCCGGCCGGCTTGGCCGCGGGCTTGGCCTGGCGCTTCTCCCAGGCGTCACCGGCCCGGGTGCGGCGCACCGCGAGCGACGGGCCCTCGGCGAGCAGGTGGTGCGGGGCGGCGTAGGTGATCTCGACGGTCACCAGGTCGCCCGGGCGCACCGGCTCCGTCGGCCTGGTGAAGTGCACCAGCCGGTTGTCGGGGGCGCGGCCGGAGAGCCGGTCGGTCTTGTCGTCCTTCTTGCCCTCGCCCTCGGCGACCAGGATCTCCAGGGTGCGGCCGACCTGCTTCTTGTTCTCCTCCCAGGAGATCTCCTCCTGGAGGGCGATCAGCCGGTCGTAGCGGGCCTGCACGACGGCCTTCGGCACCTGGTCCGCCATCTCGGCGGCCGGGGTGCCGGGGCGCTTGGAGTACTGGAAGGTGAAGGCGTTGGTGAAGCGGGCCTCGCGGACGGTGTGCATCGTCTGCTCGAAGTCCTCCTCGGTCTCGCCGGGGAAGCCCACGATGATGTCGGTGGAGATGGCCGCGTCCGGCATCGCCTCGCGGACCTTCCGGATGATCCCGAGGAAGCGCTCCTGGCGGTAGGAGCGGCGCATCGCCTTGAGGACGGTGTCGGAGCCGGACTGCAGCGGCATGTGCAGCTGGTGCATCACGTTCGGCGTCTCGGCCATCGCGGCGATCACGTCGTCGGTGAAGTCGCGCGGGTGCGGCGAGGTGAAGCGGATCCGCTCCAGGCCCTCGATCTGGCCGGCGGCGCGCAGCAGCTTGGAGAAGGCCTCGCGGTCGCCCAGGTCGGAGCCGTAGGCGTTGACGTTCTGGCCGAGCAGGGTCACCTCGATGACGCCCTCGTCCACCAGCGCCTCGATCTCGGCGAGGACGTCGCCGGGGCGGCGGTCCTCCTCCTTGCCGCGCAGCGCGGGGACGATGCAGAAGGTGCAGGTGTTGTTGCAGCCGACGGAGATGGCGACCCACGCGGCGTACGCGGACTCGCGGCGGGTCGGCAGGGTGGAGGGGAAGGTCTCCAGCGACTCCAGGATCTCGACCTGGGCCTTGCGCTCGACCGCGGCCCGCTCCAGCAGCGCCGGCAGGTGGCCGATGTTGTGGGTGCCGAACACCACGTCGACCCAGGGGGCCTTGCGGACGATGGTGTCGCGGTCCTTCTGGGCGAGGCAGCCGCCGACGGCGATCTGCATGCCCTTGTGGCGGCTCTTGACCGGCGCCAGCTGCCCGAGGTTGCCGTACAGCTTGTTGTCGGCGTTCTCCCGCACCGCGCAGGTGTTGAACACCACCAGGTCCGGGTCGCCGTCCTGCCCCGCCTTGACGTAACCCGCGTCCTCCAGCAGGCCGGACAGCCGCTCGGAGTCGTGGACGTTCATCTGGCAGCCGTACGTGACGACCTTGTAGCTCTTCAATCCGCTCTCACCGCTCACCAGACCAGGGTACGGGCAGCCGCGAAGCGCTTTTCCCCCACCGTTTCCCCTCCCGTTCCGGCGGAGCGCCTGGCAGTATCCCTGCATGACCCCCACCACCCCGTCCCGTCTCGGCGCCGCCGTCCGCACCGCGGCCCGCAGCCCGCTGTGGCGGACGGTGCTGGTGCTGGTGCTGCTGGTCGCGGGGCTGGGCGGCTGGTGGCTGTCGGCGGGCCGCTCGCCCGGCTACCCGCGCGGCGAGACGCGCTTCGCGACCGGCGTGCAGCGCGGTGTCTACGACCGGTACGGGCAGCTGCTGGAGGCCCACGTCGCCAAGGCCATGCCGGGGGTGCGGCTGGCCCTGGACAACACCGAGGGCTCGATCGACAACCTGGCCCGGGTGACCAGCGGCCAGGACGACTTCGCGATCGCCACCGCCGACGCCGTCGCCGACTACCAGGGCCCGGGCAAGGACCGGCTGCGGGCGATCGCACGGCTGTACGACGACTACCTCCAGCTGATCGTCCCGTCCTCCTCGACGGTGCACCGCACGGCCGACCTCAAGGGGCTGCGGGTCGGCGTGGGCCTGCCGCAGTCCGGGGTGAACCTGGTGACCAGGCGGCTGCTGGCCGCGGCCGGCCTGGACCCGGACCACGACATCGTCCCGGTGTCGGCGGGCGTCGGCGACGCCGCCGACCAGCTGCGGGAGAACAAGCTCGACGCCTTCTTCTGGTCCGGCGGGCTGCCGACCAGCGCCCTCACCGACCTGTCCGACCACATGCGGATGCGGGTCGTGCCGCTGGGGGAACTCGCCGGGGCCATCCACAAGATGGAAGGCGGCGGCACCGACGCCTACCGGGCGGCCACCATGCCCAAGGGCACCTACCCGAACGCCGACCCCAAGGACGCCGTCGCCACCGTGGCCGTGCCCAACCTGCTGATCACCCGGGACGACGTGGACCCGGGCCTGGTCGAGGGCATGACCCGGGCGGTGATCGACAGCCGCGACCAGATCGGCGCTCAGGTGCACGCCGCCCAGCTGGTCGACCTGCGCACCGCCGTCTACACCGACCCGCTCCCGCTGCACGAGGGCGCGGCCCGCTACTACCGCTCGGTGAAGCCCTGAAGGTGGACCCCTGAAAGTGGAGCCCTGAAGGTGAGGTCCTGAAGCCCGGAAGCCCTGACACCGCACGGGCGCCGTGGGCCCGTACGGGCTACCGCTTCTCCGGCCGCGGCACCGCCAGCGTCACCGCGAGCCCGGTCGGCTGGACCGGGGCGAAGGCGAGCGAACCGCCGCCCGCCGCCAGCAGGGTGCGGGCGATCGACAGGCCGAGCCCGGAGCCGTCCACGTTCTGGTGCCGCGGGCTGCGCCAGAAGCGGTCCCCGGCGCGGGGCAGCTCGTCCTCGGCGAGGCCGGGCCCGGCGTCCGTGACGGTCACCGCGACCTCGTCCCGGCGCACCGAGACCTTCAGCCGCACCCCGCTGCCGACCGGGCCGAACTTGAGCGCGTTGTCCAGCACGGCGTCCAGGGCGGAGCCGAAGCCGATCGGGTCCGCCATGCCGACGGCGAGCGCCGGGCCCTCCCAGCGCAGCTCGATCCCGCGCTGCTCGGCGACCGGCCGCCAGGCGTCGACCCGGGCCAGGGTGAGCGCGGCGAGATCGGTCTGCTCGGGTTCGGGGCGGGCGTGCTCGGCGGTGGCCAGGCCCAGCAGGTCGTCCAGCACCCGGGCCAGCCGGACGCCCTCCTCCCGGACGCCGCCGAGCTCCTCCTCGTGCCCCTCGGGCAGTTCCAGGCCGAGCACCTCGACCCGCAGCAGCAGGGCCGCCAGCGGGTTGCGCAGCTGGTGCGAGGCGTCCGCGACGAAGGCCTTCTGCTGGTCCATGGCGAGCACCACGTGGTCGGCCATCTCGTTGAACGAGCGGGCCAGCCGCTGCAGCTCGGGCGGGCCGCCGCCGGGCGCGACCCGGGCGGCCATCCGGCCGGTGGCGATGTCGTGGGTGGCCCGGTCGAGGGTGCGGACCGGGCGCAGCACCCACTCGGTGAGCCGACCGGCCAGCAGCACCGCGACGATCATCGCGGCGGCCTCGCCGGTGCCGATCACCAGCCAGCTGTGCAGGATCCGGGTGCGCAGCGCCCCGGTGGGGGACTCGCTGAGCACCACCGCGACCACGTCGCCGTCGCGCACCACCGGGGTGGCGACGGTCAGGGTGCGGTCGTCGGTCCACGGCCAGACCTGGGGCGGGTTGTGGCTGCGCCGCCCGTCCAGCGCCTCCTGGAAGGCCTGCGCGCCCCAGCCGCCGGGGGGCACCCGCCAGTCGGCGGGGGCGGCGGCGATCGGCACGCCGTCGCGCTGGAAGATGCCCAGCCGCACGCCGTACAGGTCGTGGTAGCGGCGGACCTCGGCGTCGATCGCGTGCCGGCGGCTGACGTCGCCGGGGGCGGGCTCCGGGTCGCCCTTGAGCGCGGACTCCACCGCCGAGGGGCCGGAGGTGGGCAGGTCCTGGGCGAAGCGGGCGGCGTCGTCGAGCCGGTCGACGACCACCTTGCTCTGCTCGGCCGCCGCGACCGCCGCCGCGAGCGGCAGCCCCAGGGCGGCCAGGACGCAGAGCATGAGGGCGATCAGGATGCCGAGCAGGCGGGTGCGCACGTGCGGTCAGCGCTCCGCGGGGGCGGGCGGGGCCGGGTCCGCGGCGGGCGCCGGGGACTCCGGGATCAGGCGGTAGCCGACGCCGCGGACGGCCTCGACCAGGCCGGGCAGCGCGAGCTTGTTGCGCAGCGAGCCGATGTGCACCTCCAGGGTGCGCCCGTTGCCCTCCCAGCCGCTGCGCCAGACCTCGCTGAAGATCTGCTCGCGCCGGTAGACCACGCCGGGGCTCTGGGCGAGCAGGGCGAGCAGGTCGAACTCCTTGCGGGTGAGCGGCACGTCCCGGCCGTCCACGCTGACCCGGCGGCGCTCCCGGTCGATCCGGATGCCGCGGGACTCCAGCGGGCCGCGCTGCTGCGGGACGGCGTCGGGCGCGGGCACCGCCACCGAGGCGGGGGCGGCGCCGCGGCGGGCCACCGCGTGGATGCGGGCGAGCAGCTCGCCCATGTCGTAGGGCTTGGTGACGTAGTCGTCGGCGCCCAGGTTGAGGCCGTGGATCCGGGAGCGGATGTCGGCGCGGGCGGTGACCATGATCACCGGAACGCCGCTGCCGGCCCTGATCCGGCTGCACACCTCGAAGCCGTCGCGGTCGGGCAGCCCGAGGTCGAGCAGCACCACCCGGTACGGGTCGTTCCCGTCCGGCACCAGGGCGTCCAGCGCCTCGTGCCCGCTGCGGGCGTGCCGGACCTGGAAGCCGTGCCGGCCCAGTACCGCGACCAGCGCGGCGGCCACGCGTTCGTCGTCCTCGACGAGCAGCAGTCGCATCCTGTTCTCCTCCTTCCCCCACCTGATCACCGGGACCGCCCGGTCGGGCCCCGGTCCTGCGCAGTATGAGCCAGTGGGCGGCCCGGCGCCAGGCTCGGTCGCCCGACGGCTGCCGCGGGGCGGGGCACGCCGGCGCGGACGCCCGCTCTCACATGCCCCGTTGGCGACCCGGCGAACGGCCCGCGAGCAGCGTGTGGCCGTTTCGTGATCCTCAAGTTCCGCTCAGATCGGCTGACGGCACGTCGTCATCACTCCTATGGTCGGCCCACCGGGGGCTGCGGCTCCGCCGGTCGCGGCTCCCGGATTTCGTACCACCATTGCCGCCCAAGGGAGTTCAGACTTTCACGGGCCGACACGAGGGAGCAGGCGCGATGGCCGAGAATCCGGTCGAGGACTCCACCCCTGCAGCCGCCCCCCTGGTCGTGCTGAGCAGCGTGAACAAGCACTACGGAGCGCTGCACGTCCTCCAGGACATCGACCTGAAGATCGTCCAGGGCGAGGTCGTGGTCCTGATCGGGCCGTCCGGCTCCGGCAAGTCGACGCTCTGCCGGACGATCAACCGGCTGGAGACCATCGACTCCGGCACGATCACCATCGACGGCCGCCCGCTGCCCGCCGAGGGCAAGGAGCTGGCCCGGCTGCGCGCCGAGGTCGGCATGGTGTTCCAGAGCTTCAACCTGTTCGCGCACAAGACGGTGCTGGAGAACGTCGTCATCGGCCAGGTCAAGGTGCGCGGGATCGCCCGGGCGCAGGCCGAGAAGACCGCCCGCGAACTGCTGGAGCGGGTCGGCGTCGGCGCGCAGGCGGACAAGTTCCCCGCCCAGCTCTCCGGCGGCCAGCAGCAGCGCGTGGCGATCGCCCGGGCGCTGGCGATGAAGCCCAAGGTGATGCTCTTCGACGAGCCCACCTCGGCCCTCGACCCGGAGATGGTCAACGAGGTGCTGGAGGTCATGCGCCAGCTGGCCGCCGACGGCATGACGATGGTCGTGGTCACCCACGAGATGGGTTTCGCCCGCTCCGCCGCCAACCGCGTGCTGTTCATGGCCGACGGCCGGATCGTCGAGCAGAACACCCCGGACGCCTTCTTCACCGCGCCGCGTTCCGACCGTGCCAAGGACTTCCTCTCGAAGATCCTCCACCACTGACGCTTCGAGACCACGCGGGGCCGCCGCCGGCAAGGACGCCGGGCGGCCCTGCCCGCGCACGCACCTTCCAGACGCCAGAGCCCGGTTAGCCGTGGCCCAGCTCCCAGGAGAACAACCCTCATGAGGACTCGTCGCACCCTCGCCGTCGCGCTCTGTGCCGTCGCGCTCACCGCCACCGCCGCCTGCGGCAAGGACGGCACCCCCGGCGCCACCGCCGCGAGCAGCGGCAACGCCCCGGCGCTGCCCACCTACACGGTCAAGACCGACGTCAAGATCGACTCGGCGATCCTCGCCGAGGCGAAGAAGCGCGGTCAGCTGATCATCGGCGCCAAGGCCGACCAGCCGTTCCTGGGCTTCGAGGACGTCGCCAGCGGCGACCGCAGCGGCTTCGACATCGAGATCGCCAAGATGATCGCCGCCGACCTCGGCTTCAGCCCGCAGCAGATCAAGTGGCAGACGCTGGTCTCCTCGCAGCGCGAGCCGGCCATCGCCAAGGGCCAGATCGACTTCTACGTCGGCACCTACAGCATCAACGACGAGCGCAAGAAGACGGTCTCCTTCGCCGGCCCGTACTACATCGCCGGCCAGGACTTCCTGGTGAAGGCCGACAACACCTCGATCACCGGCCCGGAGAGCGTCGGCGGCAAGAACATCTGCACCGCCACCGGCTCCACCTCGATCAAGAACATCCAGCAGTACAACCCGAAGATCACGCAGTTCGACACCTACTCGGCCTGCGTCGAGAAGCTGCTGTCCGGCGAGGTCGACGCGGTCACCACCGACGACGCGATCCTCAAGGGCTACGCCTCCAAGTACGCCCCCAAGCTCAAGGTGGTCGGCAAGCCGTTCACCAAGGAGAACTACGGCGTCGGTCTCAACAAGGACGACGCGGTCCTGCGCAACGCCATCAGCGACGCGCTCAAGGCCCACGAGGACAACGGCGACTGGAAGAAGGCCTACGACGCGACCCTGGGCGCGTCCGGCTCCGCCGCGCCGGCCGTGCCGGCCCTCGAACGCTACTGATCCGGTCCACGCCCGACCATCCGTCCTGACCATCTGATGAGAGGAGGGCCGCCGGATGGGGTTCCTGTTCGAGCAGGACAACTTCGCGTTGTTCCGCGACGGCTTCCTGCAGACGATCGAGCTGAGCGCGCTCAGCGCCCTGCTCGCCCTGCTGCTGGGCACCCTGCTGGCGGCCTTCCGGGTCTCCCCGGTGCCGGTCCTGCGGGCCTTCGGCACCGCCTGGGTCACGCTGTTCCGCAACACCCCGCTGACCCTGCTGTTCTTCGCCGTCACCTTCGGCCTGCCGCCGCTCGGGGTGCACTTCGGCCACCTCACCTTCGCGGTGCTGGCGCTCGGCGGCTACACCGCCTCGTTCGTCTGCGAGGTGATCCGCTCGGGCATCAACACCGTGCCGCTCGGCCAGGCCGAGGCGGCCCGCAGCCTCGGCATGAGCTTCGGCCAGACCCTCACCCTGGTCATCCTGCCGCAGGCCACCCGGACCGTCCTGGCCCCGCTGAGCAGCGTGTTCATCGCGCTGCCGAGGAACTCGGCGATCGCCGGCGCGTTCAGCGTCAGCGAGCTGTACAGCGTGCAGCAGACCCTCTCCGAACGCGGCTACGCGATCTTCGGGATCTTCTTCTGGGTGGCCTGCGCCTACCTGGTGATCAGTGCCACGGTCGCCACGCTGTTCCGCGTCCTGGAATCCCGACTGGCGGTGGCCCGATGAGCAACCTCTTCACCCGCACCCCCACGGCCAGCGTCCTCTACGACGCCCCCGGCCCGCGGGCCCGCACCCGGTACCGGCTGTTCGGGGTACTGGCGCTGATCGGCGTCGCCGCCCTGCTCTGGTACGTCTTCGCCGCGCTCTCCGACAACGGCCAGTTCGACCCGCAGATGTGGGACGCGTTCCAGTACAACACCGTCCAGCAGCGCATCGTGGACGGCCTGCTCTCCACCCTGGAGGCCTTCGGCCTGGCCGCACTGTTCTCGCTCACCCTGGGCGGCCTGCTCGCCGCCGGGCAGCTCTCCGACCACAAGCCGGTCCGCTGGGCGGCCGTCGGCTTCGTCCAGTTCTTCCGGGCGATGCCACTGCTGATCCTGATCGTCGCGCTCTACTACGCGTTCTTCGCGAAGGAGCCGATGTGGGCACTGGTGCTCGGCCTCACCCTCTACAACGGCTCGGTGCAGGCCGAGATCATCCGCAGCGGCGTCAACGCCGTCCCGCGCGGCCAGGCCGAGGCGGCCTACGCGCTCGGCATGCGCAAGACCCAGGTGATGGCCGGCATCCTGGTGCCGCAGGCGATCCGCTCGATGCTGCCCTCGATGATCGGCCAGCTGGTCGTCACCCTGAAGGACACCTCGCTCGGCTTCGTCATCACCTTCCACGAGCTGCTGTTCGTCGGCAAGGCGATCGCCAGCCAGCCGATCAACGCCGCGGGCTTCCCCTACATCCCCGTGGTGCTGGTGATCGGTCCGATCTACATCGCCATGTGCCTGCTGCTGACCGCCCTCGCCCGGTGGATCGAAGCGCGCGGCCGTCGCGGCGCGAACCGGCGCACTTCAGCTGCTGCTTGACGCACACGCAGGTGAACTGTTGCATTGCTCTTCGTGACACCTCCCGGGAGCATCCACGCGGCATATGCGGCAGCGGTAACTGACGCCGGCCCATCGGCCGGTTCGTGCCCGGAGGTCACCACATGGACCCGGTGATCGTGGTCGGGGCCGGACCGGTCGGTCTGGCCCTGGCCCTCGCCCTCGCCCGGCACGAGGTGCCGACCATCGTCCTGGACGAGGGCTCCGGGCTCTGCCCCGAGGGCCCGCGCAGCGTCGTCCTCGGGGCCGACACCGCCGCCTTCCTCACCCGGATCGGCTACCCGCGGGCCGTCTCGGACTCCGCCCTCTGGGACTCCTTCACCGTCTGGCGCCGCCGCCAGGAGGTGCTGCGGATCGACCTCACCGACTCCCCCGCCTTCCACCTGCCCCAGCACCGCCTCCAGCGCGGCCTGCGCGACGCCCTCACCGGCACCCCGCTGGTCCGGCTGGTCCCGCTGAGCCGGGTCGTCGAACTCGAACAGGACCGCGACGGCGTCAGCGTCCGCACCCACGGCACCCAGGACGGCTCCAGCACCTGGTGGCGCGGCAGCCACCTGGTCGGCTGCGACGGCGCCAGATCCGCCGTCCGCAAGCTCCTGAAGATCCGCTTCCCCGGCCGCCCCGCCGTCGACCGCAACGCCATCGCCACCGTCCGGGTCGACCTGCCCTTCCACGAGGCCCGGCTGCACCGCGAGCCCCCGTGGCGCGGCGACCGCGAGGCCTCCGCCCGCCCGCTGCCGGACGGCGTCTGGCGGCTCGACTGGCGGCTGCCCCCCGGGCGGCCCGCCCCCACCGAAACCGTCGACCCGCACGCCACCTGGCCCGGCGTCGTCACCGGCGACACCCTGCTCACCCGGGTCACCGCCACCCTCACCGGCTGGTGCGGCGAACTCCCCCGCTTCGACCTGCTCGCCGCCGCCGACCACACCGCCCAACAGCGCCTCGCCGCCCGGTTCCGCAGCGGCCGCTGCTTCCTCGCCGGCGACGCCGCCCACCTGCACGGCGCGCTCGGCATGCAGAACCTGGCCGACGGGCTGCGCGACGCCGACAACCTCGCCTGGCGGCTCTCCCTCGCCTGGCACCTCCACTCCGGCGGCCCGCAACCCGGAGGCTCCCTGCTGGACGGCTACGAGGCCGAACGGCGCGGCGCGGTTGGCGCCCGGCTGCGCGCCGTCGACCAGTCCATGCCGCTGCTGCGCCCGCTGCGCGGCTGGCAGCAGACCCGGCGCTCGCTGCTGGTCGGCGGCTTCCGCAAGCACGCACCGCTGCTCGCCGACGGACAGCTCGGCACCGGCCGCTTCGGCGGCGCGCCCGCCTACCCGGCCGCGCCCTCGGGCGTCCCCGGCCGGGTGCCGGTCCAGCGCGGCGCCCGCGGCACCACCTCGCTCAGCGAACTGCTGCCGGCCACCGCCCCCGGCGTGCTCGTCCCGGACCTGCCGGTGCTCGCCGCCGACGGCACCCCGGATCACCTGCACGCCCGGCTCGGCGTCACCTTCCTGCTGCTGCTGGTCGCCCCCGGCACCGCCGTCTGGTCCGCCGAGCACTGGCTGGGCGCCGGCCTGATGCCCCGGCTCGCCGAGGTCGCCGCCGCGCTGCCGGTGCCCGCCGAAGTGCTGGTCACCGAGGAGTACCCGGAGGCCGGGCCGCACACCGTGCTGCTGATCCGGCCGGACGGGCACCTGGTCGGCGCCACCCAGGGCGCCGCCGCCGAGGACCTGCTGGCGCTCGCCGACCGCGCCCGGGGCGGGCCGGCCCCGCTCGCCGGCGCACCCGAAGCCGAGCCCGACCAGGACCCCGCGCCGGAGCCCGCCGCCCGCCAGGCGCCCCGGCAGGTGGACTCACCCCGCGCGTAGGGCCCTGGCGCGTGCCCCGGGCGTGCAACTCCGGGCGTGCGCCGGACAGGACCGGACAGGACCGGGCAGGGCCTAACTCGCCACCGCGATGGCCCGGCTCTCCCGGACCACCGTCACCCGGATCTGGCCGGGATAGGTCAGCTCCTCGGAGACCTGCCGGGCGACCTCGCGGGCGATCAGCTGCGCCCCGAGGTCGTCCACCTCCTCCGGCCGCACCATCACCCGTACCTCGCGCCCCGCCTGCATCGCGTACACCTCGGCCACGCCCTCGTGCGCGCGGGCGATCTCCTCCAGCCGCGCCAGCCGCCGCACGTACACCTCCAGCGACTCCTTGCGCGCCCCGGGCCGCCCGCCCGAACAGGCGTCCGCGGCCTGCGTGAGCACGGCCTCCACGGTGCGCGGCTCCACCTCGCCGTGGTGCGCGGCGATCGCGTGCACCACCTCCGGGGACTCCCCGTGCCGGCGGGCGAAGTCCGCGCCGACCGCCGCGTGGCTGCCCTCGACCTCGTGGGTGAGCGCCTTGCCGATGTCGTGCAGCAGGGCCGACCGCCGTACCGGCTCCGGGGCCACCCCGAGCTCGGCGGCCATCATCCCGGCCAGGTGCGCGGACTCCAGCAGGTGCCCGAGCACGTTCTGCCCGTACGAGACCCGGTAGCGCAGACTGCCCAGGGTGCGGACGAGTTCGGGGTGCATCCCGCCGACCCGGGCGTCCAGCAGGGCGTCCTCACCGGCCCGGACGCAGCACTGCTCGACCTCCTCGCGGCTGCGCTCGTGGACGTGCTCGATCCGGGTCGGGTGGATCCGGCCGTCCTCGACCAGTTGTTCCAGGGTGAGCCGGGCGGTCTCCCGGCGGACCGGGTCGAAGCAGGAGAGCTGCACCGTCGCGGGGGTGTCGTCGATGATCAGGTTGACGCCGGTGACCGCCTCGAAGGCACGGATGTTGCGGCCTTCGCGGCCGATGATCCGGCCCTTCATGTCCTCGCTCGGCAGCCGGAAGACGGTGACCGCCGTCTCGGCGGTCTGCACCGTCGCCAGCCGCTGGATCGCCCCGGCGAGGATGCCCCGGGCCCGGCGCTCGCCCTCCTCCCTGGCCTCGCGCTCGAACTCCCGGACCGTGACCGCGGCCTCCCGCCGAGCCGTGGTCGCGGCCTCGCGCAGGAGTTCGGCGCGGGCCTGCTCGGCGGAGAGTCCGCCGGCCCGCTCCAGCACCGCCACCCGGCGGGTCACCAGGGCCTCGGCCTCGCCCCGGGCGCGCTCCAGCTCGGCGAAGCGCGCGGCGAGTTCGTCCTCCCTGGTCCGGACCCGGCGCAGCTCCTCGGCCAACTGCTCCTCGCGCCGGTCGAGTTCGGCCCGCTGCCGGGAGGTCTGCTGCTCGGCCCAGCCGCGAACGCGCTCGGCCTCGACGCCGGCGCGCCGCTGGGCGGCCCGGAGCCGCTTGGCCAGCAACCCGACCAGGACGGCGAGGAGCAGCAGGACGGCGCCGGCCGACCCGGCGAGGAGCAGCAGGGAGGCGTCCGGTCCGGTGCCCGCAGAGATCCTCATGCCGCCCACTCCCCGTCACCGCTGTCCGCCGCCCGGCGTGGACCGCCGTCCGGAAGCGCCCCCGCACTGAGTGCGAGGCTAGGCGCGGGTCACGAAACGGTCAAGACTCGACCTGGACTGGACCAAGAAGCGTACGCAATGGCTACCGGACGGCCACTAGTCCCTCCCGGTTCCCGACGGTTCGCCCGGCTCCTCCTCGTCCAGCGCGCTCCGCACCACCCGGAACGCCAGCCCCTCGGAGTAGCCGCGCCGGGCCAGCACGCCGACCAGCCGCCGCATCCGGACCTGCGGGTCCAGCCCCCGGGTGGACCGCAGCTTGCGGTCGACCAGCGCCCGGGCGGCCTCGGTCTCGTCGTCGTGGTCGAGCTGGGCGACGGCCTGTTCGACCAGGTCCGCGGCCACGCCCTTGGTGCGCAGTTCCTGGGCCAGCGCCCGCCGGGACAGCCCCCGGACGGTGTGCCGGGACTCCACCCAGGCCGCGGCGAAGGCCGCGTCGTCGATCAGCCCGACCTCTTCGAGCCGGGTGAGCACCTCGTCGGCGACGTCGTCCGGGATCTCCCGCTTGCGCAGGGCGTCGGCGAGCTGTTTGCGGCTCTTGGCGGCGCCGGTGAGCAGCCGCAGGCAGATGTCGCGGGCGCGGGTCTCGGGATCGGCCGTCTCCTCGGCCCCGGCCCGCTTCCGCGCGGTTCGGCCGGTACGGGCGGAGGGGTCGCGCTCGTCGCCCGGAGCGCCCGCCTCGTCCGAGGCGTGCCTGGCGGAGCGCCCGGCCGCAGCGCGCCGCCCACGACGCGCGCCGGCACCGGTGCGCGGGGCCGGGGCGGTCACACCCCCGTGACCGACCGCCCCGGCCTCGCCCCGGCCGCTGCCCGCCGTCGCGGAGCCGGCCTCGTCGAACTCCTCGGCCGCCAGTGCCGATCGCCGCCTGCGGCGGCCGGTGGGCAGTTCGGAGGCGGAGACGAGCCCGAGCTCGTCCACCGTCGGCTCCGCCGGAGTCGGCCCGGGCGCCGCGCCGCGCACCGCCCGGGCCGACGCCCGGTCGAACTCCGGCTCCGGACCGGATGCCCACTGTGCGGCGGAGGACCGCTCCCGCCGCCGCCCCTTCCGGGACTGCGACCGCGCCCGGGGCGTCGCCTCGAACGGCGGCTCCGGCTCCCCCGCCACGGCGGCGAACCAGTCCGGCGGCCCGTAGTCGTCGCCGTCCGGACCCGCCGGTCCGCCCTCACCCACTGCGTCGTGCTGCGTCAACGGTTCAGGCCTTGGCGGCCGCCGCCGTCTTCTTCGCCGCGGCCGTCTTGGCGGCGGTCGCGGTGATCGGCTTCGCGGCGCCGTCGGCGGCAGCGGCAGCGGCCTCGCCCTCGGCCGGCTCCTCGGTCTTCGGGCCGATGCCGAGCTTGCCCTTGATCTTCCGCTCGATCTCGTCGGCGAGCTGCGGGTTGTCCCGCAGGAAGTTGCGGGCGTTCTCCTTGCCCTGGCCGAGCTGGTCGCCCTCGTAGGTGTACCAGGCGCCGGACTTGCGGATGAAGCCGTGCTCGACGCCCATGTCGATCAGGCCGCCCTCGCGGCTGATGCCGACGCCGTAGAGGATGTCGAACTCGGCCTGCTTGAACGGCGCGGCGACCTTGTTCTTGACCACCTTGACGCGGGTGCGGTTGCCGACCGCCTCGGTGCCGTCCTTCAGGGTCTCGATCCGGCGGATGTCCAGCCGGACGGAGGCGTAGAACTTCAGCGCCCGGCCACCGGTCGTGGTCTCCGGCGAGCCGAACATGACGCCGATCTTCTCGCGCAGCTGGTTGATGAACACCGCCGTGGTGCCCGACTGGTTCAGCGCACCGGCGATCTTGCGCAGCGCCTGGCTCATCAGCCGGGCCTGCAGACCGACGTGCGAGTCACCCATCTCGCCCTCGATCTCCGCACGCGGGACGAGCGCCGCGACCGAGTCGATGATGATCAGGTCGACCGCGCCGGAGCGGATCAGCATGTCGGTGATCTCCAGCGCCTGCTCACCGGTGTCCGGCTGGCTGACCAGCAGGGCGTCGGTGTCCACGCCGAGCTTCTTGGCGTACTCGGGATCGAGCGCGTGCTCCGCGTCGACGAAGGCGACCGTGCCGCCGGCCCGCTGGGCGTTGGCCGCCAGGTGGAGGGTCAGGGTGGTCTTGCCGGAGGACTCGGGGCCGTAGATCTCGACCACCCGGCCGCGCGGGATACCGCCGACACCGAGGGCGACGTCCAGGGCGGTGGACCCGGTGGGGATCACGTCGATCGGCTCGTTGGCCTTCTCGCCCAGGCGCATCACCGAGCCCTTGCCGAACTGCCGCTCGATCTGAGCGAGTGCGTTCTCAAGGGCCTTCTCGCGGTCCGTACCTGCCATGGCTTCCACCCTCGGGTTCTGTGCTGTGCGCTTCATCGTCCTCGACGCTAGCGCGTCCCACTGACAAACGAGCCCGACCCGGCTCCGCCTGTGGAAAACTCCTCGCCGGAGAGTATAGAGAACAACTGTTCGATTCAAGCCTCGCACGTCCGAACGGTGCCGCCACCGCCGGCCGGGTCACCTCCCGTCGCCGCCGACCATCCGCCGCAGCCGCCGCGCCGCCTCCCGGCGCAGCTCCCGCCGGGCCCGCCGCTGCTCACCCCGGTCGATCCGCGGGTCGGTGGCCACCTCGTACCGCCGCACGTACGTCCCGACGAAGCCCTGCAGGGTGGCCGCCGCCGGGATGGCGATCAGCGCGCCCACCGCGCCGAGCAGCGCCGCGCCCGCGATCACCGCGCCGAACGCGACCGCCGGGTGCACGTCCACCGTCCGCGCGGTGATCCTCGGGTGCAGCAGGTAGTTCTCGACCTGCTGGTAGACCAC
Organism: Kitasatospora sp. NPDC087271; assembly: GCF_044744605.1. NCBI lineage: Bacteria > Bacillati > Actinomycetota > Actinomycetes > Kitasatosporales > Streptomycetaceae > Kitasatospora > Kitasatospora sp. NPDC087271. The sequence continues at coordinate 66,823 of NZ_JBIUYQ010000027.1, forward strand.
CACGAAGATCAGCACCCAGAGCGCGTCCACCGGCTGCACGGTGAGCGCCACCAGCACCGGCAGCGCGCCGGCCAGGTACGTCCCGATGGTCGGCACGAACTGCGACATGACGCCGACCCAGACCGCCAGCGCGGCCGCGTACGGCAGGTCGAGCAGCTCGAACATCACCCAGTGCCCGATCGCGGAGACCACCGCGAGCAGCGCCCGGGAGTACAGGTAGCCGCCGGTCTTGGCGAGTGCGATCTCCCAGGCCCGCAGCACCTCGCCCTGCTTGGCGGGCGGCAGCATCGAGCAGACCGTCCGGCGGACCCGCGGGCCCTCGGCGGTGAAGTAGAAGGTGAACAGCCCGACCGTGAAGGCCTGGAAGAGCCCGCCGATCACGGTGGAGGAGAGGCCCCAGACGTTGTCGGCGGCCTGCTGGGCGTAGCTCTCGATCGCGCCGGAGTCCTTGAGCAGCTTCTTCTGCAGCTCGCCCAGCGACAGATCCTGATGGAACGTCCGGTTCACCCAGTTGATCAGGTTGTCGACCAGGTGCGGCAGGTCCCCGGCGATCTTCGCGACCTGATCGACCAGCAGCGTGCCGAGCGCCGCGAGGAACCCGATCACCGCGATCCCCACCGCGACGAACACCAGGAAGGTGCCGATCCCGCGACGCACCCCGCGCGCCGCCATCCGGTCGACGGCCGGCTCCAGCGCCAGCGAGAGGAAGAAGGCCACCAGCAGCATCACGAAGAGGTCGATCAGCTGGTGGAAGGCCCAGTCGGCGAGCTGGAACAGCCCGACCAGCACCAGGGCCAGCACCATCGCCCGGGGCAGCCAGCGCGGCATCCCGCCACCCCAGAGGCCGCCGGCCGCGCCCTCCGGCAGCCGCGGTTCGGGCGGCGGGCCCGGATCCTCGTCGGCGACCCGCGCCGTCCTGTCCGAATTCTGTGCTTCTGCGCTGCTTGTCACTCCGACAGTCTCACCCATCCCCCGGAACCGCCCGAGCACCGGGCACCCCGCCGGGGCGGGGTCGGTCCTCCGGGCGGGCGGTGGTCAGCGCAGCACGCCGGAGACGCCCTGGGTCTCGCAGACCACCCGCCAGACGTCCTTGGCCTCCCAGCCCGCCTCCAGCGCCTGCCGCACCGTCCGCCCGCCGAGTTCGCTCATCACGTGGTCGGAGGCGAAGGACTCCGCGTACGTCTCCCCGAAGTGCGCGTGCATCCGTCGCCAGAACTCCGTCAGCCTCATGGCTCCAGTATCCCGGACCGCGCGGCCCCGCTCCGGGCCCGCCACTGCCCGGCCGTCAGCGCGTACTCGACCTCACCGTGCTCGCTGCCGGGGATCGCCTCCGGGTAGTCCTCGTGGAAGGTGCGGACGAACGACAGCCCGGTCTTCTCCATGACCCGCCGCGAGCCCGCGTTGACCGTCATCGTGTACGCCACCACCCGCCGCACGCCCAGTTCGGTGAAGCCGCGGCGGACCAGCGCCCGCGCCCCCTCGGTCGCGTACCCGAGCCCCCAGGCGGCCCGGCGCAGCCGGTACCCCAGCTCGACCTCGGAGCGGTCGCCGTCCCGCGTCGGCCGGAACTCGAACCAGCCCAGGAAGGCCCCGCCGTCCCGCTCCTCGGCCGCCCACCAGCCGAGGTCGCCGTACCGCCGGTGGTGCGCGAGGTACAGCGACAGCAGTTCGCCCTCGACCCGCTCCCGCGCGGTCGGCCGCCCGCCGGTGAGGTGGCGCATCACCTCCGGGTCGCCGTCCAGTTCGACCAGGTGGTCGACGTCCGCTGCGGTGAAGCGGCGCAGCACCAGCCGCTCGGTGGTGAGGAAGACGGTCACGCCCCGATCCTCACCCGCCGGCCCGGGCGGCGTCACCCGGTTTTCCGGCCGCCTCAGCGCGGCAGCGCGAGCAGCCCGGCACCGAAGTACTGCCGGGCCCCGCAGGCGTACGGCCCGGGCGGGCAGGCGGCCGCCGCGGTGCCGGCGAGCAGGGCGGCGAGCGGGGCGGAGCCGTAGTCCGGGTGCAGGGCGGCGGCCACCGCGACCACGCCGGTGACGTGCGCCGCCGCCATCGAGGTGCCGGCCAGTGCCGCGTACTGCCCGCCCGGCCAGTCGGAGACGACCGCGCCCTGCGGCCCGCTGTCCGGGTCGCCGCCGGGGGCGGCCAGCGAGACCCGGCCGCGGCCGTAGTTCGAGTAGCCGGACGGGCGGCCGTCCCGGTTGACGGCGGTGACGGTGACGACGCCGGGCAGTTCGCCGGGCAGCCGGATGCACTCGGTGCCCAGGTAGCGGGAGCGGGCCGGGCCGGAGACCCGGTCGTTGGGGCTGCGTTCGTCCGTCCGGGCGGCGCCGAGGTCCTGCCCGTCGTTGCCCGCCGAGGCGACCACGACGGCGCCCTTGCGCTGGGCGTAGGCGGAGGCCCGGCCGACGGCGGCGATCAGCGCGGCCTGGTCCTGGTCCTCCGGGCAGTTGTACTTCCACGGGTCGGCGAAGTAGCTGTTGTTGATCGCCTTGGCGCCGTGGTCGGCGGCCCAGAGCATGCCGCACACGATGTTCTCGGCGTAGTACTGGCCGAGCGGTCCGAGCAGCCGGACGGCGGCGATCCGCACGCCCGGCGCGACCCCGGTGACGCCGTGGCCGTCCCGGGTGGCGCCGACGATCCCGGCGACGTGGGTGCCGTGGCCGCTCTCGCTGACCCCGGGGTCGGGCCGCCAGGAGCCGGAGCGGGCGTCGGGCCGGCCGTCGGCGCAGGAGACGGAGGCCTTCGGGTCGACGGCGGCGCGCAGGTCCGGGTGGGTGTCGTCGACGCCGGAGTCGAGCACCGCGACGAGCACCTCGTGCAGCGCGTCGGCGGTCGGCGCGCCGGCGGGACCGCGGATCCCGGTGGAGGCGTCGCCGGCCCGGGCGCCGGCGCCGCCGAGCATGGCGAGGTTCCACGGGTCGCCCTCGCCCGGGTCGGGCACCGTGACGGTGCCGCCGTCCTGCCGGTCGGCGCTGTCGCGACGGGCCCTGTCGGTGCTGCTGCGACGGGCGTGATCGCTGTCGCGACGGGCCTGATCGGTGCTGCTGCGGCCGGCGCGGTCGGTACCGGCGGCGAAGTCCCCGGCGCCGTCCAGCAGGCGGGGCGGGGCGACCACCGGTTCGGTCCGGGTGGTGCCGACGGCCGCGATCCCGGGCCGGGCCCGCAGCGTGCCCGCGAAGCCGCCGGTGGCGTACGCCAGGACGGCCCCGATCTGCGGGTACTCCTGGACCACCTGCCCGCCCGCCGCCCGGCTCTCGGCCCCGGCCAGGGCGGCCCCGGCGGCGTCCTCCTGCGCGGCGAGCACCAGGTAGCTGAGGTAGGGCCGGCCGGATCCGGACACGTACGGGACGGCGCCGCCGACCACGAGTGCGGTGAGCAGCATCGCGAGCAGCGCCCGGGCGGGCCCGCGGACGCGGCGGCGGGCGGCACGGGCGGGACTGCCGGACGGGTTCACCTGCGCCATCGCACGGTCTCCGCTCGTCGGTCCGGTGGGTCGGGGGTGGGTCACTGGCCTGATTCATCACCATATGAGCGGATTTGCCTTTTTGCTCCTTTAACTACACCCGTGCTCACCACACCCGTGCGACCTCCGCTCCCCCACCCCGGTTGTCGGTGCCACCCGGCACCATGGGGGCATGGCGCCCCCGCACCCGACCCCGCCGAACGACGACCCCCTGGCCGGATTCGCCCCGACCACCCGGGCCTGGTTCACCGGCGCCTTCTCCGCCCCCACCACCGCCCAGGCCGAGGCCTGGCGCGCCATCCGGCAGGACACCGACGTCCTGGTGGTCGCCCCCACCGGCTCCGGCAAGACGCTCGCCGCCTTCCTCTCCGCCCTGGACCGGCTGAGCAACACCCCGCCCCCGGCGGACCCCAAGCGTCGCTGCCGGGTCCTGTACGTGTCGCCGCTCAAGGCCCTCGCGGTGGACGTCGAGCGCAACCTGCGCGCCCCGCTGACCGGCCTGCGCCAGGCCGCCGTCCGGCTCGGCCTGCCCGAGCCGGAGGTCCAGGTCGCCACCCGCTCCGGCGACACCCCCGCCGCCGACCGCCGCCGCTTCGCCACCCACCCGCCGGACATCCTGATCACCACCCCCGAGTCGCTGTTCCTGCTGCTCACCTCCGCCTCCCGGGAGGCGCTGCGCGGCGTCGACACGGTGATCCTCGACGAGGTGCACGCCGTCGCCGGCACCAAGCGCGGCGCCCACCTCGCGCTCAGCCTGGAGCGGCTGGACGAACTGCTGGAGCGCCCGGCCCGCCGGATCGGCCTGTCCGCGACCGTCCGCCCGGTCGAGGAGGTGGCCCGCTACCTCAGCCCGCAGCGCGGCGCCGTCGTCGTCCAGCCCGCCGCCGCCAAGGAGTTCGACCTGTCGGTGGTCGTCCCCGTCCCCGACCTGGACGACCTGCCCGCGGCCCCGGCCACCGGCGCCTCCTCCGACGCCGACCCGCAGCGGCAGGCGTCGATCTGGCCGCACGTCGAGGAGCGGATCGTCGACCTGGTCCAGGCGCACCGCTCGACCATCGTCTTCGCCAACTCCCGCCGCCTCGCCGAGCGCCTGTGCAACCGGCTGAACGAGATCGCCCTCGAACGGGCCACCGGTGAGCGGCTGCCCGAGGCGCACTCCCCCGCCCAGCTGATGGCCGAGTCCGGCGTCGCCAAGGGCGCCCCGCCGGTCATCGCGCGCGCCCACCACGGCTCGGTCTCCAAGGAGCAGCGGGCGCTGGTCGAGGAGGAGTTGAAGGCCGGCCGGCTGCCCGCCGTGGTCGCCACCTCCAGCCTGGAACTGGGCATCGACATGGGCGCCGTCGAACTGGTCGTCCAGGTCGAGTCCCCGCCCTCGGTCGCCTCCGGCCTGCAACGGGTCGGCCGGGCCGGCCACCAGGTCGGCGCCGTCTCCACCGGCGTCTTCTTCCCCAAGTACCGCGGGGACCTGGTGCAGTCCGCCGTGGTCACCGAGCGGATGCGGGCCGGCCGGATCGAAGCGCTGCGCGTCCCGCGCAACCCGCTGGACGTGCTCGCCCAGCAACTGGTCGCGATGACGGCGCTGGACGCCTGGCCGGTGGACGACCTGCTCACCGTGGTCCGCCGCGCCGCGCCCTTCGCCACCCTCCCGCAGTCCGCCTTCGAAGCCGTGCTCGACATGCTGGCCGGCCGCTACCCCTCGGACGCCTTCGCCGAGTTGCGCCCCCGGGTGGTCTGGGACCGGGTGGCCGGCACCGTGACCGGCCGGCCCGGCGCCCAGCGGCTCGCCGTCACCTCCGGCGGCACCATCCCCGACCGCGGCCTGTTCGGCGTCTTCATCGCCGGCGCCACCGGGTCCGATTCGAAGACGGGCAAGAAGGGCGGCGGCCGGGTCGGAGAGCTCGACGAGGAGATGGTCTACGAGTCCCGCGTCGGCGACGTGTTCACCCTCGGCACCACCTCCTGGCGGATCCAGGAGATCACCCACGACAAGGTGCTGGTCACCCCCGCCCCCGGCGTGCCCGGCCGGCTCCCGTTCTGGAAGGGCGACACCCTCGGCCGCCCACTCGAACTCGGCCGCGCCCTCGGCGCGTTCACCCGCGAGCTGGGCGCCCTGACGCCCGAGGCCGCCACCGCCCGGCTGCACCGGGCCGGCCTGGACGACTGGGCCGCCGCCAACCTGCTCGACTACCTCGCCCAGCAGCGCGCCGCCACCGGCCACCTCCCGGACGACCGCACCATCGTCGTCGAGCGCTTCCGGGACGAGCTCGGCGACTGGCGGATCGTCATCCACTCCCCCTTCGGCGCCCAGGTGCACGCCCCCTGGGCGCTCGCGCTCGGCGCCCGGCTGCGCGAGAAGCACGGCCTCGACCCCCAGGTCATGCACGCCGACGACGGCATCGTGCTGCGCCTGCCGGACGCCGACCTCCTCGCCACCGACTTCGACTTCAACAGCCCCTCGGAGCGGTCCGGTTCGGACGAGGCCCCGGTCGGCGCCGACGCCGCCCTGTTCGACGCCGCCGAGATCGAGCAGCTGGTCACCGACCAGGTCGGCGGCTCCGCCCTGTTCGCCTCCCGCTTCCGCGAGTGCGCCGGCCGTGCCCTGCTGCTCCCGCGCCGCAGCCCCGGCCGCCGCACCCCGCTCTGGCAGCAGCGCCAGCGCGCCGCCCAACTGCTCGAAGTCGCCTCCGAGTACGGCTCGTTCCCGATCGTCCTGGAGGCCGTCCGCGAGTGCCTCCAGGACGTCTTCGACGTGCCGGGCCTGGTCGAGCTGATGGGCGACCTCGAATCCCGCGCCGTCCGCCTGGTCGAGGTCACCACCCCCGAGCCCTCGCCCTTCGCCCGCTCCCTCCTGTTCGGCTACGTCGCCCAGTTCCTCTACGAGGGGGACTCCCCGCTCGCCGAGCGCCGCGCCGCCGCCCTCTCGCTCGACTCCCGGCTGCTGTCCGAACTCCTCGGCCAGGCCGAGCTGAGCGAACTGCTCGACCCGCAGGTCCTCGCCGAGTTGGAGGCCGAGCTCCAGCGCCTCACCCCCGAGCGCCGGATCAAGGACGCCGAGGGCGTCGCCGACGCGCTGCGTCTGCTCGGCCCGCTCACCGAGGCCGAACTGGCGGCCCGCGGCGCCGAGCCGCTCTGGGCACTGGAGTTGGAGGCCGCCCGCCGGGTGATCCAGGTCCGGATCGCCGGCGAGCGGCGCTGGTCCGCCGTCGAGGACGCCGGGCGGCTGCGCGACGCGCTCGGCACCCCGCTGCCGGTCGGCGTCCCCGAGGCCTTCACCGAGCCGGTCAAGGATCCGCTGGGCGACCTGCTCGCCCGCCACGCCCGCACCCACGGCCCGTTCGCCGCCGCCGAGGCGGCCGCCCGCTTCGGCCTCGGCACCGCCGTCGTCACCGGCACCCTGCACCGGCTCACCGCCGCCGGCCGACTGGTCCAGGGCCAGTTCCGCCCACCCGTCGCCCGCCAACACCCTTCGCCGGAGGCGCTCCACACCACCCCTCCCGACCACACCACCACCGAGTGGTGCGACGCCGAGGTCCTGCGCCGGCTGCGCCGCCGCTCGTTGGCCGCCCTGCGCCAGGAGGTCGAACCCGTCCCACCGCGCGCCCTGGCCGCGTTCCTCCCGCAGTGGCAGCACCTGGCCGGCCACCGACTGCGCGGCCCGGACGGCCTGCTCCGGGTGGTCGAACAGCTCCAGGGCACCGCCCTGCCCGCCTCCGCCCTGGAGAAGCTGATCCTCCCGGCCCGGCTCACCGACTACTCCCCCGGCCTGCTGGACGAGTTGACGGCGGCCGGCGAGATCGGCTGGTGCGGGGCCGGCGCACTGCCCGGCAAGGACGGCTGGCTCAGCCTGCACCTGGCCGAGCACGCCCACCTGCTGCGCCCCGAGCCCGTCCCGCCCGCGCTCACCCCCGTGCACAGCGCGCTGATGGCGGCACTGGCCGGCGGCTACGGCCTGTTCTTCCGCCAGCTGGTCCAGCAGTTGCCGCAGGAGACCCCGGAGCCGGAGGTCGTCGAGGCGCTCTGGGACCTCGTCTGGGCCGGGTACGTCACCAACGACACCCTCGCCCCACTGCGCGCCCTGCTCGGCTCCGGCCGGACGGCCGGTGCCACCGCCCACCGCGCGCCCCGGGCGACCCCGCGCGGCCGCTACGGCGGCGCCGGCCGCGCCTTCGGCCGGGTCGGCGGCGCGCTGCGCAGCGGCCCGCCGACGGTGGCCGGGCGTTGGTCACTGCTGCCCGCCTTCACCACCGACCCGACGGTCCGGGCCACCACCCAGGCGCAGAGCCTGCTGGACCGGCACGGCCTGGTCACCCGGGGCGCGGTGGCCGCCGAGCGGGTGCCGGGCGGCTTCGCCGGGGTGTACCGGGTGCTCGCCGCGATGGAGGAGCGCGGCCGGGCTCGCCGGGGCTACTTCGTCGAGGGGCTGGGCGGCGCCCAGTTCGCCATGGAGGGCGCGGCCGACCGGCTGCGCTCGGTCAACGGGCGGCTGGAGCGGGCCCGGGCCGCCGAGTGGCCGGCCGCCCCGGCCACCGAGCCGCCGCAGGTGCTGGTGCTGGCCGCCGCCGATCCGGCGAACGCCTACGGCTCCGCGCTGCCCTGGCCGGAGCCGCCGACGGCCCCCGGAGCCAAGGCGGCCCGGGCGCACCGCCCGGGCCGCAAGGCGGGCGCCCTGGTGGTACTGGTGGACGGCGAGTTGGCGCTGTACGTCGAGCGGGGCGGCAAGTCACTGCTGGCTTGGCCGGAGGACGGCGCCACCCGGGCGCTGGCGGTGGGCGCGCTGGCGGCCGCGGTCCGCGAGGGTGCACTCGGCAGCGTCACGGTCGAGCGGGCGAACGGCGAGCCTGCCCTCGGCTCGGCGCTGGGCGCCGCGCTGGAGGAGGCCGGTTTCCACGCCACCCCGCGCGGCCTGCGCCTGCGGTCCTCCTGAGGTCCGCCGACGCCGAAGGCCGCGGGGCATCCGGTGCCCCGCGGCCTTCGTTCGCTCGTATCACCCGTTCGAGTGGCTCAGCCGGCCGTCGGCGGTTGCGACTCCACCCGGGCCACGGCCACCGATGGGCGCCGCTCCGGCCCGGTGGCGTTCCGGTCGGCATGGACCGGGATCAGGCCGAGTCCCCAGCCGCCGGCCGCGAGCAGCCCCAGCACGGCGCCGTCGGCCAACTGTCCCCGGACCACCGGCAGCCACCAGACCAGCCCTGCCGTCAGGATCACCAGGACCCGGCGGGCCGGCCAGGGCATCAGTCGCCGCAGCCGTATTCGAGCCTCCGTGCACGCCGTCGCGGCTCTCCGCACGACCGCCCTCCTTCGCTCGCCCCGGGCACCAGGAGCCCGGGAGTCGAGGCCGGGTTCAGGCGGCGACCACGTCCATCGCGGCGGCCTTGGGCGACATGTTCGCCCGGTCGGCACCGGGGGCGGGCAGCGGAACCGGTTCGAGTACCGGCCTCAGCAGATCACCTTCGGAGAGGGTGGCCATCGCCGCAAGTTCGGCGAGCGACAGTTCGTCGCTGACCTCGCGCATGACCTCGGACATCCGGACGTCGAGCGCGTCGCAGATGGCGGAGAGCAGCTCCGAGGAGGCCTCCTTCTGTCCCCGCTCGACCTCGGAGAGGTAACCGAGCGAAACCCTGGCTGCCGCCGACACCTCGCGGAGTGTGCGGCCCTGGCGCTGGCGCTGCCGACGCAGTACATCGCCCAGTAGGCGACGAAGCAGGATCATCGGTGCCTCCCTCCTCGGACTGCGGATCGAGATGTCACGACCCCACCGTACCGCCTTGCCCGCATCGCGTGCGGGGACCCTGGTCGTGTTCACTCTGGGCTGCAAGGCTGTCCCCCTCCTCGTTCCGGTGTCGTTCCCGGGTCCGCGGGCCCCTCGTGGTACCCGCCGTGGGCCGCCCGGCCACCGTCACGCAACTCGTTCGCCACCTGGTTTCTGCCCAACCAGGCCGTTGGATGTAACACGATCCTCCAGCTGTGCCATGCCCGCGGACCGGATCGGCAGATCGCGGTTCGGTGGAGATCGCCGCGATCGGGGCTCCACCACGCCTCCGCGGCGCCTCCACACGGGCTGCGGGACGCCCGGGTGCGGGCCCCGCGGGGTTCAGGTCGTGGGCGTAGCGGCCCGGAGCCGCCCGACGAACAGCTCCAGAGCGGCGGTCACCGCCCCGTGACGGATTCTGGCACGCCCGCCCGACAGCCGGGGCGAACTGACCAGAGTTCCCTCCGGACCGGCGACCGCCAGGTGTACGGTGCCCACCGGCTGCCCGTCCTGCGGGTCCGGCCCGGCCACCCCGGTCGTCGCGATCCCGTACGTGGCCCCCAGCAGCCGGCGCACGCCCTCGGCCATCTGCCCCGCCACCACCGGGTGGACCGGCCCGTACACCGCCAGGAGCCCCTCGTCCACGCCGAGCACCGAGGCCTTCAGCTCGGTGGCGTACGCCGTGACCGAGCCCCGGAAGGTCGCGGACGCCCCGGGGACGTCGACCAGGGCGGCCGCGAGCAGCCCTCCGGTCAGCGACTCGGCGACGGCCAGCGTGCCGCCCCTGGCGCGCAGCGCCTCGTGCGCCCGTACCGCCAGCTCGTGGTCCGTCACCCGGTCTCCCCCGTCACTCACCGGCCCGCGCGCTCCGCGGCCAGTCCCTCTCGGCGCATGCGCAGCGCCTGTCCGACGTAGTCCAGCGCGGTGCCGACGGTCAGCAGTACCGCCAGGGCCATCAGCACGGCCCGGGCGGTGGCCAGCCAGCCGGTCAGCTCCAGCACGTACATGCCGACCGCGATGCCCTGGGTCAGCGTCTTGATCTTGCCGCCCCGGCTGGCCGGGATGACGCCGTAGCGGATCACCCAGAAACGCATCAGGGTGATGCCGAGTTCGCGGGCCAGGATCACCGCGGTGACCCACCAGGGCAGGTCGCCGAGCAGCGAGAGGCCGATCAGCGCCGAGCCCATGATCGCCTTGTCGGCGATCGGGTCGGCGATCTTCCCGAAGTCGGTGACCAGGCCCTTGCGCCGGGCCAGCTCGCCGTCGAACAGGTCGGTGATCATCGCGATGGCGAACGACGCCCAGGCGACCGAGCGCCACTTGGGGTCGTGCCCGCCGTCGGCGAACAGCAGCGACACGAAGACCGGCACCAGCAGCAGCCGGAGCATCGTGAGCATGTTGGCGATGTTCCAGACAGCCGGCGCCGGCGGCACCGCGGCCGGCGGTCTGCCCGGATGGGCCGCGGCCGGGGCGCCGGGCCCCTTGGTCATTCCCCGGCTCCTGGGGCCTGACGGACCCGGACCGGCTCCAGCGCCTCGGCGATCAGGTCGACGCCCTCGCTGGCGACCACCTTGGCCCGGTGGAACTGGCCGATCTGCGGGTCCTCGACGCCGGTGAGGGTGGTCAGGCCGTCGGTCTCGGGGGCCTGGTGGGCGGCCCGGCCCTCGACCACGCCGTCCTCGATGGACTCGATCAGGACCTCGACCTCGGTGCCGACGCGCTGCTCGGCCCGCTGGGCGGTCATCTCCTCGGCCAGCCGGCTGAGCCGGTTCAGCCGGTCGGCGATCACGTCCTCGGACAGCTTGCCGTCGTAGGTCGCGGCCTCGGTGCCGTCCTCGTCGGAGTAGCCGAAGACGCCGATCGCGTCCAGCCCGGCGTGCGTGACGAAGCGCTCCAGCTCGGCGAAGTCCGCCTCGGTCTCGCCGGGGAAGCCGACGATGAAGTTGGACCGGGCGCCGGCCTGCGGGGCCCGGTCGCGGATGGTCTTCAGCAGGTCCAGGAACTGGTCGGTGGAGCCGAAGCGGCGCATCCGGCGCAGCACGGCGGGCGCCGAGTGCTGGAAGGACAGGTCGAAGTAGGGCACCACGTCCGTGGTCCCGGTCATCGCGTCGATCAGCCCGGGGCGCATCTCGGCGGGCTGCAGGTAGGAGACCCGGACCCGCTCGACGCCCTCGATCGCGGAGATCTCGCCGAGCAGCGTCTCCAGCAGCCGGATGTCGCCGAGGTCCTTGCCGTACGAGGTGTTGTTCTCGCTCACCAGGACGACCTCGCGCACGCCCTGCTCGGCCAGCCACTGGGCCTCGTGCAGCACGTCGGAGGGGCGGCGGGAGATGAAGGAGCCGCGGAACGCCGGGATGGCGCAGAAGGAGCACCGCCGGTCGCAACCGGAGGCGAGCTTGACCGAGGCGACCGGGTTGTCGTCGAGCCGCTTGCGCAGGGTGCGCGGACCGGAGGCCGGGGCGAGGCCCTCAGGCAGGTCGGCGATCGGCTCTGCCGGGGTCTCGGCGGCGCCGTGGCCGGGCAGCGCGACGGCCTCGGCGGCGGACTGCCGCTCGGCCGGGCTGATCGGCAGCAGCTTGCGGCGGTCGCGCGGGAGGTGCGGGGCGTGGTGGCCGCCGGAGAGGATGGTCTGGAGGCGGTCGGAGATGTCGGAGTAGTCGTCGAAGCCGAGCACGCCGTCGGCCTCGGGCAGGGCGTCGGCGAGCTCCTTGCCGTACCGCTCGGCCATGCAGCCGACCGCGACGACGGCCTGGGTGCGGCCGTGCCCCTTGAGGTCGTTGGCCTCCAGCAGGGCGTCCACGGAGTCCTTCTTGGCGGCCTCGACGAAGCCGCAGGTGTTGACGACGGCGACGTCCGCATCGGCGGCGTCGTCGACGAGCAACCAGCCGTCGGCTTCCAGTCGCCCGGCGAGTTCCTCGGAGTCCACCTCGTTGCGGGCACATCCGAGCGTGACAAGGGCGACAGTACGGCGTTCAGGCATAGGGCCAAGATTAACGCGCGGCCTCCGGTGCCGTTCGCCCCGGAGGCCGCGCGCCTCGGATTACCAGATCTTCGCCAGGCCGCAGGGCCGCTCTCCAGGGCCTCCGCAGGCCTGTGGTCAGCCCGCCTGCGGATCGCCGGGGGTGTACGTGACGTGCACCACCTGGCCGTCCTTGCCGAGGAGGCCGAGGTCCTTGCCGTTGACGTACGCGTGCACGGCCCCGCCGTTTCCGAGCACCAGCTTGATCTGCTTGGCGTCGGTGAAGGTCTGGTCCTGGCCGTCGCTGATGTTGTTCTGGAACAGCGACTTCCCGCTGCCGTCCACCGCGGACACCCAGCTGGTGCTGCCCTCGGCGACCAGCTTCACGGTGACCTTGTCGGCCGGGACGGCGGCGATCGCGGCCGCACTCGGCACGGGCGCCGGCGGCTGCACGGTGGGCGAGGGCACGGAGGCGACCGAGCCGGTGCCGGAGCCGCTGGGCAGCGGCGCGCTGGCGGAGCCGGTGCCGGTGTGGCCGTCCTTGCCGCTGACCAGGTTGAAGCCGATCAGGACGACCACCACGACGATCGCGGCGACCATGGCCGCCGCCCAGTTCGGCCGGCCGCGGCCGGGCACCTTGATCGGGCCGCTGTCGATCAGCTGGGTCGGCCGCTTGGAGGCGGGCGAGCCGCCGTGCGCGGCGTCGTACCGGGCGATCAGGGCCTCGCCGTCGACGCCGACCTCGCGGGCGATCGCGCGGATGTGCCCGCGGGCGTAGAAGTCGCCGCCGCAGCGGCCGAAGTCGTCCTCCTCGATGGCGTGGACGATCGGCACCCGGACCCGGGTCGCCGTACTCACCTGGTCCACCGTGAGCCCGGCCTCGATCCGGGCGGTGGACAGCACCCGGCCGATGCTCGGGGCATCGGCCGCCTGCACCGCGTCGTCGGTCGACTCGACGGACGACGGGGCGTTCTCGCGGTCGGGGGACTTGCCGATGGTCACGGGGCACGCCTTTCGAGCGGATGGCCACCTGCTGGGGAACAGTCTAGGGGCGCGGGCGGATCGTTTCTCAAGCGGAACAGGCCCGAATGCGCGCGCCCGCCCCGACGGGGGCCCGGCACCCCGCTGAACGGCCGTCAGCGGGCCCGCACGGGGAACCCGGGGGGTTCGCTTTCCGGCCTGTGACGCGGCGTACGGACGTTCGGTTCCCCTGCACGCGCCTACCCTCCTCCGAACGAGTGAACACTCGCCGCGGGCCCTGGTCGTCAACCGCGCAGGCCGACCAGCACCCCGTCCAGCTCGTCCGGCTTCACCAGGACGTCGCGGGCCTTGGAACCCTCGCTCGGCCCGACGATCCCGCGCGACTCCATCAGGTCCATCAGCCGCCCCGCCTTGGCGAAGCCGACCCGGAGCTTGCGCTGGAGCATCGAGGTCGAGCCGAACTGGGTGGAGACCACCAGCTCGGCCGCCTGGATCAGCAGGTCCAGGTCGTCGCCGATCTCCTCGTCGATCTCCTTCTTGGCCCCGCCGCCGACCGTCACGTCGTCCCGGTAGACGGCGGTCAGCTGGTCCTTGCAGTGCTGCACCACCGCGGCGATCTCCGCCTCGGTGACGAACGCGCCCTGGAGGCGGATCGGCTTGCCGGCGCCCATCGGCAGGAACAGCGCGTCGCCCTTGCCGATCAGCTTCTCCGCGCCGGGCTGGTCCAGGATGACCCGGGAGTCGGCCATCGCGGAGGTCGCGAAGGCCAGCCGGGACGGCACGTTGGCCTTGATCAGACCGGTGACCACGTCCACCGAGGGCCGCTGGGTGGCCAGCACCAGGTGGATGCCGGCCGCGCGGGCCAGCTGGGTGATCCGGACCACCGAGTCCTCGACGTCGCGCGGCGCCACCATCATCAGGTCGGCCAGCTCGTCGACGATCACCAGCAGGTACGGGTACGGAGTCAGCTCGCGCTCGCTGCCCGGCGGCGGGGTGACCGTGCCGGCCTTCACCGCCGCGTTGAAGTCGTCCACGTGCCGGAAGCCGAACGCCGCGAGGTCGTCGTAGCGCAGGTCCATCTCGCGGACCACCCACTGGAGGGCCTCGGCGGCCTTCTTCGGGTTGGTGATGATCGGCGTGATCAGGTGCGGGATGCCCTCGTACGCGGTCAGTTCGACCCGCTTGGGGTCGACCAGCACCATCCGCACCTCGTCCGGGGTGGCCCGGGCCAGGATCGAGGTGATCAGGCAGTTGATGCAGGACGACTTGCCCGCGCCGGTCGCGCCGGCCACCAGGATGTGCGGCATCTTGGCGAGGTTGGCCATCACGGTCTGGCCCTCGACGTCCTTGCCCATGCCGACGACCATCGGGTGGGTGTCCTCGGCGGCCGTGCGCGAGCGCAGCAGGTCGCCGAGGTTGACCATCTCGCGGTCCCGGTTGGGGATCTCGATGCCGACCGCGGACTTGCCCGGGATCGGGCTGATGATCCGCACGTCGGCGCTGGCCACCGCGTACGCGATGTTCTTGGCGAGCGCGGTGATCCGCTCCACCTTGACGGCCGGGCCGAGCTCGACCTCGTAGCGGGTCACCGTCGGGCCCCGGGTGAAACCGGTGACCCTGGCGTCCACCTTGAACTCGGTGAAGGTGCTGCTGAGCTGGGCCACCACCTCGTCGTTGAGGGCGCTGCGGGCCTTGGCCGGGCCGCCGCGCTCCAGCAGGTCGAGCGGGGGCAGCGCGTAGGTGACGTCGCCGGCCAGCTGGAGCTGCTCCATCCGCACCGGCGCCGGGCCGTGCTCCTCGGGCGCGCCCGGGCCCGCGCTGCGGGCGGCCGGGACGGCGGCCTCCTCCGGCGGGGCGGTGCGGTCCTGCACCTGGTGCATCATGTTCGCCACCGCCGAGGAGGCGGGCACGCCGTAGACGAGTGCCCCGTCCAGGTCGGCGGCGGCGCCGGCGGCGAGGTCGCGGGTGGCGTACGGGTCCAGCGGCTCCTTGTCCAGGGACACCCGGACGGCATCGGGCTGGTCCTCGTCGTCCGCCGGCTTGCGGCGGCGGCGCCGCCTGCGGGCGGCCACCTCGTCGCCCGGGTCCTCGCTGCCCACGGTGAACGGCAGCGCGGAGGGGTCCGCGTCCTCGGGCGGCTCGGTGGACAGGTCGCGCTCCGGCGTACGCCCCTCGCGCAGCTCGTCCTCCGGCCCGGGCTCCACCACGCCGAGCCGCACGCCGGCCGACCGCAGCCGCTCGGGGATGCGGTTGACCGGGGTGGCGGTGACCACCAGCAGGCCGAAGAAGGACAGCAGCAGGAGCAGCGGCACGGCCAGCGCCGGCCCGGCGGCGGCCATCATCGGGGTGGACACGGCCCAGCCGATGATCCCGCCGGCCGCCCGTATCCGCGAGGCGCCGCTGCCCATCATGGGCGCGCCGCAGCCGATGTGCACCAGGCCGAGGACGCCGACCAGCAGCGCGCTCAGGCCGATCATGATCCGGCCGTTGGCCTCCGGCAGCTCCGGGTGGCGCCAGAGCCTGACCGCGATCCCGGCCAGCAGGAACGGCACCAGCACGTCGAGCCGCCCGAACAGTCCGGACACCACGGCGGTGGCCGCCTCGCCCAGCCAGCCCTGCGGGCTGAACCAGGTGCCGGCGGCGGTCACCAGCGCGAGTGCGAACAGCAGCAGGCCCAGCCCGTCCTTGCGGTGGGCGGGGTGGAGGTTCTTGGCCCCGTCGCCGAAGCCCCGGAAGATCGCGGCGATGCTGTTCGCCACGCCGAGCCAGACGGCCCGGACGGCCCGGAAGAGTATCGGCTTAGGCGGCGGCGGGGACGGCGGGGCCGGTTTGGCCGCCGCCTTCTTCGCCGGGGCCGCCTTCTTGGCCGCCGCCTTCTTCGCGGGCGGCTTGCCCGGGGCCTTCGCCGCGGCCTTCTTGGACGGTCCCGGACTCGGGTTGCGTGCCGCGCTTCCGGGCGTACGAGTGGCCATGGGTCAGCAGCCTACCGGGGTGGGCCACCAGTGCACATGTGCCCGAGCCGGGGCTCGGGGACGTGTCGCAGACACACCGTCACGCTGACCCGGTTTCACCCGTCCGCGTCGGAAATTCACCCGCAGGAGTGAACCCCGGCGATCGGTTACGCGGTTCCCGGCCGGAGCGCGTCCAGGGCCCGGCGCAGCCCCGCCAGCTTGCGCTCCAGGTGCGCCGCGGTCGCCGCCACCCCGGCGTCCTCGACGCCGTCCAGCTGCTTGCCCAGCGCCTCCGCCTGCTCCTCGACCGCCGCCAGCCGCGCGGACAGCTCGCCCAGCAGCGCCCCGCCGAGGGGCGGCTCGCCGCCGCCCGCCTCCAGTTGCAGCCGCAGCAGCGCGGCCTGCTCCTTCAGCTGGCAGTTCTTCACGTACAGGTCGACGAAGACCGAGACCTTGGCGCGCAGCACCCACGGGTCGAACGGCTTGGAGATGTAGTCCACGGCGCCGGCCGCGTAGCCGCGGAAGGTGTGGTGCGGGCCGTGGTTGATCGCGGTCAGGAAGATGATCGGGATGTCCCGGGTGCGCTCGCGGCGCTTGATGTGGGCGGCCGTCTCGAAGCCGTCCATCCCGGGCATCTGGACGTCCAGCAGGATCACCGCGAAGTCGTCGGTGAGCAGCGCCTTGAGCGCCTCCTCGCCGGAGACGGCGCGCACCAGCGTCTGGTCCAGCGCGGAGAGGATCGCCTCCAGCGCCAGCAGGTTCTCCGGTCGGTCGTCGACCAGGAGGATCTTCGCCTTCTGCATCAGGGCTCGCCCTCCTGTCGCCTGCCTGCCGCCCGGTGATGGCACTCGCGTACTGCCCACCGCTACCCCGGTCATGCTAGCCGCACCCCCTCGCCCGGCACATCGCTCCGTCGTGACCCGATCCGGAGCGGCGCGCGCCCAGTGCTCCGGCGCACGCTCAGCAGTGTGTCGCCGTCCGGTCACTGTTCGCAACGATCGGTGACCCTACCCGGTTCCCGGGCCCGACCGCCAGCAAACCGGCCCACCGGACGGCGCGAACTCCGGAGCCCGCCCCGGAGTTCGCGCCCTCCCCTGGCGCTACGCGCGGTCCGCCCGCAGCCACTCGCGCATCACCGCCAGCAGGTGGTCGGTCTCCACCGGCTTGGTGATGTGGTCGGTGGCGCCCGCCTCCAGCGACTTCTCGCGGTCGCCCTTCATCGCCTTGGCGGTCAGCGCGATGATCGGCAGGCCGGCGAACTGGGGCATCCGGCGGATCGCCTCGGTGGTCGCGTAGCCGTCCATCTCCGGCATCATGATGTCCATCAGGACCAGCGCCACGTTCTCGTGCTGCTCCAGCATCTCGATGCCCTCGCGCCCGTTCTCGGCGTACAGGACGGTCAGGCCGTGCTGTTCCAGCACGCTGGTGAGGGCGAACACGTTGCGGACGTCGTCGTCCACGATCAGCACCTGCTGGCCGTCGAAGCGCACGTCGCTGCGGCTGGGGCGGGGCGGCGCGGGCTCCACCGGGCGGGCCCCGGCGGCGGCTTCCAGGGAGGCGCTGCGCCGGCGCTCCACCGCGCCGCGGCGGCGCTCCTCGGCCAGCTCGCGGACCTCCTGGGCCCAGTGGTCGGCCGGGTTCTCGCCGACCGGCACGGGCACCCCGATCGGGGTCACGCCGACGGAGGCGCGCAGCGCCGGGACGCTCGACACGACCGGGCGCTCGACCTGGGTCGGGTCCGGGGCCTCGGTGCGCAGCGGCAGGTAGAGCGTGAACGTGGAGCCCTTGCCCAGCTCGCTCTCGGCGTGGATCTCGCCGCCCAGCAGCCGCGCGATCTCGCGGCTGATCGACAGGCCGAGCCCGGTGCCGCCGTACTTGCGGCTGGTGGTGCCGTCGGCCTGCTTGAACGCCTCGAAGATCTCCCGCAGCTTGTTGCCGGGGATGCCGATGCCGGTGTCGGAGACCGCGAAGGCGATCAGCTCGTCATCCGGGTCCTTGATCGAGCCGGACTCCAGCAGCCGCTCGCGCACGTGCTGCGGGACCTCCGCACCTGCCGGGGAGATCGAGAAGTCGACCGCGCCGGCGTCGGTGAACTTGACGGCGTTGGAGATCAGGTTGCGCAGCACCTGCTGGAGCCGCTGCTCGTCGGTGTGCAGGGTGACCGGCAGGGCGGGCGAGACCCGGACGGCGAAGTCCAGGTTCTTGTCCAGCGCGACCGGCTGGAAGGTGGCCTCGACGTAGTCGACCAGCTGGACCAGGGCGATCCGGGCCGGGCGGACGTCCATCTTGCCGGCCTCGACCTTGGAGAGGTCGAGGATGTCGTTGATCAGCTGGAGCAGGTCGGATCCGGCGCCGTGGATGGTGTCGGCGAACTCGACCTGCTTGGGCGAGAGGTTGCCCTCGTTGTTGTCGGAGAGCAGCTTGGCCAGGATCAGCAGCGAGTTGAGCGGGGTGCGCAGCTCGTGCGACATGTTGGCGAGGAACTCGCTCTTGTACCGGGAGGCCAGGGCGAGCTGCTCGGCGCGCTCCTCCAGGACCTGCCGGGCCTCCTCGATCTCGCTGTTCTTGATCTCGATGTCGCGGTTCTGCTGGGCGAGTTGCTCGGCCTTCTCCTGCAACTCCTCGTTGGTGCGCTCCAGTTCCTCCTGGCGCGCCTCCAACTCGGCGGATCGCATGGAGAGTTCGGCGGTGAGCCGCTGGGACTCCAGCAGCAGGCCCTCGGTCTTGGTGTTGACGCTGATGGTGTTGACGGTGACGCCGATCAGGTCGGCGATCTGGTTGAGGAAGTCCAGCGCGACGGTGGTGAAGGAGCTGAAGGTGGCCAGCTCGATCACGCCCAGCAGCCGGCCCTCGAACAGCACCGGCAGCACCACGATGTGGGCCGGCGAGGCCTCGCCGAGGCCGGAGGCGATCTTGAGGTATCCGGGCGGCGCCTCCTTGAGGATGATCGCCCGCTTCTCCACCGCGGCCTGCCCGATCAGCGACTCGCCGGGCCGGAACGTGGTCGGCATCGCGCGCCGCTGGTAGCCGTAACTGCCGATCAGCCGCAGGACGGTGTCGTTCTCGTCGTCGTCCTCGGTGATCAGCTCGGCGGTGCGGCCGGCCGGCTGGGCGAGGAAGAAGGCGCCGTGCTGGGCGGAGACCACCGGGGTCAGCTCGGTCATGATCAGCGAGGCGACGGCCTCCAGGTCCCGGCGGCCCTGGAGCAGGCCGGAGATCCGCGCCAGGTTGGTCTTGAGCCAGTCCTGCTCCTGGTTGGTGCGGGTGGTCTCGCGCAGGTTGGCGATCATCTGGTTGATGTTGTCCTTGAGCTCGTCGAGCTCCCCCGCGGCGTCCACGTCGATCCGCAGGCTCAGGTCGCCCCTGGTCACGGCGGTGGCGACCTGGGCGATCGCGCGCACCTGCCGGGTCAGGTTGTTGGCCAGTTCGTTCACCGATTCGGTGAGGTCCTGCCAGGTGCCGTCCACGCCGGGTACCCGGGCCTGACCGCCGAGCCGCCCGTCGGTGCCCACCTCGCGGGCGACCCGGGTGACCTCGTCGGCGAACGCCGACAGCTGGTCGACCATGGTGTTGATGCTGGTCTTGAGCTGGAGGATCTCGCCGCGCGCGTCGACGTCGATCTTCTGCGAGAGGTCGCCGCGGGCCACCGCCGTGATCACCAGCGCGATGTTGCGGACCTGGCCGGTGAGGTTGTTGGCCATCAGGTTGACGTTGTCGGTCAGGTCCTTCCAGATGCCGGCCACGCCCGGCACGCTCGCCTGACCGCCCAGGGTGCCGTCGGTGCCGACCTCGCGGGCCACCCTGGTCACCTCCACCGCGAAGGAGGAGAGCTGGTCGACCATGGTGTTCAAGGTCCCGGCGAGGGCGGCGACCTCGCCCTGCGCCTCGATGGTGATCTTCTTGGACAGGTCGCCGCGGGCCACCGCGGTGGCGACCTCGGCGATGTTGCGGACCTGCCCGGTCAGGTTGGAGGCCATGAAGTTGACGTTGTCGGTCAGGTCCTTCCAGATCCCCGACACCCCGCGCACCCGCGCCTGGCCGCCCAGGATCCCCTCGGTGCCCACCTCGCGGGCGACCCGGGTCACCTCGTCGGCGAACGCCGACAGCTGGTCGACCATGGTGTTGACGGTCGTCACCAGCTCCAGGATCTCGCCCCGGGCGTCGACGGTGATCTTCTTCGACACGTCGCCGCGCGCCACCGCCGTGGTCACCTCGGCGATGTTGCGGACCTGGCTGGTCAGGTTGTTGGCCATCAGGTTGACGCTGTTGGTCAGGTCCTTCCACGTCCCGGACACCCCGGGCACGCTCGCCTGACCGCCGAGGATGCCCTCGGTGCCGACGTCCCGGGCCACCCTGGTGACCTCGTCGGCGAAGGCGCCCAACTGGTCCACCATCGTGTTGATGGTGTTCTTCAGCTCCAGGATCTCCCCGCGCGCGTCCACCTGGATCTTCTGCGACAGGTCGCCCTTGGCGACCGCGGTCGTCACCTGCGCGATGTTGCGCACCTGATCGGTGAGGTTGTTCGCCATGAAGTTGACGTTGTCGGTCAGGTCGCGCCACACCCCGGCCGCCCCGGGCACCTGCGCCTGGCCACCGAGCCGCCCCTCGGTGCCCACCTGGCGGGCCACCCTGGTCACCTGTTCGGCGAAGCCGGAGAGCTGGTCGACCATCGTGTTGATGGTGTTCTTCAGCTCCAGCATCTCGCCGCGCGCGTCCACCTCGATCTTCTGCGAGAGGTCCCCGCGCGCCACCGCCGTGGTCACCTGGGCGATGTTGCGCACCTGGCCGGTCAGGTTGTCGGCCATGAAGTTCACCGAGTCGGTCAGGTCCCGCCAGACCCCGGCCACGCCCGGCACCTGCGCCTGGCCGCCGAGCCGGCCCTCGGTGCCCACGTCCCTGGCCACCCCGGTGACCTGGGCGGCGAACCCGTTCAGCTGGTCCACCATCGTGTTGACGGTGTTCTTCAGCTCCAGCATCTCGCCGGCCACCTCGACGGTGACCTTGCGGGACAGGTCGCCCTTGGCCACCGCGGTGGTCACCTGGGCGATGTTGCGCACCTGCGCGGTCAGCCGGCCGGCCATGGTGTTGACCGAATCCGCCAGGTCCTTCCAACTGCCGGACACACTGCGGACCTTGGCCTGGCCGCCCAGCTTGCCCTCGGTGCCCACCTCGCGGGCCACCCGGGTCACCTCGTCGGTGAACTCCGAGAGCTGGTCCACCAGCCCGTTGACGGTCCGGCCGATCTTGAGGTACTCGCCGCGCAGCGGGTGGCTCACCCCGTTGCTGTGCAGCGAGCGCAGCTCCATCTTCTGGTCCAGGTCGCCCTCGGCGATCGAGGAGAGCACCCGGCCCACCTCGGCCATCGGACGGGCCAGATCGTCGATCAGCGCGTTGCAGTTGTCGACGGCCGCCATCCAGGCGCCCTCGCCCGCGCCGGTCTCCAGCCGCTCGTTCAGCCGGCCCTCGCGGCCCACCGCCCGCCGCACCCGGGCCAGTTCTCCGGTCAGGTGCTGATTGCGCTCGGCGACCTCGTTGAACACCGCGGCGATCTCCGCCAGCGGCCCGTCCCCCGGAACCGTCAGCCGGCGGCGGAAGTTGCCGTCCCGCATCGCGGTCAGCGCGGCCAACAGCTTCCGCAGTTCGGCCGGCTCCGCCCCCCGGTTGTGGCTCACTCGCCGGCCGGCCGCGTTCCGCGGCGCGGTCCCGGACCGCCCACCGCGCGGAACGGGCGGCGTCGTACCGGTTGCGTCCTTGGTGGCCGAACTCAACGGGCCCCTCCCACATCGTGAACTTTCCGGTGACCGTCCGTGCCGGTACGGCACGCACCGGGGCACCGGCCCGGTCGGGCTGCGCACCGGCGCCCCACGCGGCACACCGGCACCCGCATCGACCGTACTGCTCCGACCGGCCGTCGCGGACCCCCCAGTCTGGCAGCACCGGCGCCGGGTATACGGCCGGTTGCGCCCGGTTGGTAGCCGACCGTCCGAAACAGGTGGGCAGAATCACTCTCAGGTGCCTGTTTCAACGCCCCGCCCCCACGGGGAACCAAGCGGAAAGTAGGGTGGAGCGCTGCACCGGGCCATGACCCGACCCAGCGCCGCCACCCCGGCGGCACGCACCGGGAGTCGGCGCCACGCCCCGGACAGTCAAGGCCAGAGCAGCAGAGGAGAAGTGGCAACGTGGTCACCGCGCGCGCAGCCGCCACCTTCGACCCCGACGGCCGGTCCGCAGCCGCCGCCCGGGGCTTCGTACGGGACGCGCTGCTCGGCTGGGGTCTGCCCGAGGTCGTCGACGACGCCGTCGTCCTGGTCAGCGAACTGGTCACCAACGCCGTCGTCCACGCCGGCACCGCCGCCGAGGTGTGCTGCCTGCGCGAGGAGGGCACCGTCCGGATCGAAGTCACCGACCACCACCCCGAACGCGGCCTGCCCTCCCTCGGCGACGGCCCCGTCACCTCCTCCGACCGCTACGCCGACCCCGACGGCGAGGGCGGCCGCGGCCTGCTGATGTGCTCCGCCCTCGCCGAGCGCTGGGGCGTCGAGTACGCGGCCGGGCGCAAGACCGTCTGGTTCCGGCTCGCCCTGCCCGCCCCCGTGGCCGGCACCCGCTACGCCGTCCCCGCGACCCCCGGCAGCGACCTGCCCAGCGGCCCCGGCCCGGTGCACGTCGCCGTCGTCCAGCTCGACGAGGACGGCCGCGTCCTCGCCTGGAACCCGGACGCCGAGGCGCTCTTCCAGTACCCCGCCGCCACCGTCCTCGGCCGCCCCTGGGCCGACCTCGCCGTCTGGCCGCAGTCCGCCGGCCGCGGCCTCGGCCTCGCCGACACCCTGCGGCTGGCCCGCTGGGAGGGCGGCTACGGCGTCCGCCGCGCGGACGGCCACGAGGTCGAGGTGTACGGCGTCCAGGTCCGCGTGCGCGACACCGAGGGCGTCCCCTCCACCCTCTGCCTGCTCGTCCTCGAACCCGACCGCGCGGTGCTCCGCTCCCCCGCCCGCGCCCTGCCCGGCGAGCGCTCCGACCCGACCGGCCCCCGGCTCGACCTGCTGGCCGGCCCGGTCGCCACCGACGACCTCGACACCCTGCTCCAGCGCACCGTCGAACGCGCCCGCGACCTGCTCGACGCCGACGCCGCGTACCTGCTGCTGACCACCGACGACGAGACCGAGTTCGAGGTCCGCGCCGCCACCGGCTTCACCTCCGGACACCGCCGGCACACCCGCTTCCCGGTCGACACCGGCAGTCGCTACGACTCCGCCCGGCTGCCCTCCGTCCACGAGGACCTCACCGCCCGCCCGACCGGCCTGCCCCTGCTCACCGGCAGCGGCATGCGGTCCCTGGTCACCGTCCCGCTCAAGGTCGAGGGCCGGCTCATCGGCTCGCTCGGCATCGCCACCGCCGCACCCGGCCGCTACGACAACGAGGACGCCCTGCGGCTGCAGTTCGCCGCCGACCGGGTCGCCCTCGCCGTCGAGAGCACCCGGCTGACCGAGCTCGAACGACTCCGCCGGGGCTCGCTGTCCTTCCTCGTCGAGGCCTCCGACCTGCTCGCCGGCACCCTCGAACACGAGCAGACCCTCGCCCTGATGGCCCAGATGGCCGTTCCCACCCTCGCCTCCTGGTGCGCCGTCTACACCAAGGGCGACCACGGCGCCACGGCCGGCCTCGCCTTCGTCCTGCACGAGGACGAGGACCGGATCGACCCGCTGCGCGACCTGCTCGACAAGACCCCGGCCCCCGACGCCGGCCCGACCCACGGCGTCCGCTTCTGGTCGGCGCCCGCCGAGGCCGCCGCCGCCGGCGGCCTCACCGACAGCCCCGAACTCGCCGGACTGCTCGGCGAGACCGTCGTCCTGCCGCTGACCGCCCGCAACCGGGTCATCGGCCTGCTCGCGCTCGGCGTCCCGGCCGGCGTCCGGTTCCGCCAGGAGATCCTCGAACTCGCCGAGGACCTCTCCCGCCGGGCCGCCCTCGCACTCGACAACTCCCGCCTCTACTCCGAGCGCACCGCCACCAGCCAGGCCCTGCAACGCAGCCTGCTCCCGCCGGACCTGCCCGAGATCCCGGGCGTCGAGGTCGACGTCTACTACCAGGCCGCCGGCGAGGGCAACGAGGTCGGCGGCGACTTCTACGACCTGTTCACCATCCGCGAGGGCACCTACGGCTTCGCGATCGGCGACGTCTGCGGCACCGGCCCCGAGGCCGCCTCGGTCACCGGCCTCGCCCGGCACTCGCTGCGCCTGCTCGCCCGCGAGGGCCTGGACGCACCGCAGGTACTCCGCCGCCTCAACGCGGCCATCCTGGACGAGGGTTCGCGCAGCCGCTTCCTCACCCTGCTCTACGGCGAGCTGACGCCCCGCCCGGACGGCAGCACCGAGCTGTCCCTGGTCTGCGCCGGCCACCCGCTGCCGCTCCGGCTGCGCACCGACGGCCAGGTCGACCGGGCCGCCACCCCGCAGCCGCTGCTCGGCGTCATGGAGGACCTCGACCTCACCGCCGAGCGCCTGGTGCTCTCCCCCGGCGAGGTCCTGCTGTGCGTCACCGACGGCGTCACCGAACGCCGCGAGGGCAGCCGGATGCTGGGCGACGACGGCCTCGCCGAGGTGCTCACGGGCTGTACCGGCCTGACCGCCGGGGCGGTCGCGATGCGGGTGCAGCGCGCCGTCGAGCGCTTCGCCCCGGAACCGCCGTCCGACGACATGGCCATCCTGACCCTGCGGGTGCCGACCCAGCGCACCTCGTGAGCCGACGCCGTCTCCCGGTCAGCCCCCGGCGTCCCGGTCGGCCCTGAGCGTTCCACAACTGACATCGTCACAAATTGTTATATTCACAAGGGTACAAGCGAGTACGGCCGGGTACACCGACCTCACCGGGGAATCCCCCGGCGGGGACACGACCGGCGGCTCTTCCGCCGGCCCATCACTTCTGACCGCAGCCCGCGCACGCTCCAGCCGTGCGCCCTCGGCGCGGTCGCGCGCATCCACCTCATCGGACCACACCACTGCGTTGACTGCGCCCTGCGCGCGCCCAAAGTGAAAGGAGCCTCCGGTGAGCAACGAAGCTACCGGGGCAACGAACGCCCGCTCCACCGGAGCCGACGCGGGTAACCTCGGCTACCTCGCACTCGGCCTCACACTGCTCGCCTACGGCCTGCTCTCCACCGGCGTCCTGAGCGGCACCGGGGTCGGGGACGCGGCACACCTCGCCCACCTGGTCGGCGGAGTCACCCTCTTCATCGCGGGCCTGTGGCAGCTCCGCGGCGGCGAGGGCTTCACCGGAACGGCCTTCACCAGCCTCGGCTCCTTCTGGGCGACCTGGTCGGCGGCCGGCGGGGCGGGCAAGAACGCCGCCGGCCTGTT
Source organism: Kitasatospora sp. NPDC087271 (assembly GCF_044744605.1). NCBI lineage: Bacteria > Bacillati > Actinomycetota > Actinomycetes > Kitasatosporales > Streptomycetaceae > Kitasatospora > Kitasatospora sp. NPDC087271. The sequence continues at coordinate 92,282 of NZ_JBIUYQ010000027.1, forward strand.
CCTCCTGCTCTGGGCCCTGCTCGCCCTCACCCTGACCGCCGCCAGCTGGGGCGCGGGCCTGTTCAGCCGCGCCGTCTACGGCCTGCTGACGCTGTCCCTGCTGCTGAACGCCATCGCCGCCTTCGGCGGCTACAGCGGCCTCGCCAAGTTCGCCGGCTGGATCGCGGCCGTCTCCGGGCTCACCGCCTGGTACTGGGCCACCTCCGCGCTCAGCAACGGCTCCTGGGGCAGGATCGCCCTGCCCGTCAAGTGACCCGCTGCGGCTGATCCGCCGGGGCGCGCCGGGGTCGGACCTCCGTGTCGACGGAGGCCCGACCCCGGCGACGTGCCACCAGGGCCTGGGCGGCGTACGCGAACAGCAGGATCACGAGGGCGACGATGCCGTCCGCCCAGAAGTGGTTCGCGGTCACCACGACCACCGCGACGGTCAGCACCGGGTGCAGCACCATCGCCCACCGCAGCGGGCTCCGCGAGACCCGCACCACCGCGACCGCCGCCAGCACGCACCACGCGACGTGCACCGAGGGCATCGCCGACAGCTGGTCGGCCACCACCACACCGCCCACCGCGCCCCCGTACACCGACTGCCCGTACTCGGCGGCCACGTCGACGAACCCGTGCTGCGGCAGCATCCGGGGCGGTGCCACCGGGATGAACTGCACCAGCAGACACACCGCCGTGGTGATCACCACCGTGTTCCGCACCCACGCGTACCGCTCCCGGTGCCGCACGAACACCCAGAGCAGCACCGCCAGCATCACCGCGAAGTGCATCGCCGCGTAGTAGTAGTTCGCGAGCCTCACCAGCACCGGGTACGGCGTGACGGCCGCCTGCCAGGACGCCTCGTCCGGTAGACCGATCGCCGACTCGGTGCGGTGGATCCAATCCGCCCGGTCCAGCGCGTGGTCCCCGCTCATCACCGAGAGGTGACCCACCAGCTGCCAGAGCGCGAACAGTGCCAGCAGCGTGCCGGCCTCCCGCAACAGCGCCGACAAGGACGGCTTCCGGACCCTGGCGGCGGCGTACGCCCCGCCGTAGAGAGCGACCGCGGCGCCCCCGGCGGACTGCCAGGTAAGGGTCAGGTTCTGCAACGGATCGCGCCTCTCCGACAAACTCTGGTTCGTGTGTTGGCAGAGGTTAACGCAAAAAGACCCCCTCCCGGACGGGAGGGGGTCTTTTCGGAATAATTGTTCGGCGGCGTCCTACTCTCCCACAGGGTCCCCCCTGCAGTACC
>NZ_JBIUYQ010000028.1:0-87819 GCF_044744605.1 Kitasatospora sp. NPDC087271
GGCGGGGGGGGGTCCCGTACGCCCGGGGGGAGGGGTCCATGTACCCCAGGTGGTGGTCCGCCCCGGGGCCCGCGCGGGGGGGGGGGGGGGGGGGGGCGTGGCCCCCCACCCCCGCGCCCCCCCCCCCGCGGCCGCGCGGGTCGAAGACGAGGATCCGGCGGTCGCCGTCCAGCAGGGCGCGGTAGCGCTCGGCGCGGGTGCGGGCCTGCTCGTGGTCCTGCGGGGTGAGCGCCGGGTCGGTGGCCCGGGCGAGTTCGCGGCCGAGCTCCGCGGTGAGGGCCAGCGTGTTGGCCCGGTACCGGAGTTGGACCGGGGCGCCGTCCAGGTTGCCGACCACCAGCGGGTGCCGGACGGCCAGCGCGTCCTGCTGGGCGGGCGTCAACTCGGCGAAGAACGCGGCGACTTCGGCCGGGGTGGCGGTGGCCGGGTCGGGCGGGTGGACGCCGAGCGCGGTGTCGGCCACCCAGGCGGCGCTGCCCGGCGGCGGGCCGGTGACGGCCTGTTGGGCATCCGTGGAGAAGCCGCCGAGACCGAGCACCGCGGCCAGCATCACCGTACTGGCCGCGATGGCTCTCTTGACCCGAAACTTCCCCATGTCCGGCCCCTCCCTCGTCCGTTCGACTTCGACGGAAAGGAAGGTAGAAATGCGACGGCCCCGCGGACGTCACACCGCGGGGCCAACTCCCGGGTGCTACCGGGGTACTACTCGGGGTATCGCTCGGGGTACCACGGGGGGTGCCGCCCGGGCGGGGGCGGCCGGGACCACCGGGCCGGCGGGCGTCACTGGCCCGGCGTCACGAGGCCGGACTCGTAGGCGAGGACGACGGCCTGGGCGCGGTCGCGCAGGTCGAGCTTGGCGAGGATGCGCCCGATGTGGGTCTTGACGGTCTGCTCGGCCAGGACCAGCCGGCCGGCTATCTCCTGGTTGGACAGGCCGCGGGCGATCAGCTCCAGCACCTCGGTCTCACGCGGGGTGAGGCCGTTGAGCCGCAGTTTGGGGTCCCGCCGCCGGGCCGGCCGGTTGCGGGCGAAGTCCTCGATCAGCCGGCGGGTCACCGAGGGGGCGAGCAGCGCCTCGCCGGCCGAGACCACCCGGACCGCGGAGATCAGGTCGGCCGGCGGGGCGTCCTTGAGCAGGAAGCCGCTGGCCCCGGCGCGCAGCGCCTCGTACACGTAGTCGTCCACGTCGAAGGTGGTCAGCATCATCACCTTGGGCCGGTGCGCGCCGGGGACGGCGGGGTCGAGCAGTCGGCGGGCGGCCTCCAGACCGTCCATGACGGGCATGCGGACGTCCATCAGCACCAGGTCCGGGTGGGTGCGGCCGCTCACCTCCAGGGCCTGCGCGCCGTCCGCCGCGTCCCCCACCACGTCGATGTCGCTCTGGGCGTTGAGCAGGGCGGCGAAGCCGGCCCGCACCATGGCCTGGTCGTCGACGATGATCACGCGGATGGTCATGCGGGCTTCTCCCGGGGGGTTTCGAGGGGCAGGACGGCGGCGACCTTGTAGCCGCCGTCCGGCATCGGGCCGGTCTCCAGCCTGCCACCGACCAGCCGGGCGCGTTCCCGCATTCCGATCAGTCCCTGTCCGGTGCCCTCCATGGAGGCCTCCAGCGACTCGGTGTGCTGGGGCGGGGGCGTGTTCACCACGGTCAGCAGCAGGGTGGCGCCCTCGTCGACCAGGGATATCCGGGCCCGCGAACCGGGCGCGTGGCGTACCACGTTGGCCAGCGCCTCCTGCACGATCCGGTACGCGGACAGGCCGACGGCCTTCGGCACCGCCTCGGCCAGCCCCGGATCCACCGTCAGCTCGGCCGGGACCCCGGCCCGCCCCACCGTCTCGATCAGCTGAGGCAGCTGCTCGATCCCGGGCTGCGGCACCTTCTCGGCGGCGGACTCCTCGCTGCGCAGCACGCCCAGCAGCCGGCGCATCTCGGTCAGCGACTCGCGGGCGGTGCCGGCGATGGCGGTGAACTCCTCGGTGGCCGCGGCCGGTACGCCGGTGATCCGGTACGGCGCGCTGGCCGCCTGCACGGCGATCACCGACATGTGGTGGGCGACCACGTCGTGCAGTTCCCTCGCGATCCGGGCGCGCTCCTCCAGCAGGGTGCGCCGCTCGCGTTCGGCCTCGCTGATGTGCTCCTGTTCGGCGAGCAACCGGCGGGCCTCGGTGCGGTCCTGGACGGCCCAGCCGAGCAGCAGGGCGGCGCCGCCGAGGGCGACCAGCAGCATGGTGGTGCCGTCGTCGGCGTGCGGGAAGCCGAGCGTGGTGGTGAGGAGGGTGAGCAGGATCGTGGCGATCCAGACCGCGATCAGGGTGGCCCGGCTCTCCCGCAGCGCGAGTGCGATCAGCAGGAAGACGTACGCCAGGACCATCGGCGCCGTCCACGGCCAGGTGCCGCCGAACTGGTGGTGCCGGGCGGTGATGGAGGCCGTGGTGACGAGGGTGGCCGCACTGATCCACCAGGCGGCCAGCGGCCGGGTGATGGCGAGCAGCAGCGGCGCGGTCTGGGCGACGGTGAGCGCACCGGCGATGGGCACGGCGACGCCGTAGAAGTCGACCAGCGCGACGATCCCGGTGGGGATCAGCGAGGCCTGCATGATCAGCGCGACGACGTACGGAAGCCGGCGCAGCCAGGCGCGGGGCGAGTCCCCGAGCAGCGGGGCGTACCCGCCGGTCGGGGTGGTGAGGTGGTGCCGGAGCGAGCGGAGCAGCCGGAGGGCCTGCGCGCGGACTTCGGTCGTGGTGATCGTCTTCATCGCGGGCCAGCCTAAGAGGGTGCCGTCCGCCCGTCGTCGCACTGGGGTCGAACATCGGAGTGCTACCGGAGTAGGGGGTGCTACCCGGGTACTACTGCTCCCGGCACGGTTCCGGGGCCGGGAGTGGTGCCCGCGGTACTACCGCGGGCCGGTACTACCGCGTGGCCGGTACTACTGCGGGCCGGTGCGCCAGTGGCCGGCCAGGGCCGGGCCGAGCTGGTCGAAGTGGCGCTCGATGACGGTGACCATGCCCTCGGGCCCGGCGGGCTCCTGGTCGGGGGTCCAGGACAGGTGGGCGGCGCGCAGCACGCTGCCGAAGACGGCGGCGAGCACTGTGGGGCGCAGGTCCTCGGCCGGGTCGAGGCCCTCGCGCTCGGCGAGCACCCGGACGACCACCCGTTCCTGCTCGGTGACCCGGCGCAGGTGGGTGGCGAGCAGGGTGGGGGTCTCCTCGATCATCCGCATCAGTTCGAGGGCGGTGGTGATCGAGCGGGGGCCGCTGCGGTGTTCGGCGCCGAGTTCGCGCCAGGACTGGACGATCGCGGCGCGCAGGGCCTGGAGCGGGGACTCGTGGGCCGGGCGGCGGCACAGGCACTCGATGAAGTAGTCCTCGGCGTCGGCCATCACGGCGAGCGCGACCTCGTCCTTGTTGGCGAAGTAGCGGAAGAAGGTGCGCTGGGAGACCTCGACGGCGGAGGCGATCTCGTCGACGGTGGTGCGGGCGAAGCCCTGGCCGAGGAAGAGCACGTGGGCGGCTTGGACGAGGGCGTCCCTGGTCTGCTGCTTCTTGCGCTCGCGCAGCCCTGGCAGCCGTTCGGGGGTGCCCGGGGCGGCGGTGGGGGTGGGGGTGCGAGCGGCCATGGCGGGGCCTTCCGAGCGCGTGCGGGCGGGGTGAGGAGCACAACCTTAGCGCTCTGACAAATGTCAGCCAGAGTCAGAAGTCAGTGTTTGCCGAATGTCAGTGGCTGACATAATCTGCCGGAAGTGGCGCTCGCCGACCGGGCACTCGTGGGGACGGGTGGGTCGCGGCGCCACGCCCACGTTCCGTTCTCTGCCACGCCCCCGGAGGGCCCCAGATGAGCCAGTCCGTCGTCAAGAACGCCAAGGCGGACGTCCCGCCGCAGCGCACGCCACCGGGCGGGGGAGGGCTCAAGGGGCACCCCTGGCTGACCCTGCTGACCGTCGCGGTCGGCGTGATGATGGTCGCCCTGGACGGCACGATCGTCGCCATCGCCAACCCCGTCATCCAGGCGGACCTGAAGGCCGCGCCCTCCGAGATCCAGTGGGTGACCAGCGGCTACCTGCTGGCCCTGGCGGTCTTCCTGATCACGGCCGGCAAGATCGGTGACCGGTTCGGCCACAAGAACACCTTCCTGGTCGGCGCCGTCGGCTTCGCCGCCACCTCGGCCGCGATCGGCTTCGCCGGCAACATCCAGACCGTGATCGCCTTCCGGGTGCTCCAGGGCCTGTTCGGCGCGCTGCTCCAGCCGGCCGCGCTCGGCCTGCTGCGCGGCGCCTTCCCGGCCGAGAAGCTCAACATGGCGATCGGCATCTGGGGCGGTGTGATCGGCGCCTCGACCGCGGCCGGCCCGATCGTCGGCGGCCTGCTGGTCGAGCACGTCAACTGGGAGTCGGTCTTCTTCATCAACATCCCGGTCGGCCTGATCGCGCTCGGCCTCGGCCTGTGGATCCTCAAGGACGTGCGGGCCGAGAAGGCCGCCAAGTCCTTCGACCTGCCCGGCATCGCGCTGCTCTCGGTGGCGATGTTCGCGCTGGTCTTCGGCATCATCAAGGCCCCCGAGTGGGGCTGGGGCGACGCCCGCACGCTGCTGTTCCTGGGCGGCGCGGTGGTCCTGATGGTGCTCTTCGCGTTCTGGCAGGCCCGGGCGAAGGAGCCGCTGATCCCGCTCAGCCTGTTCCGTTCGGTGCCGCTGTCGGCGGGCACCCTGCTGATGGTGCTGATGGCCTTCGCGTTCTTCGGCGCGATCTTCTTCGTGACCTTCTACCTGCAGAACGTGCACGGGATGTCGCCGGTGTCGGCCGGTGTCCACCTGCTGCCGATGACCGGCATGATGATCATCGGTTCGCCGGTGGCGGGCATCGCGATCGGCAAGCTCGGCCCGCGGATCCCGATCGTGGCCGGCATGCTGATCACCACCACCGCGATGTTCGGCATGTCCACCCTGGACGCGGGCTCCGGCACCGGCGTGATGTCGCTCTGGTTCGTCCTGATGGGCCTCGGCATCAGCCCGGTCATGGTCGGCGCCACCGAGGTGATCGTCGGCAACGCCCCGCTGGAGCTGTCCGGTGTGGCCGGCGGCCTCCAGCAGGCCGCGATGCAGGTCGGCGGCAGCCTCGGCACCGCGGTGCTCGGCGCGCTGATGGCCGCCAAGGTCACCGACGTGCTGCCGGGCAACTGGGCCCGGGCTGGCCTGCCGCCGGTCCAGGGCGCCGAGGCCGAGGGCCTCAAGCAGGCCGCGCAGCTCGGCATCGCCCCGCCGGCCCCGGCCGGCACCCCGCAGCAGGCGGTGGACGCGATGGCCGGCGCCGTGCACGACTCCTTCGTCAGCGGCATGTCGCTCGCCTTCGCGGTCGCCGCCGTGGTGGCCTTCGGCGCCGCCGTGCTCGGCCTGCTCACCCGCCGGGGCACCGTCGACGCGGGCCCGGCCGTCCACATCTGATCCCGCGCGGCCGACGGCCGACGACCAGCGGCCCCGGACTCGACGGAGTCCGGGGCCGCTGCGTGCCGTCATCCGCCGCCGCGGGCCGGTGGGACCAGCGGGACCCGCTCGGGTGCACCCGGGAACGCCGAAGGGCCGGACCTCCGTGCTTGGAGGCCCGGCCCTTCAGGGTCTAGCGGGTGATCAGGCGTCGCCGCCGGCGGCGCCCGGGTCGGCCGCGGCCACGTCGAGCAGCTGGTAGCGGTCGATCGCGTCCTTCAGCGCACTGCGGTCGATCTTGCCCTGCTTGGCGAGCTCGGTGAGCACCCCCAGGACGACCGACTGCGCGTCGATGTGGAAGAAGCGACGCGCCGCACCGCGGGTGTCGGCGAAGCCGAACCCGTCGGCACCCAGCGACTGGTACTGACCGGGCACCCAGCGGGAGATCTGGTCCGGCACCGCGCGCATCCAGTCGGACACGGCGACGACCGGGCCCTCGGCACCCTGGAGCTTCTGGGTGACGTACGGCACACGCTGCTGCTCCTCGGGGTGCAGCAGGTTGAACTCCTCGGCCTCCACCGCGTCGCGGCGCAGCTCGTTCCAGGAGGTCGCGGACCAGACGTCGGCCTTGACGTTCCACTCCTCGGCGAGGATGCGCTGGGCCTCCAGGGCCCACGGCACGGCCACGCCGGAGGCGAGGATCTGGGCCGGGATCTGGCCGGCGGTGCCCGGCGCGTACTTGTGCAGACCCTTGAGGATGCCCTCGACGTCCACGTTCTCGGGCTCGGCCGGCATCTTGATCGGCTCGTTGTAGACGGTCATGTAGTAGAACACGTCCTCGCCGTGCGGGTGCTCGGCACTGGTGCCGTACATCCGCCGCAGACCGTCCTGGACGATGTGCGCGATCTCGAAGCCGTACGCCGGGTCGTACGCGACGACGCCGGGGTTGGTCGAGGCCAGCAGCTGCGAGTGGCCGTCGGCGTGCTGGAGGCCCTCGCCGGTCAGCGTGGTGCGGCCGGCGGTGGCGCCGATCACGAAGCCGCGGGCCAGCTGGTCGGCCATCTGCCAGAACTGGTCGCCGGTGCGCTGGAACCCGAACATCGAGTAGAAGACGTACACCGGGATCAGCGGCTCGCCGTGGGTGGCGTAGGAGGAGCCGGCGGCGATCAGCGAGGCGGTGCAGCCGGCCTCGGAGATGCCGTCGTGCAGCATCTGGCCGGTCGGCGACTCCTTGTAGGCCAGCAGCAGGTCGCGGTCGACCGACTCGTAGGTCTGGCCGAGCGGGTTGTAGATCTTCGCCGACGGGAAGAGCGAGTCCATGCCGAAGGTGCGGTACTCGTCGGGCGCGATCGGCACGAAGCGGTTGCCGATGCCCTTGTCCCGCATGAGGTCCTTGAGCACCCGGACGAACGCCATGGTGGTGGCGATGGTCTGGTTGCCGGAGCCCTTCTTGACCGCCTTGTACGCGTCGTCGCCGGGCAGTTCCAGCTGACGCGGGCGCACCTTGCGGGTCGGCACGTAGCCGCCCAGCTCGCTGCGGCGGTCGTGCATGTACTGGATCTCTTCCGAGTCGCGGCCCGGGTGGTAGTAGGGCGGGTAGCCCTCGTCCAGCTGCTTGTCGGTGATCGGCAGGTGCAGCCGGTCGCGGAAGCGCTTCAGGTCCTCGACCGTCAGCTTCTTCATCTGGTGGGTGGCGTTGCGGCCCTCGAAGTTGGGGCCGAGCGTCCAGCCCTTGACCGTCTGGGCGAGGATGACCGTCGGCTGGCCCTTGTGCTCGCGGGCCGCCTTGAACGCCGCGTAGATCTTCTTGTGGTCGTGGCCGCCGCGACCCAGGTGCTGGACCTGCTGGTCGGTCATGCTCTCGACCATCTTGCGCAGGCGCAGGTCGCTGCCGAAGAAGTGCTCGCGGATGTACTGACCGGTCTCGGTGGCGTAGGTCTGGAACTGGCCGTCCACCGTGGTGTTCAGCTTGTTGACCAGGACGCCGTCGCGGTCCTGCGCGAGCAGCGGGTCCCAGCTGCGGTCCCAGACCAGCTTGATCACGTTCCAGCCGGCGCCCCGGAACTGGGACTCCAGCTCCTGGATGATCTTGCCGTTGCCGCGGACCGGGCCGTCCAGGCGCTGCAGGTTGCAGTTGACCACGAAGGTCAGGTTGTCGAGGCCCTCGCGCGAGGCCAGCGACAGCTGGCCCAGCGACTCCGGCTCGTCCATCTCGCCGTCGCCGAGGAAGGCGTAGACGTGCGAGTCGGAGGTGTCCTTGATCCCGCGGTGCTCCAGGTAGCGGTTCATCCGGGCCTGGTAGATCGCGCCGAGCGGGCCGAGGCCCATGGACACGGTCGGGAACTCCCAGAAGTCCGGCATCAGCCGCGGGTGCGGGTAGCTGGAGAGGCCGTACGGGGCCTTCGACTTCTCCTGGCGGAACGCGTCGAGCTGCTGCTCGGACAGTCGGTCCAGCAGGAACGCGCGGGCGTAGATGCCGGGGGAGGCGTGGCCCTGGAAGAAGATCTGGTCGCCGGACTCGCCCTCGGCGTCCTTGCCGCGGAAGAAGTAGTTGAAGCCGACGTCGTACAGCGACGCGGAGGAGGCGAAGGTGGCGATGTGCCCGCCCACGCCGATGCCCGGGCGCTGTGCCCGGGAGACCATCACGGCCGCGTTCCAGCGGGTCGCGTTGAGGATCTTTCGCTCGATCTCCTCGTTGCCGGGGAAGAACGGCTCGTCCTTGGTCGCGATGGTGTTGACGTAGTCCGTGCTGCGCATCTCGGGCACGGCGACACGCTTCTCGCGGGCGCGCTCGATCAGGCGGAGCATCAGGTAGCGGGCGCGCTCGCGCCCCCGCTCGTCGATGGCCGCGTCAAGCGACTCCAGCCATTCCGCGGTCTCCTCGGGATCGAAGTCCGGGACCTGACTCGGAAGGCCGCCAATGATGATCGGGTTGCGATCGGATCCGGAAGCCACGCTGTTCCTTCACTGTCGGTCGAAACTGAGGTGTGTCGCGCCGCCTCCATCGTGCTACCGCGCTCGGAGATCCGTCATCTCTACCGATCGGTAACCGTTCCGCCTGGTGGGCGGGACGGTCTGGCGGTGCGCGGTCCGGGCGACTTCGCCCGCCCCGCACACCCCCGGGTGCTACGTACAGAGGTGGTCCGACCTGGTGTCCCGTCCGCCCGATGGCGGGCGGCCGGGGTGAGGGCCAACAGGAGACTCTACGCCCGCGCACGCGCGGACCCGAATGCCGTTCGTATCTCGGGCATCCGTACGCCCTGTGGGCCGGGACCACCCGAAGCATCCTTGTCTCATGCAGAGAAGGGCAAATCGGTGTGATTCCCGACACATCGAACGGCGTGTCCCCGCTGTGGCACGTCAACCTTTGGGGGGGATCGGGGGGCGGGTACTTGCGCGAACCGCCGCGCCCGTGTGGACTACGGCCACAGCCTCGGCATGGACGCCGGGCCGAATACTGGAGGTTATTCCCGTGAGCGCGACCGCGGACCCCGCGGACAAGTCCAACCCGGCGACCCGTCTCGGCTTCGAAGAGGGCCAGATCATCCAGGAGCTGGGGTACGACGACGACACTGACCAGGATCTCCGCGAAGGCATCGAGGAGCTCACCGGGACGGATCTCGTCGACGAGGACTACGACGACGTCGCCGACGCCGTCCTGCTGTGGCACCGCGACGACGACGGGGACCTCACCGACTCCCTCGTCGACGCCCTGGAGTACCTGGCCGAAGGCGGTCTGATCTGGCTGCTGACGCCCAAGACCGGGCGCGACGGCCACATCGAGGCGTCCGACATCGCGGACGCGGCCCGCACCGCCGGTCTCTCCCAGACCAGCTCGATCGCGGTCGCCAAGGACTGGGCGGCCACCCGGCTCGCCACCAAGTCCACGGCCAAGCCGGCCGGCAAGCGCTGAGCGGGCTCTGAGGCCCCGCACCGGGCCCCGCCGGAGGATCCCTCCGGCGGGGCCCGATCGTTTTCCGGGTCCGGCACCGGGGGTGGCGTCGCCCTCGTCGTCACGGAGCGTGGTCGCCCGGGGTCGCGTCCGCCCCGGGGCCGGCCCGGAAACGCGTTCGCCCAGGGCGAAAGCGGTGGAGCGCGCGGGTGCCGCCCTCATCCATTCGGCGGAACGTGCCCGAACGGATGCGAGGATGGCGCTGGCCGCGCCGCCCGCGCGGCGCGGTCGCGTCAGAAAGGTCACGTTCATGGCCATCGAGGTCGGTACCGAGGCTCCGGACTTCGAGCTCAACAACCAGCACGGCGAAGCGGTCCGCCTCTCCGACTTCCGGGGCGAGCGGAACGTCGTCCTGGTCTTCTACCCGTTCTCCTTCACCGGCGTCTGCACCGGCGAGCTCGGTGCCATCCAGCGGGAGCTGGCGCAGCTGCAGAACGACCGGGTCCAGGTGCTCGGCGTCTCCTGCGACTCGCAGTTCACCCAGCGCGTCTTCGCCGAGCGGGAGGGCCTGGAGTTCCCGCTGCTGGCCGACTTCTGGCCGCACGGCGAGGTCGCCCGCGCCTACGGCGTCCTCGACGAGCGGAAGGGTTGCCCCGTGCGCGGCACCTTCGTGATCGACACGGCGGGCACGGTGCGCTGGAGCGTCGTCAACGACCTCCCGGACGCCCGGGACGAGCAGGAGTACCTGAAGGCCCTCGGCGCCCTCTGAGGCCCCGCGTGGAGGCCCGTGGCGGTGGCCGTGGGCCCGCCCCCGCGAACTTCGAACGGCCGCGCCGGGCCCGTTCGCACGTCCGGACGGGAACCGCGCACTACGCTCGGTCCGTTGGCCGGGTGGGGCACGCGAGCCGCTCGCCGGCCGGCGCCTCGAACCGCACCACGGGGGCACCAGGGCGTGCCTCCCGATTCTTGGAGGACAAGTGGGTGTCAGCCTGAGCAAGGGCGGCAATGTCTCGCTCACCAAGGAGGCCCCGGGGCTTTCGGCCGTGGTCGTCGGCCTGGGCTGGGACGTCCGGACCACCACCGGGACGGACTTCGACCTGGACGCCAGCGCGCTGCTCTGCAACGAGCAGGGCAAGGTCGCCTCGGACGGGAACTTCGTCTTCTTCAACAACCTGAAGAGCGCGGACGGCTCCGTCGAGCACACCGGTGACAACCGCACCGGCGAGGGCGAGGGCGACGACGAGGCGATCAAGGTCAACCTGGCCGGCGTCCCGGCGGACGTGCAGAAGATCGTCTTCCCGGTCTCGATCTACGACGCCGAGAGCCGCGGGCAGAACTTCGGCCAGGTCCGCAACGCGTTCATCCGCGTGGTGAACCAGGCCGACAACACGGAGCTGGCCCGCTACGACCTCTCCGAGGACGCCTCCACCGAGACCGCGATGGTCTTCGGCGAGCTGTACCGCAACGGCGCGGAGTGGAAGTTCCGGGCCATCGGCCAGGGCTACGCCTCCGGCCTGCGCGGCATCGCCCAGGACTTCGGCGTCAACGTCTGACCGGACGACACCGGACGACACGGGGCGGCGGCGGACGACGGCCGGTCGCCCGGCGCGGGAGCCTTCTACGGGGCGGCCCCGGACCTCCAGAGGTCCGGGGCCGCCCCGGCTTCGTGTCGGCTCCGTGCGCTGCGAGGATGTGAGTTCAGGAAGTTCAGCCGGCCAAACGGGGCCGGCCCGGGCCGTGGGGGACTACACCTTGTAGGCGCGCCCCGGGAGAAGGCAAGGGAGGAAGAACAGTCATGGTGGTCACGCTCGCCAAGGGCGGGAACGTCTCGCTCACCAAGGCCGCGCCGAACCTGACGCAGGTCCAGATCGGCCTCGGCTGGTCCGCCCGTTCGACCACGGGCGCACCGTTCGACCTCGATGCGAGCGCCCTGATCTGTGGTGGCGGCCGGGTGCTCGGTGACGAGTACTTCGTCTTCTACAACAACCTCAAGAGCCCCGAGGGCTCGGTCGAGCACACCGGTGACAACCTCACCGGCGGCGAGGACGACGGCGACGACGAGGTGGTCCTGGTCAACCTGGAGCTGGTTCCGGCACAGGCGGACAAGGTGGTGTTCGCGGTGTCGATCTACGACGCCGAGGCGCGGCTGCAGAACTTCGGGCAGGTCCGCAACGCCTACATCCGGGTCGCCAACTCCCTCGACGGCGAGGAGATCGCCCGTTACGACCTGTCCGAGGACGCGTCCAGCGAGACCGCGATGATCTTCGGCGAGCTGTACCGCTACGCGGGCGAGTGGAAGTTCCGCGCGGTGGGCCAGGGCTACGCCTCCGGCCTGCGCGGCATCGCCCTCGATTTCGGCGTAAACGTACAGTAAGGGCGAAAAGGCGAAAATCAGAACAATCGCACCCAACCTACGATCATGAGAACAGAAGGCAGTGCGGGGGTGACCTGACCGGGCCCGGCCCGGTCAGGGCGTCTCGGGACGAGGCCGCCCCCGGCACGGCCCGAAACCCGAAAGGTAACCAAGTCCCGTGTTCCTCCGCACTTTCGGCTGGTCGTTCGCGATCACCGTCCTAGGCCTGATCGCGGCCGGACTGCTCTGGGGGGCCCAAGGATTCGGCATCGTGCTGATCCTCTCCATCCTGGAGATCTCCCTGTCGTTCGACAACGCGGTGGTCAACGCCACGGTGTTGAAGCGGATGAACCCGTACTGGCAGAAGATCTTCCTGACCGTCGGCGTGCTCATCGCCGTCTTCGGCATGCGGCTGGTCTTCCCGCTGCTGGTGGTCGGCCTCACCGCGAAGCTCAACCCCGCGACGGTCATCGACCTCGCGCTGCACTCCGACAAGACGCACGCCGGCCTGACCTACGGTCAGTACCTGGAGGCGGCCAACCCCGCCATCGCGGCCTTCGGCGGCGTCTTCCTGCTCATGATCTTCCTCGACTTCGTGTTCGACGACGAGAAGGAGCACAACTGGCTGGGCTGGATCGAGCGCCCGCTGGAGAAGGTCGGCAAGCTGGACGCCTTCTCCAGCGTCGTCGCGCTGGTCGTGCTGGTGCTGGCCTCCAACTTCTTCGCCGGGGAGCACGCTGAAACCGTTCTGCTCGCCGGTGTCCTCGGCCTGATCACCTATCTCGTGGTCGGCGGCCTCTCCTCGATCTTCGAATCGGGTCTGGAGGAGGACGCCGAGCGCGAGGAGGAGGCCGAGAAGTCCGGCAAGTCGATCCTCCAGGTCGGCGGCAAGGCCGCGTTCTTCCTCTTCCTCTACCTGGAGGTCCTGGACGCCTCGTTCTCCTTCGACGGCGTGGTCGGCGCGTTCGCCATCTCCAGCGACATCTTCCAGATCACCCTGGGCCTGGGCATCGGCGCGATGTACATCCGCTCGCTGACCGTCTTCCTGGTCCGCAAGGGCACCCTGGACGACTACGTCTACCTGGAGCACGGCGCGCACTACGCGATCGGTGCGCTCTCGGTGATCCTGCTGGTCGGGATCAAGTACCACATCCCGGAGATCGTCACCGGCCTGATCGGCGTCGCCTTCATCGGGCTGGCGCTCGGCTCGTCGATCCTGCGCAACCGGCGCGAGGCCGCGCGGGACGAACCGGAACTGGTGAGTACGGGTACCGGCGAATAGCCCGCCGGGTACGCGAAACGGCCGCCTCCGGGAATCCGGGGGCGGCCGTTTCACGTCGCGGTGCGCCCGCTCAGCCGAGCTGCTGCTCGATCGCGCGCAGCTTGCGCTCCAGCGAGTCCAGCTTGGGCATCGACAGGGTGTCGTCGTCGGCCGTCAGGTCGATGGTCGAGCTGCGGTAGGACGAGCCCGAGGCCGATCCGGCGGACGAGGACGAGGAGTAGGACGACGACGAGTAGGGCGAGGAGGACGCCGAGGAGGACGGCGCGTACGACGAGCCGACGGCGGCACGCGGGCGGCGGCCGGCGTCCAGCGCGGCCGGCTCCAGCGGGCCCGAGGCGGCCTGGTGCGAGGAGGCGGTGTCCGACTCGGCGGCTAGGGCAGGCTCCGTAGCGGTCTGGCCGTCGCCGGCAGCCGTGAGCGCGGGCACCTGGCGGCCGCCGCGGGCCCGGGCGAGCATGCCGCCCTGGCGGGAGATGGCCTTCAGCTCGGCCCGCTCGCGGCGGTCGGCCGTGCGGGCCCGCACCTTGGCGTCCAGCTTGGCCTGGCGCTCCTCGCGCACCTCCTCGACCGCCTCGTCCAGGCTGCGGACGTTCTCCAGCAGCATCAGCGACCAGGCCGCGTAGGTCTCGCGCGGGGCGCGCAGCCAGCGGACGATCCGGATCTGCGGCAGCGGGCGCGGCACGAGCCCCTGCTCGCGCAGCGCGGCCTTGCGGGTCTGCTTCAGCGCGCGGTCGAACAGGATCGCCGCCGAGATCGACATGCCGGAGAAGAACTGCGGGGCGCCGTCGTGCGACACGCCGCGCGGCGCGTGCACCCAGTTGAACCAGGCCGAGGCGATCGCGAACACCCAGACCAGCAGGCGGGAGCCGAGCGCGGCGTCACCGTGGCTGGCCTCGCGGACGGCGAGCACCGAGCAGAACATCGCGGCGCCGTCGAGGCCGAACGGGACGAGGTACTCCCAGCCGCCGGACAGCCCCAGGTTCTCCTTGCCGAAGCCCACCAGGCCGTGGAAGGACAGCGCGGCGGCGACACCGGCGCAGCAGAACAGCAGCGTGTAGGAGGAGATGCCGTAGATCATCTCCTTGCGCCGCCGACGCTCCTCGCTGCGCTCCCAGGAGTCGCCGGCCTCTTCCTTCTTCGTGTTCTTGAAACGCAGCGTCGCCAGCAGGACGGCGACGAACAGCAGGGCTGCGCCGCCGACGACGGTCCAGACCAGCTGTATGGAGGTCAGGTTCATTGCGGGTCGGGCCTCGGGTTTCCGCAGGGGACGGGTTCACAGAGCGACACAGGCGGTCAGCTCCCGGTACTCGGGTCGCGCCTGACGGTTCGTTCGTCGCCGCACGGCGTACCCGCCGCACCCGCGCAGGGGCGGACGGGACACCTGTGCGGCTAGACGATATCGCGTCCGAAGGGGCGGCATGTTACGGGAGGGGGGCTTCCTCCCGCCAATCGACCCGCCGGCCGCTCCACTCGTCGACCCGGCGGTGAGCGCCGGGGGGCCCGACGGGGTAGGGGAGGGGAAGGTTTGGGTATCCGAGGGCCGGGCTGATGCCCGATCATGGAGCGGCGGACCGTCAGATCGCCTGACGGGAGCAGGGGGAGAGGGCGGGATGGTCTCGATCTGGGAGTACCTGCGCGGGGAGCGGAACTACACCTTCGACAACCCGGGCGGTCAGCACAAGGTCATACTCACCAAGTCGACCCCGCAGCACGCGATCACCGGGTCCGCGGCCACCACCGGCTACCTCTACGTCAACCTGCACTGGACCACCCGCTCCGGGGCCGTCCGGCCGAGTGCCCGGGAACGCGCCAAGCGCCTCTTCAGCCCCCGCATCCTGCGCCCGCTGGAGCCGGACTCGGTGCAGAACGAGCAGGTCAACGTCGACCTCGACCTGGCGTGCATGTACGAACTGTCCGACGGGAGCAGCGGCGTGGTGCAGCCGCTCGGCGGCTACTTCGGCGACCTCCGGCAACCGCCGTACATCAAGCTCAGCGGCGACGACCAGTACGGGGCGCCGTCCGGCGAGACGATGTACGTCAACCTGGAGAAGAAGGACAAGTTCAAACGGCTGCTGATCTTCGTCTACATCTACGACGGCACGCCGGCCTTCGAGCAGTCCCACGCGGTGGTGACGATCGTGCCGCAGACCGGGCCGCGGATCGAGATCAAGCTGGACGAACGGGCCCGGGCGGCGCGCTCGTGCGCGGTGGTGCTGATCGAGAACGCGGGGGACAACCAGCTGACGGTGCGCCGTGAGGTGCGGTACGTCAACGGGTTCCAGGCGGACATCGACCGGCTGTACGGGTTCGGGATGCAGTGGCAGCGCGGGTACAAGAGCCAGGGCGGTTCCGACTAGGCCCTGCCCGGCCTCGGCCCTGCCCGGCCTCGGCCCCGCCCGGCCTCGGCCCCGCCCGGTCTGGTCGGAGCCGGGCGGCGGTGGTGCCCTGAGCAGGCCGGTCAGCGGGGCTGGAACTGCGGGCCCTGCGGCGGCAGGGCGAACTCCTCGCCGGTGGGCGGCTGGGCCTGGGCCTGGGCAGGTGGTTGCGCGGGGGCCTGGGCCGGCGGCTGCTGGCCGGTGCCGGCGTGCGGGTAGCCGTAGCTGCCGGGGTGCTGCTGCGGGGCGGGCTGCTGCTGGTGCGGGTAGCCGTAACCGGTGCCCTGCTGCTGCGGGTACGGCTGGGGGGTGGGTTGCGGGTACCCGTAGCCGGTACCGGGCTGCTGCTGCGGATAGCCGTAGCCGGTGCCGGGCGGCTGCTGGGGCTGTGGCTGCTGCGGGTAGCCGTACCCGGTGCCGGGCTGGTGGGCCGGGGGCGCGGTCGGAGCCGGCGGCGCGGCCGGGGGAACGGTGGGCGGGGCGGTCGGCGGGGGCGGCACCGGGCCCGGGGCGGCCGCGGCGGGCTGCTGGGGCCGGCCCTGGGGGGTGGCCGACGGCTGCGGGACGGCCGGGGCCAGGGTGAAGGTGCCGGGCTCGGGCGGGGCGGTCGGGCGCGGGGCGGGCAGCGGGGTGCTGCGCGGGTCGACGGCGGCGGTGGGGGTGGCCGTCGAGGCCGCCGCCGGGGCCGCGTCGGCCTCCGCCTCGTCGTCGACGGTGATGCCGAAGTCGGTGGCCAGGCCGATCAGGCCGGAGGTGTAGCCCTGGCCGATCGCCCGGAACTTCCAGGCGCCGGAGCGCCGGTACAGCTCGCCCGCGACCAGGGCGGTGACGTTCTCGCCGTCGGAGATCGCGAACTCGGCGAGTGCGGGGGTGCCGTCCCCGGCCGTGGCGTCGAAGAGCAGCAGGCGCAGCCCGGGCACCGTGCGGAAGGAGCCGCCCTCGGAGGAGCCGGCCAGCACCACCCGGTCGACGTCGGCGGGCAGCTTGGCGAGTTCGACCTCGATCGTGTCGATGATCTCGGCGCCGCCGGAGGTCTGCTGCTTGGGCAGGTGGCGCACCAGGCCGGAGGGGTGTCGCGGCTGGTTGTAGAAGACGAAGTCGGCATCCGAACGGACCTTGCCGGTGGCGCCGAGCAGCAGCGCGGACGCGTCCACGTCCGGCGCACCGGGCGTGGCGCTCCAGCGCAGCACGGCGCGGACCGCCGCAGCCGGCAGTGCGATGTTGGCGCCCTTGGCCATCACGTGCGTCATAGCCGACCATCCTGCCCGTTCGCCACCCCTTCGGACAACGTGACCGGGACCGTCGGAACCGGGTCGAACTTTGCCAAGACTTGCGCTTGTCGGGGGTTTGCCGGTGCTCGACCGGTGATCGGTGATCTGGACGGCGATGTTCCGGGAGTTCAGTGCCGAGGAACCGGGGACGGCCGGAATCCGTCCGTACGATGGGCGGTCCAAGGGCCCGCCGGGGTCGGGCGGAGGGGGGCCCGCCGGCGTCCGTCCGGGAACCACGGAGCCCCGTGGACCGGTTAACCATGGTGTCGCACCGCTGGATCGCGGTGTCGTCCCGCGCCGCCGCACGCCCCGGCAACGGACCGGTGGCCGTCAAACCTCTGAGGAGAGCACCTTGCGCCATTTCGGCCACCTCGCCGACGACGTACGCGGTCGCCTCTTCCTCGAACCGCCCCGGCCGTTCACGGCGCGGAGCGAGGCCGCGGTGCTGGCCACCGCCCTCGGCGGCACCCTCTACAGCCCCGCCACCCGGCCCGCGCTGGCCGCCGACATCCGCAAACAGGCTGCTCGGGGCGTGGTGTCGATGGTGCTCTGCCTGGAGGACGCGATCGCCGACCACGAGGTGGACGCGGGGGAGCGGAACCTGATCGAGCAGTTGAATGACCTGGTCAGGGATTTCACCGACTGCACACAAGGCCACCCCCTGCTCTTCATCAGAGTTCGAGCCGCCTCCCAGATCCTCGACCTGGCCGAGCGGCTCGGGCCGGCCGTCGAGCTGCTGAGCGGGTTCGTCCTGCCGAAGTTCACCACGGAGACCGGCGGCGCGTACCTGGCCGCCCTGGCCGCCGCCGAGGCCGCCACCGGGCGCCGGCTGTTCGCCATGCCCGTCCTGGAGTCACCCGAACTCGCCCACCTGGAGACCAGGCGCCAGCAGCTCTTCGGCATCGCCGACCTGCTCGCCGGGCACCGGGAGCGGGTGCTCGCCGTCCGCCTCGGCGTGACCGACCTCTGCTCCGCGTACGGCCTGCGCCGCTCGCCCGACCTCACCGCGTACGACGTCGCCCTGGTCTCGGCGGTGATCGGCGACGTGGTCAACGTGCTCGGCCGGGCGGACGGCACCGGGTACACCGTCACCGGTCCGGTCTGGGAGTACTTCCCGGTCCAGGAGCGGATGTTCAAGCCGCAGCTGCGCCGCACGCCGTTCGCCGAGGCCCCCGGGACGACCCGGGCCTCCGGCGAGGAGGTCCGCCGGCGGATCATCGAGCACGACCTGGACGGGCTGATCCGGGAGGTCGAGCTCGACCGGGCCAACGGCCTGCTCGGCAAGACCTGCATCCACCCCAGCCACGTCCCCGCCGTGCACGCCCTCTCGGTGGTCACGCACGAGGAGTACTGCGACGCCCGGGACATCCTCCGGCAGGAGCAGGACGGCGGCGGGGTCCTGCGCTCGGCGTACACCAACAAGATGAACGAGGCCCGGCCGCACCGGGCCTGGGCGGAGCGGGTGCTGCTGCGGGCGGAGGTGTTCGGGGTGGCCCGGGAGGACGTGAGCTTCGCGGAGCTGCTCGCGGCCTGCCTGTGCGGGGGGTGAGGGGGGGCTGCGCGCGGCTGAGAGGGGCTGTCCGCGGCTGACCTGAACGGCCCCACCGATCCGACCCGTCCGACCCGTCCGACCCGTCCGGCCGATCCGGCCGATCCGACTCCGACCGATCCGAAGACCGCACCACCGCACCATGCGAAGGCAGGACCAGCAGTGACAGCACAGCAGACGTGGACCGGCCGTTGGGTCGCCGACCGGGCCGGCATCGCCCTGACCGGATCGGACCGCCTCCCCGAACTCGTGGGCCTGGCCCTGCGTTCCCAGAACCCGAAGCGCGCCCACCTGCTGGTCTCCACCGTGCTCGGCAAGCACGTCCCGCAGCGGCCCGCGGTCGTCCACGGCGTCGGGCTCGAACTCGGCCGGAAGGTACGCGAGTTGCTCGGCGACGAGGCCGCCGCGCGGGCCGTCGTCCTCGGCTACGCGGAGACGGCCACCGGCCTCGGCCACAGCGTCGCCGACGGCCTCGACGCCCCGTACCTGCACTCCACCCGCCGCCCGGTGGCCGGCGTGCCCCCGCTCGGCGGCTTCGAGGAGGAGCACTCGCACGCCACCTCGCACCTGCTGCTCCCCGCCGATCCCGAACTCCTCACCGGTGACGGCCCGTTGGTGCTGGTCGACGACGAGTTCTCGACCGGCCGCACGGTCCTCAACACCATCCGTGAACTGCACGCCCGCCACCCGCGCGACCACTACGTCGTCGTCGCCCTGGTCGACCTGCGCTCCACCGCCGACCGCCGCCGGCTCGCCGACACCGCCGCCGAACTCGGCGTCCGGCTCGACCTGGTGGCCACCGCCAGCGGCGCCGTCCAGCTGCCCGCCGACGTCCTGGACCGCGCCGAGCGGCTGATAGCCGAGGCCGCCCCCGCCCCCGCCGCGCCCCCCGGAACGCCCGCACCGCTCGCCCGGGTCGACCTGGACTGGCCCGCCGGGCTCCCCGACGGCGGCCGGCACGGGTTCACCGCCCGCGACCGCGTCCGACTGGACGCCGCCCTGCCCCGCCTGGCCGCACAGCTGGCCGACGCACTGCCCGCCACGGCGCGGCGCGTGCTGGTCCTCGGCTTCGAGGAACTGATGTACGCCCCGCTGAGGCTGGCCGGCGCACTCGCCGACCGGCTGGGCGGCGACCGCGTCCGCTACTCCACCACCACCCGCTCGCCCGTCCTCGCCGTGGACGACCCCGGCTACGCCATCCGCACCCGCCTCGCCTTCCCCGCCCACGACGACCCGCAGGACGACGCTTCGCGCGAGCGCTACGCCTACAACGTCGCCCCCGGCAGCGACCCGGCCCGCCGGTTCGACGCGGTCGTGCTGGTGGTCGACGACGTCGCCGACACCCCCGCCCTGCGCGAGGGCGAGCGCGCCCTGCTCGGCCAGCTGCGGCAGGTCACCGACCAGGTGGTGCTCGCGGTGCTGCCCTCCCACCGGCCTTCCCCCCGGCCGTCTGGGCTGCCGTCCCCGTTGTACGGCCCGGCGTTCTCCTCCTACCGGCCCGACGAGGTGGCCTGGCTGCTCAAGGACCTCTCCGGCGTCCCGCTCGAAGCCCCCACCGAGGAGCGCGAGGAGGCCGTCCAGAACGGCGGCGCGCACTACGCCGAGTCGCTGCCGGTCGAGTACCAGCCCAGCCCCGAGTACCAGGAGCTGTTCCACCAGGCGCTGCGCGCCTCCGCCCGCCGCATCGCGCTCGCCGCCGGCACCGTCGCCGAGACCCTGCTGCGCGAGCGCGGCCCCGGCCTGGTGCTCGCCTCGCTGGCCCGGGCCGGCACGCCCGTCGGCATCCTGATCCGCCGCTGGCTCGCCCACGCCCACGGACTCGACACCCCGCACTACGCCGTCTCCATCGTCCGCGGCCGCGGCATCGACCCGGTCGCCCTGCGCTACCTGGCCGCCCACCACCGCGCCGGCGACGTGGTCTTCGTCGACGGCTGGACCGGCAAGGGCGCGATCACCCGCGAACTCGCCGAGGCCCTGGCCGGCACCGGATTCGACCCGGACCTCGCCGTCCTCGCCGACCCCGGCCGCTGCGCGCGCACCTACGGCACCCGGGACGACTTCCTGATCCCCTCCGCCTGCCTCAACTCCACCGTCTCCGGCCTGGTCTCGCGCACCGTGCTGCGGCCCGGCCTGATCGGCCCGGACGACTTCCACGGCGCCAAGCACTACGCCGAACTGGCCGGTGCGGACGTCTCCGCCGCCTTCCTCGACACCGTGGCCGACCACTTCGACGCCGTCCGCCCGGAGGCCGTCGCCGCCGCCGACCGGCTGTCCACCGCCCCGGACCGCGCGCCCGACTGGGCCGGCTGGGCCGCCGTCGAGCGGATCAGCACCGAGTACGGCATCGACAGCGTCAACCTGGTCAAGCCCGGCGTCGGCGAGACCACCCGGGTGCTGCTGCGCCGCGTCCCCTGGCGGGTCCTCGCCAGGCGCGGGGCCGGCGCCGACCTCGACCACGTCCGGCTGCTCGCCGCCCAGCGCGGCGTCGAGGTCGAGGAGGTGGACGGCCTGCCGTACTCCTGCGTCGGCCTCATCCACCCCCGCTACAGTCGGGGAGCGACCGGGGCCTCCGGTAGGACCGTTGTGGTGAAGGAGTCCTGATGAACGCCGATGTTCTCGTCGCCAGCGACCTCGACCGGACGCTCGTCTACTCCAACCGGGCCCTCGCCCTGGACGTCCCCGACCGGCTCGCGCCCCGGCTGCTCTCCGTCGAGGTGCACGACGGCAAGGCGCTCTCGTTCATGACCGAACAGGCCGCCGCGCTGCTCGCCGAACTCGTCCGGCAGGCCTGGTTCGTCCCCGCCACCACCCGCACCCTCGCCCAGTACGAGCGGATCAACCTGCCCGGCCCGACGCCCGGTTGGGTCCCCGCGTACGCGATCTGCGGCAACGGCGGGCACCTGCTCGTCGACGGCGTGCCCGACCAGGACTGGCGCACCGAGATCACCGCGCGGCTCGCCTCCGGTGCGGCCCCGCTGGAGGAGGTCGTCCGGCAGCTCGCCCTGAGCGCCGACCCGGAGTGGACGCACAAGCGCCGCGTCGCCGACGGGCTGTTCGCCTACCTCGTCGTCGAGCGCGCCGCGCTGCCCGCTGGCTGGCTCGACGAGCTGACCGGCTGGTGCGCCGAACGCGGCTGGACGGTCTCGCTCCAGGGCCGCAAGGTCTACGCCGTCCCCGCGCCGCTCAGCAAGAGCGCCGCCCTCGCCGAAGCCGTCCGGCGCACCGGCGCGACCACCGTGCTCGCGGCCGGCGACTCGCTGCTCGACGCCGACCTGCTGCTCGCCGCCGACGCCGCCTGGCGGCCCGGGCACGGCGAACTCGCCGACGGCGGCTGGACCGCCCCCGGCGTCACCGCCCTCGACGAGGTGGGGGTGGCGGCGGGGGAGGAGATCGTCCGACGGTTCCTCGCCCGGGTGGCCGCCGCTTCCGTCGCCCCTGCTGCCCCTGCCGCCCCCGTCGCTTCCTGAGCGGGAGCGGTCAGCCGCAGCAGCCGCCGCCGCAACAGCCCCCTCCGCCACCACCGTTGCCGGAGGGGGCCTGGCGCGGGGCGCCGCCCGAAGCGGAGCCGGTGACGGCGACGGCGGACAGCAGCTTCACGGTGTCCTCGTGGCCCTGCGGGCAGACGGCGGGGGCGCCGGCCTGCGCCATCGGGCGGCGGAGTTCGAAGGTGGCGCCGCAGGAGCGGCAGCGGAAGTCGTAGCGTGGCATACCGGCAGGGTACCCAGGCGGTGCCCTGCCGGCGGCCTACCGGTGTCCTATCGGTGGGTGCTGCCGGGGACGCTGCCGGTGTCCTGCCCGGCCGGCGCTACCGGTGCTACCGGTGCTACCTGTGCCCGCCCAGATCGCCGCGGATCAGCCCGATCACCTGCGCCGCCGTCTCCCGCACGCCCGCCAGCTCGGTCAGGAAGTGCCAGTAGTCGGGGTGCCGGCCAGCCGCTTCCAGGGTGGCCACGGCCCGGTCCAGCCGCGCCACCGCTTCGTCCAGCGGGGCGGCGTGCCGCGGGTCCGGCGCGCTGCGGCCCGTCATCGCCAGCCGCTGCGCGTCGCGCAGGGCGAACCGGGCCCGCTCCACCTCCCGGTGCGGGTCGTGCTGCACCTCGTTCAGCTGCCGCAGCCGCTCGTTCACCGCGACCACCGACCCGTCCGCGGTGTCCAGCAGCGCGCGCACCGTACCGATGGCGCCCGTCGCGTCCGCCCAGCGCTGCTCGTCCCGGGCCCGGGCGGCCTCGGCGAGCTTGCGCTCCGCCGCCCGCCCGGTCTCCGCGACCTGCTCCGACACCCGCTGGAGGTCCTGCCAGCAGGCCGCGCTGAACCGTCGGCGCAGTTCGCTCAGCGCCGGCTCGACCGTCTCCGCCTTGGTCTCCAGCGCCTGGATCCGGGTCCGCAGGCTCGCCACCCGCCGGTCGATCTCCCGTGCGCGCTCCGGCAGTTGACCGGCGTCGGCCGCGATCGCCTCGGCGCGCTGCCGCACGTCGTCCGCGCGTCGCAGCGTCGGCGCCACCCCGTGCCGGGCCGGCCCCTCGTTCAGCAACCCGAGCTCCGGCGCCAGTTCGGCCAGCCGGGCCGCCAGGTCGTCCGCCCGCAGCCCGGCGCCGCGCACCGCGTCCAGCGCGTTGCTCGCCTGGAGCAGCGCGCGCTTCGCCTGCTCCACCGCCGGGGTGACCCGCATCAGCTGCTGCTCCGCGCGCTGGAGGGTCGGCTGCAGCCGCTGGAGGAAGTCGTTCAGCTCCGCCCGGGCCGAGCCGAGCTGCCCCTTCACGTCCTCCAGCTGCCGCCGGGCCCGCGCCGCGGTGCCGGCGTCCAGCGCCTCGTCGTCCAGGTTGTACGCGTCCAGCGTGCCCAGGTAGTTCACGGTGACCTGGTCCACCCGGCCGGTGATCCCCGCCAGGTCCGCCAGCGCCCGGCGGGCCGTCGCCTCGTCCTCGGCCGCCCGGACGGTCTCCACCGCCAACTGCACCTCGCGCTGCGTCGAGTCCAGCTCGTAGAACGCCTCCTGCGCGGCGTCCCGGGCCGCCTTGGCATCCGCCCGCACACCCTCCCCGCCGCGCCGGCCCCACCAGCCGCCCGTCCCGGCCGAGGCCAGCCCCAGCGCACCCAGCGCACCCGCCAGCACCACCGGCACCACCAGTGCGTCGGCCAGCGCACTCCCCGCCCGACGCCACCCCCGCCCGCTCCCGCCGGCCACCGTCACTGCGCGCTCCCTGCTCCGACCCGCTGATCCACCCCCATTCTTCCCGATCGCCCCACCGCACCGGCACCCCCACCCGCCCCACTCCCCGACCACCCGCACCACAGCACCCCCCGGGACCAGGTACCCTAGGCAGTCGTCGTGCCCCCACCGGGCCGCGACAGGGGGCGCGTAGCTCAGTGGTAGAGCGCTGCTCTTACAAAGCAGATGTCGGCGGTTCGAAACCGTCCGCGCCCACCACCGTTCGGAGGGCCGGTCCCGGGAGACATGTCTCCCGGGACCGGCCCTCCGTCGTTTCCCGGGCCGCTCCGTCGGCGCGGCCGACGGGGCGGGGGAGTTGGGGGTGCCGTCAGGGGGCGGGAGGGGCCGGGGCTCGGGAGGCGGGGTGGGGCGGGCTGTGTTTGGGTGGCTGCACACCGCTTGGGAGAGGTGATCCTCCGTGACCATGCCCCCGTTCGGATCGAGCGATCCGTTCTCCGATCTACTCAGCCGCTTCTTCGGAATGAGTCCGATGGCCTCCCCGCCCGCCGTGCAGCGGGTGCCGATCGGGCGGTTGCTGAGCGAGTCCTCGCAGGAGCTGCTGGGGCTGGCCGCGCACCGGGCCGGCGAGGACGGGACCAGCGACCTCGACACCGGGCACCTGGCCTGGGCGGCCACCCGGGTGGAGCCGTCGCGCCGGATGCTGGAGCGGGCGGGGATCGACCCGGACCAGTTGGCCGGTGACCTGGAGCGGTCGCTGCCGTCCGGGGACGGGGCGGCGGTGGACGGCGGGCAGCCCGCGCTGACGCCGTCGGCCAAGCGTGCGCTGCTGGCGGCGCACGCCCGTTCGCAGGCGGCCGGGGCCTCGTACATCGGGCCGGAGCACATCCTCGGCGCGCTGCTGGACCAGGAGCGGTCCGGGGCGGGGACGGCGCTGCGCAACGCGGCGCCCTCGCAGGAGGCGCTGAAGACGGTGCTGGAGGGGCGCGGCGTCGGCGGGGAGCGCAGCAGCACGGGCGCGCACCCGAGCGAGACGCCGACGCTGGACGAGTACGGGCTGGACCTCACCGAGGCGGCGCGCTCGGGCCGGCTGGACCCGGTGGTCGGGCGGGCCGAGGAGATCGAGCAGACCGTCGAGATCCTCTCCCGCCGGACCAAGAACAACCCGGTGCTGATCGGCGAGCCGGGTGTCGGCAAGACCGCGATCGTGGAGGGGCTGGCGCAGCGGATCGTCTCCGGGGACGTGCCGCAGAGCCTGCGGGACAAGCGGGTCGTCACCCTCGACCTGACCGCCCTGGTGGCCGGCTCCAAGTACCGGGGCGAGTTCGAGGAGCGGCTGAAGAAGGTGATCGACGAGGTCACGGCGGCCGAGAAGAGCGTGATCCTGTTCCTGGACGAGCTGCACACCGTGGTCGGCGCGGGCTCCGGCGGCGAGGGGTCGATGGACGCCGGCAACATCCTCAAGCCGGCGCTGGCACGCGGCGAACTGAGCGTGGTCGGCGCGACGACGCTGGACGAGTACCGCAAGCACGTGGAGAAGGACGCCGCGCTGGAGCGCCGCTTCCAGCCGGTGCTGGTGCCCGAGCCGAGCGTCGAGGAGACGGTCGAGATCCTGCGGGGGCTGCGGGACGCGTACGAGGCGCACCACCAGGTGCGGTTCACCGACGAGGCGCTGGACGCGGCGGCGACGCTGTCCGACCGGTACGTCAGCGACCGCTTCCTGCCGGACAAGGCGATCGACCTGCTGGACCAGGCCGGCGCCCGGGTGCGGCTGCGCAGCCTGAGCGGCTCGACCGAGGCGACCGGGGTGCAGGACCGGATCACCAAGCTGAAGCGGGAGTTGGACGAGGCCGTCGCGGACGAGGAGTTCGTGCGGGCGGCCAACCTGAAGGCCGAGCTGCGGCAGACCGAGGACGAGCTGGCGGCCGTCGCCGAGTCCCGCGAGGAGGTCGTCGACGTGACCGCCGACGACATCGCGCAGGTGCTGTCGTCCCGGACCGGCATCCCGGTCGCGGAGTTGAACGCGACCGAGCGGGAGCGGCTGCTCAAGCTGGAGGAGCACCTGCACGAGAAGGTGATCGGCCAGGACGAGGCGGTCACCGCGGTCGCCCAGGCGGTGCGCCGCGGCCGGGCCGGGATGGGCGACCCGGACCGGCCGACCGGCTCCTTCCTCTTCCTCGGGCCGACCGGCGTGGGCAAGACCGAGCTGGCGAAGGCACTGGCGGCGCTGCTGTTCGGCGACCCGGACCGGATGATCCGCTTCGACATGAGCGAGTTCCAGGAGAAGCACACCGTCTCCCGACTGGTCGGCTCCCCGCCCGGGTACGTCGGCTACGACGAGGCCGGGCAGCTGACCGAGGCCGTCCGCCGCAAGCCGTACAGCGTGCTGCTCTTCGACGAGGTGGAGAAGGCGCACCCGGACGTCTTCAACCTGCTGCTCCAGGTGCTGGACGACGGGCGGCTGACCGACGCCCAGGGGCGGACGGTCGACTTCCGCAACACCGTGGTGATCATGACCAGCAACATCGGCTCGCAGCGCATCCTCGACCACGCCGGGAACGTGGACGAGATCCGCGACGACCTGATGCGCGACCTGCGCCAGCAGTTCCGGCCGGAGTTCCTGAACCGGATCGACGAGGTGATCGTCTTCCACGCGCTCACCCGGAAGGACCTGCTGTCGGTGGTCGACCTGCTGCTGGAGCGCAGCCGGCGCCGGCTCAAGGCGCAGGACGTGCGGTTGGAGGTCACCGAGGCGGCCAAGGAGTGGCTGGTCAACCGCGGGTACCAGCCGGAGTTCGGGGCCCGGCCGTTGCGCCGGACGATCCAGTCGGAGCTGGACAACCGGGTGTCCAACCTGCTGCTGGACGGCACGGTGCAGGAGGGCGACACGCTGATCGCGGAGGTGAGCGACGGCGACCTGGTGGTCACGCTCGCCCGGCCGGAGGCGTCGGCGACCTTCGAGGAGGCGCAGGAGAAGGCGCAGGAGAAGGCAGGGGAGGAGGCGGGGGAGGAGGCGGGGGAGCAGGCGCGGGGGGCCTGATCCGTCGGAGATCTGCCCCGCCGCCGGACGGTCGGGCGGCGGGGCAGCGCGCACCTACGCCTGCGGGAAGACCTCGCGCAGCAGCGGCTCCGGCAGCCCGCGCTTGCGCCACTCGCGCGGGTAGCCGAGCGAGACCTCCTCGAACGGGACGCCGTCGTAGCTGGTCTTGCGGGGGATGTGTAGATGGCCGTAGATCATCGCCGCGGTGTTGAAGCGGCGGTGCCAGTCCGCGGTCAGTTCGGTGCCGCACCACTGGGCGAACTCGGGGTACCAGAGGATCTCGGTGGGGTGGCGGACCAGCGGGTAGTGGTTGACCAGGACGAGCGGTACGTCCGGGTCGCAGGCCGCCAGCCGCTGCTCGGTCAGCCGGACGCGCTCGCGGCACCAGGAGTCGCGGTCCGGGAACGGGTCCGGGTGGAGCATCCGCTCGTCCGCGCAGACGATGCCGCTCTCGTAGGCGGCCGCCAGAGACTCCTCCTTGGTGGTCGTGCCCGGCGCGCGGAAGGAGTAGTCGTACAGGAGGAAGAGCGGGGCGATGCGGGCCGGTCCGCCGGCGCCCTGCCAGAGCGGGTACGGGTCCTCGGGGGTCAGCACGCCGAGGCTCCGGCAGAGGTCGACCAGGTGGTCGTAGCGGGCCACGCCGCGCAGCTGCACCGGGTCCTCGGGGTGGGTCCACAGCTCGTGGTTGCCGGGGGCCCACACCACGCGGGCGAAGCGTTCGGCGAGCAGCCCGAGCGCCCACTCGATGCTGGTGGTGAGCTCGGCGACGTCTCCGGCGACGAGCAGCCAGTCGTCGGGGCTGGTGGGCCGGAGCTTCTCCACCAGGTCGCGGTTCTCCTGGTAGGAGATGTGCAGGTCGCTCACGGCGAGCAACCGCCCACCCGCCCCCGTGGGCTCCGACGGCGCGTCGCTGCGGTACTCGGTAGTCACTCCTGCCCCCTGTGGTCACCCGTCCGATGTCGCCACAGTACGTGGCGGACGGGGGCCGTGGGGCGGGTTGACGCGATCGGCGGTGCGAAGGGAGGGGCCGGCGCACCGCCGCCACCGCGCGAACGAGCCATTGCGGCCGAAGTGCTTTCTTGGTGTCGTCTTGACTCTTGACAGTGAGTCATGTCCGCGACAGCTTTGGTGCACCCCCACACCGAGAGGTCTCTCATGAAGAAGCCGCTCATAGGCATGCTCGCCACCGTCCTGGTCGCCGGAGCAACCGCCCTCGCCGGCGCCCTCCCGGCCCAGGCCGCCACCGCGGAGGCCCCCGCCGCCGTGTCCGTCGCGGCCCGGGACGGCCAGTCCCTGAGCGACCAGGCCCAGGTCACCGACACCAAGGCGGCCCCCCGCGCCGTCAACTTCGCCGGGACGGTGGCGCTCAACAACTGTTCCGGTTCGCTGGTCCGGATGCCAGGCTCGGCCGCGAGCGACCCGGCCCTCGTCCTGTCCAACGGCCACTGCCTGGAGTCCGGGATGCCCGGCCCCGGCGAGGTGATCCTCAACCAGCCCTCCAGCCGGACCTTCACCCTCCTCAGCTCCAGCGGCAGCGGACTCGGCACCCTGCGCGCGACCAAGGTGGTCTACGGCGCCATGACCGACACCGACGTGTCGATCTACCAGCTGAACACCAGCTACGCCTCGATCCAGTCCCGGTACGGGATCGCCCCGCTGACCATCTCCGCCGCCCACCCCACGCAGGGCACCTCGATCAAGGTCGTCTCGGGCTACTGGAAGAAGATCTACTCCTGCTCGATCGACGGCTTCGCCTACCAGTTGAACGAGGCCGACTGGACCTTCAAGGACTCGGTCCGCTACACCTCCGGCTGCAACGTGATCGGCGGCACCTCCGGCTCGCCGGTGGTGGACGCGAACACCGGGCAGGTGGTCGCGGTCAACAACACGATCAACGAGAACGGCGAGTCCTGCACCCTCGACAACCCGTGTGAGGTCGACGAGAACGGCTCGGTGACGGTGCACCAGGGCATCGGCTACGCGCAGGAGACCTACGGCATCCCGGCCTGCTTCGCCGCCGGCAACCGGTTCGACCTCACCCTGCCCGGCTGCACCCTGGTCCGGCCCTGACCCGACCGTCGGGACGGTCCTGACCTGACCTGGCCGTCGCGAAGGCCCTGACCCGACCTGACCTGACCGGCGCCCCGCGCCCGACCGTCACGACGTGACGGAACCGGGGCGACCGCGCTGACCAGCACCGATCCCCGATGGGCCACCCGTGAACGGCGGGTGGCCCATTCGGCCGTCCACCGGGCGGCCGCCGCACCACCCGCGCCGCACTGTCGGTCCCGACAGGGCGGCAGTCATATCCGTGTGACCAATGGAGAGTTGATGACCACCACGCTGCGAAGGCTGCTGGTTTCCGTCCTGCTGATACCGCTGCTCGCGCTCGGCGGCCTGGCGACCCCGGCGCTGGCCGCCGGTGCCCAGGGCGCCGACGCCGCCGGGGCCGCCCACGGCCGGAGCCCCGCCGATGACCCGAATGCCGACATCAAGGACCGGCTGGCGGCGATCCCCGGGGTGACGATCACCGAGGAGAAGCCGACCACCACCGGCCACCGCTACTTCCTGCTCACCTACACCCAGCCGATCGACCACTTCCGCCCCTGGCTGGGCACCTTCCAGCAGCGCTTCAGCGTGCTGCACCGGGGCTACGACCGCCCGACCGTCTTCTACACCAACGGCTACACGCTGGGCACCAACCCGTCCCGCACCGAGCCGACCCGGCTGGTGGACGGCAACCAGGTGTCCATCGAGTACCGGTACTTCACCCCGTCGCGCCCCGAGCCGGCGGACTGGTCCAAGGCCGGCATCCGCCAGCAGGCCGCCGACTCGCACCGGCTGGTGACCGCGCTCAAGCGGATCTACCAGCAGGAGTGGCTCTCCACCGGCGCCAGCAAGGGCGGCATGTCCTCCACCTACTTCCGCCGCTTCTACCCGGACGACGTCGCGGGCACGATCGCGTACGTGGCGCCGAACAACACCGACGTCAACGACTACGCGGCCTACACCAACTTCTTCCGCACCGTCGGCACCCCCGAGTGCCGGGCCGCGCTGAACGCCGCCCAGCGCGAGCTGCTGGTGCGCCGCGACCGCCTGGAGACCCGCTACGTGGCCGACAACAAGGCCGCCGGCTCGACCTTCAACACCCTCGGCACGCCGGACCGGGCGTACGAGGCGGGCGTGCTCGACGTGGTCTGGGCGTTCTGGCAGTACAGCACCGAGGCGGACTGCGCCAAGGTCCCGGCCGCGGCCACCGCGACCGACGACGCGCTGTACGCGTGGTTCGACTCGCAGTCCGGCATCACCGGCAACAGCGACCAGTCGCTGGCGAAGTACACCGCGTACTACTACCAGGCCGCGACCGAGCTGGGTGCGCCGTTCTTCGACGTCTCGCACCTCAAGGGCGTGCTGCACTACGACTACAAGGAGCTGTACTCGGCCCGGTCGTACGTGCCGAAGGACATCCCGATCTCCTTCAACCCGAACACGATGCGGGACATCGACCGCTGGGTGAAGCACGACGCCGAGCGGATCATCTACGTCTACGGCGGCAACGACCCGTGGGGCGCCAAGCCGTTCAAGCTGGGCCGGGGCAGTGACGACAGCTACGTCTACACCGTGCCGGGCGGCAACCACGGCTCCAACATCGGCCAGCTGCCGGCCGCGCAGTCGGCGGAGGCGACCGCCAAGGTGCTGGAGTGGGCCGGCCTGGGCGACCAGGACGCCGCCCGCTCGCTCGGCAAGAAGCAGCAGATCCCGCCGTTCGGCCCGCTCGACGAGGAGGGCCTGAAGCTGGAGTCGCAGCGCCACCCGCTGTAGAGCGCCACCCGCTGTGACCGGCGGGCCGTGACACCGTGTGACGCCTTGGAGGAGGCCGTCCCCAGCCGGGGGCGGCCTCCTCGCGCATACGGCGGGGCCGACCCCTATCTGAAGAACTGAATCAGTGCTTCAATGCTTCTATGGCCTACCGACGCACGCCCGCCGTCCAAGCCCGGCTGGACACCCAGCGCGAGGCCGTGCTGCAGGCGGCCGTCCTGCTGCTCGCCGAACGCGGCTACGGCGGCTGCACGATGGCCGCCGTGGCGGACCGCGCCGGGATCGCCACCGGAAGCCTCTACCAGCACTTCGCCAACAAGGCCGAGCTGTCCGTGCAGCTGTTCCGCCGGGTGGTCACCCGCGAGATGGCGGCCGTCAACGCGGCCGTCGCCCTCCGGGAGGGCCCGCGGCAGCGGATCGCCGCGGTCGTCGAGACCTTCGCCGCCCGCGCCCTGCGCGCGCCCCGGCTGGCGTACGCGCTGCTGGTCGAGCCGGCCGACGCGGTCGTGGACAGTGAGCGCCTGGTGTTCCGCCGGGCGTTCCGGGACGTGATCGCCACCGAGATCGCCGCCGCCGTGGCGAGCGGCGAACTCCCCGAGCAGGACCCGGTGCTGACCGCCGCCGCGCTGGTCGGTGCGGTCGGCGAGGCGCTGGCCGGCCCGCTCGCGGCCGCGCCCGCGCCTGAGGCAACGGCCGCGCCCACACGGACGGCCGCGCCCACGAAGCCGGCGGGCACCACCGACGTGGTCCCCGCCCTGGTCTCCTTCACTCTGCGTGCCCTGGGAGGACGCGATGACAGCGACGCATGAGGTCACCAACCAGGTGCCCCTGCCGTACGGACACGACACCGCCGCCGATCCGACCCTGCTCGCCGCCCTGCACCGGGCCGGCGCCGGCTGGGCCGAGGCCGAGCTGCACGAGCTCGGCCGCCTGGCCGGCTCCGAGCAGGCCGCCGAGTGGGGCCGGCTGGCCAACGAGAACCCGCCCGTCCTGCGCACCCACGACCGCTTCGGCCACCGCGTCGACGAGGTCGAGTTCCACCCGGCCTGGCACGAGCTGATGCGCACCGCCGTCTCCCACGGCCTGCACGCCGCGCCCTGGCGGGACGAGCGGCCCGGCGCCCACTCCGCCCGGGCCGCCAAGTTCTTCGTCTGGGGGCAGGTCGAGGCCGGCCACACCTGCCCGATCTCGATGACCTACGCCGCCGTCCCGGCCCTGCGCGCCAACCCCTCCCTGGCGGGCGAGTTGGAGCCGCTGCTGGCCGCCACCACGTACGACTTCGGGCTGCGCGAGCCGCGCACCAAGCGCGGGCTGATCGCCGGCATGTCGATGACCGAGAAGCAGGGTGGCTCGGACGTCCGCACCAACACCACCACCGCGACCCCGCACCCGGACGGCACCTACCGGCTGACCGGCCACAAGTGGTTCACCTCGGCGCCGATGTCCGACCTGTTCCTGACGCTCGCCCAGGCGCCGGGCGGGCTCAGCTGCTTCATGCTGCCGCGCGTCCTCCCGGACGGCACCCGTAACCGCCTCCAGCTGATGCGGCTCAAGGACAAGCTCGGCAACAAGTCCAACGCCTCCGCCGAGCTGGAGTACGACGGCGCGGTCGGCTGGCTGGTCGGCGAGGAGGGGCGCGGGGTGGCGACCATCATCGAGATGGTCAACATGACCCGTCTGGACTGCACCGTCGGCGCGGCCTCCGGCATGCGCTACGGCGCCACCCGGGCCGTGCACCACGCCCTGCACCGGCGCGCGTTCGGCCGGCCGCTGGTGGACCAGCCGCTGATGCGCAACGTGCTCGCCGACCTGGTGGTGGAGTCCGAGGCGGCCACCGCCGTCGCGATGCGGCTCGCCCAGAGCACCGACCTGGCCCTGGCCGGGGACGAACCCGAGGCGCTGGTACGGCGGTTGGGCCTGGCGGTGGCCAAGTACTGGGTCTGCAAGCGCGGCCCGGCGCACGCCGCCGAGGCGCTGGAGTGCCTGGGCGGCAACGGCTACGTCGAGGAGTCCGGGATGCCCCGGCTCTACCGGGAGGCGCCGCTGGTGTCGATCTGGGAGGGCTCCGGCAACGTCGCCGCCCTGGACGCGCTGCGCGCCATGGCGAAGCGCCCGGAGACGGTCGAAGCCTTCCTCGGCGAGCTCGACGCCGCCGCCGGGGCGGACCGCCGGCTGGACGCGGCCGTCGCCGACCTGCGCAAGCAGCTCGCAGACCAGGCCGACCTGGAGTACCGGACGCGCCGGCTGGTCGAGTCGATGGCGCTGGCCTTCCAGGGCGCGCTGCTGGTCCGCCACGGCAGCCCGGCGGTGGCCGACGCGTTCTGCGCCACCCGCCTCGCCGGCGACCGCGGCTCCGCCTTCGGCACCCTGCCGTCCGGCGTCGACACCGCCGGGATCATCGACCGGGCCCGCCCGGTGCCGGCGTGAGCGAATCCCAGGGGGTCCGCGCGTTCTGGCAGTCCCTGGGCCTGCCGGGCCTCATCGACGTGCACACCCACTTCATGCCGAAGAACGTCCTCGACAAGGTGTGGGCGTACTTCGACGCGGCCGGCCCGCTGGTGAACCGGCCCTGGCCGATCACCTACCGCGAGGCCGAGGAGCAGCGCGTCCAGCGGCTGCGGGACTTCGGCGTC
The DNA here is from genome assembly GCF_044744605.1 of Kitasatospora sp. NPDC087271. Taxonomy (NCBI): domain Bacteria; kingdom Bacillati; phylum Actinomycetota; class Actinomycetes; order Kitasatosporales; family Streptomycetaceae; genus Kitasatospora; species Kitasatospora sp. NPDC087271. The sequence continues at coordinate 32,798 of NZ_JBIUYQ010000028.1, forward strand.
CGGGCGTTCACCTCGATGCTCTACCCGCACAAGCCGGGCATGGCCGGCTGGCTGAACGCTTGGTCGGCCGACTTCGCCGCCCGCACCCAGGAGTGCCTGCACACCGCGACGTTCTTCCCCGAGCCCGAGGCGCCCGGCTACGTGGCCCGCGCGATCGAGGACGGCGCCCGGGTGTTCAAGGCGCACGTGCAGGTCGGCGGCTACGACCCGGCGGACCGGCAGCTGGACGAGGTGTGGGGGCTGCTCGCCGAGACCGGCACGCCGGTGGTCACCCACTGCGGGTCCGGGCCGGTGCCGGGCGACTTCACCGGCCCCGGTCCGATCGGCGAGGTGCTGAAGCGCCACCCCGGACTGGTCCTGGTGGTCGCCCACCTCGGCATGCCCGAGTACCGCGACTTCCTCGACCTCGCCGAGCGCCACCCGGCCGTCCGGCTGGACACCACGATCGCCTTCACGGACTTCGCCGAGGCCGACGTCCCGTTCCCGCGCGCCGAACTGCCGCGCCTGCGCGGTCTCCAGGACCGCTTCCTGCTCGGCAGCGACTTCCCCAACATCCCGTACCGGTACGTGCACCAACTGGAGGCGCTGGCCGGGCTGGGCCTGGGGGAGGAGTGGCTGCGGGCCGTCTGCCACGACAACGCCGCCGAGCTCTTCGGGCTGCCGGGCTGAGGCGGCCGGTCGCCGGGGGCGCGGCCCTGAGCGCCCCGGCGACCGGTCTCGGCCCCGGGCCCTTACCTGCGGGGTAATCGACGCCCGGCGGCCGGGCGGGCAGGGTGGGGGGCCCGGCCGGCGTCACCGCCGCCGGGCCCCGTCCCCGCCAGGAGGCTGACCCGCCATGTCCGCGAACACCCTCACGCCCGCCCGCCCCGGCTCCGCTTCCCCCCTGTGGACGGTGCGCGGCGTGCTCGCCCTGGACGCCCTGGTCACCGGCGGCAACGGCCTCGTCTACCTGGCCTTCGCCGGCCCGGTCGGCGAACTGCTCGGGGTCGGTCGTGGTGTCCTGCTCGCCCTCGGGCTCTTCCTCACCGGCTACGCCCTCGGGGTCGGCGCCCTGGCCGCCCGCCGGTGGCCGCCGCGGCTCGCGGTGCGGGCGGTGATCGACCTCAATGCCGTCTGGGTGGTGCTCAGCCTGGTGGCGATGGCGGCCTGGCTGGAGCCGACCACGGCCGGCGCCGTCTGGATCCCGGTGCAGGCGGTGGTGGTGGCCCTGTTCGCCGTCCTCCAGTTCACCGCGCTGCGCCGACGCGACGGCCGCGACGGCCGCGTCGGGGGCGTCGGGGGCGGCACCGAGGGGCGCCGCACCTGAACCAGGCTCAGCGCTCCGGGCCGACCGCGTCCTGGAGGAACCGCACCGTCTCCGCGTCGGCCGGCAGGAGGGTCTCCATGGCCAGTTCGGAGACCGTCACGTCCAGCGGCGTGTTGAAGGTCGTGATGGTGGACAGGAACGACAGCACCCGCCCCTCGTGCCGGATCCGCATCGGCAGCGCGAACGGGAACAGCCCGGCGCCGTCCGCCTGCTCCCCGCCCGGGCCCGGGTCGTCCGCCGCCGTCGGGTAGCCGGCGACCTCCTCGTACAGCCGCCGCAGCGCCTCGCCGCGCAGCAGCTCGATCCGGTGCTCCACCCGCTCCAGCAGGTGCCGCCGCCACTGCGGCAGGTTCACGATGCGCGGCGCCAGCCCCTCGGGGTGCAGGGCGATCCGCATCGCGTTGAGCGGCGGTTCCAGCAGGTGCGGGGCGACGCCGTCGAGGAGCAGCCCGAGCGAGCGGTTGGCCGCCAGCACCCGGAAGGTCCCGTCGACGACCAGCGCCGGGTACGGGTCGTGGGCGGCGAGCAGCCGCTCCAGGCCGCCGCGCAGCGCGTCCATCGACGGGTCGTCCAGCGGCGTCTCGGGGAAGTGCGGGGCGTAGCCGGCCGCGAGCAGCAGGGTGTTGCGCTCGCGGACCGGGACGTCCAGGTGCTCGGCGAGCCGCAGCACCAGCTCCCGGCTCGGGCGGGAGCGGCCGTTCTCGACGAAGCTGAGGTGCCGGGTCGAGGAGTCCGCCCGCAGGGCCAGTTGCAGCTGGCTGAGCTGTCGCCGTTCGCGCCAGCCGCGCAGCAGCGGACCGACTCCGGTACCCGTCGGGCTGCCCATGCCCGCCATGATCGTCATGGCCAGGACGGTACTGGACCGGGCCCGCCCCGGGGGAGAGGGCCTTCCGGCCCGGTCGGCGTGGCTTCGGCCGGCACGGCCGGGCGGTGGAGTCCCTCGTTCGCTACGGTTTCGGTACGGCTTCGGGGGCCCGGCTCAGACGCCGGTGCTCGACCCCGGCCGGATGACCATCAGCACCACGACCACCGCCCACAGCAGGTTGAACACCCCGGCCGTCATCGGCAGCAGCCGCAGGCCCTGGACGGCCTTGGCGTGCTGCTCCGGCGCGGTGTCGGCGCCGAGCGCGTCCACCGCGGCCTGCTGCCCGGGCAGGACGAAGAGCAGCAGCGAGAGCGCGGCGATCGCGGTGAGCACCATCGAGACGATGATCCAGGACTGCCCGAGCACGTCCATCACCTGGGCGAGGCCGATGCCCATCACCGGCACCGCGACCCCCAGCAGGGCGTAGACCTGGGTGATCCGGTGCAGGATCCGCAGCACGCCCGCGTCCGAGGCCTGGTCCGGCCCGCCGGCCAGCGCGGCCTTGGCCCGGCGCGGGAACATGCTGACGGCCACCGCGACCGGGCCTATGAACAGGACCGACGCGAGGACGTGCAGGCTCAGCAGGAACTTGGCCATGGCGGGGACACCCTTACATCCGGCGGTGGGCAGCTGGTGCGGCGGGCGTCCGGTGGCGGCGCGCCCGCGATCAGGCACGCTAACACCGCTTATCCGGGGGCCCGCCGCGCGGGTGGGCGTGCTCGTTCCGCAGGGCGGCGGAGCTCCGCCCTGGTCAGCCCGCCGTCGTCAGCCGGACGATCCTCGGCGCGGCGGTGCTGACCGCCGCGACGGCGGCGCCGTGCTCCGGGTCGGCCCAGTCGAGCAGGTGCAGGTCCTGGTGGCGGCTGCGCAGCGGGGCGCCGGGCGGGACGTCCAGGGGCAGGTCGGACAGGTCGACGGAGGCCAGGGTGTCCAGGGTGGCCCGCCCGATCTTGATCAGCGACTCCTTGCGCACCCACAGCCGCAGGAACGCCTGGTCCGGCTCCGGTGCCGCCTCGACCAGGCGCAGTTCGGCGGGGGAGAGCACCCGGCGGGCGACCGCGCCCAGCGACCCGCCGCGCGCGGCCAGCTCGACGTCCACCCCGACCGGCTGGTGGCCGGCTCCGGCCGCGACCACGCCCCGGGTGTGCGACAGGCTCACGTGCACCTCGGGGTGGTCCGGCAGGTACGGCTTGCCGTGGTCGGCCAGGCCGCAGTCCGGGCACTGCTGGGCGAGCGTGAGCGAGGCCGCCGGGACGTCGAGCAGCCGGGCGGCGCAGAGCCGGACCAGCACGTGGCCGGCGGTGAAGTCGATCCGCCCGGACTCGTGCCGGAAGCGGGCGGCGCGTTCGAGTTCGAGGGGGGTGAGCAGGTGCTCGCCCGCTTCGGGGTGCCGCAGTACGGCGTCGGCGGACGCGACGGCGACGAGCGGCGTGCTCTGGTCCTGGGCCTCGGAGGTCATTGCTCCAACCTAACGGGCGCGGGCGTCGGGCGGGGGCGGCGCGGAGGTCGTCCGGGCAGGGCCGGTGGGAGGCCACTGCTGCGCCGCGCGGTGGATTCTCGGATCGGATCTGAGGATCTGTAGGGTAGGAATCGCCCGATTTAAGGTTGGATGTCCCGGATCTGCGGGATCGCCAGCAGATAGTACGAACGGGGCAGGTTGTGCGCACCTGCTCCTTTTCCTATGCGCGGAGGAATGTGTCGATGGGTCAGGGCACCGGTACGCCGGATCACAGAACGACCGCCGTGAGAAGAGAACCCGCCACCCGCAGGCGTCGGACCGTCCGGGTCGCCGTGGCGACCGTCGTCGCGGCGCTGCCGCTGGCGGCCGTGCTGACGGTCGGTTCGGCCGCGCCGCTCGCCCCGCCGCTGGGCGCCTGCACGGGCCCCGACTGCCCCGCCACCTGGCCGCCGCCGAACAACGGCGACTTCCCCGGCCGGGACGCCAGCATCAACGTCTTCACCGGCGGCGACTACACCGTGACCGGTCGCGCCGCGGAGGCCGAGGGCAAGATCGTCGCGCTGGGGAACCTGACCGTCGAGAAGAACGGCGGCGGCATCTACAACATGGGCGTCGTCGGCGTCGGCTCGCGCGTCGTGCCGCCCAACGGCAGCGACTTCGTCACCACCGGCGGCAACGTCGACGTCGTGACCGGCAACTCGATCCTGATCGGCGGGAGCGACTCCCACGGCCCGGCCTTCGGCAACCTGCGCCACGCGGGCACCGTCACCGGCACCGTCAGCATCGACCCCACCGGCCAGTCGATCCAGGACCCGAACGCCGCCGCCCCGTACCAGACGGTGCTCACCCAGATCGAGGAGATCTCCGACTGCGTCGGCAAGGCCGCCGCGACCGGCACCGTCGACATCTCCTCCAGCCAGGCGACCTTCACCGGTGACGGGACCAGCCTGAAGCAGGTCTTCAACGTCACCCAGAACCTCGCCTCGCCGAGCGGCGGGCAGATCGGACTGGTCTTCAACAACATCCCGGCCGGGGCCACCGTCGTGGTGAACATGCTCGGGGACAGCCCGATCATCAACACCTACACCGGCACCGGCCTGGCCGGGGACCAGACCACCGACATGCGGTCGAAGCTGATGTACAACTTCCCGACCGCGACCTCGGCACAGATCCTCGGCAGCGCCCAGTTCCAGGGCTCGGTCCTGGCCGGCAACCCGGGCGGCACCACGACCATCGCCCAGCCCGGGATGAACGGCCGGGTGTACCTCGCGGGCAACCTGATCCACACCGGCACCGGCGGCTACGAGATCCACAGCTACCCGTTCGACGGGGACCTGCCGGACTGCCAGACGACGCCGAGCCCGTCGCCTTCCACCTCGCCGTCGTCGTCCCCGTCCTCCTCGCCATCCTCCTCGCCCTCCTCTTCGCCGTCGTCGTCACCGTCCTCCTCGCCGTCTTCCTCCCCGTCCTCCTCGCCGTCGTCGTCGCCCTCTTCCTCGCCGTCGTCGTCCCCGTCCTCCTCGCCCTCGGCCAGTCCGTCCAGCTCGGGCCCGGCCCCGACCAGCCACCACCCGTCCGAGCACCCGACCAGCCACCACCCCGGTGGCGGTGGTGAGCTGCCCTCCACCGGCGCGGGCAACGCCCCGGTGGTCTTCGGCCTGGCCGGCGTCGGCCTGCTCGGCCTCGGCGGTCTCGCCGTCCTGGCCGCCCGCCGTCGCGGTCGCCACAGCTAGCGCTCGCAAGGAACGTCTGAACGTTTGAACAACGGCAACAACGGCAACAACGGCCCAGGCCGCCCGTGTCGACCCCGACCGGGCGGCCTGGGCCGTGTCGACGGCCCGCCGCGGGCATGCGTCGGCTCCTCGCCCAGCACGGGCGAGGGGCCGACGGCGGCTCAGCGGGAGCGGAAGAAGCGGTCCACCGTGCGGCGGCCGGCGGCGACGGCGTGCACCGGTTCACCGACCACCCGGCCGGCCAGCGTCACGGCCAACTCTCCTACGTCCTGCCGGAGTTGTTCGGCGGCTTCGGCCCGGTCGGCGGCGATCCGCGCGTGGGTGGCGGTGACCAGCCGGTCCCGGTCGCGGATGCCCTCCGCGCGGGCCGCGGCGACGGCCGCCGCGCCCTGCTCGGCGTACTCCTGTCGGATCCGGGCCGCCTCGTGCCGGGCCTGAGCCAGTTCCTGCCGGCCGGCGTCGTGGGCGGCCTCGGCTTCGGCGCGGATGGCTTCGGCACGTTCGGCGCGGCCCTCGGTCGCGTCCCACCGCTTGGCCTGGATCCGCTCGACGCGGGGGAGGATGCGGTGGCCCAGCGTCCACGTGATCAGGAAGAACAGAGTCAACCCCAGGGCCAGCATGAAGGGTTCGGGCGAAAGCGGTCCGAGTTCGATGTTCACGCAAACCTCCCCTTGTGGCTGACGGTGAGTCAATCAGGAGGTTTCCCAAGGGCGATGAGGGTCGAACTTTACCTGGGCATGACGTGCGTCACTGTTCCGCGGCGGGCCGTGGCGCGGCGCCGGGCCTCAGGTCACCTCGCCCCGGCGGGAGAACCGCTCCTCCCGCCACTCCCCGCCGGCCAGCACCTCGGCCAGCTCCCGGGCCGCGTCCCAGACGTCGGTGTACGAGAGGTACAGCGGGGTGAAGCCGAACCGCATGAGGTCGGGCGCGCGGAAGTCCCCGATCACGCCGCGCGCGATCAGCGCCTGCACCACCGGGTAGCCGTCGGCGTGCCGCAGCGCGACCTGGCTGCCCCGCCGGGCGTGCTCGCGCGGGGTCACCACCTCGATCCCGTCCAGCCCCTCGACCAGTCCGATGAACAGGTCGGTCAGGGCCAGGCTCTTCGCCCGGACGGCGGCCGGGTCGGCGCGCTCCCAGACGTCCAGGCTCGCGCCCAGCGCGGCCTGCCCGAGCAGCGACGGCGAACTGGTCAGGAAGCGCCCGATGCCCGGCTTGGGGTCGTACCCGGGCTCGAAGGCGAACGGGCGGGCGTGCCCGAACCAGCCGCTCAGCGGCTGCCGCGGGCCGGCCGCGAGGTGCCGCTCGGCGACGTACAGGAAGGCCGGCGAGCCGGGGCCGCCGTTCAGGTACTTGTAGGTGCAGCCGACCGCGAAGTCCGCTCCCGCGGCGCCGAGTTCGACCGGCAGCGCGCCCACCGAGTGGCAGACGTCCCAGATCATCAGCGCGCCCGCGGCCTGCACCCGGGCGGTGATCCCGGGCAGGTCCAGCAGCTCGCCGGTGCGGTAGTCCACGTGCGAGAGGACGACCGCGGCGACGTCGCCGTCCAGGTGCCGGTCCAGCTCCTCGGGCCGGACCAGCACGTTGCGCGCGCCCTCGACCAGGCCGGTGGCGCCCTCGGCGATGTACAGGTCGGTCGGGAACGCCTCGCCGTCGCCCAGCACCGTGCGCCGCCCGGGGCGCAGCCGCAGCGCGGCGACGAGCACCTTGAACAGGTTCACCGAGGTGGTGTCGCAGACCACCACCTCCTCCGGCCCGGCCCCGACCAGCGGGGCGATCCGCCGCCCCAGCCGGTAGGGCTGCTCGAACCAGCCGGCGTCGTTCCAGCTGCGGATCAGCTCCCGGCCCCACTCCTCCTCGACCACCTGCCGCACCCGCTCCGCGGTGCGCACCGGCAGCGCGCCGAGCGAGTTCCCGTCCAGGTAGACCACCCCGTCCGGCAGGGCGAACTCCTTGCGGAACGCCGCCAGCGGGTCGACGGCGTCCAGCGCCGCGCACTCCTCGCGCGTGACCATGCCCATCCCCTCGTTCACAGCTCGTCCCGGATCGTCCACAGCTCCGGGAACACGTCCTGCTCGGCGGACCTGCGCAGCCAGCTCAGCCCGCTGGAGCCGCCCGAGCCGGGCTTGCCGCCCATGGTCCGCTTGACCGCGGACAGGTGGCGCTGGCGCCAGCGGGTGACCCGCTCGGCGACGTCCAGCAGCGCCTCGGCGAGCGGCCGCAGTCCGGCGTGCTCCGGGTCGGTGTAGACCAGGCGCCAGGCCGCGGCGACCTCGTCGCTGGCGCGGTAGCGCTCCTCGGAGGGCTCCGGGCGCAGCGGCAGGCCGCGCCGGGCCAGCAGGGCCAGCGCGTCGTCGTACAGGCCGGGGGAGCGCAGCGCCTCGGTCAGCTCGGCCTGCGTCCGCGGCATCCCGTCGTACATCGTGAGCAGTGCGGCGTTCTTGTTGCCGAGCAGGAACTCCAGGTGCAGGAAGGCCGCGGACTGGAAGCCGGAGGCCTGGCCGAACGCCGCGCGGAAGCCGTTGAACTCCTGCGGCGTCATGGTGGCCAGCAGGTCCCAGGACTCCACCAGCACGTCCTGCACGTGGGTGCCGCGCCGCAGCGCGGCCAGTGCGGCGGGCAGGTCGTCCTCGCGCAGCGCGCGCTGGGCGAGCGTCCACTCGTGCCGCAACAGGTCGAACAGCAGCTCCATCACCTGCGTGGTGACGATGAACGACAGCTCGGCCGGCACCTTGCTGCGCGGGTGCTGCAGGCTGTGCAGCTCGTCCAGGCACACGTAGCGGGCGTACGGGGTGCCCCGATCCGGCTCCCCGCGCCGACCGAACGACAGGCTGGGCGTCTCCACCGTGTCGTGCCCCATCCCGATTCCTCCTGATCCACCCGGGCCCGTCGCCCGGACCGGCGACCAGACGGACGGCCTGGTTCCACCGGGGTGCCCATTGTGCGGCGGTGCGACCCCCCGGTTGAATGGTCGACGGACACCGCAACCGCGATCCGGGCTGTTGTTCGCGAGGCGTTCGGCCGATTCGCTTTACGATCGCGAAACCACCCGTTCCAGTCACTCCGGGAGCCGCCATGGACGCCGTCGACCGCCGCCTGCTGGCCGAGTTGCAGACCGACGCCAGGCTCTCCTACAACGAACTCTCCCGCCGGGTGAGCCTGTCCGCACCCGCGGTGGCCGAACGGGTCCGCCGACTGGAGTCCGACGGCGTGATCACCGGGTACCACGCCCACGTGGACCTCAGCCGGGCCGGACTGCCGATCACCGCGCTGGTCCAGATCCAGTGCTACGGTCCGCGCTGCGTGCTGCGCGACCCCCAGGTGGCCGCCTGGCCGGAGGTGCTCCAGTTGCACCGGGTCACCGGAGGGGCCTGCTGCGCGCTGCTGGTCGCGGTGCCCACGATGGCCGATTTCGAGGCCCTGTGCGACCGGCTCGGCGGCTACGGCCAGCCGTCCAGCTCGATGATCCTCTCCAGCCCGGTGCCCTGGCGGCCGGTGGTCGCGCCCGCCGGGGCGTAGGAGCCGTAGCGCCACAGCGCGATGGCGCCGTCGCGACCGCCGAGCGGCCCGGGGCCGGAACGGTAGGTTCCTCGGCATGCCGAACGAGCGCCACATCCTGCTGCTGCCCGGGAGCCTGCGGGCCGGTTCCGCCAACGAGACGGTGCTGCGCACCGCCGCCGCCGTGGCCGCCGCCACCCCGGGCCTGCGGGCCACCTACTACGCGGGGCTGGCCGGCCTGCCGCACTTCAACCCGGACCACGACGCCGACCCGCTGCCCGGGCCGGTGGCCGCCCTGCGCGCCGCCGTCGAGGCCGCCGACGCGCTGCTGGTCTGCACCCCCGAGTACGCCGGGACGCTGCCCGGCTCCTTCAAGAACCTGCTGGACTGGACGGTCGGCGGGACGGAGATCGCGGACAAGCCCGCCGGCTGGATCAACGCGGCGGGCCCGGGCCGGGGCCAGGGCGCCGAGGCCACCCTGCGCACCGTCCTCGGCTACACCGGCGCGGCGGTGGTGGACGGGGCCTGCGTCCGCATCCCGCTGGACCGCGGGACGGTCGGCCCGGACGGGCTGGTCGCCGATCCGCTGGTGCGGGAGCGGATCGGAGAGGTGCTGGCCCGGCTGGCGGCGGCCGCGGCCTGACGGGTGGTGGCCTGACGGGCGGCGGCCGGGCTCAGTGCCCTTCGGGCAGGTGGACCCCGAGCCCGGCCAGGCCGGTCAGGAACAGCTCCACGCCGACCGCCGCCAGCAGCAGCCCGAGCAGCCGGGAGAGCACCTCCAGCGAGGTGCGGTGGGTGCGCTGCATCAGCGGCGCCAGCAGGGCCACGCAGACGTAGTTGATCACCACGACCGCGAGGTAGGCCCCGCCGATGGTGGCCTTCCAGCTCCAGTCGTTGCGGGCGAGCGAGGCGACCAGCACGGCGGTGATCGCGAGCGGGCTGGCGATGTACGGCAGCAGCAGTTCGCGGATGCCGTCCACCATCGGGTTCGGCAGGTGGTCGTCGTCCTCGTTCTCGCCGCCGAGGTGGACGCCGAAGACCAGCGCGACCGCGTAGATGAAGAAGATCGTCCCGCCGGCGAGCTGCAGCGACTGGTCGCTGATGTGGAAGAGCGTGGTGACCTCGTCCGCGGTGAAGCCGAGCACCAGGCCGATCACCGCCGAGATGATCGTGCTCCACGCCGCCAGCCGTCGCAGTTCCCGGGTGCTCCGGGTGGAGGCCAGCCGGGCGAAGGCCAGCAGGACCTTGGGCGGGCCGACCACGGCGAAGAAGGTGATGAAGGCGCTGCTCAGATTGAAGACGAACATGCGCCAAGCATGACCGCGGCGGTCGGTGCGGCCGCTCCGCCACGCCACGCCCCGCGGTCGGGCGTGGCGTGGATCTCGCCGGGGAGCGGTTCATTCCCGGTCGCCGACGAATTCGCCCGGATGGCCGTCCCGGCTCGAACGGGTGCGCGCTCTCGGCTCCCATGGAAGTCGGATCACCTCCCCGGGAACGAGGATGCGACATGTGTCTGAACCGTAAGGACCTGGGCCTGCTGGCCCTGCGCGGCGCGGTCGGCGGGGTGCTGATCGCGCACGGCACCCAGAAGCTGTTCGGCTGGTTCGGCGGCGGAGGCCTGGAGGGCACCGCCCAGGCGATGGAGCACATGGGCTTCCACCCGGGCCGACAGAGCGCCATCGCGGCGGGCGCCGGTGAGGCGGGCGGCGGCGTGCTGCTGGTCGCCGGGCTGGCCACCGGCGCGGCCGGCGCGGTGGTGGCCGGGACGATGGCCGGCGCGGTGGCGGTGCACGCCCCCGGGGGCTTCTTCGCGACCTCCGGCGGCTACGAGTACCCGGCCTTCCTCGGCGCGGCCGGGCTGGCGCTCGGCCTGGCCGGTCCGGGGCGGTACTCGCTGGACCACCTGACCTGCCACGTCCTCGACCAGCCGTGGATGGGCCTGGTGGCCTTCGCGGGGTCCGTCGCCGGGGCGTACGGCGTGGTGGCGCGGCGCCGGCACGTGGTGCGGCTGCGCGAGGAGCGGGCCGCGATGGAGGCGGACGAGCAGGAGGGCTCGGGGCTGTCCTGACGCGCCGGCGGCCCCCGGGCGGCCCTCGCCGGCCTGCTCGCCCCGGTCACCCGGAGGCACCAGTCCTGCTGGCGGCCACTGGGCGGCCCTCGGAGGGTGGTCGGGAAGGCGTGCCGGGCAGCCCGGCGCCGGGGCAGAAACGAGGGACCGCATGGACCGCATGGACCGCCAGCCGCTCACCCGGATCGGTTCGAGACCGCGGATCACCGCGCGGCAGCTGGACGCGCCGCCGGTGCGCCGCCAACGCCGGGCGGTGGCCGGAGTGTTGGCCGCCACCATGGTCGCCGCGGCGGCGCTGGCGGGCTGCTCCTCCGGAAAGAGCGCGAGCAGCGTGGCCACCTCGGCCTCCGCCGCGATCGAGCGGGGCGCCTCGGCCGCGGCCTCCGCCGCCTCGGCGCTGGCCTCGGTGGCGGGCGGAGCGGGGGCGGTGATCGCCTCGGCGGAGGCGCGGGCCTCGGCGGCGGTGTCGGCGGCCTCCTCGGCGGTCTCCGGGATCAAGGGCGGGCTGGACGCCAAGGGGGACGTGGCCGTCGGGGCGGTGAGCACCGGCTCGGACGGCAGGGCGCAGGTGGAGCTGACCGTCACCAACCACGGGCAGCAGTCGTACCGGTACGTGATCCAGGTCGACTTCACCGACGACTCCGGCACGGTGCAGGACGCGACCGCGGTGACGGTCCAGGACGTGGCGGCCGGCCGGAGCGCCCAGGCCACCGCGCGCAGCAACCGGGACCTCTCGGGCAGCCTGAAGGCCGTGGTGGCGAACGCGCTGCGCTACTGACTTCCCCGCCACTGACTTCCCCCACTGACTTCCCGCTGCTGGCTCGCAGGTCAGCGCGGGTGCCGGGCGGGGGCCGAACCTTAAGCGCGGCTCAAGGCCCAACGGGACCCCTTGACGGGGGAGTTGGTCTAGTCCATTTTTATTGCCCAGGTGCAGGGAGCCCCTGAACCGGCGTCAACGGCCTCGTGCCGCGGGCGCCGGTTCGGCACATCCCGGTGTCCGTCCAGGCCCGATCCCGCTGATCCCGCTCGATTCCCCGCACGATTCCCCGCACTGAGCTGTCATGTCCCGGTCGCCCGACCCCACCTCGGGCGCACCCCCACGGGACGACGGAAAACCCCCACAACCAGGAGTCACGCACCCATGCTGCGTTCACGCATTGAAAGGGCCGGGACCCCGGCTCCGACGGGCGGCCGTCGACGCCGCCCGAAGAGCCTGGCCGCCGTCGCGGCCGGCACCGCCGCCTCCGTGCTGCTCGGCGCGGGCCTCGCGCTGACCGGCGGCGCCGCGGCCAACGCCGCGACCACCAACACCACCGGCGCGGCCGCCACCAGCGGCGGCATCAAGGTCGCCTACTACGACCAGTGGTCGGTCTACGCCAACGCGTACTACCCGAAGACGATCCAGGACACCGGCGTGGCCGGGAAGCTCGACTACCTGATCTACGACTTCGCGAACATCCACCCGACCGACCTGGGCTGTTTCGAGGCGACCAAGGCCGCCGACACGAACGACAACAACCCCAACGCGGGTGACGGCGCGGCCGACGCGTTCGCCGACTACCAGAAGAGCTTCGGCGCGGACATCTCGGTCGACGGCGTCGGTGACGTCTGGAACCAGCCGATCGCGGGCAACTTCAACCAGCTGAAGAAGCTGAAGGCGAAGAACCCCAACCTCAAGATCCTGCTCTCGATCGGCGGTTGGACCTACTCCAAGTACTTCTCGCCGGCCTCCGCCACGGACGCCTCGCGCAAGCACCTGGTCTCGTCCTGCCTCGACATGTTCATCAAGGGCAACCTCCCGAGCGACGCCGGCTACGGCGGCCCGGGCTCCGGCGCCGGCATCTTCGACGGCATCGACATCGACTGGGAGTACCCGGGCGGCGGCGGCCACACCGGCAACATCTCCAGCCCGGCCGACAAGCAGAACTTCACGGCGCTGCTGAAGGAGTTCCGCACCCAGCTGGACGCCCAGGGCAAGGCCGACAACAAGACCTACGCCCTGTCGGCGGCGGTCGGCGCCGGCCAGGACAAGATCATGAACGTCGAGACCGACAAGATCGGTCAGTACCTCACCTTCCTCGACGTCATGACCTACGACATGCACGGCGGCTGGGACGCCCAGGGGCCGACCAACCACCAGGCCGCGCTCTACGCGGGCCCGAACGACCCGTCGACCCCGGTCAAGCCGGGCCACGGCAAGTACTCGATCGACAACGCCATCAAGGCGTGGACGGTCGGCGACGCGGACTACGGGATCCCCGGCGGCTTCCCCGCCAACAAGATCAACATGGGTGTGCCGTTCTACTACCGCGGCTGGACCGGCGTCCAGAACAACGGCAAGAACGGCCTGTTCCAGCCCGCCGCCAGCCCGGCGACCGGCGCGGCGATGTCCGGCAACGTCCCCGGCATCCAGATGTACAAGGAGCTCGCGGGCTTCGTCGACAACCCGTCCAGGACCTTCTGGGACGACGACGCCAAGGCCACGTACTTCTACGACGGCAACACCTTCTGGAGCGGTGAGGACACCCGGTCGATCCAGGCCAAGCTCGACTACGCGCACTGCAACGGACTCGGCGGCTCCTTCGCCTTCTCGCTGTACGACCTGGGCACCAAGACCGGCCTGTTCGACACGATGGTGAACGCCACCAACGGCTCCGCCGCCGGTTGCCCGGCCCCGCCGACCGGCACCCCGAGCAGCACGGCGACCCCGACCCAGACCCCGACCGGCACGCCCACGGGCACGCCGACCGGTACCCCCACGGGTACCCCGACCGGTACCCCCACCGGCACCCCGACCTCGCCGGCCGGCTGCCCGGCCGCCCCGAGCTGGGACGCCAACACCACCTACGCGGCCGGCGGCACCAAGGTCTCGTGGAAGGGCCACTACTACACCAACAAGTGGTGGACCAAGGGCGATGACCCGAGCCAGAGCGGCCAGTGGGGCGTCTGGACCGACAACGGCGCCTGCTGACCCCCCGGGCGGCACGGACTGAGGGACTGACGGACCCTCGCAGCACCTGAACCAAGCGGTCCGGCCTGCCGGGGGAGCACCCCCGGCGGGCCGGACTCGTTGCGTTTCGGGGGCGCGACCCGGGCGCGCGACCCGGGCGCGCGGCTCAGGCCAGGTCGGCGGTGCGCCCGAGCGCGTCCGGCTGGCTCTCCTCGATCCGCCGCAGCATCCGCGCCAGCATCGCGGACAGCACGGCCCGCTCCTCGCCCGTGACGTCCTGGAGCAGTTCCTCCTCGAACACCGCCGCCATCCGCATCGACTCCAGCCACTTGTCGCGGCCGTTCTCGGTCAGCTCGATGATCACCCGGACCCGGTTGGTCTCGTCGCGCTCCCGGGTGACGAGGTCCTCGGTCACCATCCGGTCGATCCGGTGCGTCATCGCGGCCGGGGTGAGCCCGAGCCGCTTGGCCAGCTCGCCCGGTCCGAGCTGGTACGGGCTGCCGGAGACCACCAGCGCCTTGAGCACCTCCCACTCGGCGGCCGTGATTCCCAGCACAGTCAGCTGCCGGTCGTAGGCCACGCCCATCCGCCGGGCGACCCGGGACAGGGTCTGCACGATGGTCTCCACCTGGGGGTCGACGGTGGGGAATTCCCGCTGGTAGACGGCCACCTGCTCGGTGATGCCGAGCTCCCTGGCGGTGGCCGGCGGGGGCTTGTCCGTAGTCATGCGGACCAGTGTCGCACGGGGGCGTGCATCTCTTAAGCCTTTGACTCCACACTCTTCCAGTGCTAAGAATTTATCTTGTCAAACTTTAGCTCTGAAATCTTCTGGACTTAAGAGTATCCAGTTGAATCCAGGAAGGGATGTGCACGGTGACCGGCACGGTGAAGCAGCAGGGGCGGCAGCGACGCGGGGCGGGCGGCCCGCTGCGCCGCGTCCAGATCGGCAACGCGCTCAGCGCGTTCGGCAGCGGCTTCACGATGCCGTACATGTTCGTGTACGTGGACCAGGTGCGCGGGCTGGGTTCGCTGGCGGCCGGGATGGTGTTCACCGTCTTCGCGCTGGCGGCGCTCGCCGTCCTGCCGTTCACCGGTCGCGGCATCGACAGGTACGGCCCCCGCCTGGTCCTGCTGGCCGGTACGGCGCTCGCCGCCACCGGCGCGTTCGCCTTCGGCCACGCCACCGGCACCCCGGCCCTGCTGGTCTCCTCCTTCCTGTTCGGCGCGGGTGTCACCACCTGCCAGCCGGCGCTCGCCACGATGATCGTCCGCTGCTCGACGGCCGCGACCCGCTCGCACGCCTTCGCGCTCCAGTTCACCCTGGTCAACCTGGGCATGGGCATCGGCGCCCTGGTCGGCGGCCAGATCGTGAACGTCGCCGACCCGGCCAGCCTCACCCGGCTGTTCACCATCGAGGCGGCGACCTTCCTCGGCCTGGCCCTGGTCACCGGCACCGCCCGGATGCCGGCCAACCCGCTGATCCCCCTCCAGGAGAAGAGCGACGGCCCGACCGGCCTGCGCGCGCTGGTCGCCGACAAGGCGATGCTGCGGCTCTGCGCGCTCGCCGGGCTGATCTTCTTCACCTGCTACGGCCAGTTCGAGTCCGGCGTCGCGGCCTTCGCCACCGACACCGTCGGCACCGCACCCTCCACCCTGGGCTTCGCGATCGGCGCCAACGCGCTGACCATCGTCGTCCTGCAGATGTTCATGGTGCGGATCACCGCGCGCCGCCGCCGCACCACCGCGATGGCCGCGGCCGGCGTGGTCTGGCTCGGCGCCTGGGCGATGGCCCTGGTGGCCGGCCTGATCCGGACCGAGACCATGGCCGCCACGGTCGCGATCGTCTCGATCTACGCCCTGTTCGGCGTCGGCGAGTCGCTGCTCGCGCCCACCATGGGCCCGATCGTCGCCGACCTCGCCCCGGCCCGGCTGCTCGGCACCTACAACTCCGGGTACGCCCTGGTGAAGCAGATCGCCATCGCGGTCGGCCCGGCCGTCGGCGTGCTGCTGGTCGGCTCCGGCACCTGGCCGCTCTACCTCGCGGCCATGGCGGGCTCCACGCTGCTGATCGTCGTCCTGGCGCTGCGGCTGCGCCCGTACCTCACGCCGGAGCAGGACAACGCGGCCCCGGCCGTGGTCCGCACCACGGTCGTCCGGGAGTTGCAGACGGCGGCGTGACCGCCGACGTGGGGCTGTGGGCGGCTGCGTGACCGCCGGCGGGAAGTTGCGGACGGCGGCGTGACCGCCGATCGAACAGGCGTGTCGACGGGCGCCGACCGGGTCACCTGGTCGGCGCCCGTCGCGCTTGGCTTCGCGACCACCGCCACATAGTGTCAGTGGCTGTTGGCCGCCCGGCCCGGTCGGTACAGGAGACCCGGCCGGCACAGGAGACAGGCGAATCGGCGAGGCAATGACGCAAGCGGCGCTCACGCACCCCCCGGCGGCCCAGGCCCCGGCCCCCGCCGCCCCGGCACCGGCCCGGGGCCGGCTGCTCCGCCTGCCGGCCGACTGGTCCGGCTGGCTCGGGCCGATCGGCGTCGCGCTCTTCGCGGGCCTCCTGCGGTTCTGGAACCTCGGCTACCCCAACGCCTTCGTCTTCGACGAGACGTACTACCCCAAGGACGCCTGGTCGCTGCTGCGGCAGGGCTACGAGGGCAGCTGGCCGGACCACGCCAACGCCGACGTCCTGGCCGTCCCGCAGCACATCCCGCTCACCTCCGCGCCCGAGTTCATCGCCCACCCGCCGCTCGGCAAATGGGTGATGGCGATCGGCGAACAGCTGTTCGGCCTGCACCCCTTCGGCTGGCGGTTCATGACCGCCCTGCTCGGCACCGTCACCGTGCTGATGCTCGCCCGGATCGGCCGCCGGCTCTTCGGCTCCACCCTGATCGGCTGCACCGCGGCCCTGCTGATGGCCGTCGACGGCCTCCAGCTGGTGATGAGCCGGGTCGGGCTGCTCGACGGCATCCAGATGTTCTTCGTGCTCGCCGCCTTCGGCAGCCTCCTGATCGACCGCGACCACGTCCGCGCCCGGCTGGCCGGCATCACCGACGGCGACGGCGACCGCGTCCGGCTCGGCCTGCGGCCCTGGCGGATCGCCGCCGGGGTGCTCCTCGGCGCCGCCTGCGCCGTCAAGTGGAACGGCGCGATGATCCTCGCCGCCTTCGGCCTGCTGACCGTCCTGTGGGACCAGTCCGGCCGACGCGGGGCCGGCGCCCGCCGCCCCTGGCGCTCGATGCTGCGCCGCGACGCCGTCCCCGCCTTCCTCGCCATGGTCGGCTCCGCCCTGGTGGTGTACGTCGGCGCCTGGGCCGGCTGGCTCGCCAGCGGCGGCAACGGCGAGGGCGGGTATGACCGGCACTGGGCCGACGGCCGTCCCGGCCTGTCCCCGGACACCTTCCTCGGCGTCCCGCTGCCGCAGGTGTCGATGAGCTGGGTGCCCGCGCCGCTGCGCAGCCTGTGGCACTACCACTCGCAGATGTACGACTTCAACACCGGGCTGAGCACCCCGCACACCTACCAGTCCAACCCCTTCAGCTGGCTGGTCGTCGGCCGCCCCGTCTCCATGTACTGGGAGCAGGTCCCGAACGGGCAGCACGGCTGCACCGCCACCGGCGGCTGCGCGTCCCAGATCCTCGGCCTCGGCACCCCGCTGCTCTGGTGGACGGCCTGCTTCGCCCTGGTCTACCTGCTGTGGCGCTGGTTCTTCCGCCGGGACTGGCGCTCGGGCGCCGTGCTGTGCGCCGTCGCCGGGATCTACCTGCCCTGGTTCCAGTACCAGGAGCGGACCGTCTTCTCCTTCTACATGGTCGTCCTGGTGCCGTTCCTGTGCCTGGCCGTCGCGCAGATGCTCGGGGCGATCCTCGGCCCGGCCGGATGCAGCCCCGAACGCCGCCGGATCGGCGCGGCCGGCGCCGGGCTGATCGTGCTCGCCATCGTCGCCTGCTTCGCCTTCTTCTACCCGCTGTACACGGCGGAGGTGATCCCGATGACGTCCTGGCAGGACCGGATGTGGTTCACCAGCTGGATCTGACACCGGTGACCCTGTCCGCCGCGGGCGGCCAGCTGCTACCCGTCACCCCGATGCTCGGGGTGGTCACCGCCGCCCTGCTGCTGGCCGCCGTCGCGGTCGCCGGCCGGGGCCTGCTCGGCCACGGGCACGCGGTGCTGCGGGCCGGACTGCGCGCGGTGGTGCAACTGGCCGCCGTCGCCGCGGTGATCAGCTGGGTGGTCGGCTCGCTCTGGTGGTCGGCGCTGTTCGTGCTGCTGATGTTCACCGTCGCGGTGCGCACCGCCGGGCGGCGGATGACCCCCGGCCCCGGCTGGGTCTGGGCGGCCGCGCCGATCGGCGCCGGCGTGCTGCCGGTGCTCGCCCTGCTGCTGGCCGTCGGGCTGCTGCCGGCCAAGGGCCTGTCCGTCATCCCCGTCGCGGGCATCCTGATCGGCGGCGCGCTCACCGCCACCTCGCTGGCCGGGCGGCGCGCCCTCGACGAACTGCGGCAGCGCCGCGGCGAGGTGGAGGCGGCCCTGGCGCTCGGCTTCGAGGACCGCGACGCCCGGCTGGAGATCTGCCGCACCGCCGCCGCGACCTCGCTGGTGCCCGCCCTCGACCAGACCCGGACGGTCGGCCTGGTCACCCTCCCCGGCGCCTTCGTCGGCATGCTGCTCGGCGGCGCCTCGCCCGTCCAGGCGGGGGCGGTGCAGCTGTTCGTGCTGGTCGGGCTGCTCGCGGTGGAGTCGGTGGCGATCGTGGTGGTGCTGGAGCTGGTCGGCCGGGGGCTGGTGAACGCGGGCTGGTGAGCCTGGGCTGGTGAACGCGGGCTGGTGAGCCTGGGTTGGTGAGCGCGGGGTACCGGGCCGGGGCGGGTGCCGGACGGGGGCGGGGACCGGGCCGCCTTGGGTGCCGGACGCGGTCGGGTACCCTTGAGCACGTTGAAGGGGAGTAGCCCTCCACCGGACCGTCGACATACTGGCCCTCACGGGCCCGGCGCCCGGGGCACCCGATCCTCCGGGGTCGGTGCCGGCGAGACCTTCGGCCGCAGTGCTGTGACCATGACCAGTGCTGTCGGGCCGAAGCGTCCCCTGACGGACCTGCGGAGGCCGGGCAGCCCGACCGAGGGACCCTTTCTGATGAGTTTGACCGTGGCCGCGCTGACGTTCGGCATCATCTTCCTGGCCGAACTGCCGGACAAGACCGCGCTGGCCAGCCTCGTACTCGGCACCAAGTACCGTGCCAGCTACGTCTTCGCGGGTGTCGCCGCCGCGATGGGCGTTCAGGTCGTCCTCGCCCTCGCCGCCGGGCACCTGCTCTCGCTGCTGCCGCACCGCTGGGTGGAGGGCGTCACCGGCGTGCTGTTCCTGGCCGGCGCGGCCATGCTGCTGTTCCACGGCGGGGGCGACGACGAGGAGGGGCACGCCGCCAAGGAGCCGTCCTCGAACAGCTTCTGGAAGGTGGCCGGGGCCAGCTTCGTGGTCGTCGCGGTCGCCGAGTTCGGTGACCTGACCCAGATCATGACCGCCAACCTGGCCGCCAAGTACGCCGATCCGCTGGCCGTCGGCCTCGGCGCCTGGCTGGCGCTGTGCGCGGTCGGCGGGCTCGCCATCGTGGGCGGGCAGAAGCTGCTCAAGTACGTGCCGATGAAGCTGATCATCCGGGTCGCGGCGGCGATCATGGTGGTGCTGGCCGGCATCAGCATCTTCGGGGCGATCACCGGCTGATCCCTTGTTCGCGGGGCTCAGCAGCCCGGGTCGGCCTCCAGGGCGGCCCGGGTCTTCGGGCCGTAGACGTAGGTCTCGCCCTTGATCCGGTTGCTGGTCTGGTAGTCGCCGAGCACCGACCTGGTCCAGAAGTCGAAGGTGCCAGTGATCATCGACTTGTCGACGTATCCGCACTCGGCCGCCCACAACCGCTGCTGCATGTCCTTGACGTCGGCGCCGGTCATCCCGATCTGGAGCACCCGGGTGGTCGGGGTCGGGGTCGGGGTGGGGGTCGGCGTCGGAGTCGGCGAGGGCGTCGCGGTGGTGGGGGTGGGCGTGGGTGTCGGGGGTGCGGTCGGGGCGGAAGCCGGGGCCGGGGGAGCGGCGACCGGGGCCTGGGTGGTCGGCGTCGGCGCCGGGGTGGCCGTCTTCGTCGGGCTCGGCTTGCGGGTGGGGGACGACGTCGGACTCGGCGCCTCGCTGGTCGGCGGCGGGGTGGCCGGGTCCGTCGGTGCCGGGGCGGTCGGCTCCACCGGCGCGGGCGCCAGGGTGGTGGGCAGCGGCTGCGCCTGCCGGGTCGTCGGCGCGGGCGAGGGCGTCACCGCGTACGCGATGCCGATGGTGAGCGCGACCAGGCCGGCGCCCACCCCGGCCAGCAGCAGCTTGTGCCGGGCCAGCGGGTTCTGCGCGGCCTGCTCGGCGGCTCTGCGCGCGGCCCGGCCGCCGACGGGCTCCGGCTCGGGCCCGGGCGTCGCGTGGTCGAAGGGGAAGACTCCGAGGTCGCCGCCGGACGCGGCCTGCGGGGCCGTCGCCGCCGCGTAAGCGCCCGGCCCGGAGGCGGGCACCGGCGGCAGCACGGTGGTGGCGTAGGCGTCGGCGTCCGGCCCCAGCGGGGGAACCACGGGCGGGGCAGCGGCGGGCGGGGGCGCGGCGGGGTGGACGGGGGCCGGCTGTCCCGGGGCGACCGGCGGCAGGACGGCGGTCGCGAACGGGTCGACGGCGGGGACGTCCGCCACGGGCTCCTCGGCGACCTGGCCGACCGCCTGCGGCACGTACGGGCGGACCAGCGGCGGGCCTTCGAGGTGCGGGAGGACGGCCGTCTCGGTGAGGCTCGGGTCCGGGACGCAGCCGCACCCGGTGGAGCGTGCGGTGCCGCACGTCGGGCAGTGCTGGTCCGGCATCGGCCGGTCCTCCTCGGTTCTCGGGCGGTCTCCGTGCCCCGGGGCGGTTCCCGGGCTCACGATCGCGCCTGATTATGCAGGACGTCCCGGAGGGGGGACAGGGGCGTCCGGACCCGGGCGGGGGTGTTGTGCCGGTTGGTGGCGGTTGTCTCCCGAGGAACGGTCGGGGGGCGGCGGATGTCCCCGGTGCCGGCGGTCGGGTCGGTGCGGTGGGTGTGGTCGGCTCGGCTCGGTGCGTCCTGGGTCGGCAGGCCCGGAGGGTCCGCTCGGGCAGGCCCGGAGGCTACGTTCGGCTCAATCCGGGGGAGCAAACCAGGGCATTTCTGACAGCATGGTGAGCTGGGAGTGATCATCCGCACGGGCCCGCCGCCTCGGCCGGGGCCCGCGACCCTACGGAGCCGCCATGACGGACTCGCGCGCCGCGTCCGACCGCAGCCCGGCGTACGAGCCCGGCCCGCCGGAGGTCACCACCCCCAACCTCTGGGTGCCGATCGGCGCCCTGCTGCTGGCGATGCTGCTCGCCGCCCTCGACCAGACCATCGTCTCCACCGCGCTGCCCACCATCGTCAGCGACCTCGGCGGCCTGGACCACATCTCCTGGGTGGTCACCGCCTACCTGCTGGCCTCCACCGCCGCCACCCCGCTCTGGGGCAAGCTCGGCGACATGTACGGCCGGAAGCGCTTCTTCCAGGCCTCCATCGTGATCTTCCTGCTCGGCTCCGTACTCTGCGGCATCGCCCAGAACATGGGCGAACTCATCGCCTTCCGCGCGCTGCAGGGCCTGGGCGGCGGCGGGCTGATCGTGCTCACCCAGGCCATCGTCGGCGACCTCGTCTCCCCCCGGGACCGCGGCAAGTACCAGGGCCTCTTCGGCGCCGTCTTCGGCGTGACCAGCGTCCTCGGGCCGCTGCTCGGCGGCCTGTTCGTCGACAACCTCAGCTGGCGCTGGGTCTTCTACATCAACCTGCCGATCGGCATCGTCGCCCTGGTGGTGATCGCCGCCGTCCTGCACGGGCAGGAGGTCAGGCGCCGGCACCGGATCGACTACCTCGGCACCGTGCTGATCGCCGCCGTCGCCACCTGCCTGGTGCTGATGACCTCCCTCGGCGGCACCACCTGGGGCTGGACCTCCTGGCAGATCGTCGGGCTCGGCGTGCTCGGCCTGGTGCTGCTGCTCGCCTTCGTCCTGGTCGAGCGGACGGCCAGCGAACCGGTGCTGCCGCTGCGGCTGTTCCGCTCCCGGACGTTCAGCCTGGTCGCGGTGATCTCCTTCGTGGTCGGCTTCGCGATGTTCGGCGCCCTCACCTACCTGCCGACCTTCCTCCAGGTCGTCATGCAGGTCTCGCCCACCCTGTCCGGCATCCACATGCTGCCGATGGTGCTCGGCATGCTGTTCACCTCGATCGGCTCCGGCCAGATCGTCGCCCGCACCGGCCACTACCGGATCTTCCCGATCGCCGGGACGGCCGTCACCACCGTCGGCCTGCTGCTGCTCTCCCGGCTCGACGAGCACAGCAGCACCACGGAGATGAGCCTCTACTTCCTGGTCTTCGGCCTCGGGCTGGGCCTGGTCATGCAGGTACTGGTGCTGATCGTGCAGAACTCCGTCGGCTACCAGGACCTCGGCGTCGCCACCGCCGGCGCCACCTTCTTCCGCTCCATCGGCGCCTCCTTCGGCGTCTCCATCTTCGGCACCCTGTTCGCCAGCGGGCTGCGCGACCGGCTCGCCGACGCCCTCACCGGCCTGCCGCTGCCGCCCGGCTTCCACCCCGAGGCCGTCACCTCCGACCCACGGGTGATCACCCGGCTGCCCGCCGTCGCCCAGGAAGCCGTCCACCACGCGTACGCCGAGTCGATCACCAGGGTGTTCCTGTACGCGGTGCCCGTCGCGATGGTCGCCTTCGTGCTGTCGCTGTTCCTGCGCGAGCAGAAGCTGCGCTCCACCGCCACCGCGCCCGACCTGAGCGGATCCATCGGCCTCAACCCCGTCCAACGCTCGTCGCTGGACGAGATCGCCCGCGCGCTCTCGGTGCTGAGCTCCCGCGAGGCCCGGCGCGACCTCTTCCGGCGGATCACCGAGGGGGCCGGGCTGGACCTCCAACCCGCCTCCAGCTGGCTGCTGTTGCAGATGCACCACCACGGCTCGGTCGAGCCGGCCGAACTCGCCGAGCGGCGGATCATCCCGATCGCCGTCATCGAGAGCGCCGTCCGGGAAGTCGAGGGCCGGGGCCTCGCCGTCCGCAGCGGCGGGCTGCCGCTACGGCTCACCGAACCGGGGGCGGAGGCGGCCGTCAAGCTGGTCGCCGCCCGGCGCTCGCAACTCGCCGACCTGCTCGGCGACTGGGACGAGCAGCAGTACGCCGACCTCGCCGACCTGCTCACCCGCCTCAGTTCCACCCTCTGCGCCGACCGGCGCGACCGCCCCGACCGACCGGCCCACGAGCCGCCGTACCGGGGCGAGGGGCGGTCGTTCTAGCCCGCCTCGCAGGGGGTCTGGTGGGAGAGCCAGGTGACGGCGGCGGCGAGCGTGGGGTCGTCGTCCTTGCGGGGGTCGGCCGTTTCGACCGCCTCGTCCGGCTCGATCGGGCCCTCGTGCACCCTGCCGGTGCGGTCGGCCTCGGCGGCGCCGGTGAGCAGCAGGACGGCGCCGTCCGACAGCCGGTGGGCGGCGTTGCCGGTGGGCACCCCGTAGGTGGGCTGGCCGAAGCTGCGGGTGGCCGGGCGGCCGATGAAGGCGATGGCGACCGCCTCGCCCGCGCTGCCGGTCGCGCGGCCGGTGAGGACGGCGACGGGCGTTCCGGGCGTCTTGTCGTGGTGGGTGGGCGCCTTGTCGTGCTGGGTGGCGGGGGAAGCCTGCGGGGCGTCGTCCAGGTACGGCACGCCGTCGCGGACCGACCAGGTGCTGCGGGTGCCGTCCGCGGTGACGAAGGCGCCCAGCGGGCCGTCGCCGAGGACCGGCGCCGCGACGGCCAGCGGGGCCCACATCCCGCCCCCGGTCTCGTTGCGCAGGTCCACCACCCAGCCGCAGGCGCTCGCTTCGGCGACGGCGGCACGGCCGCGGGTGACGTACTCGGCGTAGGTGCGCTCCGATCCGTTCACCGCCGGGAGGGTCAACTGGGCTATTCGGCCGGGGAGTTGCCGGGTGGTCGGGGCGTTCACTGCCTCCGGGTCGGCGTCGACCCTCGCCGCCTGGTCGGGCGGGTAGAAGCGGCTGTGGTGGTCGTCGAGGGCGGTGACGGCGGCCCTGATCGCGGTGTGGGTGTCGGCCGGGGTGCGGGCCGTGGCCGCCTGGGCGAAGGCCTGGGTGCGGAGCTTCGGCCAGTCCACCTTCGCGGTGTTGAGGGACTTCTGCTGGATGAGGTCCAGGGCCTCGGAGAGGTAGCCGCGGGCCTCGGGGGACATGTGCTCGGGGGCTGGTGATTCGGGGGCTGGCGACTCGGGGGTCGGTGACTCGGGGGCCGGCGAGGAGCACGCCGCGAGCACCAGTACGGCCGCCGCCGCAACCGTCCGTCCCAGCCGCCTCATCCGCTGCCCCCTCCGCTTGCCCCTGGTTCGTGTCGCTCCTGATCCTCCCTCACGGACTCCCGAACCAGCGAGGGGTGTCGAGGCGGAACGGGTCGCCGGGGGCGAGCAGGCGCAGGGCCGTCTCCACCTCGCGCAGGCGCTCCTCGCCCAGGGTGGCGGACCACTCGGCGCGCAGCTCGTCGAAGATCCGGGCCGACCGGACCAGGCAGTCCACCCCGCGGGCGGTCAGCCGGACCACCTTGCGGCGGGCGTCGGCCGGGTCGCCGCCGCGCTCGACGTAGCCGAGCTGCTCCAGGTTCTCGACGGTCTTGCCGGCGGCCTGCTTGGAGACGCCGAGCCGGCGGCCGAGTTCGACGGCGGTGGTGCCGTGCGGTCCGATCGCCTGGAAGACGAAGCCGTGCATGGGCCGCAGGTCGGGGTGGCCCTCGCGGGCGATGCGCTCGTGCAGCTCGTCGATGATCGTCCGGAAGGCGAGCAGCAGGCGCAGCGGCAACTCGAAGCCGGGCGGGGCGGGTTCGCTCGTGGGTGCGCTCGTGGGTGCGCTGGTGGGTGTGCTCGCGGGCTCGCTTGACATAGGTAGACAACCTCATTGACCATATAGACAACGCCATTGACCATCTTAGGGGGTTCCCTCGCCATGCCCGTGATCCGCCACACCGACGCCCGTCGCACCGAGACGCCGAACGCCGTCATGACCACCTACGCCTCACCCACCCAGGGCTCAACCGCCCTCGCCCTGTGGCAGGTCGACATGACGGCCGGAAAGAGCGGCCCGCTGCACGCCATGGACGTCGAACAGATCTGGACGCTGCTCACCGGCACCGCCACCGTCGCCCTCCCCGACGGCCCGGTGCCCCTCACCGCCGGCGACACCCTCGTCCTCCCCGCCGACCTCGCCCGCCAGATCACCACCGCCGACGGCTTCACCGCCATCGTCGCCGGCCCGTCCCCCGCCCACGCCTACAACCCCGACGCCGTCACCCCCGAAGGCGCCTGCGGCCTCGCCCCCCGCGACGCCGAGCGCCTCCTCCCGCCGTGGATCGCCTGACCCGCGAGGCGGTACGGCGGTCCGGGCACGGGTACGGGGACGGTCGAGGGCCTACCCCTGACCGTCCCCGCCCGGTCCTCGCCGCTACTTCCGGTCGTCGATGTCGTCCTGGAGGTCGTCCAGGTTCTGCTGACCCTGCTGTTGGCCCTGCTGCTGGGTCTGGGCGGCCTTCTGCTGGGCGTCGTCCCCCTTCGGGGGCTTGCTGCCGAGGCGCGACTTCGCCTCCTCCTCCAACTGCTCGGCCTTGTCCCGGAACTTGTCGCCGATACCCATGGCTGTGCCCCATTCGGTTGGATTTCGGGTTCTCCAACCAGGCTTGCACGCACCTTCTCCGCCTGCACTTCGGGCAAGTTGCCGCAGAGCGTCACGATCGACAGGCCCCGGATCGCCCGACCCGCACGGTGTGAGGTGTAGGAGACTGCTGACCGCAGACAGTCACCGGACCGGCGGCCGCACCCGCGGCCCCCGCGGAGCAGAAGGAGCGGCATGTCCGTCGTCAAGATCAACGTACTGACGGTTCCCGCCGAGCAGCGGGAGGTCCTGGAGCAGCGCTTCGCCTCCCGCGCCGGCGCGGTGGAGAACTCGGACGGCTTCGAGTGGTTCGAGCTCCTCCGCCCCGTCGAGGGCACCGACCAGTACCTCGTCTACACCCGCTGGCGCAGCGAGGAGGACTTCAAGGCGTGGATGGAGGGCCCCATGCAGGCCGCCCACCGCCCCGCCGCCCCGGAGGGCGAGGCCCCCAAGCGCCCCGCCGCCTCCGGCTCCACCCTCTGGTCCTTCGAGGTCGTCCAGTCCGCCGGCCCCAAGGCCTGACGCCTCACTTCGCGGTTGTTCGCTTTTCCCTTCGGGCCCTTCCCCAGCCGGGGCAGGGCCCGAAGTGCCTCTCAGCCGCCCACGAGGATCGAGAGATGCGCGGCGGCAGATTGGGACAGGCTGTCGAGGAGGGCTCGGCCCTTCGCCGCCGTTCCGAGGGAGGGCTGCCCGATGATGCCGTTCTTCGTGTACCCGGCCATGCCGAGCGTGAGCAGGTGCGGGCGCTCGGGGGCGGAGTGGTCGTCCTGCTCGATGCCGTCGCGGATGAGCTCCGGGGCGCCGTGAAGGAGGAGCGACACCTCCAACTCGCCGCCGTGCATGTCCTCCGCGCCGCTGCTCACCAGGCCCGCCGCCTCGCGGGCCTGGTGCCAGTCCTCGCGGACCGGGAAGAGGGCGACGCGCGGGCCGGAGGTGTTGGCCTCCTGGACGACGTTGGAGAGGACGTAGTTGCCCCCATGGCCGTTCACGATGAGCAGGCCGGGAACGCCGGACGCCTGGAGCGACTTCCAGATGTCGTTGACGACGGCGTAGAGCGTGGCGGCGCTGATGCTGACGGTGCCGGGCATGTGGGCGTGCTCATGCGAGCAGGACACCGTGATGGGCGGCAGGAGCAACAGGCCGTAGTCGGCGGCGATCCGTTGGGCGATCAGGCCGGCGACGACGGTGTCGGTGGTGAGCGGCAGATGGTCGCCGTGCTGCTCGAAGCTGCCGACCGGCAGTACGGCGATCTTGGCGCCGCGCCGGCGTTCGTCCGCGGAGGTGGCGGCCGTGATCAGTGCGTCCATGGCCCCACCCTCTCTCATCAGCCTGTCGCAGGTCGAGAGGGCGCCGTGCCGCTCATCAGCTTCAACCGGCCGGTGAAGGTGGCGACTTCGGCCACGGTGTTCCACCGCCGGAGGGCCTTGTCTGCGGCGGACAGTTCCGCCATCGCTCGCGCGGACTCGGTGTCGATGGCGATCGACAGCGCGCGGTCCGCCGCCGCGGCAGCCTGCTCCGGCTCGCCGGACACCGCGTAGGCGCGGGCGAGCCGGGAGAGGTACACACCTTGGTCGTTGCGGTACACCGGAGGGAGCGCCCGGAGCTCGGCCTCGAACATGGCCACCGCCGTGAGCGGGTCACCCAGTTCGAGCAGGCAGTTCGCGCGCTGCATCTCGATGTACGTCGGCGTGCAGTAGGCCATGTCGAGGACATCGTCGCGGTGCTTGTCGTCCGGTGACGCGGCCAGCTCGTGGGCCTCGTCGAACTTGGCCTGGGCGAAGCGCTGGTTGCCCATGAGCGCGTGCCCTTGGGCCTCCTGCTGCGCGGCCAGGGCTCGGATGCGCGGGGTCGCCCCGGGTGAGCGTTGGGCGGCGCGTGCCAGCCCGACGGCCTGCTGCGCGTTGCGGCGGGCCGTCGCCTGGTTGCTCTTCCTGAACAGGAGGTAGGCGGCCATGACGTCGTCGCCGGACTCCTGCGCCCACTCCATGGCGCGGTCCGACCAGTACATGGCCTGGTCGAAGTCGCCCAGGTCCTGGTTCAGCCAGCCCAGGAACTCGGCGGTCCGGGCACCGATGGTGAGGATCTCGGCCCTGGCGCTCCCGTCGGCGGATCGCTGGAGACGGTCGAGTACTTCGACGTGCCGGGTGACCGGGTCGAGCGCGTGGCGGGATCCCAGAAGGTTGGCGGTCCTGTAGTGGCCGGGCATCACCTCGCGGAGGTGGCAGGCGAAGAACTCGGGGTCGACGGGCGGGCTGGGCCTTGCGGCGGCGAGATGGGGCTCGATCACACAGTGCTTTGCCTGGGGCGGCGCAGTTGCTTGCTCCCAATCCCGGGTGGCCAGGCCCACCATGTGACCCGGGATGTGGAGGCCGTCCGCGATGCGTTCGACGAGATCGATCTTCTCGATCCGCCGCTTCCCAGCCATTACCTCGCCGACACGGCTCGGGGTCAGGTCGCAGGCTCGCGCGATGAGCGACGGGTAGACGCCGACCAGTTTGAGCAGCCGGAATACGGCGGCGAAGTCCCGCTGTCGGCACGCGGCGATCATCTCAGGATTGGCGAGCAGACCTGATGGAAGCCGGTCCGGAAGGCGAGCTTCGGTCACCATTGCCCCCGCTGTCGATCAGTTTTCCCTGAAGCGAAGTTGATTGTCAGTGAGTTTATCCACCTTGGGTATTCAGCCTGGGTACGTCGACCGCATCGCCTCCCGGCAACCTGGAGCCACGGGCCGGAAGACCCGTTCCGGCCGCTGTCGAGCATCGGGAGGGTGGTGCACGTGATCAGCTCGGGAGAATCCCGGGACGACGCTGAGTCCAATGAGTCGGGCGCCGGGATAACCACGTTCGGGGCGATGCTCACCCGGCACCGTAAGTCCGCCGGCATGGCCAGGGACCACCTCCGGAAGTTCCTTGCGGAGGTTCCCGACGGCGCGGCCCTCGCGATGGACGGGCAGCTCGTGCTCACCGAGTTGGTGTCCAATGCCGTGGTCCACGGGCGGGTTTCGCCGGGGCGGGAGATTGCTGTCCGGTTCGAGCTGACCTGCGGCCATCTTCGCATCGAGGTGCACGACGCGAGCAGCGAGAAGCCGACGATCCGGCGGTCGACCGTGTCCGACGAGCTGTCGGGGCGGGGACTGTTCCTGGTGGAGGCCCTGTCCGTGGAGTGGGGTTGCGCGCCCCGCCCCGAAGGCTTCGGAAAGATCGTCTGGGCCTTGGTCGGCCCGGGAAGCGGTGCCAGATGAGGAACGGTCGGGCGTTCGGATCGGCGGCGACGCGATGCCTCTACTGCGGTGCGGGCCTGCGGAAGGCCGTGACGCGGAACATCGTGGTCAACGGACAGACGGTGGGCGTTCACATGTGGCACCCGCGCCGTGCGGGGGAGGTGTCGGCGCGATGACGGCGTTTCGGGATCACGACGGGACGGAGCCGGTTTCCGCCGGCGGGGAGGCGGGAGCGGCGTCGTGCCCGTTTCCGGTGGTGGTGGAGATCCGCGGCGTGACGGAACCCGCACGCTTCTCCCGGCTTCCGGACGCGTTGGCGGCGCTCCTGGGATCGCTCCGCGCCCTCCCGCTCAGCACGGATCAGCAGGACTACTTCACCGAGTTGTTCGGCCCGTCCGCCGTGCAGAAGGTCGGGCATCGGCTGGCCACTTTCGGCGAGGTGCGGACGCTGGCGTTCGTCGGCCTGACCCCGCACCTGGTCCGTCTCCACCCGGCCGAGTGGTGACCGTCGGCTAACGGCTCCGGGTCTTACGGATCACCGGGTAGCCAATGCGCCCCGGGGCTTCCGAGCCCCGGGGCGCTCTGGGTGGCCCGTCCTGTCGTCGGCGGGTCGGGCGGAGCTTGCGGCGGGCGTGGGAGGGCAGTCGCGTGAGGGCTATCGGTGTTGGGGGCCGTAGAGGGCGGCGGGTGCGCCTGTTGTGAGGGCCCAGTAGCGGTCGCCGTAGGACCAGTGCCACCACTCGGTGGGGTAGTTGACGAGGCCGGCGCGGGTGAGGGTGTGGCTGAGGAGTTGCCGGTTGGTGCGGGCTTCGGGGGAGAGGTCGGCGGCGTCGGTGTAGCACGCTCCGGCGCTTTCCTCCGGGTTGGCGTTGACCCGGGTGCCGAGGTCGAGTTCGTGGCCGTCGGCGTCGGCCAGGGTGAGGTCGACGGCGGCGCCGGCGCTGTGTGGTGCGATCCCGGGCGGGGAGACGTAGCGGCTCGTGGCCGAGCGGAGCTGCGCGGCCGGCCAGTTGGGGTGCGCGGCGCGCAACTCGGCGGCGTAGTCGTCGAAGTAGCGGCGCTGGAGGGCCGGCGGGCGGTAGCCCTCGACGAAGAGCAGCCGCAGGCCGTCCGGGAGGTGCGATTGGGCGTCGAGGAGCCGGTCGAGCACGCCGGACCGCAGGTGGGCGAACGCCCCGGTGTCGTCGTGCTTGCGGTCGTCCAGCAGGAGTTCGTGCTCGCGTACGTCCAGGAGACGCTCGCCGCAGTCCTGGACGGGGACGGCGGCCACCTGCGGGTCGGACATGAGGATGATCTCGGTCAACAGGGTCTCTTGGGGAGGAGGGAGCGGCGGTGCGGGCCCGGCGGCCGGTGCGGTGTCCGCCACCGCCCCGGGCGGCGGGGCGGTGGCGGACGGGTGGTTCAGATGAGGGCGGCCTCGACCAGGTCGGCGGCCCTGGCCGCGCTGCCGCCGGCGCGGACCTCGCGGCTGAGCTCGGCCAGCCGGGCGGTCACCGCCGGATCACCGGTCAGCTCCAGCACGGCGGAGCGCAGCGCCTCCGGGGTGGCCTGGGGGGTGTCCAGCCGGCGGGCGACGCCGAGTTCGACCAGCCGGTCCGCGTTGTCGAACTGGTCGGCGGCCTGCGGTACCGCGACCATCGGCAGCCCGCAGTACAGGCCCTCGCTGCACCCGCCCATTCCGGCGTGGGTCACGAACGCGTCGGCCTGCTGGAGCACGGCGAACTGCGGCACCCACTGGTGCACTTCGATGTTGGCCGGGATCGTACCCAGTTCGGCCGGGTCGGTTGCCTGGCCGACCTGGAGAACGACGTGCCAGCCGGGCAGGTCGCCGAAGGCCTCCAGGCACGCGCGGTAGAAGTCGGGCTGGTGGGTGAAGGTGGAGCCGAGCGAGACCAGCAGCACCTGCTGCGCCCCCTCCGGACGGGTCCAACCGCCCTGGTGCTCGCGGGCGCCGAGGCAGGGCCCGGCGAAGGAGAAGATCTGGGGATCGACCAGCTCGATCTCGGGCTGGAGCACCCGCGGGATGAGCGCCAGCCCGCGATCCGGGCGCAGCATGTACCCGAACGGTTCGCCCGCCGGCACGCCGTTGTCGGCGAGCCACTGCGCGAACCGTTCCGGGATCTTCTCCGCCTCCAAGGCCTCCCGCGCCATCTCGAAGCGCGCCAGGTGGGAGTCCTCCCGGATGATCATGGACGGCGAGATCAGCATGGACGGCACGCCCCAGCCGTCGGCCAGCGCCCGGCCCGCGTACGCCATGAAGTCGTACAGGACGAGGTCGGGCCGGTCGTCGTGGAAGGCATCGCGCAGTCGCGGCAGCATCGCCTGCGCCTCCTCGAAGATCATGGTGTGCACGCCGGCCCCGATGTTGGGGTCGACCCCGCCCTTGGCGATCGGCAGGGTCGTGTCGTGGGGCACGAGTCGGGCGCCGGTGGATTCGATCTGCCCGGCGAACGACGGGTCGTTGACATAGCTGACCCGGTGGCCGCGGGCGACCAGCTCCCGCATCACCTCCAGGCTGGGGTTGACGTGGCCGTGTGCCGGGATGTTCACCATGGCGATGTGTGCTGGTCGGGACATGTCGGGCCCTCTCCTCGTATGTCGCTAGGCGTCCTGCGTTCGGCTGGCTGACTTGTCGTCAACTCGCCTTTCAGAACAGTACGTAACGTTTTCCATCGCCGCTGTGACGGGGGATACGGTTCGGCCGAAGATTGGTGGGTCCGGCGGCAGACGCTGCGCGACCTCGCGGACGGCGCGTGACGACGCGGCGCGGAGCCGCCGTCTCGCAGGACGGCTGGATCTCGGGATCCAGGGCCTGTTGCGAAAGTGTTGGCCGGCACTGGTTGTCAGGGTCCGGGCATGGCGCGTTTGGAGATCGAGATATCTGCCCCGGAGAGTCATGTCGAGAAGGTGATCGATGCTCTCCAGGCGGCCGGCGCGGGGCGGGTGGGCGACTACGCCCGGTGCGCCAGCCTCTGGCGGGTCACGGGGACATGGAAGCCCTTGCCTGGTTCTCGGCCCTACGACGGTGAAGTGGGCGATACGAGCCGGGCGAGGAGAGCAGGGTCGAATCCGTTTGCGATGCCGAGCGGGCTGAGGCTGTGCTGCGAGCGGTGCGCGCGGCTCATCCGTATGAGGAACCGGTCATCCACTTCCTGCCTTTGTGCGAGCCGGGCCTCGAACGATGACCGAGCCAGTCATGGCCACTCGTCGATGGCCACGACCGGCGTGGTTACTTCGGGGCGGACGGCGAGCTTGCTGTATGGAGTCGCGACGGCTCGGTGCCGCAGGTCGGCACGCACGACACTCCTACTCGCATCCAGTGGTTGCTGGGGGTGCCGTCAGAGGATCCCTGGCTGCGCGTGCGGCGCGCCGTGCTCAAGGTAGGCAGTCTCGCCCTGTGCCCGGGCGGCGTATGCGGCGTGGACTCGGCGGGCGAGCCGGGGGATGAGGAGCGCGTCGAGTTGGTCGACGTGGTGAAAGGAGTGCGCGCCGATCTCGACCTGGTCGACGGTGATGCGGTCGAGTTCGGCGGCCGGGAGAATCCCTCCGTCGAAGACGAAGAGGAGCTTGTCGCCCTCGGCGGGGTGGGGTGCCCAGTCGGCGACGAGCAGACGGCCGACGGGCGGGGTGATGCCGAGCTCTTCCGCGACCTCCCGGGCCGCGCCCTCGCTCGGGGGCTCGCCCGCGTGCAGGTAGCCGCCTGGGATTTCCCAACCAGGCTTGTAGGTCGGCTTCACGAGGAGGATGCGGTTCTCCTCGTCGAAGAACAGCACACCGGCTGCGGTGCGCGGCTGGGCCAGGGCTTCGTGCGGGGAGTCGGTCACGGCGAGACTGTAGTCGCCGTGACGGAATCCCCAGGGGGCTGCATCCGAGGCGTGCCCAATTCCGTTCTCCGGCTGCCTTGATCGACCCGGCGGCCCTACGCTGATGGCATGGCTGTGGATCCCGCTCTGCCCGTAGGCCGGCGCATCCAGTACTACCGGGAGCGCGCCGGGAAGTCCCGTCCGGTGTTGGCCGCGCTGACGCGGGAAGGCCCACCGCCACCAGGCGACGGGTCACCTCGGCGGGAGTAATCCCCCGGCAGCCCCCCACCCAACCACGCTCGGACCACAACTCCACAGAGGGCAAAGAATGCGCAAAGCCCACGCAGAACCCCAGTTCATGAAGGGTCCGACCCGGGCGTGCAGGGGCTGACCAGGGGAGTGGGGGCTGCGGCACTCGAAAGTCCCGTCCGACCCGGGCGTGCAGGGGCTGACCCTGATGCGCAACCAGCGGCAGGACCTGCGGATCGTCCGACCCGGGCGTGCAGGGGCTGACCGCCCTGAGGGGCTTGCCGCCGCCGTGCTCGCGGGTCCGACCCGGGCGTGCAGGGGCTGACCGCCCTGAGGGGCTTGCCGCCGCCGTGCTCGCGGGTCCGACCCGGGCGTGCAGGGGCTGACCGCTCGCGGTCGAGCTGAACCCCCAGCACAAGATGTCCGACCCGGGTGCGCAGGGGCTGACTGGCCCAACTTCCTCCGGCAGCACGCGAAAAGGAGGCCTGCGCCGAAGTGCTGACCCCTTCTCCCGGGGTGATGGTACCCGCAGGTTCGCCTGCTACTTGCCGCTCTTGCCCTTGCCGCCCTCAGCCCCCTTCGTGGCCCTCTTCTTCCCGGACTTCTCCGGAGCTTCGCCGCCGCCCTGGCCGTGGCCTTCCAGGGCCCGCAGCCGGTCGCCCCGAACCGCACGACCCGGTACGTCCTGCGCTAGCTCTACTGCGCCGAGTCGCAGCTGATGCGGGACGGGCCCGGACTGCTCCTGGGGCTCTCCGTTCGACCGAGCGTGCCCGCTACCGGGGGCGCCAGTCTCCTTGTCCGTGGCGGCGACGATACGGGGCGGCTTCGGGAGGAGTTCACCTTGGCCGTTGCCGGGCCGCAGGGTGGTGATGCGGGGCCGGTCGCCGTGGACATGGGGGACGCCGCATGCCCGGAGGTAGTGGGCGAACTGCCAGTTGCGGCAGGTGCGGAAGAGCGGGTCGTCGGCGTGGGGGTCGTCGGCGGGGATATCGGCGTCGGTGAAGGGGATGGGGCGGACGCCGTCAAGGTGGACGGTGAGGTCCTGGACGGTGAGGTCTTGGGTGTGGCCGGGGGCTGCTTCGAGGGCGAGGTGGGGGTTGTCGGCCCAGCGGTAGGGGCCGGCGGTGACGCCGCACAGGTACCAGGCGAGGGCGTGTGGGAACTCGTTGAGTTCGACGGTGGCGTGGCGGGTGGTCTCGTCAATGAGGCGCCTGCAGCGGCCGTGGAGAGCGACGGCACAGTGTCGGCTGAGGTCGATGCCGGTGACGTACTTGAGCTACAGGTGCCGATACCGACGCCCTCCCGCCTCGATGGCCATGGATGGCAACTTACTTATCCTGTCTACTAGTTGAACAAATCTATCGCTTATCTTTTATACTCATAATTGTTAGTGGCCTAACCGCCGTCCCGCTCCCGACAGGCGTCGGTTGCTGCGGTCTGTCGACGACAGCCTGCATAGCGGTCATGCAGTCGAAGGCGATGGTGTTCGAGGCCCGGCTCGCTCCCGACCGAACAGTTGGAAGGCCTGGTTATAAGCGCCCCGGCGGTGGTGTCGCAAGCCTCACCGCCGGGGCTCTGCCGCCCTTGCCTCGCACGACTGCTTTCCGTCCGGAGGGCGCTCGATACCGGTACATGCAAGCAGGGCGAGGGACCCGGAATGGCCGGTCCCCTCGCCCTGCGGTTGCTACGTCAGCTCACCTTGGTGATGGCTGACGCGTTACGGGGTACGTTCGGGTTGCAGGGTCCACTGCTGGTTGGCCTGCACGCCGGGGCAGGTCCAGATGCCGAGGCGGGTGCCCTGGTCGGTGGCCCAGCCGGGA
The DNA here is from genome assembly GCF_044744605.1 of Kitasatospora sp. NPDC087271. Classification (NCBI taxonomy): domain Bacteria; kingdom Bacillati; phylum Actinomycetota; class Actinomycetes; order Kitasatosporales; family Streptomycetaceae; genus Kitasatospora; species Kitasatospora sp. NPDC087271. Next base: position 67,508 of record NZ_JBIUYQ010000028.1, read on the forward strand.
AGTTCGAGGCACTGGCCGCCGGGGTTGTTGGCGGGGTCGACGGTTGCCGGCAGGTAGATGCGGCCGTCGGGGCGCATGCTCCACTTCTGGCCGGTGTTGCCGGTGCAGGTCGTGAGGATGACACGGGTGCCGTTGCCGAGTGCGTTGTCCTTGGTGGACAGGCACCAGCTGCCGGCGCGGATGGTGCCGTCGGTGGCGAAGCTGAACCGCTGGTTGGCGGTCTGCCAGCAGCTGTAGATGGCAACTTCGGCGCCGTCTCGGGGACCGCCTTCGGCATCCATGCACTGCCAGTTCACGGCGTTGGGGTGGACGGAGACGCTGGCGTCGGCGTAGCCGAGGAACTGCCAGTTGTCGAAGCCGTCGACCTTGTTCGTGGCACCGGTGCTGCTCTTGCCGGGGAACACGGTGATGGCGTTGCTGTTGTTGATGGCCCAGAGGTCGGGGTAGCCGTCGTTGTTGAGGTCCGCGGCTCCTATCTTCGGCTGGGCCGCGGCGCTCCAGTTCGCGCCGGTCAGGATGGGAGTGCCGGCGTCGGGCTTGGTGAGGGCGGAGTAGTCGACGGTGCCGTCGGCGTTGAAGCCGAGGGGGTAGGCGTAGATGTCGCCGGTGGTGCGGCTGCGTGCCCAGAGCGTGGTCTGGTTCGCGGTCGCCTTGGTGGCGGGGTTGGTCGTGGGCCCGTTGGCGGCGCCGGGGTTGATGAGTTCGAGGTCGTTCCAGCTGCCGGAGAGGGTGGGGATGAGGGTGGTGCCGCTGAGAAGGTTGCCGACGGGGTTGAAGACGTAGAGGTTGTTGTTCTCCAGCGTCATGATGGACGTCTGGGTGGTGAAGACCGTCTTCGTCGGGTCGCCCGGCTTGGGGCCGACTGCCTCGCCCTTGGGTGTGCCGAACGCGATCACCTGGGAGACGTTGCTCCAGTCGCCGCTGTTGTATCCGTCGCACGGCGTGGTGGTGCCGTAGACCTTGCAGGTGGTGGGGCGGCTGGGTGCCAGGGGTTGGCTCTGGTCGAAGCGTCCGGTGCCGTCGTTGGGGATGACGTAGAGGATCTTCTTGAGTTCGGCCGCGGCGCCCGTGTAGTGGACGACGAGTTGGTCGACGGGCAGTCCGGCGGTGAGGGCGCCGTGGTGGCTGATCTGGTAGTCGGCCCAGGTGGCCCCGTACTTGAGGTTGCCGGGTGCCGCGGCGGCGGGCGCGACCAGGGAGTTCGTCGGGTCGGCGGTACCGCCGATGATCCGCAGGTCGCCGTTCTTGTCGGCGAGGACGATGTCCGGCTGCTGGTCGTTGGTGACGTCACCGAACAGCGGCTGGGTACCGGGCTTCCAGGGCACGTAGAAGTTGTAGAGGGCCGGCTGGCTGTAGTTGCCGGCGTTGTCCATGGCCCACGCGTAGAGGGTGTTGGTGCCCCACTGGCGCGGCTGGTAGTCGTAGGGCTGTCCCGGCGAGAGCGTGTCGCTCTGGCCGCACTTCCAGCCGACGACCGGGGTCGGGTCGGTGCTCACCCGCACGCAGGCGACGCCCGAGGCCTGCAGACCCGCGCCCGGGGCCGGGTCCTCCGCGTTGATCGCGAACCTGCCCCAGTCGTTCATGTACTTGGCCGGGGTGGGGTTCGGGGTGCCGGACGGCGGGAAGTCGGTGGAGCTGATGCTGACACGGGGGTTGGTCCGGTCGACGCGGAAGTAGCACCAGGCGCTTTCGGGTGAGCTGAGAGTGCCGTCACCGGACTGGGCATACCAGCCGTACTGGTGGCCGTCGCTGAGCGAACCGGGTGTGACGGACTCGGCGGGGTCGTTGTAGCTGCGGCCCCACCGTCCGTCCGTGAAGGAGAAGTTGCCGTCGTTGTCGTCCCACATGCGGTAGCTGGTGTACAGGGACTGGCCGGCAGGGGAGTAGCTGTTGGCGGTCAGGTAGATGTTCTGGTTGCTGCCGATCCAGCCGGGGTTGTCCCAGGGGTGGGCGCCGCCGGTGGTGCACTCGGCGGTGCTGTTGTTCCAGGCGAAGCCGGGGGCGGGGCTGGTGCGCGGGTACCAGACGGTCGGGGTGATGTCGTAGGTGGTGGTGATGTACGGGTTGTTGGCGATGTAGTGCCGGAAACTCTTGTCGTACTCGTTGTTCATCGGGGCGATGGCGGCGGTCCACCAGGGCCACTGGCCGGCGATCGCCTGCTTCATCATGTCGGTGACGTCGACGGCCAGCGGGCCGGTGCCGGTGATCCACTGGCCGTTGACCGTCGGGCAGTTCTCCATGACGACGGTCTTGCTGTCCCCGCAGGGCTGGTCGTTCCAGCTGGTGTGCTCGTGGATGGGCTTGGGCGCCGAGTACACCACGAGCGGGGTGTTGGTGCTGGGGCTGGAGGCGCCGGTGACCTGGAAGTTGAGGGTGGAGTTGAAGATGGTCGGCGGGCTCTCGGCGCCGCCGGGCTTGGTGTAGAGCGCCGGGTTGATGCCGAATTGGAAGTAGGCGCGCTGGCGGCCCAGGTCACCGCAGTCCAGGCTCGGGTCGCTGCTGTGGTAGCCGCAGTAGCCGGTGGCCAGGTTGCTCTTCTTGTTGAAGTTCTCCGCCGTCTTGTGGTTCTCCTGGACCTCCACCGATCCTTGGACCGAGCTCGTCGCCACGAGCGACGGGTCGAGGTACCACGGGCCGGTGCCGGAGCCGAGCGCGTCCTGGTTCGGCGTCAGTTCGATCGTCGAGGACGTGACCTTGGTGGAGATCGCGGCGACGTTCGCGCCGTCGCCCGGCTCCTCTGTGGACGAGCGAATGCCGGCCGCAGGTGCTGGGTCTGTTGCGGGCGCGGCTGCGGCTGCCATGGCGGACTTCACGGTCTTGGACGCGGCGGGCGGCGTGGAGGAGTCCCATTGCAAGGGTGAGGGCGAGCGGAATCGCAGGTCGCCCTTGTCGTCCTTGACGTCGATGCGGCCTTGGTCGTCGGAGGTGACTGTCAAACCCTGGGCGGTGATCGGAAAGCGCAGGGTCTTCAGTGCGGGGTTGACGGCGGCCTCGGGCGTGCGGACCACGATCACGTCGCGCCAGCCGCCGATGGGCAGTGCGGTCAGTTGGAGGTCGACGCCGGGCAGCACGTTCGCGTAGGTGGCGGTCGCCCCGTTCAGGACGGGCTTCGGCAGTGCGAACGGTGCGCTGACGGAGAGCTTCTTGCCGTCGGAGGTGGACACGGTGGCCATCGGCCCGCCACCGCCGCCAGAGAGGGCCAGGGCGGTGCTCGCGACGGTCGGGCTGACGGTGCCATCGGAGTTCTCACGGAGGGTGGCATCGAGGTCGGCCCAGCCATTGTCCTGCTTCACTCTGACCGGTTGGGCATTGTCAGTGGTCGTCAGCTTGCCGTCCGGGTTGGCGACGGTCTTCGACGCCACGTCGGTCAGAGCGTCGATGACGACCGGCTTGCCCGTGGACTTGGCCTTGGCGACTGCGTCCAGCACCGCCTGCTGCAGAGGTGTACGAGGCGGGGCGGGTGTGGGCGGAAGAAGTGGCGCCGCCCCACCGGCCGGGCCGTGGGTCGGCGTGGCGTCGGGTTCGACGGCCAGGGCGGTCGGCGCGGCGAGCAGACCGAGGCTCAGGACGCAACCGGTTCCGAGCGCGGTCAGGCGAGTCACACGTTTGCGTGTCGATGATGGCGGTGGCGTGCTCGTGATTGTCCGTGACGTGGTGGACATGGATCTTCGGTGAGTCCCTCCCGGTCGGCAGACGCTGCTGTGTCTGCGTTCGGATGGGAACGATGTGGCCTGGCCTGTCGATAGGTCAAACCCATTACCGCCTTGCGTAGGCATGTCCTGATACGCACCGATCGCGATTCCCAAGACTTTGCAAATTTCTCATACACGGCGGCCGAACACCCTGGTGGCGTGTTCGATTCTTCACTTATCGTCACGCTGACCATGGCACTGCCACGCCTTTTTGACGTTATGTCGATAATCATTGGAGCGATGTGAAGATGTTTTGGGCTGCCCACAAACGGGCTGGAAGACCACCAGGCAACCGGTGGCGTTCGTCTGTTGTGGCGGCGATGGTCGCCCTGACAATGACCGGGATAACCGCGCCGCCCGCTGTGGCGTGGACCTACCCCGCGCCGAAGGGGAAGGTCTGGACTCCCCCGCACACGCCGCTGGGTGACGCGACCGTCTCGGTCGAGGGAAAGGACGCCCCGAAGCCGGCTTCCAAACCGGCTTCCAACGCTCCTGACTGGAAGCCTGAGCCGACGGCGCCGTTGGTGACCGGTACCGCGACGGTGGCTTTGGGGGCCGACAGCCCTGAAGCGCAGACCGGCGCGAAGGCGGGGGCGCTGGCCGTCCAGGTCGCTCCCGGCACCGGCAAGGGCGAAAGCGCGCACACGGTCACGGTTCAGGTAACCGGGCCGGAGACGGGCAAGGCGGCCGGCGTCACCGGCCCGCTCATCGCCCTGAGCGACGCCGAAGCGCCCACCAGCGGCGAAGGCCGTGCCGCGAGCGTCACCCTGGACCTGAAGGCACTGCAGGCGGCCGGTTGGTCCGACCGGGCCCACCTCGTCGCCCTGCCGGCCTGCGCACTGACCACGCCGGACCTGCCCGAGTGCCGCACCCAGAACCCGGTTGCGGCGAAGACCGACGGGCAGGGCAAGATCACCGCCGACGTCACGCTGCCCCCCAGGGCAGCTCCCCAGCAGGGGCAGAACGAAGCCGTGAAGGCCTCGTTCACCACGACGGCAGCGCCCGCTCAGGCGGTGGCCGCCACCGACAAGGGTGAAAGCGGTGGCTCGGTGGTGCTCTCCGCAGCGCCGTCGCCCTCCGGCGCCATGGGCAACTACACCGCGACATCTCTGTCCCCGTCCTCTGCCTGGTCCGCCGGGTCCAACACGGGCAACTTCACCTACAGCTACCCCATCGAGGTACCGCCCGCACTCAGCGGTGCGGCTCCGACCGTGTCGCTGGGCTACAACTCGGCGGACGTGGACGGCAAGACCTCCTCGACCAACGCCCAGCCCTCGTGGATCGGCGACGGCTGGGGCTACGAGCCTGGCTTCATCGAACGCTCCTACCGCAGCTGCGACAAGGCCGGCATCACGGGCTCGGGCGACGAGTGCTGGGGCGGGCAGAACGCCACCCTTTCCCTCAGCGGCCATTCGGGCAAGATCGTGCGCGACGACGCCACCGGCACCTGGCACCTCGAGAGCGACGACGGCTCCAAGGTCGAGCAGCTCACCGGGGCTTCGAAGGCCGCGGGCGATGTCGACTACCAGGGTATGGAGTACTGGCGGATCACCACGTCTGACGGTGTCCAGTACTACTTCGGCCTCAACCACCTGCCCGGTGGCGACGGCTCCGACCCCGCCGCGAACTCCGTCCTCACGGTGCCGGTGTACTCGCCGAACAACGGCGACCCCTGCTACAACTCCGGCAGCGGGAAGAACTCATGGTGCCAGATGGCCTGGCGCTGGCAGCTCGACTACGTGGTTGACCCGCACGGAAACCTGACCACGTACAAGTACGCCGCCGAGGGCAACAAGTACAAGCGCGGCCGCGTCCAGAGCGGCGGCACCGGCGCCCTCGCCGACTACCAGCGGGCCGGCTACCTCAAGGAGATCGCCTACGGCCAGCGTCTCGACGAGCAGAAGGCCGCCAAGGGAAGCACCAGCCCGGCGGCCAAGGTCCTTTTCGACGTCGCCGAACGCTGCATGCCCGACGCCACGAACGACTGCTCCGAGGGCAAGCGCGCCGGCAACGCCAACGCGTGGCCTGACACGCCGGTCGACCAGATCTGCACCGACAGCAGCTGCGTCAACTCCGCACCGACGTTCTTCACCACCAAGCGCCTGACCACGATCAGAACCCAGATCATGGTCAACTCCGCGCCACGTACCGTCGACACCTGGAACCTCAACCAGGAGCTCGCCGACCCCAAGGACGGCACCAAGCGCCTCCTGCAGCTCGACTTGATCCAGCGCGTCCCGAGCAACGGACAGGCAGAGATCAAGAACCTGCCCCCGGTGCAGTTCCAGTACCAGATGCGGGCCAACCGCGTCGACGGCCTCGTCCCCGCCTCGCCGATGTTCATGCGCCCGCGCATCCAGAACATCACGACCGAGATGGGCGGCAGCATCGACGTCATCTACAACGACCCCGAGTGCTCCCGGGTCAACAACCACATGCCGTCCTCCGAGGACAGCAACACGATGGCCTGCATACCCGTCAAGTGGTATCCGGACTTCTGGTCTTCCAAGGACCCGGTCAACGACTGGTTCGACAAGCCCCTCGTCAAAACCGTCGTCGAGCAGGACCTCGTCAGCACACCCAACATCGGCAGGACCACCGAGTACACCTACAACGGCGGCGCGGCCTGGCACCGCAACGACGCCGAGTTCACCGACCCCAAGACCCGCACCTGGGACAACTTCCGCGGCTACCAGTCGGTGACCACCACCACCGGAAGCGGTAGCTCCAGCGAGGCGCCCAAGACCCAGCAGAAGGTCACCTACCTGCGGGGCATGAACGACGACTACCTCGCCAACGGCACAACCCAACGCAGCGTCCAGGTCCCCAGCCCGCTCGGCGGCACCGTCACCGACAGCGCCCAGCTCGCCGGCCGCGTCGTCGCCACCGAGACCTTCGACAAGGCCGACGGCACAGTCACCGCGGTCTCCGGCAGCACCTACACCGGACAGACGACGTCCGCGACCCACGCCCAGAGCGCGGGCGCCCCAAAGATCTACGCCTGGCGTCCTGACTCCGAGACCACCTCAATCGCCAAGGCCAAACTCACCGACGGCAGCTGGCGCACCACCACGGTTGTCACCACCACGGAACCGGCCAACGGCAACCGCGTCGTCAAGGTCGACGACAAGGGCGACGGCACCGCCGCCACCCCGGAAACCTGTGCCATCACCAGCTACGCGGCCAGCGACAACCCGCAGCTGCTCACACTCGTCTCGGAGAAGACCGCCTTCCAGGGATCCTGCGCAGGTAAAGCCACCTCGGCGAACACCCTGTCCAGCGGCCGCACACTCTACGACGGCAAGCCCTTCGGGAAAGCTGGCACGACCGGCGACCCGACGAGCAACCAAGTCCTCGACCACTTCGACCAGGCCGGCAACGCCGTCTACGCCCATACCGGCAGCGCGACGTTCGACGCCTACGGTCGGAGCCTGACGACAGCGACCACCGACGGCTCCACCTACAACGCCTCCGGTGCCGTACTGGCCGGCCCATCGATCACCCCCGCAGCGACCAAGGTCGTTCTCACCCCGGCCACCGGTGCCCTGCCGACCCAGGTACGAACCACCGGACCCATGGGCGCAGACTGGACCACCAGCACCACACTCGACCCGGCCCGCGGCTCCGCACTCACCAATACCGATGCCAACGGCCGCGTCGTCACCGCCCAGTACGACGCCCTCGGCCGGCTCACAGCCGTCTGGGCACCGGACCGCCCGACCAACCAACTCCCGAGCAAGCAGTTCACCTACTCGCTCAATGGCACCAAGAGCCCGTCCACCGTCAAGACCGAGTCGCTCAACGACGACGCGGCCACCTACTCGGTGAACATCAGTATCTATGACGGTCTGGGTCGCCCCCGCCAGAGCCAGAGCACCAGCGCCGCCAAGCCCACCGGGCGCCTCATCACCGATACCGTCTACGACACCCACGGCTGGGTCATCAAGACCTCGGCACCGTACTACGAGAAGAGCTCCTTCCCCACCGAATCAATCTTCGTCCCGGTGGGTGACGGCCAGATACCAGGCCAGACCTGGAACACCTACGACGGCAACGGACGCGTCGTACGCGCGGAGTTCCGCTCCTACGGCAACCTCCAGTGGGCCACCACCACCGCCTACCCCGGTGCGGACCGAACCGACACCACCCCGCCGAGCGGCGGCGCGCCAACCTCGTCCGTGACCGACGCCCGGGGCCACACCACCGCCCTCTGGCAGTACCGCACACCCACCGCGACCGGCAACAGCACCGACGCGGACATCACCACCTACGCCTACACGCCCACCGGCCAACCTGCGTCGCACACCGACAGCAGCGGCAACACCTGGACCCACACCTACGACCTCCACGGCCGCCAGGTCTCCGCTTCAGACCCGGACACCGGCGTCACGAAGACGTACTACGACGTCAACTCGCGCATCGACCACACTGTCGATGCCAAGGGCAACACTCTCTCCTACACCTACGACCTGCTCGGCCGTAAGACCGGCACGTTCAACGGCGGCGTGACACCGGCCAACCAGCTGGCAGCGTGGACCTACGACACCCTCGTCAAGGGCCAGCCCACCTCCTCCACCCGCTACGTCGGCGGCAGCGGAGGCGCCGCCTACACCACCGCAGTGACCGGCTACGACACCGCCTACAGGCCGCTCGGCACCTCCATCACCATCCCACCCGTGGAAGGGGCACTCGCCGGCACCTACACCACCACCAACACCTACAGCCCGGTCCTCGGCACTGTTACCGAGACCGACATCCCCGCAGCCGGCGGGCTCCCGGCCGAATCGATCACCTACGCCCAGACCATCACCGGTCTGCTCTACGGATCCGCCAGCCTCGAGCAGGCCATCGTCGCCCAGGTCGACTACGACGCCCTCGCACGCCCCGTACGGACGACAGTCGGCCAGTACGGCACACAGGTCGTCTCCACCCAGCAGTACGACTGGGCCACCGGACGGGTCATCAACAACTTCGTCGACCGCCAGGTCGGAACCGTCTCGGTCGACCAGACCAGCTACACCTACACCCCTTCAGGCCGGATCACCTCGGTCACCGACATCCAGGACGCAACCGCAACCGACACCCAGTGCTTCACCTATGACCACCTGAGCCGACTGACCGGCGCATGGACCGACACCGCAGGCACCGCCACCACCGCCGACTGGACCGACACCTCAGGCGCCGTCCACGGCACCGGCAGCTCCACCACCGTCCCCGGCATCGGCGGCTGCAACAACACGAACGGCCCGGCCACCGTCAACCCCGGCGGACGGACCATCGGCGGACCGACGCCCTACTGGAACACCTACACCTACGACGCCACCGGCAACCGCACCGGATACGTCCAGCACGACATCACCGGCAACAGCCTCAACGACACCACCACCACCCAGACCTTCGGAGCCACCAAAAGCCGCAACACCCCCACCAACGCCCCCAACACCGGCGGCGGAACCGGCGGGCCCCACGCCCTGCTCACCTCCACCACCAGCGGGCAGGCAGGCACCAAGGCCGTCAGCTACCAGTACGACGCCAAGGGCAACACCACCGCCATCACCGACACCGGCGGCACCACCACCCTGACCTGGAACGGCGAGGACAAGCTCGACACCCTCACCAAGACCGGCCAGGCCGCCGCCACCACCTACCTCTACGACGCCGACGGCAATCAGCTCATCCGCCGCAACCCCGGCAAAACCACGCTCAACCTGCCCACCGACGAACTCACCCTCGACACGGCCAGCGGCTCCACAAGCAACGTCCGCTCCATCCCCGCCCCGGGCGGCCTGACCTACACCCGCGTCACCGCCGCCATCGGCGGAGGCACCGTCCTGATCCAGGCCGCCGACCCGCACGGCACCAACGGCCTCCAGATCAACACCGACGCCAACCAGACCGTCACCCGCCGCCCCACCGACCCGTTCGGCAACCCCCGCGGCACCCAGCCCGCCACCTCTGACTGGGCCGGCACCAAGGGCTTCATCGGAGGCAGCAAGGACGACACCACCGGACTCACCAACCTCGGCGCCCGCCAATACGACCCCGTCCACGGACGCTTCATCAACCCCGACCCCATCCTCGACCCAGCGAGCCCCCAGCAGTGGAACGGCTACGCCTACAGCAGCAACAACCCCGTCAATCTCTCGGACCCCTCAGGCCTGCACTTCGAAGAGTGCGGCAACGGGATGTACACATGCAGCGGCGGAATCACGCCAATTGAAAAGGGGCGCGACTATGACAAGATCGTAGAAGAAAACAAAACGACAGAAAAGTTCCAAGCATACTCTGCCTACACCTACTGGAGGACCCACAAGACAGTTCGAGAACAATATGCAGTCAAATGCAGCAACGGTCGATGCAACCCGAACTCCAAGGAAGGTCACGAAGGCAACAACAGGGACTTCCTTTTCGGCCTTGGTGCAGTCGCGATTGCACCGATCGACTTCGCCCACGCGATTATTCATCTGGGTGATCACGAATACAGCAAGCCCGGCCCAATGGATTCCTACGTAAGCTGGGCCATGGGGCAGGGCCTCGACCCGCACAGTGCAAATTTTGCTTCGGGAACATATCTCCCTGCTTCGATAGGAGACGCCTACGCCGCTAGTCCGGGGGCGCCTGGTCGGATGCCGTGCAACAGCTTTCCTGCGGGAACCGCAGTTCTCCTCGCGGACGGAACCGCCAAGCCAATTGACCAACTGACCGCCGGTGACAAAGTCACCGCAACTGACCCCCAGACCGGCAACACCACTGGGGAAAGTGTCACGCAAACCATCATCACACCTAACGACGAGGACTTCACCGACCTCCAACTGAGCGCCCCGACCGAAGCGGATCCTTCTGCAGAAACCAGCAGCTCCGCCGCATCCGCCGTCACGCTCACCTCGACTCAACACCACCCATACTGGGATATCACCACCAAGCGGTGGACCAACGCAGCAGAACTCCACGCGGGCGACCAACTCCTGACGCCCACGGGCGACACCGTCACCATCGCATCGATTCGGAACTATCAAACCACCCCAGCCACTGCCTACAACCTCACGATCAACAAGCTCCACACGTACTATGTGCTCGCGGGGACGACACCGGTCCTTGTTCATAACTGTCCTATGGCAAAGCCGCCCACTGTTTCAGAGCTGACAGCAGCCGAACGAGAAAAGGCTATTGCTGTAGCGGCAAAGAACGGACACACCCTAGGGGAGCTGGGCAGGGGACGAGCCGGTGCAGATGGCGCGCATGGCGGATTCAGGCTATGGGACAATGGCAGCGGAAGCCTCGATCTCAGGACGCCCGGGCAACTCGGCAAGGTAAATTCATCGCCATACACGAAAGATGATATTCAAGTATTTTCGGATTACTTTAATAAGGTGGCCAGCGTGTCCGAAGGGCGCGGAAATCCCAATCCAAGTGCTGCAGATAGGGCAACTCTTCTCGACTGGTACAGTGAGAATATGGAGTGATCGTGATTAGATTTGACGTGGTTGCCGACAGCGACACTCCTCTGGTAGTTCAGTTTGAGCCGGCAGCAAATGAGGTGACCGTTTCTCCCGGCGATCGAATTGTCATCGAATGGCCCGATTGGGATGGCAGGGCTGTCGGATCGTTCTATTGGCGGCCGGATCGGTTGATAATCGCTGAGCCCAGCGCCGCGCCGGGATCGGGTTGGCCACGGGTCTGGAATTCAAGCGGAGAGGAGATTACCTATTAGCCAAAGTCGGCGACGGCCCGTCGGTTCATCCGGCGGGCCGTCGCCGACTTTTTCGCGAGTCAGCCGTCGATATATCGCATGATGTGGTCCGGTGCCGAGTGATTGCTGGTCCGGCGATTTGATTGCCCCCGGGGATTCAGAGACCTACACCTTCGCAGAGTTGTGCAATGCTGGCAATTGAGTGCCCGACACGTACTATGTGCTGGCGGGAAGCACGCCAGTCTTGGTTCACAACTGTGGGGAAACGGGGCCAGAGGTAACAGTCAAAAATCTGCCGGAGGTTACAGCCCCCAGAGCCCTGAAGCCTTCTCAGGCAGGGAAAGCGTGGGAGGACTTCTTGGGAGAAGGACCATACACAAATATCCATCCTCGCACGGGTGTGCCGGACCCGAACCGCCTTGTATCTGCTGATGGCCGCCGCAGCATTCGGATGGGAGATCATGAGATGAACAGCAAGCCCACAAAGTTCCACTTTCATATGGAAACATGGGATTGGCTTTCCCCGTCAAATGAGTGGACCGTTAGTAATGAGATGGTCCGCGTCCCACTGGGGCTGAAGTAGTGAAGGTAGAGATCACCAGAGTATTGGATAACCCAAAGGGATGGGTTGCATTCCGGTGTGCGCTCGGGAGCGCCTTCGCCTGCTGGATGGGGCCAACGCCTGCCCGGCGGGGGGAGTTTGACGTCGAAATTGAAATTCCGGAGGAGGTCGCAGATTTGGCAATCGTCGACGATGCACCCCGCGGTTCAATCATGGGATTCACCGAAGGGAAGGGCCCTATCTCCATCTCGGGTACAGTCGTCGAGATCGGCGAGGGAGATGACCCCATCGTAGGGCTAAGGCTTGGCTCCGACATCGTTCTCATCGAGGCGCCGGATCGAAAATGGGAGATAGCTCCAGGAGATGTGATTTCTCTAAATGTATCTTCGATTCAACTTTACCCGTACGACCTGTAATGTTGAATCGATCTGAACCAGAATGGTCTTGCATTTACTCCGCAGGGTGATCCTGGTGTAAATCCAGAAGCCTCTCCCCAAAAATTTCGGGAGAGGCTTCTGGCGTCTTGACGGCAACGTCAGCGGAAGGGCACTGCACGCTGCACCTCCGATACGTAGACGGTGGCCGTGACGCCGATGTGGGCATGTCCGAGCAGTTCCTTGATGATGACGAATTCGACGGTGACATGGCGGGTGGTCTCGTCGATGTGGCGGCTGTAGCGGCCGTGGGGGGCGACGGCCCAGTGGCGGCCGAGGTCGATGCCTGTGACGTACTTGAACCACAGGTGCCAGCACTGAAGCTCCCCCGTCTCGATGGTTGCGGACGGCTACTCCGTTGCCCTGTCTGCTAGTTGGACAATCCTTTACTGAAGTTGAATGGGTGATGTCGGGCCGCGTGGTGGTCAGTCGTCCATGATCAGTCCGGCCTGGGCGAGGCATCCGTCGATCAGGTGCGGTCGGTACTGGATCTTCTTCAGACTCCGCTTCACGCTCTTGGTCAGGTGGTTGAGGTTGGCCACGGCAAGATTGCCAATGGTCCGCTTGACCAGCGACCAGATGCCTTCCTGCGGGTTGAGGTCCGGGGCGTACGAGGGCAGTTGGAAGACCGTCAGCCAGTCCTCGTTCGCCGCGATGAACTCCTTCATCGGCGGCACAAGGTGGACGGACAAGTTGTCCCAGACGAGCACGATCGGGCCGCCGAGCTGTATGCGAGCCCGGAGGATGAGGTCGCGGTAGTCCTGCCAGCTGAAGCTCTTGCGTTCGCCCTTACGTCCTCGGTGCAGGCGGACCCGGTAGATCAGCCGGGAACGTTCGCCCTGCTTGTAGCAGCTCATCCCGGCCATGGATATCCGTCCGGAGCCTCCGCCCCGCACCCGCACCACCGGCGTGCACCCGACTCGGCCCCAGGTCCTGGCGCGCGGCGGCCTCAGTGTCTGTCCGGCCTCGTCCTCGAAGACCAGCCAGGCTCCCCGAGCCGCCGCGGCGCTTTCACCTGGAGCCACACCTCCTTCCTCCACAACTCGACAGAGTCGTCGTCGCGTTCGATCGCCCCCCGGGTCGGCTGCTGCCACGACCAACCGTGGCGCTTGAGCAGGCGCCAGGTCCCTTCCACGGTGTAGCTGACGTGGAACATCCGACCGATCAACGTCTTCACCCGGACCAACGTCCAGCGCTGGTCCTCCCAGCCGTGGGCCAGCGGGCCGCGCTCCAACTCCTTTTCAAGCCGCGCGATTTGCGCATCACCCAGCCTCGGACGCCCAGGCGATCCCTTGGACTGGACCCCATCCGCTCCCAGCTCCCGCCACTGCCGGCGCCAGCGTTCAACGGACCGCTCGCTCACCCGCAACACGGCAGCGATCTCCCGGTTCTTCTCCCCGCCCTCGAAGCGAACGACTGCCTCCAGCCGGATCCGCTCCCGCGCGGCCCTCTCGGCGTCGGTCAAGCCGCCGCCCTGCGCGTATCTCACAGGCCAGAACTACCGGAGCCGTCCAGCGCCTGTCAGGCGAACAGCCCCGACATCACCCGATCAAGTTCAGTAGCTTATCTTTTATGCTCCTAACTGGCGGTGTCCTAGCCGCCGTCCCGCTCCCGACAGGCCCGCATCAGCGCCTCCACCAGCGGCCGGTGCCTGTTGTGCCGGTACTCCCTCGGGTACTCCATGTTGAACTCCAGCTCCAGCGCCGCCCGCCGCTCTTCTTCCGGCAGCGCCCTCGGCTTGCGGCACACCGCGTAGATGTTGCTCCCGTTCGGGTTGCCCCGAACCTCCACCTCGTCGAAGTACCGGCCCATCAGCGACCGAAGCGGCTCAGGGTCGTGGAACCTCTGCATCGTCCACACGCCGGCACGGAAGCTCGCCGTGAACCCGTTGTCGTCCAGGAACTCGACGCTGCGCCTGTACCGGCCGTTGTTACGGGCCTTCTTCCCACCGACCCTGCGCGCGACGGAGCCGAGCGACCTGGTCCCGGTGTAGAAGGTGCTGTCCTTGGCGAGCAGCGAACTGCACGTGGCGACCACGGCGTTCTCGAACTCCAGCGAGGTGACGGAGTTCAGCACCGAGTCCAGTACGACGACGTCGTAGAGGCCGTTCGCGGGGATGTCCCGCTGGAGGTCGCGGATGTGCGAGACCGTGGCCGCCACGTCCAGCGCGTTCTGCCTCCCGGCGGCCTTGACGTGCGGCTCGTACCAGTGCGCGTCCCAGCCCTGCGCCTTGATCCGCTGGATGTAGGCCAGCTCTCCGGCGCCGAAGTCCATGACCCGCTGGCCGGGGCGCAGCGCGGGCAGCACGTGCTGCTCGTACGTCGTGGACTTGTTGGAGTCGCCTTCGTCTCCGCCGAGGCGGTGCATCTGGCACCAGTGCTGGTTGTAGGCGCGGATGCCGAGCTGGGTGTAGTCGTAGTCGCCGTAGTCGCCGTCCAGCCACACGGCGAGTTCGTCGGCCTCCTGCACGGACATGCGGTAGCACAGCAGCGGCAGCTTGAGATCGGCGACGACCACCGCGTAGTCGTTGTTGAGGATGACCCTGCCGTCGCTGTCGGCGACGACCGAGCCCCACGTGCCGTAGCGGGTGACCAGGCGGCGGATCTCGGCCTGGATCGCCGGGTTCGAGTGGGACACCGCGGTGACGTCCTCGGGCTGGATCCACTCCCAGCCGTGCCCATCAGGCCCGGACGCGGGCACCCGCACCTTCGAGCCATCGGTCTCGATCGAGTTGTGCAACAAGTTGAACTGGACTTCGTCCTGGGTGGAGACGTGGCCATCGAGGAGGATCGCCGGGGCGTGGGTCTGGCCGATGGCCTTCAGGGACTTGGTTCGCTGGTGGCCAGCCACGAGGATGCCGTTGCCGTTGACGATCACCGGCTTCACCCAACCGAACAAAGCCAGGGACCTCTGCAACCGGTCGAACGCCTCCTCCGACAGGCGGCGCGGGTTGTACGGGGCGGGCTTGAGCCCGTCGATCGCGTACGCCTCGACGAACTTAGGCATCGACGGCCTCCTGCTGCGCGTCGCCGTGCTGGTCGAGGAGGTAGTGAGCGAAGCCGGTGTCGGTGCCGCGGGCCTCGTAGAACGCCTCGTGGATGTTGTTCAGCCGTTCGACTTCGTCTTTGGTGATCTGCACGCGGGTGGTGCCCCACTGCACGAAGCCCCACTGCAGGTGCTCGTCGACGGTCTTGTCGCCTTCGCGGTCGCTGGTCTCGGCGGCGAGCTGGGACGGCAGCTCAATGCCGTCGAGGAGGTCATCGACGGCATCGTGGTCGTAGCCGGTCCCGTCGAGGTCGGGCAGGGCACCCAGGATGTCGGCCAGCAGCTCGGTGTCGTACCCGGCCAAGTCGCTGGTGCGGTTGTCGACGATCACAATCTTCGCGGCCGCGTCGTCATCGACGTCAACCCAGGAGACCGCGATCTGGTCCCAGCCGCGCTGAACGGCAGCATCCCAGGTGTGGTTGCCGGCCAGGATTTCGTTCAGGCGGCCGGTAAGCGTGCCCCGGTTGACGACGATCGGCTTGAACTGGCCGTGCCAGTACAGAGAGTCGGCGACGGAGTTTACATCGCCACGCCGCAGGTTGCGGTAGTACCGGGTCAGGTCGCGATCGGAACGGCAAGAGGCAGCAGGGAGTCAACGATCCGGTCGATCGGAGCAGGCACGAGCTGGATCCTTCATAGGCCGATTCCCCGCGCCCTACTGGGCAGCCAGCCTAGACGATCACAGGACGGGAGCCTCCATTCACCGTTCCCGAGCGGGGAGTCCCTGCACATCCGACAAAGCACGGGCGGGAGCCGACGGGCAGATCCCACCCGTGCTGCAGGAACTCCGCAGGACGCCAGCGGCGTCGCTACCTGGTACTCCAGGCGGAGAATGCCACACCCGCGAGTGTCGCAAGCGCAGCTACTGCACTCCACACGACCGCGGTGCGGCGCCAGTACGGCGGTTCTTCGCCAGCTTCCGACGGTTTGTACTTCGTAGCTTCCGCCTGAGCGACAGAGCCACCATCGGCGATCGCGACCGGCGTGGTGATCTGCAGTTGCGTACCAGTCCCGCCAATGTTGATGTTGATCACCGGCGGCTGCAATGGTGGGTTCGCGCTACCGTTGCTGTCCAAGTAGTCCTCCTGTAGGTGCTGCTTGTCTCAGGGCGGTAATGGGTTTGCTATGTACCGCTTCTGATGGGGCCCGGCTCGGTGGGGGGTACGATCCCTCACCGGGCCGGTG
This sequence comes from Kitasatospora sp. NPDC087271, assembly GCF_044744605.1. NCBI lineage: Bacteria > Bacillati > Actinomycetota > Actinomycetes > Kitasatosporales > Streptomycetaceae > Kitasatospora > Kitasatospora sp. NPDC087271. The sequence continues at coordinate 84,116 of NZ_JBIUYQ010000028.1, forward strand.
GTCGCCTTGGTCGGCCGCTCTGGGGGTCCGCGCACAGCAGCCGAAATCCTGGAAATTTCGCAGTTCATGATGGATCGGTTGACTGATGCAGGTTCAGAGTTCTGCGTAGACGGTCAGTGGCCCGTCGGGCGAGGGCCCTCGCGTTGGTCTCCGAAACCCCCAGGTAAGCCGCCACCTCATAAAAATCGAGCTCAAGGATGTGGCGGAGCACGACCACCTCGTACTGGCGCTCTGGTAGTTCCAGAATGGCCTCGAAGAGACCGGTCGCGTCATCCATGAGAGCAAGGCCCGCCCTGGCTGACTCAAACACCTCCCGAGCGGCGCCGGCCCGCCGCTGCACGTAGCCGAACTCGCGCCTGATAGCTTTCCGCGTGATTGACCAGGCGTAGGCTGCGGGGATCTCCTGCCTTAGGACGAACCTCCAGTTGGCCGCCAGCTGGGAGAAGGTTTCCTCAGCGATCCGTAGCGCCCGACGCCGGTCACCAAACCTTGCATACACGAAGCTGTAGTGAGCGCGGAAGTGGACGTCGTGGAAGGCCTCGAACGCGAGACGTTCTCGCCCACTGAGGGCCGCCCCGTTACTGGACTCCTGAGCAGCATCGGTAACTTCACTCAAGGCTGGGGATGGTAGGACAGCCACTGCCCGTGCGACAGCTCCTTCTCTACCCGCCGGCAGAGACCTCTCCGGTCGATCTGCGTCGAGCCTATTCGGAGATCCGGACGACGTTGGCTGAGGTCCTACCCCATCCGCTACTCGACGCGGCGGACAACCGTCAGCATCACCTGGTTGACCGTCGCCACCATGTACGGAGTCGATCTGGTCGGACGGTGCGGGCTTGGAAACTCCCTCGCGTTCGGTGTCTTGGCTCAACTGAGCCAAGAGGTCCGCCAGTTCCGCCGCGCGCTCGTCGCGCTGACGCCTGGCGTCGTCCCGCTGCTGAATAGCGCGACTAGCTGCACTTGCGGCGACCTGCCCTCGTTCGCGAAGGTCAGCGATTTGGACACGCAGGCGGCTATTCTCCCTGTCCAGCCGCGCAGCTCTGGCTTTAAGGGTCTCGGCTGATTCGTGATCGGGTTCATTCGCTCGGTGGAAAGCCTCCGCCGCTAACGGCAAGGTCCTGTAAACGGACTCACTCGCTGAGCAAGGTGACGGCGAGGATTGGCCATTGAGAGCATCTCGACCTTCCTGCGAACGGGCTCGCCGGACATCGATATCGTCGAAGCAGACCTCGGCTACAGCGTCGACGAAGTCGACCGTCAGATACATTCCTGCCAGGCGGTCGGCTACGGCGGTTCGACCCATCTTCGGGCACCGGCGACCGGCCATGAGTCCGGTATGCAGGTCCCTTACGGTCATGCCGGTCGCGTCGAGCCAACACCGCATCAGCAGGGCCGTAGAGTCTGCCTGCTGACTTCGGCCACGTAACGGCCCCCACGGCCTGGTCCGTCGGCTTCCTGACAATTGCGCACTCCTCGAAGGTCGAGGACCACACTCTCCACCAGGGCGAGTGCGGTTCGAAAGTTGTCCGGCAAATCTCCCGGACAACTCCCTGATGCCCTCCTTCAAGAGGCCCGAGACACATGCAGGAAACTCGCACAAATGATCTATGAGCTAGTACTCCAGCTGTAGTTCACGATCATGCTGATGTCGCGGCTTGGCGTTGGTAGTGGCTGGCCTGGGAGCGAGCCTGATGGCGGCTTCTCCAGATGGACCAGCGAAGCCAGTGGTCGGCCTCGTGAACGGATCTGGCGACATGGGCTATGAAGAGTCGCTGGATTTCGTTGCATGTCAGCGGTATCAGGCCGTCGGGCCCGGGGCGGAGTTGGTGCTCCTCGGCGCGGACGACGGCCAGGAAGGCATGGGCGAGCATGGCGAGGGTGACACAGCGGGACCAGGACGTGTAGCGGCGGAGTTGGTGCTCATCGAGGCCGGCCCGGCCCTTTCCAGCCTGGAATGCCTCTTCGACTCTCCATCTGGATCCCGCGACCCGCACCAGGGCTGTCAGCGGCACCGGTCGGGGTGGGTAGCAGCGGTAGTAGGCGAGTTCGCCGGTAGTGCGGTTGCGGCGGATCAGCAGGTGGCGGTGGCCGGGAGCGGTGCTGGGCAGGTCGATGTGGGCCCAGTCGTAGAACCGCTGTCCTTTGGCTCCGGCTCCGGCGGACAGCTTCTGCCAGGCCCGTCTGGGGGGCTTCTTGGCCAGGGCGTCCGCGCGGAGCTTGCCGACCCCGGTGGTGACCTCGTGGGTGCGAGCCACCGCGAGGACGTAGCCGGTGGTGCGTTCCTCCAGGGCCGTGCGCAGTTGGGGGTTGCCGCCGTAGACCTCGTCTCCGGCCACTCAGGGGGCGTGGTGGCCGGAGTCCAGAAGGCGGGTGATCATGCGGGCGGCCAGTTGGGGCTTGGTGGCGAACGCGGTGTCCGGGGCGAGTCCGGCCGCCCGGCAGCGGTCGGGCTGGTCGGTCCACGAGCGCGGAATGTAGAGCTCGCGGTCCACTGTGGCGTGTCCGCGTCGACCTGTGTAGACGAGGTAGACGGCCACTTGGGAGTTCTCGATTCTCCCCGCGGTGCCGGTGTACTGGCGCTGGACGCCGACGGTGTGGGTGCCCTTCTTCACGTTGCCGGTCTCGTCGACCACGAGTACCGCCTGGTCGTCATGCAGGTGCTCGACGACGTAGGCGCGCAGGTCGTCGCAGACGGCATCGGCGTCCCACTTGGCTCGGCTCAGCAAGTGCTGCATGGCGTCAGGAGTCGCCTCTCCATCCCATTCGGCGATGGTCCAGCAGTTCTTCCTCGGCAGGTCCGCGAGCAGTCCCATGACCAAGCGCCGTATTCGGTGGCGGGGTTCGACCTGGGCGAACCGGCCCGCAATACGGCCCATCAGGCCCTCGAACGCTTCCTGCCAGTGGTCGGCGTCTACGCTGTGACCTGCGGCCACCGCGTGATCGTTTGTCTTCACACACTGATGATCAACGGTGGCCGCACCTGCACGTGCCGATGGGACGGCAAGGCTCGTAGAGGAGGACGCAGTGCTGGGATTGCTGGGCTTCTACGACGAACTGGACAACCGCTCCGGCCAGCCGAACGGATCGATACACGATGCCGTCCGGCCTGTCGGCGAGTCGGACGAGGCGGACCTGGTGGCCTACCTGGATGCTGGCCACATCCTCATCGACGTCATGGAGGCGGGACGCGACGCCATCACCGGCAGCGCCCACCGCCACTCCCCGGGGTGCTCTTCACTGACGACAGACGGTACCTGGCTGTGGCGCCAGGACTTCCCGCACTACGTGGAGACGCACCACGTCTCGCTGCCTGAAGCGTTCGTCGAACACGTCCGTAGCCTGAATTATCGGATGCCCACCATCACCGTCGCGCAGTTCGCTCCCCGCTACGACGAGACGATGCCCCTGGTCGGTTGGGCCTCGGCTGTCCCATGGCGATCGACTGCGGCCCTGCTCGTGCCAGAACCACGAGCGGTCATCAGCAAGGGCGAGTTCGACGCGGCGACGCTGGCCCAGACTCGAAGCCGGCCACACGGCAGCTGGGGCAAGCCGCGCAAACCATGGCGAGCATAGGCGCCACCGGCACAGGAGCGATCTACAGCTGGAGTACTAGTGTCCTGCGCCGGAGATCCGTCGGCAGAATCGGGCGAGGGAGTCGAGGATCTCGTCGGCGGTCTTGGTCCAGGTGAACGGTGTGGGGTCTT
>NZ_JBIUYQ010000029.1:0-86773 GCF_044744605.1 Kitasatospora sp. NPDC087271
ATCATCACCGGGGACACCGACGGCGCCTGGGCCTCGACGGTGTCGTGGAACGGCTTCTACTGGCGCGCCAAGTGGTGGAACAAGGCGACCGACGAACCCGGCAAGAGCGACGCCTGGCAGAAGCTCGGCCCCACACCGTGACCGACCCGCACCCTGAGGGGAGTTGACCGCCGCGGGCCCCGGCAGAGCATCGCCGCTCTGCCGGGGCCCGCTGCGCATCGACGCCGGGGCGGCCGGCCCGTCCGGGTGCAGGTGCCAGAGGGCGCAGGTGCCAGAGGGCGCAGGTGTCAGGGGGTGCCGGACCGGGTGGGCGTCAGGTCCGCGACCAGGAGCGCCAGCAGGTCCGTCGGCGCCTCGATGAAGCGGTAGTGGCCTCCCTCCAGGAGTTCGAAGGTCGCTTCGCCGCACGCCGACCAGCCGGTCATCAGCGACGGCTCGATTCCCGTGTCCTCCGTCCAGCCGATGGCGGTGATCGGGCACGGCAGCCGGACCGGCTCGGCCACGTGGTACCGCTTGTTCATGTCGACGTCGTTCCGCAGGACGCCGAGGTAGAGCGCGAGCAGGCTCGGTTCCAGGGTGCCGCCCAGTTCCGCGACGAGCTGGCGCAGTTCGCCGGCCAGCTCGTCGTCGTCCATGCCGAGGAAGCGGCCGTAGGGGCCGTCCTGCGGCGCCACCTCGGCGGAGACGAACACCCGGGTCGGGGCGGGGCAGCCCCTTTCGACCAGCCGTACGGCGGTCTCGTACGCCGCCAGCGCGGAGCCGCAGTGCCCGAACAGCGCGTAGGGACGGTCCAGGTAGGGGCGCAGCGCCTCGCAGAGGTCGTCGGCCAGTGCCTCGTAGGTGGTGTGGGCGGGCTCGCGCATCCGGTTCTCCCGGCCGGGCAGCTGCACGGGGCAGACCTCGACGCCGTTGACCGATGACGGCCACTGGCGGTACATGCTCGCTCCGCAGCCGGAGTAGGGCAGGCAGAACAGCCGTGCCGGTGCCACCGGCGACGGCTCGCGCAGGAACCACTTGTTGCGGGTACGGGCCGTCGGAGCGTTCACTGATGACCTTCCGGGTGGGGTTTCTTCTCGGGTGCGGCTGCGGTGGTGCACGCGCTAGCGGGTCCGCGCGGTGATCGGCAGGTGGGTGAAGCCCGCGATGATGTTCGAGCGCATGCGCCGCGGCGTCCCGGCGAGTTCGAAGCCGGTGAACCGGCCGAGCAGTTCGGCGAACAGGATCCGCAGGGCCACCCGTGCGACGGTGTGTCCGATGCAGTAGTGCGCGCCGACGCCGAACGCGATGTGCTTGTTGGGCCGCCGTCGGATGTCGAAGGTGTCCGGGTCGGCGAACACGGTCTCGTCGCGGTTGGCCGACCCCAGCCACACGACGACCGCGTCCCCCGCGGGGATCGGCACGCCCCGGACCTCGACGTCGCGGGTGGCGTGGCGCATGAAGTGCTGGGTGGGCGAGGCCCATCGCAGGGCTTCCTCCACGCCGCTGCCGAGCAGCTCCGGGTGTGCCGCCCAGTCGTCCAGGACCGCCGTCCCGGCCAGTTCGACCATCGCCGCGATCGGCGGCTGGGCGGTGGTGACGGTCGCACCGAGCAGCAGGCTGTAGCAGTTGGACACGATCTCGCCCGGCGACAGCCGCCGTCCGTCCAGTTCCATCGTGAGCAGCACGCTGATCAGGTCGTCACCCGGTGCGCGCCGACGCGCGGTGACGATGTCCTGGAAGTAGGCGAACAGTTCGCGGTGGGCGGTCACGAGGGTGGCCTGCGGTCCGGCGGCGAGCTGGAACTCGGGGTCGTCCGCGGCGATGCAGGCGTGGGCGAGTCGGACCAGCCGCGGCCAGTCCTGTTCCGGCAGCGCCATCATGGTGCCGATCACCGCCATCGGCAGGGTGGCCATGGCGGCGGCGAAGTCGAACGGGCCGCCGTCGGCCAACGGCCGGAGCAGTTCGACGATGACCCGGCGGATGGCCTCCCGGTCGTTCTCCACCGTCTTGATCGACAGCGCCTGTTGCAGCGGGCCGCGCAGGTGCGCGTGCCGGGGCGGGTCGGTCACGGCCATCTGCCGGCCGCCGGCGGGGTCGCCCTGGCCGAGGAGGTTGAGCAGGGTGCCCTGTTCGGAGGTGAACGTGTCGTGGTCGCGGAGCACCCGGTTGGCCTCGGCGTAGCCGACGACCGACCAGTAGCCGATGTCGCCGACCGGCTGCCAGCTCACCGGGGCGTGGCGGCGCAGCCGTCGCCACACCTCGTGCGCCCCGCCCGAGTGGTACAGGTCGGGGTCGATCAGGTCGACCGGCTGCGGGGCGAGGACCGGGCATCGCGGGGTGGGGGGAACCGCCGTCATCGGGGCTGCTCCTGCCGTGCTCCGTCGGCCGGGCCACCCGCCGTCAGGCCGTCCGGGCGCGCCGCCGGGCCGTCCGGGCCCGCCGTCCGCATCCGGGCGGTGAGGGCCGTCGCCAGCTCGGCGACGGTCGGCGACAGGTAGAGGATCTGCGCGGGGAGGTCCACGTCGAACTCGCGCTGGGTGGCGACCAGGAGGTCGGTGGCCAGCAGGGAGTGCCCGCCGAGGTCGAAGAAGTCGTCGTCGACGCCGACCGGTTCGATGCCGAGGATGTCGCCCCACAACTCGGTCAGCCGCGTCTGCACCTCGGTGACGGGCGGGACGTACTCGTTGGCCACGTTGCGCGGTACCCGGGTGGCGGTGGGCAGGGCCCGGCGGTCGATCTTGCCGTTGCGGTTCACCGGCAGCTCGGGACGGACGAGGATCGCCCAGGGGATCAGGTAGCCCGGCAGCCTGTCCCGCAGCTCGTGGCGCAGCCGCCGACCGAGGTCGGCGTTACCCGCCGGGTCGGACTGCGCGGGCACGACGTAGGCCAGGAGCCGGGTGCCGCCCGCCGGGTCGGCCTGCGGCAGCACGACCGCGTGCCGCACCTCGGCGAGCCGTTCCAGCTCGACCTCGACGGCGCGCGGTTCGGCGCGGTAGCCCTGGACCTTGACCTGGTCGTCCGCGCGTCCGACGAACTCCAGCGTGCCGTCGGGCAGCCATCGCACGAGGTCGCCGGTCCGGTACATCCGGGCCCCCGGCTCGGTCCCGAACGGGTCGGGCAGGAACCGTTCGGCCGTCGCGGCCGGGCGCCCCAGGTAGCCGCGGGCCAGGCCCGCCCCGGCCACGTACAGTTCGCCGCACTCGCCGACGGGCACCGGCCTGAGGTCACCGTCGAGCACGGCGACCCTGGTGCCGCTGATCGGGCGGCCGATCGGCACGCTGCGCAGCTCCGGGAGGGTGCTGCTGGTCCAGCAGGTCGTGTACGTGGTGTTCTCGGTCGGCCCGTAGCCGTTGGTGAAGAGCAGCTCCGGGTAGCGGGCCAGCAGGTGCTGGACGTGGCCCGGCGAGGCCACGTCACCCCCGGTGAGGACGTGCCGCACGTCGGCGAACGCCTCCAGGTGGGAGCTCACCATCTGGTGGAAGAGCCCGGTGGTCAGCAGCAGGACCGTCACGCGCTCAGCGCGGACGACGCGCGCCACGTGCTCCAGCGTGATGGCGACCGGGGGGAAGAGGACCAGTCGGCAGCCGTTGACGAGGGGGGCCCAGATCTCGAACGTGGACGCGTCGAACGCGACCGGCGCGAGGTGGAAGAAGACGTCCTCGGCGCGGACGTCCACCCAGTCCGCACCCCGGACGAGCCGGTCGATCGCCCGGTGGGGCACGCCGACGCCCTTGGGCTCGCCGGTGGAGCCCGAGGTGTAGCTGACGTAGGCGAGCCGGTCCGGGGCGCCGGGGCGGGCCGCAGCCGCCGGCCCGGTGGCCGGCTCCTGCGCCGGGCCGCCTTCCGTCACCGTGACGACGGTGTCGGGCAGTTGCTCCCTCAGGGCCTCTCCGGCGATCACCATGCCCGCGCCGGCGTCCTCGAGCAGCAGCGCGTGGCGGCCGGCCGGGTCGTCCGGTTCGAGTCCGAGGTACGCCCCGCCCGCGATGAGGACGGCGAGCAGGGCCACGATCAGCTCCGGCGACCGCGGCACCAGCACGCCCACGACGTCCTCCTGCGCCAGTCCGGCCGCTCGCAGCCGCCCGGCGAGCCGGTTGGCGCGGTCGTTGAGCTGCCGGTAGGTCAGGGTCCGTCCGTCGCAGGTGACGGCGGGCGCGTGCGGGGCCCGCTCCGCCTGTTCGGCGACCAGCTCGTGGATGGCCCGCGCGTCGAACGGTGGCCGTCCGCTGCCGACGAACGCCGGGATGTCGGAGGTGAGGACCGTCTTGGTCAACTGCTTCCCGCTTTCCTGTGCTGAAGTGTCCCCGTCGGGGTTGAACGCGCGACCGCGTGGGCCGTCGCCGTGGCCGTCGCCGTCGCCGTCGCGGTAGCCGTCGCGGTGGCCGTCGCGGTGGCCGCTGCGCAGCACGTGGTGCGCGGTGTCACCGGGTGCGTCCACCGCCTCAGACCGCCGGCACGTGGAAGAAGGTGTCCCGCGCGGCGATGCGGCCCTGCGGCGTCATCCGGAAGAAGTCCGCGAACCGCAGCTCGACCTCACCGCCGTCGTGCAGCACGCCGCGGAACAGGCCGTGCACCGCCACCTCGTCGTCGGTCGTGACCACGGTGGCCAGGGTGTGCACGCCGGTGCGGATCACCCGCTGGTCGCGGTAGAAGCGTTCCAGTTCGGCGTGCCCGACCATGGGTTGGTACCCGGGGCGGTGGTAGCGGGCGTCCGGGGTGAACAGGGCGACCAGCGCGGGCACGTCCCCGGCGTCGACGAGCTGGTAGTACCGGCGGACCTGGGACACCCCCAGCGCGGGTGCCGTCGGGGTTTCCGGGGCCATCGGGGTCTCCGGGGCCATCGGGGTCTCCGGTGTCGCGGGTGTTGCCGATGGTGCCGGCGTTTCGTCGGGATGGGAGAGGGTGTGGACCATGCCGAGGTGCTTCCTGTGATCGCTCGATCGCTGTCAGAGTCGTGTACGTGGTGAGAGAGCCGGTACGGCCGCGGCGTCCGGGGCGTCCTCGAGCGCTTCGACCAGGCGCGCCGGCGTGGGTGCCTGGAACAGGGCGCCGAGGGTGAGTTCACGGCCGAACCTCACCCGCACCCGGTTGACCAACCGGGTCGCGAGCAGGGAGTTGCCGCCCAGCGCGAAGAAACCGTCGTCGACGCCCACCGCGGGCCGGCCGAGCACCTCGGCGAACAGCGCGCACATCGTCTGCTCCGCCGGGGTTCGCGGCCCGGGCCCGGACGGTGCCGGTGCGAGGTCCGGGACGGGCAGCGCGGCCCGGTCGATCTTGCCCCTGGGGGTCAGGGGGAAGGCGTCGAGCGTGACGATCGCCGAGGGCACCATGTAGTCCGGCAGCACCGCGCTGGCGTGCTCCCGCACCGCCGCCGGGTCGAGCCCCGAGTCCCCGGCCGGGACGACGTAGCCGATCAGACGCCTGCCGGGCGAGGCTCCCGGGCCGGCGACCACGGTCGCCTGGGCGACGGCCGGGTGCCCGGCCAGCACCGCCTCGATCTCGCCCAGTTCGATGCGGAAGCCGTGGAGCTTGACCTGCTCGTCCGCGCGGCCGAGGAACTCGAGCTCCCCCTCGGCGTTCCAGCGGACCACGTCGCCCGTGCGGTACATCCGCTCGCCCGGGTCGCCGAAGGGGCACGGCAGGAACTGGCCGGCCGTGCGGCGAGGGTCGTTCAGGTACCCGCGCGCCACGCCCGCACCGGCGACGTACAGCACGCCGGCCACCCCCGGCGGCACCGGCGACAGCGCCTCGTCCAGGACGTACACCCGCCTGTTGTCCACCGGTCGGCCGAGGGGGACGACGTCGGGCACGGGCCGGCCGGGGCGCAGCACCCTGCGCGTGGTGAACGTGGTGGCCTCGGTCGGGCCGTACCCGGCGACCACCACGGAGTCCGGGCACCGTGCCAGGACGCGCCGGACGGCATCGGCCGGCACGATGTCACCGCCGGTCCACACCTGGCCGACCCCGGCCAGCGTGCCGGGTGACTCCTCGGCGAACACCCGGAACAGCCCGGCCGTCAGCCACAGCGCCCCGACCCGGTGGTCGACGATGAGCCGGTGGAGGTCCGCGAGCGCCAGCTCGCCGGGCGGGGCCACGACGACCCGGCCCCCGTTGAGCAGCGGCACCCACCACTCGTAGGTCGAGGCGTCGAAGGCGTGCGGGGAGTGCGCGAGGACCCGCGGGCCGTCCTCTTCGCGCCAACAGCGTTGCGCGGTCAGGCTGATGACGTTGCGGTGGGTCAGGGCCACCCCCTTCGGCGTGCCCGTGGACCCGGAGGTGTACAGGACGCACGCCAGGTGGTCCGGGCGCAGCGGCACGACGGGGTCGGTGGCCGGCTCGTCGGCGAGTCCGGGGTCGGTGTCGACGACGACGACCGGGGTGCCGTGGGACAGCGCGTCGTCCCGGGTGGCCCGGTGGGTGAGCAGCACCGCCGCCCCGGTGTCGTCCAGGACGCGGCGCAGGCGGGCCGTCGGGGCCCGGGTGTCCAGCGGCACGTAGGCGCCGCCGGCCTTGCTGATCGCCAGGACCGACACCACCACGTCGGCGGAGCGTTCCATGAGCACGGCCACCGTGCTGTCGCAGCGGACGCCCAGGGCGATGAGCCGGTGGGCCAGCCGGTTGGCCCGGTCGTTCAACTCCGCGTAGGACAGGGTGGTTTCGCCGCACACGACGGCGGGCGCATCGGGCGTGCGCGCGGCCTCGGCCGCGAAGGCCAGCGGCACCGTCGGGTGCGGGAGCGGCTGCGTGGTGCGGTTGACGGCCACGACGGTCCGCTGCCGTTCCTCGGGGGTGAGGAGGTCGGGCCGGCCGATCGGCCGGTCCGGGTCGGCGGCCACCGCGTCCAGGAACCGGAGGAACCGCTGCTGGTGGGAGGTGAGTTCGGCCTCGGAGTAGAGCGCGGGGTTCGCGTCGACGTCGAGCCGGGGCGCGGTGCCGTCGGAGCGGTCGTAGACGGAGAACGAGAGGTCCTCGACCGGCCCGTTGGACAGGTTGTGCACGGTGGCCCGGACGCCCGCGAAGTCCAGGTGGTAGTAGAAGGACATGATGTTGACGAGGGGCCCGAACAGGACCCGCTCCGACCGGGCCGGATCCAGTTCCCTGCGCAGGTCCTCGCTGCGGTGGCGCTGGTGCCCGCGCAGGGCGGCGACCTCCTCGGCCGTCTGTCGCGCGAGTGCGGACAGACCCTGTTCCGGGTGCACGCGCAGCCGCAGCGGCACCACGTTCGCCACCATGCCGGGGACGGCCTGCACGGAGGAGCCGGTGCGCCCGGTCACCGGCATGCTGAGCACGATGTCCCGTTCGCCGCTGAGGCGGTGGAGGTACGCGGCGACCGCTGCGGTGAAGGCGGTGGGCCAGCTCGCCCCGGCGGGCCGCGCGGCCCGCCGCAGCGCCGCGACGGTGGGCGCGTCGAGGGTGCTGGTACGGCGCAGGAAGCCGTCCGAGGCGGCCGCCGAGCGGCTGGCGAGACTGACGGGATCCGGCCGGCCGGCCAGCCGGGCCGCCCAGAACGCCCGGTCCTGTCCGGGCTGTTCCGACGCGTGGTAGGCGGCGTCGTGCGCCAGCAGGAGGCTCAGCGGCCCGAAGGCCGGCCGTGCCCCTCCCCCGCCCTCGACCAGTCCGGTGTAGGTCTTGGCGACGCGGCGCGCGATGAGCGACATGCTGAAGCCGTCGACCACGATGTGGTGGACGCGCTGGTACCAGAGGAAGCGGTCCGGCGCGACGGCGAACAGGGCCTGGCGGAACAGCGGGTCCCGGGTGAGCCCGACCGGTGTGGACAGGTCGGCGCGCATCCAGCGCTCGGCCGCCCGCAGCGGATCCGGTGTCGAGGTGAGGTCGACGTGGTCCATCGACCAGTCGGGCGACGGGGTGACGACCTGCCGGGGGCCCTCGCCACCGTCGGTGAGACGAACGCGCAGGGACTCGGTCTCGTCCACCACGCGCCGCACGGCCGTCTCGAACAGCTCCGGGTCGATCGGCCCGGGGATGTCCACGTACTCACCGGTGTTGTAGACGGGGCTGCCGGGGCGCAGGTGGTGGGCGAACCAGATGCCGGACTGCGCCGACGACAACGGCAGCTCGTGTCCGTCGCTCATCCGAGCTCCTCCAGGACGGCCGACAGCGCGTCGGCGAAGGGTGCGGCGTGGGGCGGCGACAGCATGTCGTGGTGGTTGCCGGGCACCTCGACCACGCTCAACGCCCCCTGAGTGCGGTCGCGCCACCGGGCGGGGACCACGACCGGGGCGGCGAGCACGGGGTGCGCCTCGGCGCTCGTGAACAGGTGGATCGGTGTCCGCAGCCGCGCGGTCGACCGGTAGCGTCGGGCGGCGTCGCCGTTGGTGGTGAAGACCCTGACCATGCGCCGCAGTTGTTCGGTGCGCACCCGCAGGGGAAGGCGCTCGCCGGCGTGCGCGTCGTGGAGCAGCAGGGACAGGGCGTCCTGCTCGTCGAGCTCGTGGAGTTCTCCGACGGCTCCGGTGGGCAGCCCGGAGGCGAGCGCGAACCGGGCCGTCCCGTGCGCGTCGTGGCCGCCGGGCCCGTCGGTGGGCCCGTGGTCGGACTCGGTGGATCCGTCGGTGGATCCGCCGGTGGAGCCGTCGGTGGATCCGTCGGTGGATCCGTCGGTGAAGGCGGGCGCTCCGACGTCGATGATCCCGAGGAATCCCGGGGGGTTCCCCTCCTCCTCCAGCAGGCGGGCCATCTCGAAGGCGACCAGCCCGCCGAAGGACCAGCCGGCCAGCAGGTACGGGCCGTCGGGCAGGACGGACCGCAGCTCCCGCAGGTAGCGCTGCGCCTGCTCCTCGACGGTGGCCAGTGGCGGCTCGTCGGTGTTGTAGCCGACGGCCTCCAGGCCGTAGACGGGCCGGCCGCCGGCGAGCGGTTCGGAGGGGTGCTCGGCCGGCTGTTCGGCGGGGTGCTCGGCCAGGCGTTCGGTGAGGTGCTCGGCCAGGTGGAGGAAGGAGCACACGTCGCCGCTCTGCGGGTGCACCAGGATCAGCGGCGCCCTGCGGTGGTCTCCTTCGGCCAGCGGGACCACGAGCCGGCGAAGGGCCTGCGAGGCGTTGGGCAGTTCCGCGCACAGACCCTCGACGGTGGGATGGCGGAACACCGTGTTCAGCGGCACGGTGACCCCCCACTCCCGCCGGATCGCCTCCACGAGCTCGACCGCCCTGAGCGAATGCCCGCCCAGCGCGAAGAAGTCGTCCCGGACGCCGACCCGCGGGGTGCCCAGCACGCGCTCCCAGATCCTGGTCATCAGGAGTTCCAGCAGGTCCCGCGGCGGTAGCGCACCCGCCTCGTGGCCGTGGCGGGCCGGCTCGGGCAGGGCCCCGCGGTCCACCTTGCCGTTCGTGGTCAACGGGATCCGGTCGAGTGCGGTCAGCGTCGTGGGCACCATGAACTCGGGCAGGGTCTCGCGCAGGGAGCGCCGCAGGACCGCCAGGTCACCGGGCCGGTCCTGCCACACCAGGTAACCGGCCAGTTCGGCGTCCGTCCCGGTGCCCCGCACCGTCACCGTGGCCCTGGCGACGCCGGGCTGCGCGCACAGCGCGGCCTCGATCTCGCCCAGCTCGATGCGGTAGCCCCGGATCTTCACCTGCTCGTCGGTGCGGCCCAGGAAGACCAGGCTGCCGTCCGGCAGGTACCGCGCCAGGTCGCCGGTCCGGTACAGCCGGCCGCCGTCGGCACCGAACGGATCGGGCACGAAGCGCTCGGCGGTCAGCCCCGGCCGGTTGGCGTACCCGCGGGTGACGCCGACCCCGCCGATGTGGATCTCGCCCGGTACGCCGACGGGCACCGGGGCGCCGGCCGGGTCCAGCAGGTAGATCCGGAGGTTGCCGAGCGGCCGGCCGATCGGCACGGACCCTCCCGGCCGGGCCAGGTCCCGGTCGGCGTCCACGCGCCGGGTGACGCAGCCGACGGACGCCTCGGTGGGACCGTAGCCGTTCCACAGCGTGGAGACCCGGTCGAGGAGCCTCCGGGCCAGGGCGGGCTGGAGCGGTTCGCCCACGCAGATCGCCTGGAACCGGCCGCCCTGCCATCCGCCGTCCAGCAGCAGGAGCCAGGTGGCCGGTGTGGCCATGAGCGTGGTGACGCCGAACTCGCGCATCATCTCCGTCAGGCGCGGGCCGTCGACCGCGACCTCCGACGGGGCGATCACCACGCTCGCGCCCCAGGCCAGGGGCATGAGCACCTGGGGGACGATGACGTCGAAGGAGATCGAGGCCACCGAGGCGACGACATCGTCCCCGCCGAGGTCCAGCTGTCGGCCGCGGACCACCAGGTAGTTGACCACGCCCTCGTGCGGGACCAGTACGGCCTTGGGGCGGCCGGTCGAACCGGAGGTGTAGATCGAGTACGCCAGGTTGGCGGGCGTCGCGAGCGGCGGCAGCCGGTCCCCGGGCAGGGCCGCGATGAGCCCGGCCTCGTCGTCCGTCCACACCGTCGCGGCGCCGTGCCGCGGCAGCCGGTCGGCCAGGGAGCGCTGGGTGAGCAGCAGCGGCACTTCGGCGTCGGCGAGCATGAACGACATGCGCTGCGCCGGGAGGTCCGGGTCCAGCGGCAGGTAGGCGGCGCCCGACTTGAGGACGGCCAGCAGGGCCACGACCAGGTCCGCCGAGCGCGGCAGGCACACGCCGACCAGGCGTTCCGGGCGCGCTCCCCGGGCTCTCAGGTGCCGGGCCAACTGGTTGGCCCGGTGGTCGAGTTCCCGGTAGGTCAGTCGCTGGCCGCCGCAGCGGACCGCCACCGCGTCGGGGGTCAGCCGGGCCTGCTCCTCGACCAGCTCGTGGACGCAGAGGTCCGCGGGGAAGGGTTCGTCGGTGGCGTTGGCGGCCACCAGCAGCGCTTCGCGCTCGGCCTCGGTGAGCAGGTCCAGGCGCGAGACGGGACGGTCGGGATCGCCGGCCGCGGCGTCCAGCAGCCGCAGGTAGTGGCCGACCAGCCGTTCCACGCTCGCGCGGTCGAACAGATCTGTGTCGAAGGCCACGGTCCCGGTGGTGCCGGCTGCCCCGGTCGTACCGGTCGCGCCCGTCGACCGGTCGGCTATCACCAGGCTGAGGTCGACCTTGGCCGTGCCGTTGTCGACCTCGATCTGTTCGACCTCCGTCCCCACCAGCCGGAGGGCGGCGGCCGGGTCGGACAGGCCGGCGAACATCACCTGGAACAGCGGGTTGCGGTCGAGACCGCGGGCCGGCCGCAATTCCTGCACCAGCCGTTCGAACGGCAGGTCCTGGTGCGCATAGGCGTCCACGGCGGTGCTGCGGACCCGGTCGAGCAGTTCGGCGAAGCTCGGGTCGTCCGCGAGGTCGGTGCGGATGACCACGGTGTTGATGAACGAGCCCACCAGCGGGTCGAGTTCCGGACGGGTCCGGCCCGCGACCGGTGTGCCGACCGCCACGTCGGACTGCCCGCTGTAGCGGGCGAGCAGGGCCTGGAACGCGGCGAGCAGCGTCATGAACATCGTCGCGCCGTGCCGCCTGCCCAGCAGCCGCAACCGGCCGGCCAGTTCCTCGGGCACCGTGAAGGTGATCCGCTCGCCCCGGCCCGCGCGGACCGGTCCGCGCGGGCGGTCGGTGGGCAGGTCCAGCGGCGACAGCCCGGACAGCTGTGCGCTCCAGTAGCCCAGTTGGCGCCGCAGACGGTCGCCGGAGAGCCGGGCCCGCTGCCAGTGGGCGAAGTCCGCGTACTGGATCCGCAAGGGGGGCAGCTCGTGCTCGCGGCCTTCCAGCCGGCTCCGGTACATCGCCGACAGGTCGTCCCACAGCAGCGGCATCGACCAGCCGTCGACGGCGATGTGGTGGACGACCACCACCAGGACGTGTTCGTCCTCGCCGACCCGCAGCAGTGATGCGCGCAGCAGCGGGGCGGCGGCCAGGTCGAACGGGCGCAGGATCTCGGACTGAACGAGATCGAGGGCCAGCCGTGTCCGGCGTTCCGCGGGCTCGGTCCGGAGGTCCGTGACGGGCAGGTCGAGCGGCCGGGCCGGCTCGACCGAGGGGCTGGGGAGCCCGTCCCGCTCGGGGAAGGCGGTGCGCAGGACTTCGTGGCGCCGCACCAGCTCGGTGAGGCTGTGGCCGAGGGCGTCCACGTCCAGCGGGCCGTGCAGCCGGAAGACCTCGTGGACGTTGTACATCGCGGGGCCGTCGGACAGCCGCTCGACCAGCCACATGCGTTCCTGGGTGAACGACGTCACCTGCGCACCCGCCGGGCGGGGCGGGATCGCGGCCTCCGGCTCGCCCTCGACGGCCCTGCTCCGGGCCGCGCGGACGCGTTGGTCGAGCAGGGCCCGGGTGGTGGCCGGCGTGGAACCGGCCGACGGGGCGGCTCCGGGCGCGGAACCGGTCGGCCGGCCGGGCTCGGGGCGACTGTGCTGTGCCTTCACGGGTGACGGGCCTTTCCGGCGGGAAGCGGTTCCGCTTCGGCGGCGGCACCGAGGTCCGCCAGCAACGCCGCGTCGATGCCGTCGGCGAGTTCGGCGACGGTCGGGTGGTAGAAGAGCAGGGCGACGGGCAGTTCGAGGTCGAGTGCCCGGCCGAGTCGGGACATGGCCTTCGAGGCGAGGAGCGAATGGCCGCCCAGCTCGAAGAAGTCGCTGTCCACGCCGTCCGGGGTGACACCGAGCACCTCGGCCCAGGTCTCCAGCACGAGGAGCTCGGTCTCGGTGGCGGGCCCGGTCTCGGTGGCGGACTCGGTGGCGGGCTCGCCGGCCGTCTCGCTCCTGGTGGCGGGAGCGGGGCGGCTCACCCGGAGGCCGGGAGGGGTTTCCCACGCCGATATCGGCCGTTCGGGGCTGTCGACGAGCTGGTCGAGCAACACCCGGAAACCCTCGGAGAGTTGCCGCACCGTGTCGCGGTCGAAGAGGTCGGCGGCGTAGCGGATGACGCCGGTGAAGCGATCGCCGCCGTCCGTCATGGAGACCTCGATGTCGAACTTCGCCACGTCGTTCGGCATCTGGTGGTCACTCACCTCGATCCCCGGAAGGCCGGACGGGAGCGCGGGCGGCTCCTCCAGCTGGAACATGACCGTGAACAGCGGGTGTTGGCCGAGGTCGCGTTCGGGCCGCAGCTCCTGCACCAGCCGCTCGAAGGGGACGTCCTGGCGGGCGTAGGCCTCCACCGCGCACCGCCGCACCCGGGCGAGCACGTCGGTGAAGCCGGGGTCGCCCGACAGGTCGGTACGCAGGACGAGCGTGTTGACGAAGAAGCCGACCAGCGGCTCCACCTCGATCCGGGTCCGCCCGGAGATCGGCGTCCCCACCGTCACGTCGGCCTGTCCCGTGCAACGCGCGAGCAGGACCTGGAAGGCGGCCAGCAGCGTCATGAACGGCGTCACCTCGTGGGCGCGCCCCAGTGTGCGTATTCGCTCGGCGAGTTCCGCCGGGATCTCGATCTCGACCTGGTCGCCCCGGCCTGACCACACCGCGGGGCGGGTTCGGTCCGTCGGGAGCACCGACGGGCTCAGGTCGGCCAAGTGCTCGCGCCAGTAGGCGAGTTGGTCCAGCATCGCCGTTCCGGCCTGATGGCTCCGTTGCCAGTCGGCGAAATCGGCGTACTGGACGGGCAGGTCCGCCAGGGCGATCGGCCGGCCGTCGACGGCGGCACCGTATCCGGCGGAGAACTCCTGCCACAGCACCGACAGCGACCAGCCGTCACAGGCGATGTGGTGGATCACCAGGAGCAGCAGATGGTCGTCGGGGGCGATGCGGATCAGTCGGGCCCGCAGCATCGGAGCGGTCCCGAGGTCGAACGGGGTCGCCAGATCGGCGGCCACCAGCTCCCGGGCCCGCTGCCAGGCCTGCTCCGCGGGGGTGTGCGTCAGATCGGTGATCGTCGGCACGAAGGTCTCGACCGGCTCCGCGACGTGGCGCGGGCCGTCCTCGGTGTCGACGATCCTGCCGCGCAACACCTCGTGGCGCCGCACGACTTCGGTCAGCGCCCGGGTGAGCGCCCCCTGGTCCAGCCGTCCGCGCAGGCGCACCGCGGTCGGGACGTTGTGGTCCGGCCGGCCCGGCCGCAGCCGGTCGAGGAACCACAGCCGTTGCTGGGCGAAGGACAACAGGGTCGGAGCGTGCGCGCGCCGATCGGGACCAGGCATGACGGATCCACCTTTCACGGCGATCGGGAACGCTTCAACGCCCCGGAAATCCCCTCGCCGATTCGCTACTTGGCGAACAGTACGGCGGATACTAGGTGGCTCCCGTCTCACTCCGCAAGATCGAGAACGGGGTTGCAGGCATCAAGACAATATTTACGCCAGTCCACCGGAATCCTTATGTAGATCGAACACGCTCGACGGCTAGCATCGGCGCGGCCGGCCATGACACCCTCTCTGACGTGCCGTCATGGCTCGGATCGCACACCCCACTTCCGTGGACGGGCACCACGTGATAATTCTTCTGTCCCCAGGGGACGGCCGGGTGGGCCCCTTTCATGCCGGGCCTTCATTGTTCCGAATAAGATCGGTGAACCCGTTGCATGAACTCATCCGTTGTATATGAACCCACCCCGTTGCATGAACTCGGAGAAGTCGTGATGCAGCAGCAGAGTCTGGTGGGTTCATTCGTCTCGCACGCCACCGGCCACCCCGGTGATCCGGCGCTGATATGGCGCGGAGAAGAGACGACCTACCGTGAACTCCACCAGCTGGCGGAGCGGGAGCGCGTCCGGATCGCCCGGCTCGCCCCGGGCGGGGACGAGCCGGTCGGCATCCCGGCCGCCAAGTCGCCCTCGACGATCGCCCTGATGCTCGCCTGCCTGCTGGAAGGGCGGCGCTTCCTGCTGCTGCCGGCGCCCACGCCGGAGGGGCGGACGCCCCACACGTTGGTCGAGCAGGCCGGAATCCGGCACGTCCTGTCACCGGAGAGCCCCCGGGCGCCCGGACCCGGGCCGGGCGCCCCGGACCGGCCGGCGGAACCGGAGGCGCCGCGCCGTACGGAGCCCGCCGACGTCTCCTTCATGTTCACCACCTCCGGTTCCACCGGGCGGCCGAAGATCGTGCCACTGAGCACGGGGGCGGTGGACCGCTTCACCACCTGGGCCGGCGAACGGTTCGGCGTCCGCCGGGGAACGACGGTCCTCAACTACGCCCCGCTCACCTTCGACCTGTGCCTGCTGGACATCTGGACCACGCTCAAGTACGGCGGCCGCGTCGTCCTGGTCGATCCGGCCCGGGCCACCCAGCCGGGCTACCTGCTGGACCTCGTGTCCCGCCACGCGGTCCAACTCGTCCAGGCGGTACCGATGTTCTACCGGCTGCTGGTCGACGCGGCCGCCGGGAGCGGCCGCCGGCTCGATACGGTCGAGCACGTCGTCTTCACCGGGGACAGCATGCCCGCCCGCTGCCTGGCCGAACTCCCGCAGCTGTTCACCGGCGCGCGGTTCTACAACATCTACGGCTGCACCGAGACCAACGACAGCTTCCTGCACGAGGTCGACGGCACCGAGCCGGTCCCCGGCCCGGTGCCGATCGGACGCCCGCTGCCCGGAGTCCACGCGGTGGTCGTCGGTGCCGACGGCGGGATCGTGACCGGGCCGGGGACCGGCGAGCTCCACGTCGCGACGCCGTTCCAGACCGACGGCTACCTGGACCGGGAGCAGGACGCGGACAGGTTCGCGACCCACCACCACGACGGGGAGGCGCGGCGCTACTTCCGCAGCGGCGACCTCGTGCGGCGTGACCGGGACGGCCGCATCACCCTGGAAGGCCGCAACGACCACCAGGTCAAGGTCCGCGGCGTGCGGGTCAACACCCACGAGGTCGAGCAGGTGCTGCTCGACCATCCCGACGTCGTCGAGGCGGCCGTGGTGACCGTGCCCGACCCGGTGGCCGGCCGCCTGCTGCGCAGCGTGGTCCGCCGCGCCCCGGACAGCCGGCTGAACTCGCTGGCGCTGCGCCGGCACTGCGCACAACGGCTCCCGCTCACCGCCGTCCCCTCGACCCTGCTGATCGTGGACGACCCGCTGCCCAGGACGTCCACCGGAAAGATCGACCGCACGCCCCTCCAGCCCGCCTGCTCCCCGTCCCAGCCAAACGAAGGAACGGCCACGTGAAACACGCCGCGGTAGTCACGCAGTTCATCATCGAGGAGTTCCTGCCGGACGTCGGCGCGAACGAACTGGACTCCGACTACGACCTCGTGGACGGCGGGGTCATCGACAGCCTCGGCCTGCTCAAGACGATCGCCTGGCTCGAGGACTGCTTCGACCTGCGCGTCGAGGAGATCGACCTCGACCTCGACCCGGACAGCTTCCGCTCGGTCGGCTCGATCAGCAGGTTCATCGAGCAGGCCCAGCAGCACCGGACGGACGCCCACTAGCCATGCACGAGGTGCTGCGAGCGCTGATCGACCGGGACCGCGCCGTCGTCGACCAGGAGATGTGGGGGTCATTCTGGGACCAGCTGCGTGACGGCGCCCTCCGCTCCGGCGAGACGGTGGCGCTGCTGTCCTCGCTGTCCACCCGGATGCCCAATCGGGACACGCTGGTCGCCATGCTCCGCTCGCTGGACGAGCGCCGGCCGGCCGTCACCGCGCGGCTGGACCGCACGGCCAACATCGTCGGCACCGGAGGCGGGCCGGCCACGTTCAACATCTCCACCGCGGCGGCGTTCGTCGCCGCCGCCCTGGGCGTGCGCATCGTCAAGACGGGATCCCGCGCCTACACGAGCACCTGCGGCTCCCACGACCTGCTCGACCGCCTCGGTATCGGAACGACCACCTCCTACGAGCAGACCGACGCCCTGCTGGAACGCTTCGGCATCGCCTTCCCGGGGAACTTCGTCTACCCGCGGGAGGTGGCACTGCTGGCCCGGAGCATCGTGCCGATGGACCTGCGGATGATCGGCGGATTCATCAACTCCGTCGGCCCCTTCCTGGCCGCGGTGCCGGTCTCCGCCCAGCTCGTCGGTGTCTCGGACCATTCGCTGGTGCCGACTCTGGGCCAGGTCGCCGCCACCGTTGCCGACCGGAGGATCTGGCTGTGCTCCAACGAGCTGGGAGTCGACGAGCTCGTCAGCTCCGTCGACAACGTCGTCCTCACCAATGACGGCACCGACGCGATCCGACTGCGGGCCGAGGCTCCCGGGACTCCCGCAAGCGGCACCGACCCGATCGCCGGACTACGGCCGACCAGCGAGGGCGAGGACGTGGTCGACCACTTCCTCGGCGTGCTCTCCGGAGCCGGGACGGCTCTCGCAACGCGGACCGTCTGCCTGAACGCCGCCGCCCTGGCCGTCGCGAGCGGGCTGATCGACGGGTGGCCGGAGGCGATCAGGGCGGCCGACGGCGCCCTCCGCAGCGGCGCCGCCCGCGACCTCGTCGACCGCCTGCGCGCGCACCCGGCGCGCCGCGTGATCACCACGGCGCGTGCGCGGTGAGCGGGTTCTTCGCACGCCGGCCACCGGACCAGCCCGGCCTGGCGATGTTCCTCAACGCCGGAGATCCCCCGCTGCCCGTCCTGGCCGACGTCATGCGGATGCTCGACGACTGCCGCGTGGACTGCCTGGAGCTGGCGGTGCCCTTCCCCCACTCGGTCACCGACGGGCCGGTCATCCGCCGATCGGCGCAGCGGGCCCTGGCCGACGGCGTCGGACTCGACGAGGTGCTCGGACTCCTCAGCGGGATCCTGCCCCGGCTGCGCCACCTGCGGGTGGCGCTGCTGGCCGACTGGAGCCACACGGTCAGAGGCCTGACCGTGCCCGGCTTCGTCCGGCGGGTCGCCGACTCGGGCGTCGACGGCCTGCTGGTCCACGGCCTGCCGCCGCGGCTACGGGCCGGCTACCTCGAAGCGGTGCAGGAGGCGGGGCTGCCCGTGGTCGCCACCTGCTACGCCGCGTCGACGGCCGAGGTGAAGGCCGCGGCCGCCGAGTCCGCCACCGCGTACCTGTACCTGGTGGCCCACTACGGCCGCAGCGGCGGCGAGCTCACGGCCGACCGCCAGGAGCTGGCCGACGCGCTGGCCGCACTGCGCAGGACGACCGCCGTGCCGATCGCCGTCGGATTCGGCGTCCGCTCCCGGGCGGACATCGACCTGCTGCACGGCCTCGGCGCCGACGCCGCGGTGGTGGGCAGCGCCGGGGTCGCCCGGATCGAGCACGCCCTCGCCGAAGGGGCCGACGTGGTCGAGGAGTTCCACACCTTCGTACAGACCGTTTCGCCGTACTCAGCAAACCGCTGATCCGGCAAACCGCTCACTCAACAAACCGCTCACTCAACAAGCCGCTCATTCAGCAAACCGCTGATTCGGCAAACCGCTAGGAGGCACACCCGATGATCGTCCGACGCCTTGACGAGGTGACCACCGTGGACTGGGGCAACGGGCTCAGCCGCAGGTTCCTTCTCGAATCCGACGGCCTGGGCTACACGATGACGGACACCACCGTCCGCGCCGGCACCAAGTCGAGGCTGGAGTACCGCCGTCATCTGGAGGCCTGCTACTGCATCGAGGGAACGGGGCAGGTCGTGAACGCCGACGGCACGTCCCACCCGATCGAGCCGGGCACGCTGTACGCGCTCGACCTGCACGACGCCCACTTCCTGATCGCGGACCAGGACGCGGACCTCCGCCTGGTGTGCGTGTTCTCGCCCGCGCTGCGCGGCGACGAACGCCACAACCTGGACTCGACCGATTTCTCCGAGTACTAACAGGACTGACAGATGATCAGCTGGAACGCCGACCAGATCGCTCTGGGCGAGGGCATCGCCCAGTGGTGCGAGGAACTCAGCTCGGGCCATCTCGAAGGGGACGCGCAAGGCGCCTTCCCGTGGGACAAGTGGAAGCTGATCCAGCGGTCCGGAATCCTCGGCCTGCCGTTCGACGAGCAGTGGGGCGGGCTGGGCCAGGACCTGCTCACCACCATGCACGTGCTCGAACAACTCGGCACCGGGTGCCGTGACGGCGGACTGAACTTCTCGGTCGCCACCCACCTGGTCAGCGTCGGAGTACCGCTGCAACGGTTCGGCTCGCCGGAGCTCAAGGCGCGCCACCTGCCGGGGATCTGCTCGGGAGAGACGATCGGGGCGCACGCGATCAGCGAGACCGAGAGCGGCTCCGACGCGCTGGCGATGAGGACCACCGCCACCCGCGAGGGCGACGGCTTCGTGCTGCGGGGCGGCAAGGCCTTCATCACCAACGGCCCGGTGGCCGACGTGTTCGTGGTCTACGCGCGCACCCACCCGAAGGCCGGCCCGCTCAGCATCACCGCCTTCGTCGTGGAGCGGGACACCCCGGGGCTCGTCGTCGGGCCGCCCGTCGCCACCATGGGGCTGCGGACGGCGCCGCTGGGCGAACTGCACTTCGACGACTGCCGGATCCCCGCATCCGCCGTGATCGGCCGGGTCGGATCAGGGTTCCTGGTCCTGGACCACGTGATGAAGTGGGAGATCCTCTGCTCCTTCGTCATCAACACCGGGCAGATGCGCTACCGGCTCGACCGCTGCGTCGAGTACGCCAAGGAGCGCGTCCAGTTCGGCAGTCCGATCGGCTCGTACCAGTCGATCTCCCACAAGCTCGTGGACATGAGCATCGGCTTGGACACCGCGCGGAAGTGGCTCTACGACACGGCCGTCCGGCTGACGGAGGGCGAGAACGTCACGAGGGACATCGCCGTCAGCAAGGTCCTCGCCAGCGAGAGCAACCTCTCCTCCGCGCTGGCCGCCGTGCAGATCTTCGGCGGCAGCGGGTACCTGGCCGAGTACGGATTGGAGAAGGACGTGCGCGACGCGGTCGCCGGCCCGATCTACTCGGGCACGTCGGAGATCCAACGCAACCGCATCGCCGCCATGTTGGGGTTGTGACACCTGATGCTGGTCAAGATCTGCGGAGCCGCCTCGGCCGAGGACGTGGCCTCGCTCGACAGCGCCGGCGCCGACTTCGTCGGCCTGTGGCACGGCGTCCCAGGCGGCCGTGCTGACCTGACGCTCAGTCAACTCACATCCCTCGCCGACTCCGTACACCGAACGGCGCGCATGCATCCGGTCCTCGTGACCTTCCTCAACGACGCCGAGACGCTGCGCGCGGCGACGGCCGCGGCCCGGGTCCGGTGGGTCCAACTGCACGGCTACCAGCCGCCGGGCCTGGTCCGCGCCCTGAAGGGCGCCACGGACCTCACCGTGGTCAAGGTGCTGCACCTCGGCGCGGACACCCGCGCGGAGCGGTCCCTGATCGCGGCGTACGAGCGGGCCGGAACGGACCTCTTCCTGCTGGACGCGGTCGCCGGGGACGGCCGGATCGGCAGCACCGGGCAACCGGCGGACTGCGGGGCCGTCATCGAGATCGCGGACCGCCTCTCGCGGCCCTTCCTGCTGGCCGGCGGCATCTCGGCCGACAACCGGGAGGACTACCGGGCGGTGCTGGACCACCCCCTGTTCCTGGGCATCGACGTGGACACGGCGGCCAGGGACGGCGACGGACGGCTGAGCGCCGACCGGGTCACGGCCGTACGGCGCGGCTGGCGTGATCCGAAAGCGAGGGCCTAGATGACGGCCGCGTTCATCGAGGCGCTGCTGGACGCCCGCCGACCGGTGATCATGGAGCTCAAACGGCAGGACGCCGCCGGGCACGACCTGTTCGGTGACAGGTCGGCCGCCCGGCTGGTCGCCGACTACCAGGACGTCGGCGCACCCTGCCTGTCCGTGGTGACCGGCCGGTGGTTCGGCGGCACCCCGGACCTGCTGCACGAGGTCGTGGCGGCAACGGACCTGCCCGTGCTGCAGAAGGACTTCATCACCCGCCGGAGCCAACTGCACCAGGCCCGCGAGAGCGGCGCGTCCGCGGTCCTGCTCACCGCCGCGCTGCTGCCGCGCGCCACCCTGGGCCATCTGGTCGAGCTCGGCCTGAGCCTGGGCCTGACGCCGTTCGTCGAGGTCACCACCGAGGAGGAGATCAGCCGCGTGCCGCGCGCCGAGGAGTGCGTGGTCGCGGTGAACAACAAGGACATCGCCACCCGCGAACGCGGCGCGGGCGACCTCGGGCGAAGCTCGTCACTCCTGCCCGCGGTGCTGGGCAGCGGTACCCGGTGCCCGGTGAGTGCCGGGGCCATCCGCGGCCCCGACGACGCCGCCCGCCTGCTCGGTGAGGGCTTCGCCGGTGTACTCATCGGAACGGGCCTCCTGCGCGCCGCCAGCCTTCCGCAATGGCTGGACGGCCTCGACACCCACCTCGACTCCCGTCTTGGCACCCACCTCGACTCCCGTCTCGACTCCCGTCTTGGCACCCGTCTCGACGCCGGCCGCGAACCGGCTCCACCCGTCCGCCGCCCGGCGGACCCCCCGACCACCGACATCTGGAGGTAACGGCATGACCAGCGAAGCATCCGAGCAGTGGAAGGTCGTCGTCAACGACGAGGAGCAGTACTCGATCTGGTCCGCCGACCGCGAGTCGCCGGCGGGCTGGCGCGAGGTCGGCGTCCGGGGCGCGAAGGACGAATGCCTCGCGCACATCGAACACGTGTGGACCGACATGCGCCCCCGCAGCCTGCGCCTGCGGTCCGTCCCGGAGGACGGTGCGCAGTGAACCGGACGCTCGCACCGCACGGCGCGCGCCCGGTGGCCGAGCCCCTGCTCTCCACCACCCTGAACCTCCCGGGGTGCCAGGCCCGGGGCTGGGTCGTCGTCGACTCCATGGTCGACGGCCTGGCCCTGGGCGGCACCAGGATGACCCGGACGGTGACCGAACAGGAGCTGACCGGGCTCGCCAGGGCGATGACCCACAAGCTGGCACTGGTCGGCCTGCCCATCGGTGGCGCCAAGGCCGGCATCGCACCCGATCCGGGCGCCACCGTCGAACGGCGGGCGGTGATGCGGGGGTTCGGCCGCGCCGCGGCCCCGCTGCTGCACGGCGGGGTGTACCTGGGATGCGACCAGGGCACCACCTACGCCGACCGGCAGGTCGCCTTCGAGGCCGCCGGGTACGACGTCACCCGCCGCCCCGGCACCACCCGTCTCACCGTCGACTGGGCCGAACTGTGGGACCACATGGCCGACATCACCGGGTTCGGCGTGGCCGTCGCGGTGCTCGGCGCCCTACGGGCCTCCGGTGCGCGGACCCCGCAGCGCATCGCGATCCAGGGCTTCGGCACCGTCGGGCGCGCGGTGGCCGGCCACCTGTCCGCCCACGGCCACTCGGTGGTGGCCGTGGCCGACGTCCGGGGCACCATCGAGGACCAGCGCGGACTGCCCGTCGCCGAACTCGCCGCGCTCACCAGCAGCGACGGCACGATCGACCGGAGCCGGCTGCCCGCCCGGGTCACCGTCCACGGGCCCGGGCAAGCGTGGCTGCACGTCGACGCCGACGTGCTGGTGCTGGCGGCCTCCGCCTCCGCGGTCGACGAGGAGGCGGTGCCGGCGGTCCGGGCCGGCCTGGTGGTCGAGGGCGGAAACCTGAGCTGCACCCCGCCCGCCCGCCGGTTGCTGCGCGAGGCCGGCCACACCGTCCTGCCGGACGTGGTCGTCAACGTCGGCGGAGCGGCGGCAACCGGGTGCGTGCTCGCCGGGCTGGCCCCGTCCGACCTGCCGCTCCCGCAGCTGTCCGAGTGGCTGCGCGAATGGGTCTCCAGCAGGATCGCCAGGAACTGCGAGCTGGTGCAGGAGCTGAGCGCCTCGGGCAGCGCCGATCCGGTCGCGCAGCTCCTCGGTTCGCGCGGAGCCCCGGCCCGCGCCTCCGAACCGGAGGTGCCGGCCGAGCGGTGACCCGGCGGGAGGTGTCGGCCGAACGGTGACCCGGCGGGAGGACGCGCCCTCGCGGCCTCACTCGAACGTGGCTTCACTCGAAGCGAACCGCCCCCTTCGTGGTTGCTAGCCTCCCGGGATGACCGCGACATTCGACGAAGCCGTCCGCGCCCGGCTGCGGGCACCCAACATCTGGTACGTCGGCACCGTGTTCGCCGACGGAGCACCGCAGGTCAGCCCGATGTGGGTGGATCTGGAGGGCGAGGGGGAACTGACGTTCAACACCTCGGTGGGGCGGGTGAAGGAGGAGAACCTCCGTCGCGACCCGCGCGTCTACCTCTCGCACGCGGACGCCACCGACCCCTTCGACCGCGTGCAGATCAGTGGCGTGGTGGCCCGCTTCATCGAGGGCGAGGAGGCGCACGACCGGATGGACCGGCTGGCCCGCAAGTACCTGGGCGCCGAACGCTTCGAGTGGACCATGCCCGGTGAGCAGCGGGTCGCGGTGATCGTGCGCCCGCTCAAGGTGCGGCACATCGTCGGGGTGGAGCGCTTCCGTCTCGGCGGGCCCGTCCCTGCCCCTGAGTAGCACTCCTGCCGGGCGTCGTCATCGAGACCCGGCGACGGGTCGCCGTTCCGGAGGCCGGTGCGGAGGCCGGTGCGGAGGCCGGTGCGGAGGCCGGTGCAGCGACTCGTCAGCGACCGGAGCGACCGAAGCGACTCAAGGTTGGCGGTCAGTGCGCGCATGCGCGGCCGGCCGCCCATGAACCCGGCTCCCCTCATCAGGCCCCTCGGGATCGATCATCTAGGCTGGCGCGGTGACTGATGAGCAGGAGCGGGTGCAGCCGTCGGGAGTGTGGGCCACGGCGGTGGGGGTGGCCAGGGTGCGGGCGCTGGAGACCGAGCGGGTGGACGCGTTGTTCCGCGACCCGCTGGCACAGGCCTTCGCCACCGCCGGCGGCCTGTGGCCCTCCTCGCCGCCACCCGCTGACGAGGCCGCGCGCCGCCGCCGACTGGCCGTGTCGTTCTCCATCGTCATCAGGACGAAGTTCCTCGACGACCTGTTGCGGCAGGCCTCCGCGTCCGGGGTCCGGCAGGTCGTACTGCTCGGCGCCGGCATGGACAGCCGCGCCTTCCGGATGGACTGGCCCGAGGGCACCCGGCTGTTCGAGGTCGACACCGCCGCGCCACTGGACTTCAAGGCCTCGGTGCTGCGCCAGGAGCGGGCCGTCGCACGCTGCGAGCGGATCACCGTCGCGGCGGATCTGCGGGAGGACTGGCCGGCCGCGCTGGCCGCCGCAGGGCACGACCCGGCCGCGCCGACCGTGTGGATCGCCGAAGGACTGCTGATCTATCTGCCCGAGGACGCGGTGGAGCTGCTGCTGGCCCGGATCAGCGCGCAGTCGGCGGCAGGCAGTCGGATGGGGCTGACGTTGGGCTCGCGCGGCGTGATCGAGCGCTTCGGCGCGGACGCCGTGCCCGGCTCTGCGGCGTCCATGTGGGTCTCGGAGATGCCCGACGACCCGGTGCGCTGGCTGGCCGGGCACGGCTGGGAGGCCGACAGCCACACCCTGCGCGAGCGCGCCGCCGCCTACGGCCGCCCGGTCAGCACCCCGGCGCAGCGCGAGGAGCAGCCCGGCGGACTGGTCTCGGCGGTCCGCCGGTAGGGCGCCTCCCGGTTCCCCGGTTCTCCGATTCTGCGGTTCCCCGGATCATCGGTTCCAGGGGAGCCTGATCCGCCCAACAGCCGCCCAGCAGCCGCCGAGCAGCCGCCCGAACGCTGCCACTTCACGTGAACGAATCCAGGCCGCCGGCGGGGACGTCCCGCTGGAGGTCGCGGATGTGCGGGACCGTGGCCGCCACGTCCAGCGCGTTCCGGCAAAGGGTTCGTCAACGGTCATTCCCGAACTCCCGGATCCCGCAGGTGGCAGGCCCACCGGGTCCGGCCGGACCGGCGTTCGCCGTGGTCGGGAGGTGGAGGGGAGTTGGCGAAATCGTGTCCATGACCGGTCCGGCCCCGTTGACCGCCGGTACGGCCGGGCGGTTGGCTCGCCCCGAGCCGGCCGGCGGGGGCGGGAGGCGGTACGGCCCGAGGCAAGGGGAGGACGGTTCAGGTGGAACGGACGAACGCGAGGACCCGCGGCCGGTGGGCGGTACGGGCCGGCAGCGTGCTGGCAGCCGCGCTCCTGGCCGCCACCACGGCCCAGGTCCAGGCCCAGGCCCAGGCCGCGCCGCTCCCGGAGGGCACCGTCACGGTGAACGTCGCCCCCGACGGCACCCCGGCCGACGACTGGTCGGAGCCGCTCGGCCTGAGCGCCGACGGCCGCTACGCCCTCTTCACCTCGCTGGCCGCCAACCTGGTGCCCGGCGACACCAACCGCCTGTACGACGTGTTCGTCCGCGACCTGTGGACCGGGCACACCGAGCGGGTGAGCGTGGCCGACGACGGCGGCCAGCTCGACGGCTCCACCAACCAGGCGGCGATCAGCGCCGACGGCCGGTACGTGGCCTTCAGCACCAACGCCGCCGACGTCGTCCCGGGGCAGCACGGCGGCGGCCGGTTCGACGTCTACGTCCGCGACCGCTGGACCGGCCGCACCGAACCGCTCACCGCGGGCACCGGCGCCGGCAACTCGCTCGACCCGGCGATCAGCGCCGACGGCCGGTACGTCGCGTACACCTCGGACCGCACCGACCTCGCCCCCGGCACCCAGCCCGGCGTCCAGCCCGGCGTCCAGAACATCCACCTGACGGATCGTCGGACCGGCACCACCCGCCTGGTCAGCACCGGCCGCGACGGCGCCCCCGCCGACGGCGGCTCGGTCGAGCCCTCACTCAGCGCCGACGGCCAGACCGTCGCCTTCCGCTCGAAGGCGACCAACCTGCTACCGACCGCGCCCACGACGGCCACAACGGCCACAACGGCCACGACCACGGCCACGGCCGCCACCAAGCCCCCGCCCGCACGGCAGCTCTTCCCGCTCTACACCTACGACGCGCGCACCGGCCGGATCCAGGGCGCCAGCATCGACACCTCCGGCGCCCTGCGCGACGCCGCCAAGGCCGGACGCCTCAGCCCGGACGGCCGCTACGCCCTCTTCCGCGTCTTCGAGCGCGAGCAGGACGTCGTCCAGGTCCGCCTCTACGCCCGCGACCTGCGCACGGGCACGGTGACCACGGTCTCCGCCGTCGACTCCCAGCCCGCCGTCATGACCGCCGACGACCGCTGGGTCTACTTCGCCTCCGACTCCGCCGCCCTCGTCCCCGGCGACACCAACGGCGTCGCGGACGTCTTCCGCCGCGACCTGTGGACCGGCCGGACCGAACGCGTCAGCACGGCGGCCGACGGCAGCCAGCGGCCCGGCGCCTCCACCGCCCCCAGCGTGGACGCCCTCGGCACGACGGTCCTGTTCAGCACCCTGAACGGAACCGGCGCGGAGCTCCTGGCCCGCCGCCTGCCGCCACTCTGACTTCGGTCGAACTCCCCTCTCCGGCACTCCCGATGACGGCGACGGTGCAACGCGCCGGAGAGGGTCCAATTCGGTTGAGCGGCCGACACGGCCCTGATAACAATGTGACATGATACAAGGACTCAAGATCGCCCTCCGCGCACGCCACGAGAGCGACGTAGCCGTTCTGCAGACCGAACTGTACGACGACGTCGCCGTCCGGTCCCGGGCCGACTCCCGCCCCTGGCGGCCCATCTCGCCGGGCTCGGCAGAATCCCCCTACGCGCTGACCCCGCCCTCGGAGGAAGCGGCCTGCTTCTCCGTACTGGAGCTGGCCTCGGGGGAGTTGGCCGGGGAGGCCGTGCTCTGGGGCATCGACACCCACAACCGCACCGCCCACCTCGGGATCGCCCTGCGCCCGGGCCTGCGCGGCCGGGGCCTGGGCACGGACGTGGTCAGGGTGCTCTGCCAGTACGGCTTCGCGGTACGCGGCTTGCACCGGCTGCAACTGGAGACCCTCGCCGACAACACTCCGATGATCGCGGCCGCCCGCAGGGCCGGCTTCACCCTGGAGGGAACGCTCCGCCGCTCCGCCTGGGTGTGCGGCGAGTTCGCGGACGAGGCCGTCCTCGGGCTCCTCGCCGAAGAGTGGAGGCCGTGACCATTCCTACCAACACGGAGATCATCGGCCTGGCCCTGGACCGGATCACGGCCGGGTACGTCTTCCCCCAGCGAGTCGTGGGTGTCGTACCGGACCTCGCCACCACCTCGGGGCAGGCGCTTGCGGCGGCGCACAAGGACGCACTGCACCGCGCGGCATAGCCGCCTCAGCGCCTTCGGCGATGCCCGGAGCCTTGCAGGGACCGGGACGTCGGGGCCGCTTGCGGGGTGGCCGATCCGGTCGGCGACGGGTGGGGCGCCGTCGGCCGGGGCGAGGGTCCGGGTGACGACGTTGACGTCGACCGCGGTGATGATCGCACGGAACGGGATGCCGCCGCCGTCGCTGATCAGGTGGTCCTTGTGGATCCGACGTTCGTCATCCTGAAGGCCGCGAAAGGGTGAACTGCTCCATCTCGGTCCCGTAGTAGCGGTCAGTCAGTCCGCGTCCGGCCATCCCCAACCGACGGCAGACCGCCATCGAGGGATCGTTGCCCGGCCGAACGACCGCGTGGACCTCCGCCAGCCCGCTCGCGAACCCGGCCGCCACCAGAGCCTGGGCCGCCTCAGTGGCGAAACCGCTCCCCCAGCTGTCGGGATGGAAGTGCCACCCCACCTCCACCGCGCCGTCCCCGTCCGGAATCGGCGCCAGCAGCACCGTGCCTACCAGCACTGCCGTGTCCCGCCGCTCCACGGCCCAGCACCCGAACGGCGGGTTCACCGACCGTTCCCGGAAGCGCCCGATCAGCGCCTCCGCGGCCCCCTCGTCCGCCAGCACCTTCGGCTCCGCGCCCAGCCACCGGGCGACCTCCCAGCGGGAGTAGATGTCCAGCGCACGGTCGCGGTCGGCGGGCCGCCACTGGCGCAGGGTCAGGCGTTCGGTCTCGTACACGGGATCTCCAGGGTGAGGGTGGGCATGCCTGCGGGCGATCCTCCTCCTCGTGGACCACAGCAGCCACGGGATTTCCGTCGCGTGGAGTGCCGGCCCCCTTGCTCGGCGGACGTCACCGCCACCCGCCGTCGACGACGCCGTCACCACCGGCTCCAGCAGCTCCTGGTGAGCCCGGGTCCGTTCCACGGGGGCCTTGCCAGACACTACGGTCACCGTACTATGGTGGGGAACGTGAAGAACAAACGCTCCATGCAGGAGCCGACCTTCCTGCTCCTCACCGCGCTGGCCGACCGGCCCCGGCACGGCTACGCGCTCGGCGACGAGGTCGCCGCGATCTCCGAAGGCCGGGTACGGCTCGGCGCCGGCAGCCTGTACGGCACCCTCGACCGGCTCCTGGCCGAGGGGCTGATCCGCGTCGAGCGCGAGGAGACGGTGGACGGGCGCCCCCGGCGCGTGTTCGCCCTCACCCCGGACGGTGAACAGTCGCTCAGGAACGAGGCCGAACGCCTCCGCTCCGCACTGCGCGAGGCCGACCGGCGCCTGACGCAGACCTGGACCCGTCCCGCAGGAGGCACGGCATGACCTCGGAGCACCCCTTGAACACGCGCCTGCTGCAACGGGCCCTCCGGCTGTACCCGGCTTCCTACGGCGCCGGTGCACTCGCGGAGGTCGCCGACCTCGCCCAGCACCGGATCGCCCGCTCCGGCTCTGCGGCGGGGCTGCGCGAGGTGGCCGACGTCGCCGGGCACGGGGCCCGGCTCCGGCTGGGGATGGTCTCCCACCGGCCGCTGGGCCGGGCGTTCGCCACCGCGGCGCCGCTCGCCGCGATGCTGGCCGGAACGTACGCGGCGACCTACCTGTGGCGGAACCTGCGGCTCGCCATCAGCCCCGAGTCCCGCGGCTTCCCCGCCGGAGTCCCGGTGGGAGGCGCGCTCCTGGCGGCGACGTCGCTGCTCGTCCCCGCTGTGCTGACGGCCTGCGCGGTCGTGGCCGGCCGCTGGTCGGCCGCACGGGCCCTGGCCCTGGTGTCGCTGGTACTGGCGCCGCTGTTCTACGCCATGTGCCGCTTCGGGCTGCTCGACCTCGACTTCCGCACCGCGGCCGAACTCGGCCTCGGCCCCCGGGGGTTCGGGCTGATCGTGCTCAACACCCTCGTCCTGCTGGTCGCCCCGCCGGACCGGACCCGCAGGACCGGTGCCGGGCTCTGGCTGCTCGCCGCCACGGTCACGGCCCTGGGCATCGGCGCCACGATCACCGGCGAGTCCGCCGAGCGGATCCTCACCTCCGGCTTCGGCACCTGGGCCCCGCTCGCCACCGGTGCAGCCCTGGCCTTCACCGCCCGGACGGCCGGGAACGCGGCCCTGGCCGCGACCGTCCTGGCGGCGCCGCCCGTACTCACCCCCGTACTCCTCGGCGGCCACGCGTCGGTCGCGGCGATGCTGCCTCAGCTCCTCATCCCGTCCGCCTTCGGCTACCTGACGGCCCGAAGCGCGATCCTCCTCATCGACCGTCTCCCCCGACGGGGCCGTGTCTCCCGCCCCTGACCGGCTCCGCGCCAGGACGCCCTGGCCCTCTCCCCCGGTGAGTCCGGCCGGCCGGAGCTCGGCGAAGGCCGACGAGCCGAGGTGCTGCAACAAGGTCGGTAGGCCCGGACATCGGTCTGTCGGAACAGCCGTTGTGCTCACGGCTCCGACAGCACCGATGTCGAAGCGCCCTTGCTGGAACCGACGGCCTACCGAGAAACCACCACCCGACTCCATCCGCGACCGAGGCGACCGGACGTGGCGGCGAGTTCCGTGGGCGGTCCGCTGCGTGACCGACCACCGGCACCACCCGGGTCGAACCGAGAGTCGCCCGCGTGGCCAGTTCCTCGACGCTGGTCACCGTGCACCTCCGACCACGACGGGCACGAGGCGGCGATGTCACCTCACGTGCTTCCGCGTCCACCGATTCGTCGAGCTGACCTGACCGGTCGTTGGCGCGGAGAGGGTCTGCGAGGTACGGCTCGGCGGGTCGGATGGACACGGTCGCGGCAACCGGGCCCGGCCGGGTGTCAGGGGTGGTAGTCGGTGAGGGTGTGGGTGGGGGTCCAGCCCTGGGCGCGGGCGCGGGTGAGGTCGAGGACGACGCTGCGGGTGAGGAGGTCGACGGTGTAGGGGGTGAGTCCGGGGATGCGGGTGGTGCGGGCGGCGAGGCGGGCGAGGGGTGCGGGGAGGTGGGCGATGCGGGCGGGGACGCGGTGGGCGGCGAGGACGTGGCGCAGGGCGTCGTCGCGGCGGTAGGGGGTGGCGTCGGCGATGTTGTAGGCGCCGGGCGGCCAGGGCGGGGTGCCGGTGAGGCCGAGGGCGGACAGGCAGGCGTCGGTGAGGTTGGCGACGGCGGTGAGGCTGAGCGGGATGTCGCGGCCGGGCAGCGGGAGCAGGCCGTGCCGGGCGCGGGCGAGCAGTTCGGGGACGAGGTGGGGGTCGCCGGGGCCGTAGACGGCGCGGGGGCGCAGGACGACGGCGCCGGCCGCGAGGGCGAGGCGTTCGGCGGCGGCCTTGGTGCGGCCGTAGGCGTTGAGGTGGCCGGCGGCGGTGGGGTGGTCCTCGGTGACGGCGGGGGCAGCGGTGGCGGCGGGGGCGGTGCGGGCGGTGGTGCGCGGGTCGTAGACGCTGGCGCTGCTCACGTGGACGAGGGGGCGGCCGGCGGCCGCGCGCAGGACGCGTTCGGTGCCGGTGACGTTGACGGCGTGCTGGTGGGCTTCGGCGGGATCGCCCGGGGGCAGGTCGGCGACGGCGGCGGCGCAGTGGACGACGAGGTCGGCGCCGGTGAAGTCGGGCTCGCCCTCGTCTGCGTCCCAGGGGCGGTGGCGGCCGACCGGGCCGGGGCGGCGGCCGTGGCAGGAGACTTCGAGGCCCAGGGCGGCGGCGGTGCGGGCGAGGTGGGCGCCGCAGAAGCCGGTGGCGCCGGTGATGGCGAGGTGCATCAGGATCTTCCCCGTCGGACGGTGAGTTCGGCGTAGCCGGGCAGGGCGCTGCGGCGGTCGACCCGCGCGCGGGTGACGACCGGGTGGTGGGGGGCGAGCGCCAGGAGGAGGTCGGCGAGCAGGGCGCGGGCCAGTCCGGCTCCGGGGCAGGCGTGCGGGCCGGCGCCGAAGACGGCCTGGGTGGCGGCGGGATCGTCGGCCGGGCCGCGGCGGTGGGCCCGGGCGGCGTGCCGGGCGACCAGGACCAGCCGGTCGCCGGCCCGTACGGGGTGCCCGGCGAGGGTGGTGTCGGCGGCGGCGACCCGGGGCAGCAGCGGGGACGGGGCGGTCAGGCGCAGGAGTTCGGCGGCGAGGCGGGGTGCGGTCGTCTCGCTCACGGTCGGCCAGAGCCCGGCGTCGGCGCACCAGGCGACGGCCCGGGGCAGTGCGGCGACGGTGGTGTTCACGGCGGCGACGGCCACCATGGCGTCACGTGCGTCACGTGCGTCGGGCGCGTCGGGCGCGTCGGGCAGCAGGGCGGCGAGCCGGGCCGCGGCGGCGACCGTGGCGGCGACCGCGTCCGGGCCGCGGCGGCGGAGGCCCGGGAGGTGGTCGCGGGCGGCGTGGGCGGCGGCTTCGGCCGCGGCGTGGGCGAGGCGGTGCGGGCAGGACTGCGCGCCGGTCAGGGCGGCGGCCGTGACACCGGCCAACTCGCGCGCCAGTGAGACGATTTCGAGCTCGCCGGCGGCAAGGTCCGGGATCCGCGTCGCGAGCACGGCCTGCCAGTGCGGGCGGATCCGTTGCTGTGCGGCGGTGTCGAGGCCGCCGGCCAGGGCGCGGCGGGCGCTTCGGTGTTCGGCGCCGTCCTGGTCGAACAGCAGTCCGCCGACGGTGAGTTCGGCCGCTGCGCCGCCGGTGGTGCCGGGTGCGGTGCGGTCCAGCGGGACCTGGGTGAGCGCTTCGCGGTAGGCCTCGGTGCCGTGCACCAGCACGGTGCGGCCGAGCCGGACCACCGGGCGGCGGCGGGTGGCGGCGAGCAGGGCGAAGAGCAGGGGGTGGCTGCGCAGGTAGACCCGGCGGTCCCGGCGGCGGGCCCGGCGGGCGGCGGCGGGTGGGGGCGGCGGCGGGGGCACCGATGCGGTCATCGGTGCGGTCATCGGTGCGGTCACGGGGTCGGTCACCGGTCCAGCTCCCGTGCGCAGTGCGCGGCGGCCGCCGCCCGGTCGGGCTTGCGGGAGCGGCCCGCGAGCGGGACCTCGCCGAACAGGACGGCGTCCGGCCGGGCCGCTGCCATCCGGTCGAGCGGTCGGCGCAGGGCCTCGCGCAGGCGCCGCGGGTCGGTGCCCGGCGCCGGCTGGACGAGGGCGACCAGCCGCTCGTCGCCGTCCCCGGCCGGAACGCCGACCAGGACGGCGAGTTCGACGCCCGGCAGGTGCAGCGCCGGTTCGTACAGGCCGGGGTAGATGTTCTCGGCGCGGCGCAGCACCATGTCCTTGAGGCGGCCGGCGAGGACGATCCGTCCGTCGGGGGTGAGCGCGGCGCGGTCGCCGGTGCGCACCCAGGGGTCGGGGTCCTCGCCGAGGTAGCGGTGGCGGGCGCCCGGGCCGGTGAGCAGCAGTCCACCGCCGGTGGCGATCCGGGCGCGGACGCCGGGCAGGGGCGCTCCGACCAGGTCGCCGTCCCCGTCGTGGGCGCTCTTGTCCGCCTCCTCGACGGCGGCGGCCGGGAACAGTTCGGTGAGCGCGTAGACGCTCCAGGCCTGGTGGGCGCCGGACTGCTTGACCCGACGCAACAGGGCGGCGTCGGCCGGGGCCGAGCCCGTCCAGACCCGGCCGGTGAAGCGGGCCCCGGCGGCGAGGGCGGCGCGCAGTTGCGGTGGGGTGAGGTAGGTGTGGGCGGGGCCGAGGCGGGCGAGTTGGCGGCCGAGCGCGGCGGGCCGGCGGGCGGGCAGCACCACGGCGGCGCCCGCGGCGAGGGCCGGGACGAGGACGAAGAACGTCCCGCCGAGGACGACCGTCCCGGGGCGCGGGTCGACCAGGTCGGCGACGGTGCGCAGCCCGGCGGCCAGCCCGTCCCGGGTGTGGACGACGGCGCGCGGGCGCGCGGTGGTGCCGGAGGTGAAGACGATCACCGCGTCCGTTTCCGGGCCGCCGTCAGGTCGGGCGGGCGGGGTCGCGCCGGCAGGGCGCAGGTGCGCCGCGCAGCCGGGCAGGTGCGGCGCGCAGCCGGGCAGGCGGCGGCCCAGGGTGGCGACCGGCCCGAGTGCGGTGAGGCGGGGCAGGGCGAGGTCGGCGCGGCGGGCGAGCGGCCCGGCCCAGCCGGCCACGGCCTGGGCGGCGGCGTCGGCGAGGACGAGATCGGGGCGGGCCAGGGTGAGCCGGGCGGCGAGCACGTCGGGCCCGGCGGTCGGGTCGAGGACGGCGATGCGCAGGCCCAGCCGGTGCGCGGCGAGCATGACGGCCAGTGCGCGCGGCCCGGGCCGGACGGCGACGCCGACGGTGTCGCCGGGGCCGAGGCCGTGGGCGTGCAGCGCGGCGGCGTAGCCGTCGGCCAGGTCGGCGAGTTCGCCGCGGCGGATCACCGTGCGGACGGTGCCCAGGCGGGTGTGGCGCAGGACGGCGGGCCGGTCGGGGTGGTCGGTGCGCAGGGCGTGGGTGAGCCGGTCGAGCATGGCGGGGTCCTTCGGCGGGCTGCGGAGCGGCGGGCTGCGGAGTGGA
The DNA here is from genome assembly GCF_044744605.1 of Kitasatospora sp. NPDC087271. Classification (NCBI taxonomy): domain Bacteria; kingdom Bacillati; phylum Actinomycetota; class Actinomycetes; order Kitasatosporales; family Streptomycetaceae; genus Kitasatospora; species Kitasatospora sp. NPDC087271. The sequence goes on from NZ_JBIUYQ010000029.1 coordinate 33,302, forward strand.
ACGGAGCGGGTCCGGTCGGGAAAGGGCCGGTGAGGAGCGAGGCGCGCGGGCTGTCAGCGCACGTCGACGGCGCGCGGCCCCGCGCCGCGCTCCAGGTACCAGCGCGCGGTGCCCACCACGCCGTACGCGCGGATGCGCCGGGTGGAGTTCTGCACCACCATGTCGCGGCGGCGCACCACCGCCGTGGTGTGCCGGCGGACCCTGTTGAGGAACGCCCGGTCGGTGGGTGAGGGCCGCCGCGGCATGCCGCCGACGGCGAGGTAGAGCTCGGCGGTGATCGCCATGTTGTTGCCCGCGTGCATCCGGTACGGGGTCAGGTAGCCGTGCCGGCGGCGGTGCGCGGGCCGGATCCGCCCGAAGAAGGCGCCGAGCGCGACCAGTGCCAGGAACACCGCGCGCCCGGCCGGGCCGTGCTCGTCGTGGCGGGCGGTGACCCGGCCGCAGACCAGCCCGCCGGAGGCGACCAGCCCTGCGCGGGCCGCGGCCGTCCAGCCCGGTTCGGGCAGGCAGTCGGCGTCGGTGCGGGCGAGCAGGGTGGCGCCGTGGGCGATGGCGTACCGGAAGGCGGTGTCCACCGCGGAACCGACGCCCTTCTCCCGCTCGACCACCACCTCGACCGGGAACGGCGCGTGCGCGGCGAAGGCCCGCACCAGGGCGACGGTGCCGTCGGTGGAGCCGTTGTCGGCGACGAGCAGGGTGAAGTTTCGGTCGCGCTGGCCGGTGAGGGCGCGCAACACGCCCTCGATCCGGGCCTCCTCCTGGTAGGCGGGGACCACCACCCACAGGTCGGTCCTCACGAAGCCTCCCAGACCACGGTCATGAGGCTGACGCCACCGCCGAGACCGATCAGCAGCACCTTCTCGCCGGGCGCCAACGTGCCGCGTATTCGGTCGAGTTGCACGCCCAACGTGGCACTGGCCACGTTGCCGAGTTCCGGCACGGTCAGAACCAGCTTCCCGGCCGGCACCCCGGTCAGCTCGACGAAGCGTTCCAGGTAGGGGATCGTCACCTGGTGCACCAGCACCCGGGCGTAGTCGTCCCAGCCGAGGCCGGTGCGGGCGGCGAGCCGGGCCAGGGCGGCGGGGCCGATCTCCTCGAAGATGCCGCGCAGTTCCTTGCCGCCGCCCCGGAAGTAGCTGTACTCGTCGCCGCGCGGGTGTCGGGAGCCGCCGCCGGGGATGCCGCCGGCCGGCCAGTGCTCGGAGGCCGTCTCCGTCCCGACGTCGAGGATGCCGCCCCGCTCCACGGCCTCGACGACGACGGCCGCCCCGGCGTCGCCGAAGGTGTAGCCGGCGAAGCCGTCCCGGAACTCCGCCGGGGAGGACGGCGTGCGGAGCATGGCCCGGCTGGGTGTCTCGCCGGTGACGACCAGGGCCCGCCGGGCCCGGCCGGCCAGGATCATCGCGCGGGCCAGGTCGATCCCGTTGAGGAAGCTGTTGCAGGCGTTGCTGACGTCCAACGCGTGTGCACGGGTGCCGAGTTCGGCCTGCACGATGTGGGCGGTGGCGGGCTCGCACACGTCCCGGGTGGCGGAGGCGAACAGCAGCAGGTCCACGTCCTGCGGGCGCAGTGCACGGGCGGCGAGGGCGCGTCGGGCGGCGCCGACCGCCAGGGTGGAGGCGTACTCGCCGTCGGCGGCGAAGTGCCGGGTGCGGATGCCGGTCGCCTTCTCGAACATCCGCTCCGGAAGGGCGAGTCGGCCGCCGGCGGTGACCTCGTCCTGGAGCTGCTGGGAGGTGAGCCGGCGGGCCGGCAGGTGGGAGCCGACGGCGGTGATGCCGATCCTCGGTGTTGCTGCTGTGTGCATGCCCCCATGCTCCGGCGGCACGACCGGGCCGGCCTGAGTACGGGTACTCAGGCCGGCCCGCCGGGCTACCCGATCACGTCTGCGCAGATGGACGGTGGACGGTTGCCGGGACTCCGGCGCGTGCAGCACCTGTGGTGCCGTCACCGGTCCGGGTGGCTACTCACCGCAGCGGCCGACCAACTTCGCGTTACAGCCCCGCCGAGACCCCGAGCCCTGTCATGATCGGCATGTTGCGTCTCGTAGATCCTCGATCCTCGGAAAGCAGGAGTGGCTGTGGCAGAGCGACAGAACGGCACGGTGAAGTGGTTCAACGACGAGAAGGGCTACGGCTTCATCACCCCGGAGTCCGGAGCGGACCTGTTCGTTCACTTCCGGGCGATCCAGGGAAGCGGCTTCAAGTCCCTGGTTGAGGGCCAGAAGGTGACCTTCGTGGCGGTCCAGGGCCAGAAGGGGCTCCAGGCCGACGAGGTCCAGGTGGTGGGGTAGTAGCAGTTCCTCCCCTTCCTCCCCCGGGCCCCGGTCCGAACGGGAGATGCGGGAGATGCGAGGGATCACGCCCTGGGCGGCCTCCGTTCGATCGGGGCCGCCCAAGCCGTTCTGAACGGCTGGCCGGCTCGCCGGGCGGTCAGCCGCCCGACGTCTCGACGGTCCTCAGCCGCGCCGGGTGCCGGCCGGCCGGTTGCGGTGGCGGCCGACGGTGCCGACGCGTTTGAGGGTCCGGACGATCGGGGCGGTCTCGACCGTGTCGATGCCCGGGAGGGCGCCGAGACGGTCGGTCAGGTAGTCGTACAGGTACTCGTCGTCGGGGCAGAGGACGGCGGCGAGGAGGTTGGTCCGCCCCGTGGTGGCGGCGGCGTAGGCGACTTCGGGGTGTTCCGCCAGGGCTGCGCCGACGGCGGCGAGGTGCGAGGGCCGCACCGACATCCAGATGGCGGTGGTGGTCGGGCTGCCCAGCAGCCGCTCGTCGACGTCCACGACGAAGAAGAGCGCTCCGGCCGCGCGCAGGTGGGCGATCCGGCGGCGCACCGTCGACTCGTGGCAGCGGGCCTCGGCGGCCAGCGCCGCGTACGTCGTACGGCCGTCGCGGGCCAGCGCGGCGAGCAGCGTGTGGTCGAGGTCGTTGAGCTCGGTGAGCCCGGTGGGCTCCAGCGACGGCGCCCAGGACGGCGACGACGGCCGGGCGTCGGAAGGCGGGAGCCTCGGGGGTGGGAAGGCAGGCGGCGGGAACGCGGGGGCGAGCGCGTCCCGCTGGTCCTGGTCCAGCGCGCAGGTCAGGGCGCCCCAGGTGGTCGGGCCGCCCTTGAACAGCCGCAGCACGCGCTGCGCGGTGATCGAGGTGACCCCCGGGAGCCGGTCGAGCAGTTGCACCGGCGCGTCCTGGGCGCGGTCGCGGTGCGCCACGAGATGGCAGATGATCTCGGTGGCGCCGGAGGCGAGCTGGACCCACCGCGTGTCCTCCCGCGCGGCCAGGGCCCGGGCCAGGCCGAGCGACGCGCCGGGGGCGGACCGCAGTCGCAGCGCCCACACGGTCTGCCCGACGGGCCGGGGGTTGAGCCGACCGATGACGCGCAGCCCGGCGCTCTCGCACAGCGCGGCGTAGCGGCGGGCGACGACCTGCTCGGAGACGCCCAGCACCGAGGCGATCCGGCGCAGGGGGGCACGCCCGTCGATCTGCAGGGCGTGGATCAGCCGGAGATTGAGGGATTCCACGGATCCAGACCCTACCCGGGGCGGTATCCGGCACCTACGTCCGGACTCGTTGCGTCCGCTCGCGGCCGATCCGGATCATCGGTGCGCAGGCCGACGCGGCACCTGTCCGCGCGGAACTGCGATCCCCGTGACGGCCGCGCCGAGGCTCGGCCGCCACCCGCGAGGAAGAGGAGGAGGGGAGATCCGGGCACACCACCCGGCTCCCCGACGGCAGATGAGCACATTCCGTGATCTTCGGCATTACATCGACCACCTGACCGAGGCCCTCGGGAAGGACGAAGTCCTCCAGATCGACGGCGCCGACCGGGACCTGGACATCGGAGGCATCACCGAACTGCTGGCGGAGCGGGAAGGCCCCGCCCTGATGTTCGACAACATTCCGGGATTCCCCACGGGGTACCGGGTGTTCACCAACTTCATGGGGACGCCCGCCCGCACCGCGGTGGCGCTCGGGCTGCCGCACGACACCCCCGAGCTCGACATCGTGCGGGCCTGGAAGGACCTCAGCAAGCGGATCGAGCCCGTTCCCCCGGTGGAGGTCGCCACCGGCCCGGTCCTGGAGAACGTCCTGGTCGGCGAGGACGTGGACCTCGGGATCTTCCCCACCCCGCGCTGGCACGACAGGGACGGCGGCCGCTACATCGGCACCGCCTGCATGGTGATCACCCGCGACCCCGACAGCGGCTGGGTCAACGTCGGCACCTACCGGGCCTGCGTCCAGGGCCGCGACCGGCTCTCGCTGTGGATGCTCGGCAACCGGCACGCCAAGGCGATCGCCGAGAAGTACTGGGCGCGCGGCCAGACCTGCCCGATCGCCGTGGTGGTGGGCCAGGACCCGATCCTCTCGACCGCCGCCGCGATCGCCGCACCGTCCGGGATGTCGGAGTACGACCTGGCGGGCGGGCTGCGCGGGGAGGGCGTCGAGGTCCTGTACGCGCCGGGCAGCGAGCTTCCGATCCCGGCGCACGCCGAGATCGTGATCGAGGGCGAACTGCCGCCGGTCGAGGAGGAGTCCGTCCTGGAGGGCCCCTTCGGGGAGTGGACCGGCTACTACACGCACTCGGGCCAGGAGACCGTCGTCCGGGTCACCCGGATCCTGCACCGCGACGACCCGATCATCCTGGGCGCCCCGCCCATGCTGCCGACCATCCCGGCCGGCGACCAGGCCGTTCCGCTCTACTCGGCGTCGCTGACCTGGGACCACCTGGAAGCGTCCGGCGTGCAGAACGTCAAGGGCGTGTGGGCCTACGCCCGGCAGCTGCTGATGGTCGTCTCCATCGAGCAGACCGGCGCGGGGGACGCCATGCACGCGCTGCTGGCGGCGGCCGGGCGCAAGCGCACCGGCGGCATGGAACGGTACTTCGTCGTGGTCGACGAGGACATCGACATCACCGACATCAACCACGTCCTGTGGGCGATGTTCACCCGCGTCCACCCGACCGAGTCCATCCAGGTCCTGCGTGCGCCCACCACCGCCATCGACCCCCGGCTCGCACCCGACAGGCTCGCCGCCGGCGACCTGTCGATGGGCATCGTGCTCATCGACGCGTGCAAGCCGTTCGCGTGGAAGGACCGGTACCCGGCGGCCAACCGCGTCGACCAGGCCACCCGCGAGCGGCTGCGCGAACGCTGGGCGGGCGTCCTGGCGCTGTAGCCCGCCGGGGCGGTGAGGGAGCAGCGGCGCGCCCCCTCCCTCACCCTCCCCTCCGGCCCTTCCCCCTACGCCAGGAGCACATTGTGTCCGCCACACCCCCCACCACACCCCCCGCCACCCGCCTCGTCATCGGAGTCACCGGCGCCACCGGCGCCCCGATCGCCGTCCGCCTGCTACAGGTCCTGCGCGAGGTACCGCAGGTGGAGACCCACCTCGTCCTGAGCACCTGGGCCCGCTCCACCATCGAGGTGGAGACGCCCTACAGCGCCCGTCGCTTCGCCGAACTCGCCGACGTGACACACAAGTTCGGCGACCTCGGCGCCACCATCTCCTCCGGCTCCTACCCGGTCGCGGGCATGGCCATCGTCCCGTGCAGCATGAAGACGCTCGCGGCCGTCCGGCACGGCATGGCCGACAACCTCATCGCCCGCGCAGCCGACGTCACGCTCAAGGAACGGCGCCCACTGGTCCTCGTGCCCCGGGAGACACCCCTCAACGAGATCCACCTGGAGAACATGCTCGCGCTCTCCCGGATGGGCGTACGCATCGTCCCGCCGATGCCGGCCTTCTACGACATCCCGAACGGCATCGGCGACCTCGTCGACCACATCGTCATGCGCGTCCTCGACCAGTTCGACCTCCCCGCAGGCACCGCCGACATCGCGGAACGCTGGCAGGGCCTGGCCGACACCCGCCGCCACCACCCCTAGCATCGCGCGGCACACCCACCCGCTACGAACACACCACAGCGCTGGCCGCAGCCACCCACGTGTGGCCGCGACCAGCGCTCTTCGGAATCAGTCGAGGATGGCGTCGATCTCCACTTCAACGAGCCATTCGGGATCGATGAAACGTGAAACCTCGACGACGGTGCAGACCGGACGGACCGACGCGAACCGCTCCCCGTGCGCTCGCGCGGCCTCCTTCCAGCGCGTCACATCGGTGAGCATGAGACGGGTCCGCACAACGTCCCCCAACGACGCCCCCGCCTCCTTCAGCGCGGCCTCCGCAATGTCCAGACACCTGACAGTCTGGGCGTACACATCGCCCTTCCCCACGGTCGTCCCACCGTCCCCGATGGGAGCAGTCCCCGCGACTGCAACGTGTGACCCCTTGCGGACTGCCCGGGAAAAGCCGATCTGAGGTTCGAGAGGCGAGCCGGAACTGACTATCTGCCGATGATCCATCGCACCATGCTCCCAGAGCACCGCACATCTGAAAACAGGCCCTCCACCGGACACTTCGCCCCTGAAGCAGCCCGTCCCCACGCCCGCGGGGCCGATCTGGTCCAGGCGATCTGGCTGGGCGTCGCGGCGGAGCAATCCCCGCGCGTGCGGGGCCGATCTGCCCGGGGCCGCTTCTCCGCACTCCTGGGCGGAGCAATCCCCGCGCGTGCGGGGCCGATCCCGCGCTGCGCGCCTACGCGGATCTCCTCGCGGAGCAATCCCCGCGCGTGCGGGGCCGATCTTCTCGCGGGCCTTGTGGTCTTCTTCGGCGAGGAGCAATCCCCGCGCGTGCGGGGCCGATCGAGGGCGCTACGCGCTGGCCGCTCGGGACTTCGAGCAATCCCCGCGCGTGCGGGGCCGATTTCACCGGCCTTTTGGCGACGTCGGCGACCTGGGAGCAATCCCCGCGCGTGCGGGGCCGATGCTTCGTGACCTGCGGGTTTATCGGCGGGAGCGGGCTGAGAGGATCAGTCCGTCGAAGTCGACGGGCTTCCAGCGGTCCTTGCCGGCGGTGCGGACGGTCCAGCCCTGTTCGTTGGTGGCGGGTTCGACGAGGACGGCTTGGCCGTCGCCGATGCGGGTGGCGAGGAGGTCCCAGAGGCGGTCGCGGATGCGGCGGCTGGGGGTGCCGACGAAGACGCCGGCGTTGACTTCGACCATCCAGCGGGTGAGGTGGCCGCGCAGGCCTTCGGGGGCGGCGATGAGGATGATGACGGTCATGGGCTGTCCGTGTCCTGGGTGAACTCCTGGCCGATGATGGCCAGGTGTTCGTCTCCCATGCCCGGGTCGGAGACTGGGGGCGTCGGTGTGCCTTCCGTCCCGGACCAGTTGACGCCGCCCTGGACCGTGCCGACGCGTTCGTCCCAGAGTTCGTTGACCTCGACGTCCGGCATGTCGGTGCCGTCCGGGCTGAGGAGGGCCTTGACGTCGTGGACGATGCGGCCGAGCAGCTTGTCCTGGGCGATGCGGTCGCGCAGGCCGAGCCGGGCGTCGCGTTCCTCGGTGTGGCCCTGCTCGGCGAGGTCGAAGGCGAGGGGGATGGTGTATTCGGCCTTGTAGAGGTCCGCGATGTCGAGGACGAACGAGGTCGCCAGGCCGGTGTGGACGAAGCCGAGGCCGGGGCTGGCGCCCAGGCCGGTGATGACCGCGTGGCAGATCCCGTAGAGCGCGGCGTTGGCCGCCGACAGGAGCCGGTTCAGGTCGTCGCCTGCGGCATACGCATCGCCCGCCTTGTAGACCCGGCCGTTCCAGGGAACACCCGTTCGGCGGGACTCGGCCTGGTAGAGCTTGCGGATACGGGCGCCCTCGCGGCCGCGCAGCTGCTGCATGGTGGCGGCGCTGACGTCCTCGCCGGGGAAGCGCATGCGGTACATGGTCCGGGCGACGGCGAGGCGTTCCTTGGTGCGGCTGACCAGCCAGGCCTGCCGGTTGAGGAGGGCCGCGCCACGGCTGGGGCCGAGTCCTGCCGCGTACATCCGCACGCCCTGCTCGCCGACCCAGCACACGGTGGTGCCGGAGTCGGCGAGCAGGTTGACGGCGCCGTGGGTGATGCGGGTGCCCGGGCCGAGCAGCATCACGGCGACCATGGCGGCCGGGACCCGGACGGCCTCGCGCTTGTTGATGACGACGACGGCGTTCTCGTCGCGGTCGATGTGGCTGCGCTCGACGTAGACGCTGGAGACGCGGTCGGCGAGGCGGTGCAGGTCGTGGGGGTGGGCTTTCCACCAGATGTCGGCCATCGGTCAGTGGTGTCCGGTCGACAGCGGGGCGAGGGTGAGCAGGCCGCAGCCGTAGGCCTTGGAGGGGCCGATGCCGCCGAGGAGGGCGGCTTGGAGGAGGCCTGGGTCGGTGATGCGCAGCCGGCCTTCGAAGGTGGCGGTGGTGAGGGTGACCGGGCTGCGGGTGCCGGGCTTGGTGAAGGTGCTGCGGCTGCGGTCGGTGATCCGGGCCTCCCGCGCGGGCTGCTGTGCCTCTGCGGGGGTGTCCGGGGCCGACGGTTCGAGGCCCGGTGCCGCGCTGTCGGTGCGGGCTTCGGGGATGGTGAAGCCCCAGCGCTGGGTGCGTTCGAGGAACCAGGTGAGCTGCTGGGCGGCGGTGCGGTGGGCCATGCGGTAGGAGCGGTGGTGGAGTTCGGCGGCGGTCTTGGTGCGGTGGGGGCTCGTCTTGGTGGGCTTGGAGGTGTTCTGGACGGGGCTGGCCTTGAGGCGGAAGGCGAATTCGCGGCCGACGGCGAGCTGGGCGAGCAGCGGGCTGTAGTCGCGGACCGCGTAGTGCTCGCCTTCGGCGTCGGGCCAGCCCGCCTGTTCGACGATGTGGGTCCAGTCGGGTTTGGAGGGGGTGAGGACCAGTAGCGTGGGGCGGCGCGGGTGGTCGGTGTCGAGGCGCCACAGGATCCGGTCGCCGGGGGTGATGTCGGGGACACCGGCTGTGACGGCGCCGTGCAGGGCGCGGGGGTTGGCGAGCAGGGTGCGGCTGGCGGCGCGCAGGGGGTTGATGCGGACGCGGGAGAGGTAGGTCATCTGGTCACCAGCCCAGCAGGGCGAACGGGTCGTGGCCGCCGGCCGCAGTGGCCGGTTGGGCGGTCGTGGTGGGCGGGGTGGACGCGGCAGACAGGGCGGACGGGGCGAGGCCGGTGGGGACGTTGAGCCAGGCGTGGCGGATCCGCCGGGTGGTGAAGCCACGTTCGCGGGGCGCGAAGGAGCGCGGGACGTCCTGCGAGGTGTCGTCGCCGGCCGGGTCGTCGAAGGTCGCGGCCAGGTCGATCCGGTGCGGCGAGAACGGATCCGGACCGCGTTCGGCCCGGCGGCGGTAGGCGGCCTTGACGGCGGCGCCCGCCTGCCAGGGCTCGTCCGCCAGCACGTCCTCCAGGGCTCCGGTGCGCACGGCGCCGAGGGCGATCGGCTGGGTGGGGACGCAGGAGCGGCGGCCGAGGGCGAGCGGGAAGGCGGGGCGGCGGATCGCCTCGGCGAGCGTCGCGACGAGGCCGGCCGGGCCCTGGACGGCGGCGACGAACACCGCGTCCTGGAGGTAGTAGCGGTGGGTGACGTGGGTGTCCTTGGCCGGGGAGGTCGGCTTCTGGATGCCCTTGGCGTTGACGCCGCTCTGCGGCAGCGGGCGGCCCCGGTAGTCGCTGACGGTGTGGTAGTCGCGCAGCAGCGTGCCGGTCTGGTCGATGCGCACGCCCAGGCGCAGGCCGACCAGGCCGGTGATGTCCGCTTCGCGGGGAAGTCCGGCGGCGGCGGCGAGCAGGCCGACGACGCCGGACTTGGTCGGCTGGGGCGGGGTGTCGCGGCGGTTGAAGGCGCTGCGGTCGCCCCAGGACTGGAGCGGCCCGGCCAGGCGCAGGACGAGGACCGCCTGGTCCTCCGCCTGCTCCGGGGCCGGTGCGGGGGTGGTGGTGGGGGTCTGGTCGGCGGGCATCAGTTGTCGTTCACCCGCTCGGTGAGGGCGGTGCGCAGGCCGTCGCGCAGCTCGGTGAAGGTGCGGTTCGCGCCGAAGGCCTCCGCCAGCTGCTGCGCGGGCTCGTCGACGCCGGTGTCCGCACCGAGGGTGTGGCAGATGCCGACGTACAGCGGGCTGTCTCCCCACTGCTCGGTGGCGGTGGCGAACTCCACGGCGAGACGGCGCGCGGACTCGGCGACGATGCCCCGGCTCGCCGGGACGGGGTTCTCGTAGGCGGACACGAGGTTCACGGGCTGGTCGGCGCGCACGACGACGGCCACCAGGCTGGGGCGGGTGCGGTGCGCGAAGGAGTTGCCGTAGCCGGTGGGCATGGACCGGGCGAAGGAGTCGACGAACAGGTCGACGGCGTCGACGGCGGCCTTGTCGTCGCCGAGGTTGCCGCGCAGCTGGTGCAGGCCCACGGTCGCGTAGCGGTAGAGGGTGGCGGAGTTGAAGCCGATGGTGCCGATCATGCCGGCGCCGGTCTCGTCGGCGGTGTTCTCGTCGTCGACGGCCGTGTAGTAGTCGAACTCGAGTTCGGTGGCATGGGTGGAGATCGCGTGCGCCACCTGGGTGGCGGCGTCGACGTTCAGGCCGGGGATGTCGGCGACCATCCGGCCGAAGAGCGCGACGTCGGCCGGGTGGCCGCTCTGCAGCTGCTCCTTGACCGGCAGGGCCTTGACGGCCTCGTCGAGGGCCTTGGCGTCGAGGGCGGCGAGGTCGGCGGCGGTGTCGGCGACCAGGTCGACGATGCCGTCCAGCTGGCGGCGCCCGTAGAAGAGCAGGTAGGCGGTGTCGCCCTCCTTCTTGCCGGCGGAGATCCCGGTCGACTTGATCAGGGCGTCGGCGATCCGCTGCGCGTCCTCGGCCTCGATGCCGGTGCGCTCGGTGATGCCCTTGGCGAGCTGGGCGGCGATCCGCTTGGTGCGGGTGGCGAGGTCCTGCCGGTCGCGGCTCTCGGCGAAGTGGATGCGGGTGGCACGCTTCCAGGCCTGGGAGGAGACGCGCGAGCGGCGCTTGCCGCCGAAGTACGCCTCCTTGGGGTTGCCGTTGTCGTCCCGGTTGAGGTTGGCCGGCGGGACGGTCTGCAGGATGTGGACGTCGATGTAGAGGCGGGCGGTCATGCGCTTCTCCTCGGGGGTGGTGGTGCCGGCGACGGGTGCGGCGGGGAGTGATCAGCTGTCGGCGGGCGTCTTGTCCTTCCACGCCTGGTAGCCGATCGCCCACTTGAGGCGGACCTGCGGGCGCCGGTCGGTGCTGTGCCAGGCCTGGATGTCGGCCATCAGGTGGCTGTAGTCCAACGGCTGTGTGATGGAACGCAGTTGGGTGATCAGGCCACGTAGGTGGACCAGCAGCGCGGACACGCTGGTGGCGCCCGCGAGTTGCGCGACCCGGGTGTCGAGCGCCTCCTCGCTGACCTTGCCGCTCCGGCGCAGCACCCGCAGCGCCTCCCCGAGCTTGACGCCACGGCGGTGCATCGGCTTGGACTGGCTCTGCTGGTGCAGGCCGTAGAGGGCCAGCGCGGCGTGCTCGGCCTTCTGCTCGTCGGAGACCTCGTCGCGCAGCGCGAGGACGTCGTTGACCTCGCAGCTGTAGAGCGGCCACATCTTGGGGCTGTCCATGACGGGGCGCCCGAGGCCGGAGCGCAGGGCCGCCAGGTCCTCGCCGGGCGGCCGGCGTGGTTGCTTGGTGCGGGGGTCGTACCGCCAGTTGTGGTCGGGGCCGGTGAACTCGTCCCAGTACCGGCGCCGTCGGGCGGCGGCGTTCCCAGTCGCAGCGGTGTGCTCAGCGGCGGCGGTGTGCTCAGCGGCAGCCGCGGCGGTGTGCTCAGTCGTCAAAGTCCGCTCCGGGGTCGTGGTCGAGGGCGGGGCCGGTCTCGGCCGCCCGCGCGGCGGCCGCTTCCCGTACGGCGTCGGCGTACCGGGGAAGGATCTCGTCGAGCCGGCGCCGGAAGTTGGCGCCCGCGGTGCCGAGCCTGTAGGTCTGCGTCTTGCCCGCCTTGCCGCCCTGGCTGATCGTGCGGCCGCCGAAGGTGGTGGCGGGTGCGGCCAGCAGGAGCGTGTTCGCCGCGTCCCACGCCTGGCGGTGGGCGAGTTGTTCCCATGCGAGCCGGCCCCGCTCCAGAGCCTCGTCGTCTGCGCCGGCGGTGCAGACGCCGGCGAGCAGGCGGCGCACCAGGGGGTCGAGGGTGTGCAGGAGGAGTTCGCCCGGTCGCTGGCCCTTGTCCCAGGGGATGGGGTCCGTTCCGGCGGCCCGGCGCAGGTCGGCGGAGAGGTTGCTGACGGCCTGGGCGAGTCGTTCCGCCTGCTCGGCGACGTCCAGGAGGAGCAGTTGGGCCTCGCTGTCCTGCTGGAGGGCGAGCAGCGGCAGGGGGATGGCGTCGTGGATGACGTCCTCGACGATCGCGGACTGGGTGCCGTAGACCATGCCGAAGGTCTCGACCTGCAGCGGGTAGTCGGCGGGGAGTTGGTCGTCCTCTTGCAGGGCGCTGATCTGGTCGAGCAGGATGCTGGTCTCGAAGCCGCCGTCGGGGCCCTGGCGAGTGGGCGTGAGAAGAGCCTCCAGACCGCGCCAGGCGGCCTTGCCCTGGGTGTGGCGGCGCGGCCTGCGTTCGGGCAGGGCGGAGGCGGACTTCTTGGCGGGGGCGGTGAAGGTCCAGGCGGTGTGGGGCTCCTGCTCGGGCATGGGCGTCAGCCGGTCCCCCGCGCTGATGACGACCCGGGCCACCTTCAGCTGCCCGGCCTCGTCCTGGTACGGGATGAGGCGGATCCGCCGGGCCTGCCAGGTCCACAGGTCGAGGAGGCCTTCGGCCGCGCGGGGCTGCCAGGCGGGGCCGTGCGGGGCGCGTTTCCACTGCGGGAGGCCGAGGTTGTCGGGCGGGGTGAGCGGAAGGTTCAGCAGGAGGGTCTCGTACAGGGTGCGCCCGGTGGGGATGATGACGCCGAGCTGGCCGAGCGGGCCGGTGGGGTTCCCGGTCGTCTTGCCCGCCTTGACCTGGTCATCACCGACGACGCCGGTCTTGATCGCCGCGGTGTCCCAGCAGTGGGCGTGCACGAGCCAGTGGGCGGCCTGCGCCGGCGTCAGGTCGAGCGGATCCGCGTCGGTACGGGTGCCGAACAGCGGGACGTTGTTGCCGCTCGCCGCGGTCGCCACCAGGGCGGCGGAGCCCTTCGTCTCGTCCTTGGCGGTGCGCAGCCCGGCGACCTGCCCGAACGGGGCGGCGGGGTCGAAGAGGTCGAACTTCGCGTGGTGATCGGAGAGGTAGGTCTCCAGGCTGCCCAGCTCGTCCTTCGTGAATCCGCCCCGGGTGAGCCGCTCACCCTTCTCCCCGGGGCTCTGGGGCGCGCCGGTGGCGTCGGCGACGACGGGCAGCAGGACCTGACGCAGGACGGCCGGCAGCTGGGTGGAGAACTCCACGACGAGGCCCTCGAACTCGTAGGACCGGGCCAGGGCCTCAGCGATCCCCACCTGCACGGGGGGCCCGCCGCCGACGGGTCGTACCGTCAGCCACGGTTCCTCGACAAGGTTGTACCCAGGCACGCGCTGATCTCCCAACTAGCCATGTTTAGCTTGTTGCTGATGCATCGTGGCACCGGCGGATGCCTGTTGTGGGGTGAATGCTTGAATTGCCCCCGGCCCCGCGGCATCGGTGCGCGGGGATGGCCCGTGGCCGTGTTTTCCGGCCCAGGTCGGCCGCAAGTCGGCCCCGCGGTCGCGGGGTTGAGGGGGTGGGTCGACGCCTGTTCGACTCACCCCCTCGCCTCTATCGGTACTGGGGCCCGCTGGGGCCCTCCGCTCACCACGAGTCCGAGCAGGTCGTCGTAGCGCAGCTGGAAGTCACCGAGGGCTGCTTCGCCGTGCTCGTCGAGTTCGAGGGCCAGGCTGTATCGCAGCCATGGATGGTCGCGCCAGCCCGACAGCGGACCGAGCGCCTGCTCGGCAGTCTTTGTCAGTTTGGTGGGCAGGCGCACCGTCCCGGAGAGCACGTCGTCCACCATCTCGGCCGCGACCGTCCCGTTGGGGCCGATCTTACGGCCCGTCATCGCGTGGAAGTCTTCCCCGGTGCGGCGCACCAGCACGACCTCCACGCTCCGTTCCCCGTCCCGGACGAGTGCCTCGAACTGTCCCTCTGCCAAATTGCTGTGAGCTCCGAAGTGCAGACCGGCCAGAGTCTGCGATCCGTGCTCCCCGGAGCGGGTCAGGACGTACTGGGCTGCTTCATCTCGGCGCTTGGCCTGCCGCTTCTCCCAGTCCTGCCGCGCCTGCGCCTCGGCTTCGCCCCACTCCGCCGGGACGACGGGATCAGTGCCGTAGACCCGGGCGACCAGCTCCGGCACCTGGCCGGGGATGCTCCACGCGCCTGCGCCGGCCTTCGCCGTCCGCTCGACCTCTGCGGCCGTACGCAGCAGGAGGTAGCGGCCGTAGATCCCCTCCGAGTCGCGCAGGATCTGCGGGGCGCCGTCGTCGTCGAAGTGCACACCGGTGATGGCGACGGTGGGCCGGGACAGCCGGCGGGGGCGCTGCACGCCGTCGTGACGGTGGAGGCGTCCGATGCGCTGGAGGAGCAGGTCCATCGGAGCGAGGTCGGTGATCAACAGATCGGCGTCGACGTCGAAGGACTGCTCCGCGAGCTGGGTCGCGACGACGATCATCCTGCCGGGACGCCCGGATCCCGCGGCCGGCGGTCCGAGGAGCTTCAGCACCTCCTGCGTGCGGTCCGCCCGGTGGCCGGCGTGCAGGCGCCCGTGCAGGAGCCGGACATCAGCGCCGAACTCCTTGTGGAGGGCCTCGAACGCGGACTGGGCGCGGGCCACGGTGTTCCGAATGACCAGGACGCACCCGCCGTCAACCAGCCGCTCCCTCAGATAGTCGACCACGGCGGCATCCTGCGCGACTTGGGCGTCGGTCCGCATCGGAGGCTCGTCGAGCACCTCGACCCGCACCTGAAGGTCCTCACGCCAGGACGCGGTGCTCTCCACCAGCACTTCCGGCTGCCCGGCCGGCCCCGCCCAGGCCGCCGTGACGCTCGGATAGCCCTCCGGCTCGGGAAGCTCCAGGGCTGCCGAGGCCTCCGCCGACCGCGTACCGGCCAGGTAGGCGGCGACCAGGCGACGCCTCTGCTCCGGCGGCAGCGTCGCCGACAACAGCACCACCGGCACGCTGGCCTGCCCGAGCCACCACAGGCCCTCCAGCAGGAACTGCGACATGTAGACGTCGGCGGCATGGACCTCGTCGAGGATCACGACCTTGCCCACCAGGCCAGCCATCCGCAGCATCACGTGCTTGGTCCGGGTCGCGGCGTACAGGAGCTGGTCGATGGTGCCGACCGCGAACGGGCTCAGCAGACCACGGCGACGCCCGAGGAACCACTCGGCGGGGGCCCTGCGCTCCCCGTCCGCGCAGCCGTCGAAGCAGTCGGTCTGCATGCCGAACTCGTCTTCTCCCACCGACGAGAAGGGGTCGTCGGCGTCCTGCCCCCACTCCCCCGCGCCCTCCAGCAGGCCGCGCCACTCCTTGTTGAACATCCGCTTGCCGTGCAGCAGCGCGACCTGGCCCTCCAGCCCATCGCCGACCTCGCGCAGCCACGACCGGACCTGGGTGAACATCGGGTCCGCCGTCGCCTGGGTCGGCATGCCCAGGAACACCCCGTCCGCACCGTGACGCGCTGCCATCAGCTCGGCCGCCGCCAGAGCCGCCTTCGTCTTCCCCTCCCCCATCGGCGCCTCGACGATCGCCAGACCGGGCCCGCCCATCCGACGCACCACGTCGAGGACCAACTCCTGCGAGGGCCTGGTCCCGTGGCCGAACCGGTCCCGAAACGTCTCCGGGCCGGGCGCCGCCAACGCTCCCCATCCACCGCGCAGTTCGAGCCTCGACCACGCCGCCGCGGCCCGCTGCCGCGCTTGAGGCATCGCCACCTTCGCCAGGTCGGACACACCCGTGAAGTGCCGCTCGTCGCTGGCGATCCAGTCCGCCATCACCACGAAGCCGGACAGCTGAAGCTGCGCCGCGCGGCTCGGCACCAGCGCCGGCTCCACCGCAGCCAGCGGCGACTTCCCCGCATAGCCGAGCTCCCGCGAGAACACCTCCACCAGCGCCGACTGCGCGAGCTTCCAGGGCTGGCTGCTGCCTTGCAGCTTTTCGTTCTTCTTCGGTGGCCTCAGCTGCCCCAGCGTCGGGATCAAACCGTGGTGGCCGGCGACCAACGGCCAGACCCAACCGACCTGTTCCTCATGCCACTTCGCGTCAGTAAGCAGCGCCCTCAGCACCCGGGCACCGGCTTTGTCATGCCGCCAAGACGCCCCCTTCACTGCGTACTTGTCCCAGGTGAGCCCCGCTTGACGGACCGCTGCCTCACCGGCGCCGTCGAGATGCTGAAACACCGGGGTGGCCTTGCCACAGTCATGAATCCCGCACAACCAGGCGAACAGACGCCGCCCCTTACCCGTGCCCCCCGCGAGAGCGTCCAGACGCCACCGCGTCACCGGCGGCAGGTAGCGGTCCCAGAGGATCTCTGCCACCGCCGCAGTGTCCAGCATGTGCGACAGCAGGAGATTGGCCGTTCCCCCGGCCCGCCCGGCCGACTTACCCCACAGCGCACCCAGCCAGCCCCTGACCTCGGGCGGGTACCACTGCCAACGGACCTCAACCATCGCCTCAACCTCCACACGCAGGTACGCTTCGAGAGCCTAGGACACCCCACTGACAACTCACCTCGGAGCAAAGAAATATGACGGTCATACATCAGCTCCCCTCCGGGCCGTCATCCGGTCGAACTGACTCAATCAGGCCCCTCGGCCGCTAATCACCGCAGGTCAGAAAGTGTCGTCCCCGCGCTCGCGGGGGTTGCTCCACGTGTTGGAGAGACTGCACCCCCTGCCCGACGTCGTCCCCGCGCTCGCGGGGGTTGCTCCCGCACTACTGAGCGGTGACGGCCTGGTTGAACGTCGTCCCCGCGCTCGCGGGGGTTGCTCCCCAGCCCTGCTCGCCGCGGGCCTCGGTCTCCAGTCGTCCCCGCGCTCGCGGGGGTTGCTCCGCGACCCCGAGCAGGAGCAGGACCAGGGAGACGTCGTCCCCGCGCTCGCGGGGGTTGCTCTGGGGCCGTCAGAGCCTCAACCGGTCCGGCGGCGTCGTCCCCGCGCTCGCGGGGGTTGCTCCTAGGTCGCCCATGATTCTTTTTGGGGTCGCGAGTCGTCCCCGCGCTCGCGGGGGTTGCTCCGCGGCCGGCGCCCTGATGGCCATCCTCACCGCGTCGTCCCCGCGCTCGCGGGGGTTGCTCTCCGTCTCCCGGGGGCCACTTGCGTTTCCCGGGGTCGTCCCCGCGCTCGCGGGGGTTGCTCCGCCCGTCCGTCGCGGATGCGCTTGTAGCCGCCGCCGTCCCCGCGCTCGCGGGGGTTGCTCCCTGGCGCGGGTGCTGGCCCCGCTGGTCCGCGAGTCGTCCCCGCGCTCGCGGGGGTTGCTCAGCGGGGTGGAGGCGTCCTCGATCGTCAGTTGGTCGTCCCCGCGCTCGCGGGGGTTGCTCCCCGCCGACCACTCCCCAGCCGCCACCAGAACGGTCGGCCCCGCGCTCGCGGGGGTTGCTCGGCAGGCAAGGGACGGCTCACCGGCTACCACCTGTCGGCCCCGCGCTCGCAGGGGTTGCTCTGTCGGTTGAGGCCACTTTTCCGTCTCCGATGTGTCGGCCCCGCGCTCGCGGGGGTTGCTCCGAGGCGACCCTCCAGGTGATGCGGGAGCGGCGGTCGGCCCCGCGCTCGCGGGGGTTGCTCTTGGATCGTTCAGCAGGTGTCCGCCCAGATGCCGTCGGCCCCGCGCTCGCGGGGGTTGCTCCCTTGAAAGCCACTTCTACGCCGGTTTCGACGGGTCGGCCCCGCGCTCGCGGGGGTTGCTCCGAGCACGGCCGCTACCCGGTGGCCGTCGACGGGTCGGCCCCGCGCTCGCGGGGGTTGCTCTACGGCTCGTTCGGTGTCGAGGGCTTCACCGCCGTCGGCCCCGCGCTCGCGGGGGTTGCTCCACCGGCACCGGCATCCCGGAGACCACCCAGCAGTCGGCCCCGCGCTCGCGGGGGTTGCTCCCGGGTGAGTTCTGTCGGTGGCGGGGCCGGGCGGTCGGCCCCGCGCTCGCGGGGGCTCCCCCGTGTGTGCCCATAGAGACGCAGCAGGCCGGACTGGACAGGCGGACCGTCGGCCGGTTCGAGAACAGGCCCGTGCCGCCCACGCTCGACAAGTTCAGCGCGATCGCCCGTGCGATCGGGGTGCCGCTCCGGCGACTGCTCCGTGATGGATGACGCTGACCGGCCGTACCGTGGTACGGCCGGTCAGGGCTTGCGATGCTTCCCCGCCGACTTTTTCGGAGGTCGAGCCGAAGACATCAGAATCACCCCGTCGCCGCCGATGCCGTGGAGGAAGCGCTGTGCGGCAGCGTAGTTCGGCGCGATCGTCTCCGGTACCCACTGGTAGCCGTCCCAGCAGGAGATGAGTCGAGGTGCGTCCTGGTACAGGTGGGCCGGTGCGGTCTCGTGGCCGATGGTCGCGGCCTTGAGTTCGCCGACCGGCCGACGCCGCGCGTCCCGCCGCGCTGCCCACTGCCCCAGGGGTTCGTCCTCGTCCATCTGGTCCTCCTCCGCGACGGGGCAGCCCAGAGTACCGGCAGTCAGCCGGGGAGGAGCCAGCTCGGGCCGCTCGGATCCCCGATCCAGACCCGCTGCTCTTCGCCGCTCACCATGAGGCCGAACGCGTCCTGTCCCGGGCTACCAACCTTCTCCCAGCGTTCGACAGTTCGGGGACGAGGAACACATCCCGGCTCGACTGCTCGCCGCGCACCTGTCCACGCATATCGACCACATCACTGCGGTCCTGCCGAACGCAGGCACCCACCGGGGCGCGCTCACCATCGCCGCTGGAGAGACCGCGGCTCTGGCCGGATGGACCTATTGGGACCTCGGCGACTACTCGCACGCCGGTCACTACTACCGGACGGCTCGACTCGCGGCCGACCGCGCCGGACACGGCCCGCTGCATGCCCTCGCCCTGGGCTACGCCTCGTACGGGGTGGATGCAGCAACGGCTCGGCAGATGCTCGCCGCTGCACAGGAGAATGTCCGGGGCCGAGGCCTGGAAGCGGCCCGGGCCTGGCTCGCCGCAAGGGAAGCCGAGGAGGCCGCGGCGGACGGCGACAGGGAGTCGGCACTGCGTGCACTGGACCGCGCCCGGACTGCCTTCGACTACGCGGAGCCCGACACCGCTCCGGCCTGGTTTTCCTTCTTCGGCGAAGCACGCCTCAGCTCAATGACGGTGGCGACCTACGCCAAGCTGCGACACCGAGACCTCGGCGCGGCCGCAGACCAGACCCTGGCCGACCCGGGCGAAGACGACCGGAAGATCAGGGTCGCAGTGCTCGGAGACGTCGCGGCCGGCTACCTCACGGCGGGCGCCGTCGACCAGGCCGTCGAGATCGGCCGCCACGCCCTCGCCGCCACGCTCGAAGCTTAGACGACCATGGGTCGAGTACGGCTGTCCGCACTGGCCGACCAACTCTCGGCATCGCCGGCGGCCCAGGCCTTTCGAGACGAGATCCGGGCCTCCTTGGAGCAACTGCCGATCAGCTTCGCGTCTCTGCGGCCACCCAGTCCAGGTAGGCGGCGGATCCAGTGATCACCGGCACCCCGACGACCTCCGGCGTGTCGTAGGAGTGCAGCTCAACGATGCGCGCGGACAGCCGATCAGCCAGGCTCGCCCGGGACTTGAAGTCGATCCGCCACTCGGCGGAGTCCTGCACCCCGCCGTCCCACCAGTAGACGGACTGGACGCGGTAGACCTGCGCACACGCGGCCAGGCGGTCACGGATCACCGCCGAGGCGAGCTCACGGGCCTTCGTCTCGTCGTCATGGGTCGTCGTCACCACAACGAAGTCACCAGTCGTCATACCGTGACGGTACCCGGCATCAACCGCCGCCCCCACTCTGCCCAGCGGACTTACCCCACAGCGCGCCAGCCAGCTCCCGACCTCGGGCGGGTACCCCTGCCAACGGTCCTCAAGCATCGTCTCAACCTCCACGTACGAGTACGCTTCGAGAGCGTAGGCCACGACAATGACAACCACCCCTGGGGCAAGGAGAGATGGCAACAACGTATCGGCTGTTCGACGAGCCCTCTACCAATCGAACTGAATCAATCAGGCCCCTCGCCCGCTAATCACCGCAGGTCAGGAAGTATCGGCCCCGCGCTCGCGGGGATTGCTCCGGTAAGAGCTCGTGGTCGCTGGGTGACGTGGAATCGGCCCCGCGCTCGCGGGGATTGCTCCTACCTCATGCTCACCCAGACCGGCCAGATCCGATCGGCCCCGCGCTCGCGGGGATTGCTCCGCCCGACGAGTTCGCTGAGCTCGCGTTCGGCTATCGGCCCCGCGCTCGCGGGGATTGCTCGGCGGTGAGCTCGGCGTCGACGCGGGTGGCGGCATCGGCCCCGCGCTCGCGGGGATTGCTCGGCGGTGAGCTCGGCGTCGACGCGGGTGGCGGCATCGGCCCCGCGCTCGCGGGGATTGCTCCACCCACGCCACCGTCACCCTCGTAACCGCCAGATCGGCCCCGCGCTCGCGGGGATTGCTCTCTGCACGATGTAGTTGCTGCTCTTGCTGCTGTATCGGCCCCGCGCTCGCGGGGATTGCTCCCAATGCGGGCCCAGGTGGGGATCACAGCCCCAATCGGCCCCGCGCTCGCGGGGATTGCTCCTGCCGAGAGAAGCCACGATGGCCTGGGTCCGCATCGGCCCCGCGCTCGCGGGGATTGCTCCTCCTCACCGGGGAGGACCCCGCCAGCCCCGAGATCGGCCCCGCGCTCGCGGGGATTGCTCGTTGGTGGTGCCGGTGTTCTTCGAGGTGTTGACATCGGCCCCGCGCTCGCGGGGATTGCTCTCAGCCCCTCCCCCGGGGCCTCACCTCCCTGATATCGGCCCCGCGCTCGCGGGGATTGCTCCGTGGCGGCGCAGGAGCGGGGCGCGGCGGCGTGATCGGCCCCGCGCTCGCGGGGATTGCTCCCTCTCGCGGTGGGGCGAGAACGCCGCCGCCGAATCGGCCCCGCGCTCGCGGGGATTGCTCCTCGGCGTCGGCGAGGGTCTCCAGCCACAGCCGATCGGCCCCGCGCTCGCGGGGATTGCTCCCGCAGGTCGGCGTCGATCTTGCGGACCATGGAATCGGCCCCGCGCTCGCGGGGATTGCTCCGGGTCGTACTGCCTTGATCAGGCCTGGCACCAATCGGCCCCGCGCTCGCGGGGATTGCTCTCTCCAGCGCGAAGTGCGAGCGAGGCGGCCGCTATCGGCCCCGCGCTCGCGGGGATTGCTCGCGAGCGGGGCGCCCTGGCCCAACAGCCGGCCGATCGGCCCCGCGCTCGCGGGGATTGCTCCGCGCCGTGGTCGGTGGCCTTCTCCCACTCCGCATCGGCCCCGCGCTCGCGGGGATTGCTCCAACGGCTTCCGTGAATTCGGCGGCAGCGGATTATCGGCCCCGCGCTCGCGGGGATTGCTCGCTCGCCGCCGGCCGTTCGCTCTCGCTGGTCGTATCGGCCCCGCGCTCGCGGGGATTGCTCTGTCGGTCTGCCGGGCCGCGTTTACGGCCCGTCATCGGCCCCGCGCTCGCGGGGATTGCTCCCGAGAGACCGCGCAGCGGCAACCGGGTGGCTGATCGGCCCCGCGCTCGCGGGGATTGCTCCTGGGAGACCGTGAAGCAGTGGACCGGCCAGGCATCGGCCCCGCGCTCGCGGGGATTGCTCTCACTGCTGGTCGCGAGGCAAATCGCCCCGCAAATCGGCCCCGCGCTCGCGGGGATTGCTCGGCCTACCTCGGCATCCCGATGACCACCGCGTTATCGGCCCCGCGCTCGCGGGGATTGCTCCTGCATGCGGGCCTCGCGGCGGAGGCTGATGCGATCGGCCCCGCGCTCGCGGGGATTGCTCCCTCACCGGCCGCCTCGGGGTCCGGCTCACCCCATCGGCCCTGCGCTCGCGGGGGGTTGCTCCGCCTGCTCGACCACGTCATGGCCGTACCCGAGATCGGCCCCGCGCTCGTGGGGGTTGCTCGTGATCATCCGCAACCACCCCGCCCACGTCCCGATCGGCCCCGCGCTCGCGGGGGTTGCTCCCCCGCCGCCTGGAACCGCGCCCTCGACCACGCATCGGCCCCGCGCTCGCGGGGGTTGCTCTGACCTAGCGGCGCTCCGGGCGGCCCGGCTGGTGTCGGCCCCGCGCTCGCGGGGATTGCTCGCACTCACCGCCTTCCACACCGGCACCCTCGCCATCGGCCCCGCGCTCGCGGGGGTTGCTCCCGCGTCGACCTGCAGACACCGGCCGGATGGGAATCGGCCTCGTGCTCGCGGGGGTTGTTCCACTTTGTTCACGGTCGGCGTCCGTGTGGGGGCGTCGGACTCCCGGTGATGTCCCTTTGCTGTCCCGAGGGTGGCGGCCGGTGAGCCCCTGCCACCGGCCGTGGGAGGGCTTCCGGTCGTTGCGCGCCTTCGAGGACCGCTTGGTGCCCTTGACCTTGCGCGAGCGCTTGTGGGCCTGCATCTGCCTGCCCGTGTCGGTGCTGGCGGCCCAGGGGATCGCGGGTGGTTCGGGGAAGACCGCGAGCCCTGCCGCGCCCCGCGCAGCAGAGGCCGGGGCGGCGCCGTTACCGCGGGCCCGGGGCCGCAGCGCTTGCCCGGCCTACGCCTGGCGCGCGCCCGCGCCGCGCGCGTGCGGTGCCCGGCTGATGGCCGCCTGGCGGAGGAGGGTGAGGGCCTGCTCGGAGGGGGAGTTGGCGGGGGTGGTGCACACGATGAGTGCCTGGTCTGGTGAGCGGGCGATGGACAGGGTCTGCTGGGTCACCGTGACCGTGCCGACGACGGGGTGGTGCAGCTCGTAGGACGAGGCGTCGCACGGCACTACGCGGTGGTCTGCCCACAGGGCGACGAACTCCGGGCTTTTCATGGTCAGTTCGCCGATCAACTCCGCGAGCAGCGCGTCCTCCGGATGTCTGCCGACGGCGATGCGCAGGTTGCCGACCACCGCGCGCGCCTTGCGTTCCCAGTCCGCGTACAGCTCCCGGCAGTGCAGGTCGAGGAAGAGCATCCGGCTCATGTTCGGTCGTCGGGCCGGGTCGTCCGGGCTGAGGACGTCGAGGTGGCCGGCCAGCAGGGCGTGTCCGAGGGTGTTCCAGGCCAGGACGTCGGTGCGGCGGCCGAGCACGATCGCGGGGACGCCGTCGACGGCGCGGAGGAGGTCCCGGGTTTCGGCCGCGAGCTTCTCGGGCCGTGGGCGGCGTGGCCGGGGCGTGTGGCGGGCGGTGTCGGCGAGCCGGTCGAGGTGGGCGCGTTCGTGGGTGTCGAGCAGGAGGGCGCCGGCGATGGCGTCGAGCACCTCGGCGGAGGCCCCGCGGGACAGGCCCTGTTCCAGCCGGGTGTAGTAGGAGACGCTGACGCCCGCGAGTTGGGCGAGTTCTTCGCGCCGGAGCCCGGCCACCCGTCTGCGGGGCCCGAGGTCGCGCAGGCCGACGTCCTCGGGCCGCAGCTGCGCCCGCCGGGCTTGGAGGAAGGCGCCGAGTGGGCCTGGTCCGTTCATCGCCCCAGTATTCGACGGGCGGCCCGGTCCCTGCCACACCCTGCGAGGGGTAGGACAAGCCGGGAGTGGCTGGTGCCCGTCCGGGTGTCCAGGATCGGTCTCAGTCGGCCGCCGATTCGGCCGCGTATCCCGGACCCAAGGACGGACCGCATGGATCAGGACATGAACCAGAACATCGATCACGACATGGATCAGCGCATGGGCCAGCACATGGATCAGCACATGGGCCAGGACCCCGAACAGATCACCTTGGGCGACGTCACCGTCACCCGCGTCAAGGAGTTCTACGGCTCGGCCGGGCTGGCGCCGGGCCAGTTCTTCCCGGACAGCCCCGACGGCTCGTGGGACGAGCACCGCGACTGGCTGGTGCCCGACTTCTGGGACCCGGAGACGGACGAGTGCCGTACGACGATCCAGTCCTGGCTGCTGCGCAGCGAGGGGCGCACGATCCTCGTGGACACCGGCGTGGGCAACCACAAGGACCGCCCTTACGCGCCGGTGTGGAGCCGCCTGGACACCGGCTACCTCGACAACCTCGCCGCCGCCGGGGTGCGGCCCGAGGACGTCGACGTCGTGGTCAACACCCATCTGCACGTCGATCACGTGGGCTGGAACACCCGCCTCGACGGCCGGGACTGGGTGCCGACCTTCCCGAACGCCACGTATCTGATGCCCCGGCGGGACTTCGAGTTCTGGGACCCGGCCAACGGGCACAGGAGCGTGTTCGGCCGGGGGAACCAGAACGTGTTCGAGGACAGCGTCGCGCCGGTCCACGCGGCGGGGCTGACGCACCTGTGGGAGGGGACGTACCGGATCGACGGGAACCTGCGGCTCGATCTCGCTCCCGGACACACTCCCGGCTCGTCCGTGCTCACCCTGGAGTCCGGCGGCGACCAGGCCTTGTTCGTCGGGGATCTGGTGCACACCGCGTTGCAGATCGCGGAGCCGGAGACCAATTCCTGTTTCTGCGAGGACCCGGCGGAGTCCCGCGCGACCCGGCGCAAGCTGCTCGGCCGCGCCGCCGAGAACAACGCGCTCGTCCTCCCGGCGCACTTCGGCGGCCGGGGGGCGATGGAGGTCGCGCGCAGCGGGTCGAAGTTCGCGGTCAAGGAGTGGGCGGGTTTCTCCCGGATCTCCTGATCTCCCGACCTCCCGACCTCCCGACCTCCCGACGTCCCGACGTCCCGTCCGGAGCTCCCCCGATCGATGTCCCCTTCGTTCCCCTTCAGAGAGGAAGTCATCCCGTGCCCCGACAGGCAGATCCGGTCGTCGAAACCCCGGCGGGCGCCGTGCGCGGCGTCCGCGACGAGTCCGGTGAGCGCTTCCGCGCCCTCCCGTACGCGGCGGCGCCGGTCGGTGCCGGCCGGTTCGCCGCGCCCGTGCCGCACCCGGGCTGGCCGGGTGTCCGTGACGGCGGCAGGCCCTCGCCGACCGCCCCCCAGCCGGCCCGGGACTTCGGCCGGCTCGACATGAGCCCCTACTTCGGGCCGGGCTGGGTGCCCGGCGAGGAGTACCTGACCGTCGACGTCCACACGCCGGCCGCCGACGGGGGCGGGCGCCCCGTCATGGTCTTCGTGCACGGCGGCGGGTTCGTCACCGGCTCGAACCGCGCGGCGCTCTACGGCGGCGGCGCGTTCGCCCGCAACGGTGTCGTCCTGGTGACGGTGAACTACCGTCTCGGCGTGCCGGGGTTCCTGGAGCTGGCGGGTGCTCCGGCCAACCGCGGGCTGCTCGACGTGCTCGCCGCGCTCAGGTGGGTGCGGGGCTCGGTGGCGGCCTTCGGTGGCGACCCGGGGAACGTCACGGTCTTCGGCCAGTCCGCGGGCGCCACGCTCGTCGGCGCGCTGCTCGCGACTCCGGCGGCCGCCGGTCTGTTCCGGCGGGCGATCGTCCAGAGCGGCAACGGCTGCGGCGCGTTCACCCCGGAGCAGGCGCAGCGGGTCACCGCCGCGGTGGCGGCCTCGCTGGGCGTCGAGCCGACCGTGGAGGCGTTCGCCCTGGTCCCGGACGAGCGTTTCGTGGCGGTCCTACCCGCGCTGGCCGGCCTGGACCTGCGGACCGGCACCGCTTCGGACCCGCTGGCCGGGCTCAGCCCGTTCAGCCTGGTCCTGCCGGCGCAGCCCGCCGACGCCCTCGCCGACGGCCCGGCCGCCGACGTCGATCTGCTCATCGGCACCAACACCGAGGAGGGGCACCTCTACGTCGTCCCGCAGGGCGGTCTGGAGTCCACCACGGACGCCGACGTGCTCGCCGTCGCCGCCCGGGTGCACGCGGACCCGGCGGCCGCCCTCGCCGCGCACCGCGCGGCCCGGCCGGGCGCGACACCGGGCGAGCTGCGCTCCGCCGTGCTCGGGCGGGCCCTGTTCGAGGCCGGTACGGCGCGTCTGGCACAGGCCCACGCCCGGATCTCGGGCGGCCGTACGCACCGTTACTCGTTCGGGTACCGCTCGACGGCTCTGGGCGGGCGGCTCGGCGCCGCCCACACCGTCGAACTGCCCTTCGTGTTCGACGTCGCCGACGAACCGTGGCTGCACGGGGACACCGGGCTACTCGGGCCCGAGGCCGCCCCGGCGGGGCTCGCAGCCCGGGTCCACGGTGCCTGGGTCGCGTTCGCCGGCACCGGGGACCCGGGCTGGGCCGCCTACGACCTGCGGCGACCCGTGGCGGAGGCCTTCGGCGGCTGAGCGCCGCCAGTGACAGCCGGGGACCGCCGGGGGCCGCCGGGGGCCGCCAGGAACCGCCCGAGACATGGCTCCCCTGAGGCCGGACAGGAGGAAATCCGGTCGGCTCGACGGCCGCCGACGCATAGTCTGGCCTCATGGCCCATGCAAGGACCTCGTACGTCTGTCTGCCCTGCCGGGCCTCGTACAAGCAGCCCTACCCCGGGACGCGCGAACGGCGCTGCCCGCGTTGCACCGAGGCTCTGATCCACGTCGGGTCCGCCTTCGCGGCACCGCGTCGACGGGACGCCGCCGGTTGGCGGACGCTCTCCGTGCTGCTGCACGCGGGGGTCCGATTCCACAAGGGCTGCTGCGGTGGCCCCGGCTACCGGCCACGCACGCTCGGCGAGGTGCGCGAACGGATGGCACACGCCCGGCTCACCGGGGAGCCTGCCGCCCGTGTGCTGGTGCGCCGCGAGCTTCCCTGACGAAGCTGTCCCGCACGGGCATTCAGGTCTGGGCGAGCAACGGCGTTCCTCCCTGGCTCTGGTGAGGCCGGCCTGGAGCCCTTGGATCTCCCCGCGACCGCCGCTGTCGCGGGTGGTCGCGGGGCGCGGTCAGGCGACCAGGCGCAGCCAGGCTGCCGCGAGTGCGGCGTGGCCGGCGGGCGTCGGGTGGACGCCGTCCTCGGACCAGTGCTCCGGGCCGGCCGTGGCGGCGAGTTCGGCGAACATGCCGTCGGCGGCGAGCAGGTGCGCGCCGTAGGTGCGGGCGAGTTGGCGCACGGCCTGGATCTTGGGGTCCAGGTCGGTGCGCCACTGCCGTCGTTCTTCCGCTCCGATGAGGGCGGCGCCGGCCTCGATGACGCCGTGGATCGGCAGGAGGAACGGCTCGATGAGGATCAGCTGCGCGCCCGCCTCGGCGAGGGGCGCGAGCAGGCGGTCGTAGCCCGCTTCGAACTCCTCCGCGGGGATCACGCGCCCCTCCGGGTCCAGCGTGTGCCAGCCCATGTCGTTGACTCCGACGAGGATCGACACCACGTCCGGTCGGGCGTCGAGCACGTCGGTCTGCCAGCGGGCTTCGAGGTTCATCACCTTGTCGCCCGCGTTCCCGGTGTTCAGCCAGGTCACGGGCCGGTCCGGGTGCCGGAGTCCCCACTCTCCCGCGACGCGCAGCGGGTAGCCGTAGCCGAGGCCGTCTTCGCTCTGCTGCCGCTGGCAGTCGGTGATCGAGTCGCCGGTGAACATCACGGTGCTTCCCGGTCGGATGGTGATCGTCATGTGCGCTCCTTGGACGTGGACGTGGACGTGAATTCGGTTGACTTGAACGTGAATTCGGATGAGGAGGGGCAAGCCCGGACCTCTCGAAGGTGCCGGACCTCGCCGTCATCGGACTGACAATCGCCGCCGTGCCACCGTCATCGCGCTGACGGCCCCCGAGGCCGGTGGGCCGCCGCCACCCGGACCGGTGGCTTTTCTGCTTCAGTCGAAGATTCAGAGGATTCAGCAGTCGCGGATCCGACAGCAGAGACCGCGAGACCGAGGTGCGGATGACGTCCAGCCCAGTTCCCAGTCCGTCCGCCGGTTCCTTCCCGAGCCCGCCGGAGCGTACGTCGGGCCGTTCGTCGGGCCGCTCGTCGGGCCGCTCGGCCGACTGTCCGGTCGAGCCCGGTGCGGTCGCGTTGTCCGGGGTCAGCAAGGCGTTCGGCGTGGTCAGCGCCGTGGACGGGATCGATCTGGAGGTCAGGCCGGGCGAGTTCTTCTCGATGCTCGGGCCGTCCGGGTCGGGCAAGACCACGGTACTGCGCATGATCGCGGGCTTCGAGGCGCCGAGCGCCGGCCGGGTGCTGCTGGGCGGGGTCGACGTCACCGGATTGCCCGCGTTCGACCGCGACGTCAACACGGTGTTCCAGGATTACGCCCTCTTTCCGCATCTGTCGGTGTGGCAGAACGTCGAGTACGGACTGAAGGTCAAGCGGGTGCCGCGGGCGGAGCGGGCCGCACGGGTGGCCGAGGCGCTGGCGAGCGTGCAGTTGCCCTCCTTCGGTGACCGGCGCCCCGCCGAACTGTCCGGCGGGCAGCGCCAGCGGGTCGCGCTGGCCCGGGCGCTGGTCAACCGCCCGTCCGTACTGCTGCTCGACGAGCCGCTCGGCGCCCTCGACCTGAAGCTCCGGCTGGAGATGCAGCTCGAACTCCAGCAGATCCAACGCGAGGCCGGGATCACCTTCGTCCTCGTCACCCACGACCAGGACGAGGCGCTCACGATGAGCGACCGGATCGCGGTCCTCAACGCCGGCCGGATCGAGCAGGTCGGCACTCCCGCCGAGGTGTACGAGCGACCGGCCACCGCGTTCGTGGCGGGCTTCGTCGGCACCTCGAACCTGCTCCGGGGCGCCTGCGCCGAGCAGGTCTTCGGCCGGCCCGGGACGTACTCGGTGCGCCCCGAGAAGATCCGCATCGCCCGTCCGGACGACCCGACGGGGCCCGACGAGTACGGCGTCACCGGGACGATCGGCGAGGTCGTCTACGCCGGCGCGCAGACCCGCTTCCTGGTCGACCTGGCGGCGGGCGGGCGGCTGGTGGCAGTCCGGCAGAACCTCGACGGCTCCGGTCTCGACAACTCCGGTGCCGACGTCTCCGGTGCCGACGTCTCCCGCCGCCGCGGGGCGAGCGTCCTCCTGGCCTGGCGGCGACAGCACACCGTCCGCATCGACAACTCCTGACCCCCAACCCTTGACGAACAACCCTTGACGAAAGCGATCGAGTTCATGAGCACCACGCGCCCCCTACGCCGCCGGCCCCTGCTTCGCCGCCCCGTCCGCCGCCGCCCCCTGAGCGCCCTAGCGGCCGCGACCGCCCTGCTGCTGACCGCAGCGTGCGCGTCGAACTCCGGTGGCGGCGGCACGGGCAGCGGGTTCACCGCACCGGACATCCCCGCGCAGAAGTCCCTCGGCCCCGGCGAGGGCACCGTCAACATCGTCGCCTGGGCCGGCTACGTCGAGTACGGGCAGGACAACAAGGCCGTCGACTGGGTCACCCCGTTCATCCGGCAGACCGGCTGCAAGGTGAACCTGAAGGTGGCGGGCACCTCGGACGAGATGGTCGCGCTGATGAAGACCGGCCAGTACGACACCGTCTCGGCTTCCGGCGACGCGACGCTGCGCCTGATCGCGGGTGGCGACGTCGCGCCGGTCAACACCGCGCTCGTCCCCAACTACGCCGATGTCTATCCCGGGTTGAAGAACCGCCCGTGGAACTCGGTCAAGGACGTGCCGTACGGGATCCCGCACGGGCGCGGCGCCAACCTGCTGATGTACAACACCGACAAGGTCACCCCCGCGCCGACCTCCTGGGGTGCGGTCTTCACCCCGGACTCGCCCTACGCCGGGCACCTCACCGCGTACGACAGCCCGATCTACATCGCCGATGCCGCGCTGTACCTGATGAGGACCAAGCCCGAGCTCGGCATCAGGAACCCCTACGCCCTGACCTCCTCCCAACTGGACGCCGCGGTGGCGCTGCTCAAGGTCCAGAAGAAGCAGGTCGGTTCCTACTGGAGCGACTACACCAAGGAGCAGGCGGCGTTCGACTCCGGCGACGCCCTGATCGGCACCACCTGGGAGGTGATCCAGCGGGCGGTCGCCGCCGAGGGCAGGGTGAGGACGCAGGCGATCCTGCCCGTCGAGGGTTCCACCGGCTGGTCCGACACCTGGATGGTCTCGTCGCACGCCCAGCACCCCAACTGCGCCTACGCGTGGATGGACTACATCGTCTCGCCGTCGGCCAACGCGCAGGTCGCCGAGTACTTCGGTGAGGCCCCGGCCAACTCGAAGGCCTGCGCGCAGATCACCGACAACCCGGGCTTCTGCGCCGACTACCACGCCACCGACGAGAACTGGTGGAAGGACGTCTACTACTGGACCACGCCCACCGCGCAGTGCGCCGACGGCAGCGGCCGCGACGACTGCACCGCGTACGCCCAGTGGGTCACCGCCTGGAACGGGATCAAGAGCTCGTGAGCGCCCCCGCCGCGGCGCGTACCCCGGCGCACACCGACGCGCGCACTCCGACGCGCACCCCGATGCGCCGGTTGGCCGGGACGCTGGACCGGCGCCCCGGTCTGCGGCTCGCGGCGCTGCTGGCGGCGCCGATGACCTGGCTGGTGCTGGCGTACCTCGGCTCGCTGGCGATCCTCCTGCTGTCCGCGTTCTGGACCACCAACGCGTTCACCTCCGCCGTCGAACAGCGCTGGACCGTCGACAACTTCCGGTCGCTGCTGACCGATCCGCAGTACCGGACGGTCGCCGTGCGCACGCTGGGCATCGCGGTGTCGGTGACCGTGATCGACGCGGTGGCCGCCCTCCCGATGGCCTTCTTCATCGCCCGGGTGGCCCGGCCCGGGAGCCGACGCCTGCTGCTGGTGGCGGTGCTGACGCCGCTGTGGGCCGGCTACCTGGTCAAGGCCTACGCCTGGTGGGTGATGCTCAGCCGCGGCGGTGTCCTGGACTGGGTCGCCGCCCCCTTCGGCGGGCACTCCCCCGGTTTCGGCGTTCCGGCGGTGGTCATGGTGCTCGCGTACCTGTGGCTGCCCTACATGGTGCTGCCGCTGTGCACCGCGTTCGGGCAGCTGCCCGACAGCCTGCTCGCCGCGGCGGCGGACCTCGGCGCCGGCCCCTGGCGGACCCTGCGCACGGTGGTGCTGCCGCTGGCCAGGCCGGCGCTCATCGCCGGGTCGGTCTTCACCTTCTCGCTGAGCCTGGGCGACTACCTGACGGTGCAGATCGTCGGCGGCACCACGTCCATGCTCGGCAACGTCATCGCGTCCAACGTGACGCTGAACCTGCCCCTGGCGGCCGCGGTGTCCTGCGTCCCGGTGCTGCTGATCGTGGGCTATCTGCTCGCCGTGCGCCGCACCGGCGCGCTGGACAGTCTGTGAGGCCGAGGCCCTGATGCAACTCTCCCGCGGTGCCCGGATCCTGCTCCGGACGGCGACGGCCCTGGGGTTCGCCGTCATCTACGCCCCGCTGCTGCTGGTCCTGGTGAACTCCTTCAACGCCTCGCGCTCCTTCGCCTGGCCGCCGTCCGGCTTCAGCACCCGCTGGTGGACGGCCGCCTGGCAGGAGACCGGGCTGCGCGAGGCGCTGGCCACGTCGCTGAAGGCCGGGCTCGGCGCGACCGCGGTGGCGCTGGTGCTGGGCACCATGGCGGCCTTCGCCGCGACCCGGTACCGGTTCTTCGGCCGGCAGTCGGTCTCCTTCCTGCTGATCCTGCCGATCGCCCTGCCCGGCATCGTCACCGGCATCGCGCTCAACGCCGCGTTCCGCACCGTGCTGACCCCGCTCGGGGTGGGCTTCGGCCTGTTCACCGTGGTCGTCGGGCACGCCACCTTCTGCATCGTGGTGGTGTTCAACAACGTGTCGGCGCGGCTGCGGCGCATCGCGCCGTCGGTCGAGGAGGCGTCGGCGGACCTCGGGGCGGACACCTTCCAGACCTTCTGGTACGTCACGCTGCCGGCCGTGCGCAGCGCGCTGCTCGCCGGGGCGCTGCTGGCCTTCGCGCTCTCCTTCGACGAGATCGTGGTGACCACCTTCACCGCGGGCCCCGGCACCCGGACGCTCCCGCTGTGGATCTTCGAGAATCTGGCCCGGCCCAACCAGGGCCCGGTGGTGGACGTCGTGGCCTCGGTGCTGATCGTCCTGGCGGTCGTGCCGGTCTACCTGGCGCAGCGCCTGTCCGGCGAGCCGCTGGAGGGGCGCGGCCTCTGAGTCGGCGCCGCCGAGGAGAGGCACCGTTGACATCGCCGTATCCTGGATTACGCAGGCTGCCTGCGGGTGTCGGAGGCCCTCCCCCGACGGCCACCGGCCCTGTTCACCGTGCCACGGCGCTGTTCGCGCTTCCGCGGCAGCGTGCACGTCTTCGAGACGAAGCGCTCAGGAGTGACCATGCTGACTGGCATCAGGTTCCCCTCGCAGGAGATCGGTTCGGATCGTGCGGTCATCCGCGATTGGGCCCTGCAAGCGGCCGGGACCGGCTTCTCCTACCTCGTGGTGAACGACCACGTGGTGGGGGTGGACCCGGACTCGCGGCCCGACTACGGCGCCCGGTTCCCGGGCGGCGCGCAACGGACGGCGGCGGCCTACTCGATCAACACCGCGTTCCACGAGCCGCTCACCACCATCGCCCATCTCTCGGCCCTCTGCCCGGACCTCGGCTTCTCCACCGGCGTCCTGGTCTGCCCACAGCGGCAGACGGCGCTCGTCGCCAAGCAGGCCGCACAGGCCGACATCCTCAGCGGCGGCCGGCTGCGGCTCGGGATCGGCGTGGGCTGGAACCCGGTCGAGTACGAGGCGATGGGCGCCGTCGACGGGGCACGGGCGACAGAACGGCATCCGGAAGCCGGACCGGTGCCGCTACGACCCGCTCGGCCCTGCGGGCGGGCGACGCCGCCACGCGGGCGCGCGGCCACCCGCCGGGAGGCGGCCGTGGGGGTCGCCGCCGGGTGCCGGGGCCGCGCCGGATTCCGGCGGCGCGGCCCCGCTCAGAACGAGCACGCTACGGCAGCTGTACCGGGGTGAAGGTGCCGGCCGGGGTGTCGGCGAGGGCGCCGTTCATGGCGTCGCGCCAGATCGGGCCGGCCAGGGTGCCGCCGAAGGCCTGGCCCACGACCGTGCCGCCGATGCGCTGGCCGTCCAGGGGCTTGGGGTTGTCGGTATCGCTGACGACGGTGGCGCCGGCCATCTCGGGGGTGTAGCCGACGAACCAGACCTGGCGGCTCGCGTCGGTGGTCCCGGTCTTGCCGGCGCTGTCGCGGCTGCTGAGGCCGGCGGTCTGGCCGGTGCCGTCCTCGACGACGCCCTTGAGCATCGCGGTGACGGTGTCGGCGGTGGTGGTCGACATCACGGCGGAGCAGTTCGCCTGCGGCACCGCGAGCTGCTTGCCGTCGGGGCCGGTCACCGAGGCGATGGCGGTCGGCGCGCAGTAGGTGCCGTGGGCGGCGAAGGCCGCGTAGACGCCGGCCATCTCCAGCGGGGTCAGGTCGTTGCTGCCGAGCGTCATCGACGGGACGACCTGGAGCTTCTCGCCGCCCGCCTGCTGGGTGATGCCGAGCTCGTTGGTCATCCGGGCGACGTTGCACAGCCCGGCGTCGCCCTCCAGCTTGGCGAAGTAGGTGTTGACCGACTGTGCCATGGCCGTCTTCATGTCGAACTGGCCGGTGAGGCTCTGGCTGTCGTTGTGCACCTGCCCGGCCGAGGGGAACCGGCCGCCGGAGCAGTCCGTCATCGCCGGCCACGGGATGCTGTAGTCGGTGGTGTAGCTCTGGCTCGGCGAGATGCCGTTCTCCAGGGCCGCCGCGGCGACGATCGGTTTGAACGTCGAGCCGGTCGGGAAGCCGAGCCCGCCGCCCATGGCCTTGCCGACGTTGTAGTTGATCTGGGTCTGGTGCTGCTTGCCGTCGACGCCGTACGGGCGGCTCTGGCCCATCGCGAGGATCTTGCCGGTGCCCGGCTCGACGATGCTCATCGCGGTCGCCGCCTGGTCGCCGGCGTTCACGTGGGCGGTGACGGAGGCGTAGAGCGAGGCCTGGGCCTTGGGGTCGAGCGTGGTGTGGATCTGGAGGCCGCCGCGCTTCCACACCGCCTGCCGTTCGGCCGCCGACTTGCCGAAGGCCGGATCGGTGAGCACCGTCTGGCGCACGTAGTCGCAGAAGAAGCCCTCGCCCTGCTTGGCCAGGATGCAGCCCTGCTGCGGCGCCTGGACGTTGAGCCCGAGCGGGGTCGCGATGGCCTGCTGGGCCTGCTCCTTGGTGATGTGCCCGTACTCGGCCATCTTGCGCAGCACGGTGTCGCGCCGGTCCTTCGCCGCGGTCGGGTTGACCGTCGGGTCGTAGCCGGTGGGCGACTGCACCAGGCCGGCGAGCAGCGCGGCCTGCGGCAGGGTGAGGTCCTTGGCGTGCACGCCGAAGTAGCGCCGCGCTGCCGACTCGATGCCGTAGGCCTTCTCCCCGAAGAAGGTGATGTTCAGGTAGTTGGTGAGGATCTG
The DNA here is from genome assembly GCF_044744605.1 of Kitasatospora sp. NPDC087271. Classification (NCBI taxonomy): domain Bacteria; kingdom Bacillati; phylum Actinomycetota; class Actinomycetes; order Kitasatosporales; family Streptomycetaceae; genus Kitasatospora; species Kitasatospora sp. NPDC087271. Next base: position 67,425 of record NZ_JBIUYQ010000029.1, read on the forward strand.
GTCCTTGCTCAGGGTCTCCTCGACCTTGATCGCGTACTTCAGTTCCTGGATCTTGCGGCCGATCGTCTGGCGCTGCGCCTCGGCCACCTTCTGCGGGTCGTCACCCGCCTCGTCGACGAAGACGTTCTTCACGTACTGCTGGGTCAGGGTGGACGCGCCCTGCGCGGTGCCGCCGGAGGTGGCGTTCTTGTCCAGGGCGCGCAGCACGCCCTTGAGGTCGATCGCGCCGTGCTCGTAGAAGCGGTTGTCCTCGATGTCGACGAGTGCGGTCTTCACCAGCGGGGACATCTGGTCCGCCGGGACGACGGTGCGGTCGCGGTCGTACACGGTGGCGATCGTGCCGCCCTGCGCGTCGAGGATCGTCGAGGCCTGTGAGAGCGCCGGGGTCTTGAAGTCGTCGGGCAGGCTCTGGAAGTCGTCGGCCGCCGACTGGGCGCCGAGCCCGGCGGCCGCCACCGCGGGCAGGGCTATGCCCGCCGCCACGACCCCGGCGATCACGCTCACCCCGATCAGCCGCGTTCCGTGCCCCAGTTTCCGCATCTCCATCGCCTCCCGCTTCTCCGCCATGTCGTGCGCGACCTTACGTGCGCGTCATGAGGAACTCCTTGGGAGGCGGGCCCCGCCGTGTCACAGCCGCGCGACAACCTGCCGCGCCACCGCCCCCTCGCTCCCGGCGCCGCCGGCAGACCCGGCCGCGCCTTGATCACCTGGACCCGGAGGTGAGAAGTCTCGGAACACCCCGTGCAGCTTGAGCGAACTCCCCGTAGCCCGTCATTTCAGACGGCAGAATTGACACTTCCTGCCGTATGCGCCCGAGAGTGCAAGGGCGGTCTTTCCGAAGCCGGCCGCCCCCGGGGGAGGCTCCCGCGAAACCCGGGGTGAAATATTCGCCCATGGCGGGCCGGAGCCTGCTAGAGTCGTTTTAGTTGCAGTAGTGGTTCCCATGAACTTTGTGTGCGCCTGCTGATGTTTCGCAGGCGCATTTTTGTTTCCCGGCTCTTCCCCGGGTGGGTGCTCATCGCGGCGACTCGGAGCCTGCATGGTGCGGGCTTCGGACAGCCCCTTGAAGGAGATTTTTTTATGGCTAATGGCACTGTGAAGTGGTTCAACGCGGAAAAGGGCTTCGGCTTCATCGAGCAGGAGGGTGGCGGCCCGGACGTCTTCGCCCACTACTCGAACATCAACGCCAACGGCTTCCGTGAGCTGCTCGAGGGCCAGAAGGTCGAGTTCGACGTCACGCAGGGTCAGAAGGGCCCGCAGGCCGAGAACATTCGTCCGCTGTAGTTTTTCTGCCACGGCACCCGCCTAGCAGCGAGGGGCCCGCACCGCGTACATGTTGCCCGGTGCGGGCCTCTCGGCATTTGCGTCACGACGCATTCCCGGCCGTTCAGGCCCCCTGGCTCCGCCACCGGCGGCCATCCCCACGCGAGACGCACAGCGCCGCGTCCGGATCGGCGCCCTGCCGTGACAGCTCACGGTTCGAGGTCGTTCGCTCCCACCCCTCTCGGTGAGCGCCGACCGTAGGTGACGTGCCGCACGGTTCTACCGTCCACGCCCCGCCCGTCACACTTCCGGCCCGTTCCCTTGCGGTCTCCGTCGGCGCCCCGCGCCACGGGGCCTTCCTCGTGACGCGCCGCCCTGAGGAAGGTTTCCACGTGAACCGCTCCAGTCGCTCCTCGTACCAGAACGCCAACTCCCGCTCCGCCGCCGGCTCCCGCTCCGGCGCCAGCTCCGGTTCCCGCTCCGGCTCCGGCGGCAGCTCCTTCTACGGCTCCCGTCCGGCCGGCGGCCGGCGCCCCTCCGATCGAGGCCGCCGCCAGGACTCCTCCCCGCAGGGCGAGTTCGCGATGCCGGTGAGCACCACCCCGGCGCTGCCGGCCGTCGAGTCCTTCGACGAACTGGACATGCCAGCGGCCCTGTTGAAGACGCTGACCCGCCAGGGCGTCACCTCGCCGTTCCCCATCCAGGCCGCGACGCTGCCCAACTCGCTGGCCGGCCGCGACGTCCTCGGCCGGGGCCGCACCGGCTCCGGCAAGACCATCGCCTTCGGTCTCGCCGTCCTGGCCCGCACCGCCGGGCAGCGGGCCGAACCCCGCCGCCCGCTGGCCCTGGTGCTGGTCCCGACCCGCGAGCTCGCGCAGCAGGTCACCGAGGCGCTCACCCCCTACGCGCACTCGGTGCGGCTGCGGATGGCGACCGTGGTCGGCGGGATGTCGATCGGCCGCCAGGCGCAGGTGCTGAACCGCGGGGCGGAGGTCGTGGTGGCCACCCCCGGCCGGCTCAAGGACCTGATCCAGCGCGGCGACTGCCAGCTGGACGGGGTCGGCGTCACCGTCCTCGACGAGGCCGACCAGATGGCCGACATGGGCTTCCTGCCCCAGGTCACCGAGCTCCTCGAACAGGTCGCCGAAGGCGGCCAGACCATGCTGTTCTCCGCCACCCTGGACCGCAACGTCGACCGCCTCGTACGGCAGTTCCTGAACGACCCGGTCACCCACTCGGTGGACCCGTCCGCGGCGGCGGTCAGCACCATGGAGCACCACGTGCTGCACGTGCAGAACCACGACAAGAACGCCACGATCGCCCACATCGCCTCACGCGACGGCGGGGTGATCATGTTCACCGACACCCGGGACCGTGCCGACGCGCTGGTCGAGGACCTGCTCGCCAACGGGGTCAAGGCCGCGGCCCTGCACGGCGGCAAGTCCCAGCCCCAGCGCAACCGCACCCTGGAGCAGTTCCGCACCGGCCAGGTCACCGCGCTGATCGCCACCAACGTCGCCGCCCGGGGCATCCACGTCGACGGCCTCGACCTGGTCGTCAACCTGGACCCGCCGAGCGACCACAAGGACTACCTCCACCGGGGCGGCCGCACCGCCCGGGCCGGCGAGTCCGGCACCGTCGTCACCCTCGTCCTGCCCAGCCAGCGCCGCCAGATGGCCCGCATGATGACCACCGCCGGCATCACCCCCGTCACCACCAGGGTCCTCGCCGGCGACGAGGACCTGACCCTCATCACCGGCGCCCGCGTCCCCACCGGCGTGCCCGTCGTCATCGCCGACCCCGTCGTCGAGCGTCCGCGCCGCAGCGCGGCCGCGAACCGCGGCCGCCGCGGACGCCCCGCCTCCACCGGCAGCGACACCCGCGCGGCCTCCGGCCGCGACAACCAGGGCTCCTCCGGCCGCCGCCGGGCGCCCAGGCGCGTCGCCCTCGCCGCGTAGCACCCCGGCGCGGGCCCCGGTGCGCACCGGGCCCGCGCGGCCCTCCCAGGCCCTCCCAGGCTCTCCCAGGCCCTCCGAGGCACGCCACCCGGTTTCCACGACCACTGCACCCGGAAGCCGGAACCGGCCCCAGGCCCCCGGCCCCCACTCGCCCCTCCGCCAGTGCCCCGATCACCGCCGACCCCGGCGGAAGCGACACGAAGGAGTCCGCCCATGACCATCGCCCTCGACCACCCCGCAAGCACCGCCACGGTCGGCGACCTCATGAAACACCCGGAACTGCAGATCAGCGACGATGTCATGGTCGACACCGCGATGGACATCCTGCAGAGCTCCGGCACCGACCACCTGCTCGTCCGCGACGACGACGGCCGCTGCGCCGGGCTGCTGACCCGCCTGCACCTCGCGCCGTTCCAGGCCCGTTCCTGGTACACCGAGCGCACCCCGGTGCGCGACATCGTCCTCGACCGCGCCCCCTTCGCCACCACCGACATGCCCGCCACCACGGCGGCCGCCGCCATGCGCTCCCGCGGCCTGGACGCGTGGCCGGTGGTGGACCACGACGGCCGCGTCATCGGCCTGCTCAGCCTCTAGACACGATCCCCTGGACGATCCTCATCAGGCGCTCCCCCGCCCGGTCGACGCTTCCGTTCTGCGCGCAGACCTGTGCCCCTTCGAGCACGAAGCTGATCTCGGCCGCGGTCTGCGCCGGGTCGGGCGGCCGGGCCTCGGCGCACATGGCGACCAGCCTGCGCAGCTGGCGGGCCTTGTGCTCCTCGATCACCTGCCGCGCCGGGTCGGAGCGGTCGGGCAGTTCGGCGACGGAGTTGATGCTCGCTGCGGATCGGCGTCCTCGCCCAGGCGTGGGGAGGACGCCGGACCACCGCACCGGTGGCCGACGCCCTCTCCCGAACCGTGCGCCTGCTCGAATCCCTCGGACACCAGGTGGAGGAGGCCGGGGTCGGCCTCGGGGGCGGCTGGGAGGAGTTCGTCCTGGCCAACGCCCGTCTGATGGCGGCGAATCTCACCGCCATGGTCGGCTGGATCGACCGCCTCCTCGACCGCTCGCCGTTCACCGCGGCGTTCAACGTGGCGGGCACGCCCGCCACGTCCGTACCGCTGACGGCCGACACCGAGACGGGACTGCCGATCGGCATGCAGTTCGCCGCCGGGTACGGCCGCGAAGGCCGCCTCTTCCGCCTCGCCGGGCAACTCGAACAAGCGAGCCCGTGGTCGCACCGCACGCCCTCCGTGTGGGCGGGGAACGCCCCGGGCCGCTGACGAACGCCTCTGGGGGAGCCGGGTCGTACGACTGCGCAGGAATCGGCTCAGACGAGCACGACCCGGCGCCCCCGCGTGTGGCCGGCGTGGCTGTCGATGTGCGCCGCCGCGGCCTCGGCGAGCGTGTACGACTTCTCGACCGGGATGTGGAGCCTGCCCCGCGCGATGAGGTCGACGGCCTCGGCGAGCGCCTCCGGCATGCTCCCGGCCACGCCGGAGAACCGGACGCCGAACTGCGGCGCCGAGAGATCGGCGATGGAGATCACCTTCTGCGGATCCCCCGTCAGCTCGACGAGTTCGCGGATCACGCCCGAACCGGCCAGGTCGAGCGCCGCGTCGACCTGGCCGAGTTGCCGCACCCGCTCGACCCAGCCCTCGCCGTACGTCGTGGCGGCGGCACCCAGGCTGCGCAGGTAGTCCTGGTTCGCGGCCCCGGCCGTGCCGATCACCGTGATGCCGCGGTCGCGGGCGATCTGCAGCACCGCCGAGCCGACTCCGCCGGACGCGCCACTGGCCAGCAGCGTCTGCCCGGGCCGCACGCCGACCTGACGGATGATGCGCAGCGCGGTCTCCACCACGGAGGGATAGCCGGCCGCCTCTTCGAACGTCAGCCCTTCGGGCATCCGGGCCCAGGCCGACAGCACGGCGAACTCGGCGTAGGTGCTCAAGCCCTCGCCGAACACGTGGTCGCCGGCCTCGATCCCCTCGACGCCCTCGCCGACCTCGTCCACCACCCCCGAGGCGTCCTGCCCGACGCCGGAGGGCAACTCGATCGGATGGGCCTGGAGGAACTGGCCTTCGCGGATCCTCCAGTCGACGGGGTTGACGCCCGCCGCCCGTACGGCGATGCGGATCTGACCGGGGCCCGGGTCGGGCCGCTCGGCGTCGACGAGCTGCAGAACGTTCGGCCCGCCGAACTCGGCGAAGCTCACCTTCTTCATGTTCTTCATGCGGCCGACCGTAGCACTAACGGTTAGTGTTTAGAAACTGTTCCACCTTCGTATCTGCTAGCGTGAGGGCATGACCGTGCCGCCCGGACGCCGCGAACGCAAGAAGGCCGCGACCCGCGAGAAGATCGCCGACGCCGCCCTGCGGCTCTTCCTGGAACGCGGGTACGACGCGGTGGGAATCCGGGACGTGGCCGCCGAAGCCGACGTGGCCGTCACCACGCTCTTCTCCCACTTCGCCTCGAAAGAGGCCCTGGTGTTCGAGCGGGACGACGACTTCGAGCAACGCCTCACCCGAGCGGCCACCACCCGGGCGCCGCACGAGCCGCTCATCCCCGCGCTGCGCCACGAGATCCACGCCCTGGTGCGCCATTGCACGGCGGACGCCGCCGCCCCGATCTGGCGCATGATCGAGGAATCCCCTGCCCTGCGGGAGTACGAGGAGTCGATGAGGCTGCGCCACGCGGACTCGCTGGCCACGGCCATCGCCACCGACCTCGGCCTGCCGCAGACCACGACGGCCTGCCGGGCGATCGCGAGGTTCGCGATCGACGCCTACACGCTGGCCCGCGAGGCGGCCGATCCGGAGGCCGCGGTGGACGAGATCTTCCGGATGATCGAGGCGGCCTGGGAGGTCACCGACCCTGCTCGACGCGCGTGAAACGTCGCGGAGCAGCCCCACAACCGCGCTGAAGGCCCCTTCGACAACTCGAAGGGGCCTTCGGAGGAGCCTTCTTGTCTGCAACACATCTACGGCGGTTATTTGTGTTCAGGATCCGGGGCTGCAAGGGTGTTGCACCATGAGGATCACGATCACCGTGGAGAATCCGACCCCCGAGGCGCTGGAGAAGCTGCTCGCCTTCGCCACCATGCCGGACGCCGTCGTGACGGCGCTGCCCGACGACCGCTGGACACCGGAGCGGGCCCGCTCGTACTACGACCGCCTGCCGCCCCGGGCGCAGCAGATCCTGCTTCAGGTCGTCGAAGGCGACGGCGAGTGTGCCGCAGAGGAGCTGAAGGCGAACGGCCGCAGCCTGCGGGGGTCCACCGGCGCGTTCCGCCGCGTCCTCTCCGAGGGCAAGCGGACCGGCCTCTGGCCGGACGCCCTGCCCGTGCCGCTGGTGTCCCACGTCGTCGGCGGGCAGCTCAAGAAGCTCGAAATGCCCGGATTCGGCACCGACCAGTACCCCCACTCGGCCTTCGAGGAGGGATTGCGTGACGCCCCGGCCCGCGATCGCTGATCGCCCGGGAAGCCACTCATGTGCACACCCCCACCAGTCAGTTGTCGCTGTTGACGTTGGCGAGGGCGGCGCTGTAGCCCGTGGGACAGTACAGGATGTCGGAGCCGTCGCCGGTGTGCCAGCGGCCGTTGACCGTCTGCCGGATGCCCTTGACGCTGTCGCTTTCACAGATCAGGACGAGTTGCCAGTGGTTCTTCGGGGCGCTGGTCTGGCAGTTGACGGAGCCCCAGTTCTGGCCCTGGTTGGTGACGCAGTAGGAGATCGCCGAGGCTGACGGCGCGGCGATCAGCCCCGCCCCCATGAACAGTGCCGCTCCGGTGCCGATGGCTGCGATTCGACGCATGACCTTCTCCTTGCCGTAGATCCGACAGCATGTGCGGTCAGCATTCCGAAGATGTGAATGCGCGTATACATGAACAGCACAACTGGCCGAAACCGGACCCTTCCGCTTCGGTTCGGTGGCGCGCCGACCTGCAGTGCAGGTGAGGGCCTGCGGTGCAGATGAGGGTGTGGGGAGGGCGTAGCAGTCTGGTGACATAGCAGGGTCTGTTTCGTCGACTGCTCGCACTAACTTCGTTCCCGTACGCAGCCACGTTGCTCCTGGTCCCCGCAGGAGGGGCCATAGGCAACTCGCTGTTCCTCACCCGTACTTCGCTCAGGAGCACCGCATGTCGACCTTAACGAACCGCCGCTCGTCCGCCGCCCGCACGCTGGCCGGTTCCGCCCTGGCGGCCGCCCTGCTGGTGTCCACCGCGACAGCTTGCTCCAGCCCGTCCCCCGCGAACCAGACCGCCGCGCAGGGCACCACCCCGCCGGCCGCTGCGCCCAGTGCTCCCACCACTCCCGACGCCACCGCGCCGGCCAGCACGCCGGCCGCGCCCCCCGCGCCCGGAACCGCCCCACCGGCTGCCACGCCCACCGCGCGCCACACCACCACGCCGCCGGCCGCCCCGCCCAAGGGGACGTCCCCGGTCCGCACCCAGAAGCTGGTGGACGGCAGCACGGCCGAGATCCGCGCGACCGGCAACCAGAACTACGTCGCCAAGATCGTCAACAACGGTACGGAATACGGCACGCTGGAGACGCACGACTCCGACGCCGGGGTCGACTTCAACGACATGTTCATCGTGCTCTCGATGGACGGCACGGCCCACTCCTGGATGGGCGGCGGACACCAGGGGCCGGGCACGTTCAAGCTCGCGGGCGGCTGGACGGCCAAGGTCACGAAGATCGGCGAACTCCACTACCGCGCGCAGATCCTCGGCAACGACGGCGCGGTGAACGGCACGCTGGAGGCGAACCAGCAGGACGCCGGAGCCGTCGCCAACGGCGTGTACATGGTGCTCAGCACCGGCGGTGAGATCAGCGCCAACATGTGAACATGACAAGGTCGTGCTATGAATGCCCAGGAACCCGCCGGCGGGCCGCCGGCGGAAACCTCCGGGGCCGCCCGGCCAGCCGAACGAGTGAAGCCCGCGGCGGCCGCTCCCCGCGCGGCCCCGCCACCCACGCCGGCGCCAGCAGCAGGCTCGCAGCCTGCCTGACGACCGCGCTCGAACAGGCTCTCGCCGCCCGTGCGCTGGGCTCCGCTGCCCTGCCGACCGCCGTTCGCGACCGGCCGGAGGGCGTACCCGCCGCGGCGGCGCGGTGCTCGAAAACTCCCCGTTCGACCCGGGCGCGCCCGGAGGTGACCTACTTGAACCCCACGTTCGAACAGCGTCATCATCTGTCCCCTGCCGACCACACGGCCACCCCAACTCAGCTTCCCTGAGGCCGGTTTGGACTGCCCCGGCGCGCCGGCAGGAGGAGCGTCCCGTCGCCCCCGCTCAACAGCCCCGTCGGCCCGAGTGAACGAGGAGTCCGCGCAGTGATCGATTTCGAGGTGCTGACCGCACTGGCCGCCCACGGGGGCATCGAGCGGATCGGCGTCGGCGTGGTGCTCCGCGACGCCTCCGGCCGGATCCTGCTGATCCGCCGGGCCGCGCACGACGCCCTTCCCGGCCCGTGGGAGTACCCGGGCGGCGGCCGGGAGGACGGCGAGGGGATCGAGGCGGGCGCGGCCCGGGAACTGGCCGAGCAGACCGGACTCGCCGGGCTGCCGCTGGAGTACGCGCGGAGCCTGGACCTCACCGACCGGAACGGCCGGCGGGTACGGCAGTTCGTGTTCACCACCGTCGTGCCCGACGGCACCCCGGTCACGCTGTCGGCCGAGCACGACGACCAGCAATGGGCCCGTCCCGACCAGCTGCCGCAGACCGGCGACGGAGAGCGCGAGGTGATCAGGTGGCTCACCCGTCGCCTGGCGATCCCGGGCTGGCGACCGGTCGGCGGCTACCTCACCACCATCGCGCGGCCCACGGTCTACGGGTGCTTCCTCGTCACCGACCCGGACGGCCGCGTCCTCGGGATGCGCTCGACCATCAACCCGACCGTGTGGAACCTCCCCGGCGGCAACGTCGAACACGGCGAGACCCCGTTCGACACGGCGCTGCGCGAGGCCCAGGAGGAACTCGGCCTCGACCTCGCCGCGGAGAACCCCGAGGTGATCGCCCGGCGGCGCCTGGTCGCGGTCGTCCACGAGCAGGCCGGCACGGAGTACCCGGTGCCGGTGTGCGGATACGTCTTCGACGGCGGCGTCCTGACCCGGGAGCAGCAGACCCGCATCCGGCTCGACCCGGCCGAGCACACCGAGTGGCGCTTCGAGACCGCCCACGACTGGGACGCCCTGATGCCACCGGACCGCTACCAGCGGCTCCTCCAGGTACTGCGCGCCCACCGCTGCGGCACCCCGCTGTACCTGGAACGCCCTTCCCCGGAGGACGAGTTCGAAGGAATCATGGTCCTCGTCACCGACCGGCACGGCCGCCTGCTGATGCACCACCGCGACGACAAGCCGGGCATCGCCTGGCCGGGCTACTGGACCCCCATCGGCGGCTGGCGCGAGGGCGACGAGACCCCGCAGGAGAACGCGGCGCGCGAGGTCCGCGAGGAAGCCGGCATCGAGATCACGGGGCTCCGGATCCTGCCCGGCCCGCACCACGAACTGGTCTCCCCGCTCACCCGCGTCCTGCACGCCGCCTGGGACGGCCCGGAGACGGACCTCCGGCTCGGCGACGAGGGCCTGGCCGTCCGCATGGTCCCCCTGGCCGAGGTGCTCGACCTCAAGGTCCCGCCCTACCTCCAGCACTACCTGCCCCTGCTGGCCGGCGGGACCGACGGGACCGACCAGCCTGCGAGGAGGACCTCGTGAACCAGCCCTGGCGCAGCGAAACCAGCCGGTCGGGCCGCCCGGCCCCGTCGGAACCGACCGGCTGAGGATGGCCGGCCGCCACCGCCGCCCGCCCGAGCCGCAGCTGCCGGCCGACACCGATGCCCGGCTGCGGGCCATCGCCGACCAGCAGCCCGTCGTGGAGGAAGGCATCGTCACCTTCCCCGCCAGCCCCGTCCCATACGCCTACCGCACCGTGCACCGGCCCGACGGCGGCACCGACCAGCACCTCGTCCGCCTCGACCTGCCCCGTCGACCACCCGGGTGACCGGCTCGGCAGCCGATGTTCCTGACGATCCGTCACCACGGGTGGGCCGCAGTCCAGCACCAGGCCCCACCCCCGCCCCGAACGTCTACCTCTGGCCGACCCGCTGTCGGCCGGTTCGCCGGGAGGCGGCCACGACGGAGAAGGCGTACTCCCGCATCCGGAGCTCGTAGGCACGTACGCCGTCCACGAGCGGCGTGCCGGAGGCCGCGGCCCCGGCCAGGGTCCGCGTCAGCTCGGCGGCGTCGCGGATCGCGGTGTTCGCGCCCATCGCCAGCACCGGGCTCATGGCGTGGATCGCGTCCCCGAGCAGGGTGACGGGGCCCGGCTCCCACGACGGTACGGGGCTCGCCGTGGAGATGCGCAGCGGGAACAGCGAGCCGGTCTCCCAGCGGTCCAGGAGGCGGTGCACATCGGGGTGCCAGTCGTCGCCCACCAGGCGTCCGGCCAGCTCGCGCAGGGCGGGGCCGTCGAGACCGCGCAGCGCTTCGAACGAGGGCATGGCGGGGTGGTCCGCCGGCGCTCCCACCAGGCAGGCGACGTAGTCGCCGACGGGGGTGAGGGGGACGGGCGGCGTGTGTGCCGGGCCGGCGGCACCGGGAGGGCGGGTGAACCGCACGGGCCCGAAGCCGACGTGCGGACTTCCCGGCCCACCGGTCACCACGGTGAAGATGCTGTCGAACACCCACGGCGGCAGTGCGGCCGCGGCCCCGGCGGCCGCTGCGCCCGTCTCCGCCTCTCCGACCTCTCCGGCCTCCCCCGCATCTCCAACCCCGGTTTCCGGCGCATCCAGCGGGATCCTGCCGTAGATCAGCCGCAGTCCGGCGTCCTCGACCCGGGCGTGCGGCAGCAGCTGCCGGCGTACCGCCGATCCGACCCCGTCCGCGCCGACCAGGAGGTCGGCGCTCGCGCTGCGGCCGTCGGCGAACCGCACGGTGACCGTTCCGTCCTGCTCCTTCTCCCAACTCAGCAGTTCCGCGCCGTAGCGCACGGTGTCCGCCAGGCCGGAGAGCAGGATCTGGCGCAGCGTCGGCCGGTTGAACGCGTACGAGCGGTACGGGCGAGCGGTGCCGTCGGTGGGACCGGGGTCGGGCGCGGTGGGCCGGTCCGCGAGCGTGCCCAGGTGGCGGTCACGGACGGAGACCCGGGCGGGCGGCGAGGCCGCGGTCGCCAGGCCCAGCCGGAAGAGGTGCTCCGGCAGGCAGCGTTCCAGGCCCGCGAGCCCGGGTTCGTCGAGCTGGACGCGGTAGCCCTGCGGCCTCGCGTCCGGGTGGTGGTCCCGCTCGTACACGGCGACGTCGAAGCCGCGGGCGCGCAGCCCGTGGGCGAGGGTGAGGCCGCCGAGTCCGGCGCCGGCGATGATGACACGGTGCTGGTGCACAGTCTTCTGCCTTCGTTGTGGTCACGAAGGAAGCACTGGGGTTCCGCGAAGGGAACAAACACCGCGAGGGCGCCGCTCAGAAACACCATTCAGGAGCGATTTTTCGCGCATTCCGTTGAATCTGGACCCAGAGTAGCAGTGAGCCGCCGGGTGGAGGGGATCCACTGGCGTTCCGGTCCGGGGAGGGTGGCCCCCGGGCGTCGCGCGGCGGGGTGCCGACCCGCCGCGCGAAACAGCCCGCGCGGACTTGTGGCGCGCAGGTCCTTCGGTTCCTGCCGCTGGCCCCGCCCCGTCGCGGGCCGCCGCCAGGCTGCTGCGGGTGCGCCGACGGCCACCTCGGCGCACCGTGGACCTATGGCCCTCGTCGGGCCGCCGGGGCCTGCCGACGCCTGGGTCCGCTTGGGCCGCGAAGAGCCGGTGGAGCCGCCAGGCCCCGCCCCGCAGGGTGCTTCGGACGTGCTCGGCGCCCTCGGGCCGAACGCCGCCCTGCCCATCAACGTCGGCAGTCGGCCGGGCACACCTCGTATGCGTCGCCGGGGCGACGGACCGGACCACCGACCGATCACGCGAATGTCTCGAAAGGGAAATCCGCCATGTCCTACCCAATAGCTCACTACTGGGGCGAATCGGGCGAGAATACGGCAAATCTCCGGTTCGGCGCCACCGCGCCGGACGTGTTGATCGGCGCGGGGGGAACAAGCGTCCACTACCTGGTCGACACGCCCTCCGCGAACAAGACGTTCGGCCTGTACCGATTGGACATGGGACCCCGACCGACAGGCCCCGCTCCACATTTCCACCGGACCATGTCCGAGTCCTTCTTCGTCCTGTCCGGGATCATGCGCCTGTACGACGGTGAACGATGGATCGACGCCGAGGCGGGTGACTTCCTGCACGTGCCGGAGGGCGCCGTGCACGGCTTCCGCAACGAGTCCCACGAACCGGCCTCGATGCTGATGCTCTTCGTGCCGGGCGTGCCACGTGAATCGTTCTTCGAGGAGATCTCGGAGATCGCGGCCCAAAAACGCCCGATGAGCGACGCGGAATGGGCGGAACTCTACGGCCGGCATGACCACTACCTGGCCTGACCGGCCCGTCCGGCCAGGGATCGGCTCGGGCAGGGAGACCCTGGACCGGGCCCGGGCGGTAGGGCCGGCAGCCTGCGGCCTGCGGCTGTTCCCCACCCTCGGGACGGGCGCGGCCGGTGTCAGCCGAAGTGCCGGACGGTCGCCGGATCGGCGGGTTCGTAGGGGTGCCACTGGTCCGCGGCGGGACGGCCGGTGGCGACGAAGGCGGCGATCGCGCGGGAGAAGGTGCCGCCGAGCGAGCGGACGGCGGCGGTGGCCTCGCCGAGCATGGGGCTGTCGGGGTAGGCGTCGAAGGTGTCGAAGAAGAAGGGGAGTTCGACGCAGTGCGCGGCGCCCAGGCCTGCGGGGTCGGGTACCGGGACGTGGTCGAACCGGTAGACGTAGGTCGGGTTTCCGGCCGCGGCGTGGCGGTCGGCGATGGCCAGGGTGTCGTCACGGAAGACGAGCCCGGTCTCGAACTCGGTGAGGATGTCGGCCGGGGTCGCGTTCGGCCGCCGGGCCGCGATGCGGTCGTACCGCTCGTCGCCGCCGTCGGCCCGGCCGGCCGCGATCGAGCGGGCCCGGTCGGCGGTGATCTCCCGGATGCGGGGGGCGAAGGCGAAGAAGGAGGCCATCTCGTTCCTGGTGGTGCCGGTCAGCAGGCCTTTGCCGTCGAGGCGTCCGTCGACCAGCGCCTGCTGCCACGTCGCGGGGATCCCGGAGGCGCCGAGGACGGGGTACATGGGCGGGGCGACGTTGCCCGGGCGGGCGGCCTCCCGGGAGAGCTGCTGGTAGGCGGCCAGGAGCCGGTCGGCCGGGACGGCGCACAGCGCGGCACCCCGGTCCCGGGTGCCGTCCGGGCCGAGGATGCCGAGGATGCCGAGGAAGCGCCGGGCGTGGTCGCCCGCCTCCTCGGGGTCCTGCGGGGCGAGCCCGAAGGGACCGCTCTGGGCGATGACCCGGTTGACGAGCGCGCCGGTGGTCGGGGAGACGGCGAGGTAGAGGGCGGAGAACGCCCCGGCGGACTGGCCGCCGACGGTGAGGCTGCCGGGGTCGCCGCCGAAGGCCGCGATGTTGCGCCGCACCCAGGCGAGGACGGCGGCCTGGTCCTGCACTCCGAGGTTCTCGATGCCGAGGTCCGGCAGGTAGAGGTAGCCGAGCGGGCCGAGGCGGTAGTTGGCGGTGACGACGACGGCCCGGCCGGCGGCGGCCAGGTGCCGGCCGTCGTACCAGTCCCAGCCGCCGGACCCGCTGGTGAACCCGCCGCCGTGGAACCACACCAGGACGGGCAGGGCGCCCGGGGCGGACCCGTCCGCAGGCGGACGAGGGGTCCACACGTTCAGCGTGAGGCAGCCGTCCTCGTCCCAGTCGGGGGTGCGTGGCCCCATGACGGCTTCGAGCCGGGAGGGGCTCTGCGGGACGGACGGGCCCGGGCGGTCGGCGTCCCGGACGCCCGACCAGGCTGGGTGCGGCACGGGGGCGGCGAAGCGCCGCTCGCCCACGGGCGAAGCAGCGTAGGGGATGCCGCGGAACGCGGCGACGCCGTCCTCGACGGTGCCTCGGACGCTGCCCGACTCGATGGTCACGACGGGGCTCTCGCTCAGGGTCATCGGTGTCGCCTTCCTTGCAGACGTGGGACGGCTCCGGTCTATCGCTATCGCCGTGAGATGGGAAGACGCGAGGTTCGGCTCTCTCTGCGCGTCTACGGCACCTGTCGAACTCGGCCGTAGGCGATGCATATCGGCCACGATCGCATCGTTCCGTCACCAGCTGCGCACGCGCCATCGCCGACGCCCTCACCGTCAACGGGCTCCTGACCGCCAACGGGGACCTCGATGCCTGGTAGCGGCCGAACAGCGAGCACAAGGCTCCCGGCCCTGGTCCTCAGCGCCGGCCTGGGCGGGCCAAGAAGCCGCGTTCGTGCAGCGGGGGCATGCGGCGGCGTTCGCGGGTCGTTTCGTCGAAGTCGTCGAGGAAGTCGTGCAACTGCTCCGCCACGCGGGTCAGGGAGGGTAATGCGAACAGGACCGGCTGGTAGCCGGCCACTTGGTAGGGCAGGCGAACGAGCTCGGCGAGGTTCCAGGGGCGGATGTCGGCCCGGGTGAAACGACGAAGCTCGCCGTAGGAGGAGAGCAGGGCTGCCCCGTACGCCTTGGGGCGGCCGCCTTCGAGGACGAGGCCGTATTCGAGGGTGAACCAGTAGACGCGGCTGATCAGGTCCAGCGCGTCCCGGGAGCGGACGCGGGTGGCGGCCCGGCCCACCGTGCGGTACAGGTCCGCAAAGAACGGGTCCGCGAGGTGGATGCCGTGGCCGAACACGTCGTGCATCACGTCCGGCTCCGGCGTGTACAGGGGCATCGCGGGATGCCGCACGTACTGCACCGCGTGGAAGTAGCCGTCCGCCATGGCACCCAGGAAGCGCTCGTTGGGCACGATCCCTCCGGCCAGGGTGAAACGGAAGCCCGTCAGCGCCTGCAGCCGGTCCGAGACTTCCTCGTGCTGCGGCACGCCGCCGTGGGCATGCACCGGCGCAACCTCCCTGGCCCGCAGGACCTGCTCGCAGGCACCTCGTGTCTGGGCGCTCCAGACCGCGGCGCGGACGGTGCGCCAGGTGGCGTTCTCGGCCTCGGTGTAGCGCACCCGGGGCGAGGGATCCCCCACCCGGTGGCCCTCGGCTCGGGCCGCGATCGCATTCCTGCGCCGCACGTAGGCGCCGTCCGCGAGACCGGGGTGCTCCCCGGCCGCTCCCAGCCGCGCACCCCGGGCGTCCAGCGGCGTCCTGTCCGTCCAGTCGAGATCGACCACGAGTACCGTCCTGTGTCCGCCCGCACCCCGACCGACGATCGGTCGGCCGCTGCTCATCCTCACCGGTGACCACCACCGCGCACCAGCACCCGCGCACCGCAGCAGCCGAAGGGCCGGTCCGCGGACGGCAGGCCGTCGGCGAGCTGTCGGTGCTGGGGCCGGGGCCGGGTTGTCGGAAAACCTCTCCTCCCGGGACCGATGAGTTCGGGCGGTGGCGGCGGTCATACCTGGGAAAGCAACGACAGCCGACCGGGGAGACCTGAGATGTCCAGCACCGCCACCGCCACCGCCACTGCTACCGCCGCTACCAACGCCACCGCCGCCACCGCCGTCGCCACGAAGTCCGGCAAGGCCGTGGTCCGGGTGGTCTGGACGCTGCGGATCCTGCTGGCGCTCTTCTTCGCCGTGGCCAGCGCGCTGCCCAAGCTGCTCGCGGTCCCCGCCGCCACGACCGTCTTCGACGCCATGGGTGTGGGCCACTGGTTCATGTACCTGACCGGGCTGGTGGAGCTGGCCGGAGCGGTCGGGCTGCTGGTCCACCGACTGGCCGGGCCGGCAGCCACGGCGCTGATCGTCTTCCTGGTGTTCGCGTTCGTCACCCAGCTCACCGCGATGCACGGCGAGAACGCCGGGACCCCGTTCATCTTCATGGTGCCGCTGGCCGTCATCGCCTGGAACCGGCGCGCCGAGACCGCCGAACTGCTCGGCCGCCGACGCTGACCAGTGCAGCGGCCGGTTCGGATGGGCGTCGCCGTGACACCCGTCCGAACCGCGACGCCCATCCGAACGGCTGCGCTGCGTGCGCGGTGGTGCGGCCGATTCTGTCGGCGGTCAGCCTTCGTGGACCGACTGCCCGGCGGTGGGAAGGGCTTCGCCCGTCTCCAGCAGTGTCTTGAGGCTGGAGAGGATGGCCGGCCAGCCCTGGCTGCACATCGAGCGCAAGGTCCCGGCAGGGTCGAAGTCGTCGTGGGTGACGGTCAGCTTCACCTGGTTGCCGTGCGGCACCAGCTCGAAGGTGACCTTCGAGCGGCGTTCCGCGGCCAGTTCCGCGCGCAGTTCCTCGCCGACACCGACCGTCCGGGCCCACTGCGGGCTGAAGGTGTGCCAGGTGTAGGAGAGCCGCCGGTACGGCTCGTGGACGAGTACGACCTGCTCCGGGTCGGCGGTCCGTACGCCGCGCTCGGCCCAGACGACGGGTGAGCCCTCGGCCCAGTCGGTCTCAAGGCGCACGCCCCAGTAGCGCTCGGTGAAGGCGGGGTCGGTGAGCGCCTGCCAGAGCCGCTCGGGTGTGGTGTTGATGTACGTCGTGTAGACGAAGGCGTTGTTGTCCATGGGTGGCTGCTCCAGTGCTCTCTTCAGATCGGCGAGCACGGCGGCCCGCCCGCGGTCGAACTGGCTGATCCAGCGGTCCGCGATGGCGTTGATCGGAGCGGCGTTCAGGTAGTGCAGCTTCTCGCGGCCCTGCCGCACGGTGGTCACCAGCTCGGCGGCCTCCAGCAGGGCGAGGTGCTTGCTGACCGACTGCCGGGCCATGTCCAACCCGGCGCACAGCTCCCGCAGGCTCTGCCCGTTGTGGGCGCGCAGGCGGTCCAGCAGCCGGCGGCGGCTGGGGTCGGCCAGGGCCTTGAATATCTCGTCCATCCGACGCCATCCCCCATCAGGCAGCCGAACGGCTGCCTTTTCACATCAGGCAGCTGCTTGGCTGCCTGTCAACGGCGATGCCCGGCACACCGGCGCCGCGCTGGCCGGCGAGCCGACCGGCCAGCCCGCCGCCGCCCCAGCGGGGATGGCCTCGTCCCGGATCAGCGGGCCGGTTCCGCCCCGGAGCGGGTCCGGGCGGTGCCCAGCAGCGCGCGGACGGCCGCCCGGACGCGGTCGTCCGCTGCGGCGGGATCAGCGGCGTCGAGCTTTCCGTCGAGGTGGAGGAAGGCCAGGCCGTGGACCAGCGCCCACACGGCGGCGGACATCGCCTCACGGTCGGTACCGGGGAAGGTGTCGCCGACGATTCCGCCGACGTAGTCCCACATCGCCGCGGTCGCCGCGGCCCGTTCCGCGTCCGCGGGGTCGCAGGGTTCGGCGAACATCACCCGGAACAGCGCGGGCCGGTCGACGGCGAAGCGGACGTAGGCGGCGGCGACGGCGGCGAGGTCCTCGGGCTCGCGCGGAGCGGGGTGCGCGGCGACGAGGCGCTCGGCGAGTTCGCGGTACCCCTGCGCGGCGACGGCGGAGAGCAGCGCCTCGCGGTCGGCGAAGTGACGGTAGGGGGCGGTCGCCGAGACGCCGGCCCGGCGGGCGACGGCACGCAGCGACAGTGCCGCGCTGCCGTCCTCCTCCAGGAGGTCACGGGCTGCGCGCAGGCAGGCGGCCCGCAGGTCGCCGTGGTGGTACGAGCCGGTCTGCTGTGGCATGGGTCACCCTCGCTCATGTTTGCACTGCTTACATCACCGTCCTAATGTGAACAGTGCAAACATTCTAGTCCAGGGCGAGGAGACCCCCATGGCGGACGACCTGTTCACGACACTGCGGCTGGATTCGGGCGCGGTTCTGCCCAACCGGATCGCGAAGGCGGCCATGGAGGAGAACCTGGCCGGCGACGGCCAACTGCCCGACCAGCGGCTGTTCGACCTCTACCGCAACTGGTCCGCGGGTGGCAGCGGCCTCCTGATCACCGGCAACGTCATGGTCCACGCCGAGGCGCTCACCGGCCCGGGCGGCGTCGTCCTCGATGCCGCCGCACCCCTGGAACCCTTCACCGAGTGGGCCCGGGCCGCCAAGTCCGGCGGCGCCGCGGTGTGGATGCAGATCAACCACCCGGGCCGCCAAGTGCCCTCCGGCCTGCCCGGCGTGGTCTGGGGCCCCTCCGACGTCAGCGTCGACCTCGGTCGGCACAGCGGCCGCTTCGGCCGCCCCACCACCATGACTCCCGATCAGATCACCACCACCGTCGAGCGTTTCGCCACCACCGCCCGCCGCGCCGCCCAGGCCGGCTTCGACGGCGTGGAGATCCACGCCGCCCACGGCTACCTGCTCTCGCAGTTCCTCTCCCCGCTCGTGAACACCCGTACCGACGCCTGGGGCGGCTCACCGGCCAACCGCGCCCGGATGCTGCTGGACGTGGTGCGGGCCGTCCGCTCCGCCGTACCACCCCAGTTCGCCGTCGCCGTGAAAATCAACTCCGCCGACTTCCAGCGCGGCGGCTTCGACGCCGACGACGCCCGGCAGGTGATCGCCATGCTCGCTCCCCTCGGTGTCGACCTGGTCGAACTCTCCGGCGGCAGCTACGAGAGCCCCGCGATGACCGGCCGCCCCGCCGACCAGCGCACCCGCTCCCGCGAGGCCTACTTCCTCGACCTGGCCGCCGACCTGGTCCGCACCAGCCCGCTCCCGCTCATGCTCACCGGCGGCATCACCCGCCGCGAGACCGCCGAACAGGTCCTCGCGGACGGCGTCGCGGTGATCGGCATGGGCACCGCCCTCGCTGTCACCCCCGACCTTCCCCTCCGCTGGGCCACCGGCGCCGAGGCCGACCGCGCCCTGCGCCCGGTGACCTGGTCCGACAAGGCACTCGCCTCCGCCGCCGGCATGGCCCAGGTCCGCCACCAGTTGCGCCGCCTTGCCTCCGGCCGGGCCCCCTCCCCCGGCACCCGCCCGGCCGTGGCCCTGCTCGTCGAACAGCTCCAGCAGCGCAAGGCCCTACGCCGCTACCGCGCCTGGCTGGACACCCGCCGGCCCGAAGCTGCGTAGCCGTCAGTGGGGGGGGACCCATTACCCCGGAAATGCAGAGAACCCCCATCCGGTTTCCCGGATGGGGGTTCTCTGTGAATGATTGTTCGGCGGCGTCCTACTCTCCCACAGGGTCCCCCCTGCAGTACC